>NZ_JBAFWN020000004.1:0-98928 GCF_043195095.2 Roseixanthobacter glucoisosaccharinicivorans | reverse complement strand
AACTCGGGGGGAGACTTCCGCGCGTCCTCGTTCCAAGGATCGAACACCATCGTGCCCGACGACTTCGTGTCCTTCAGGTTGCGCGCAACGAGATAGCGATCGTGTCCGATCGCCATTGCGACGAGCATCGTGTCGTTCAGGGGCGGTGCCTGCGCTTCACCTCACCAAAGACCCGAGCCTAACGCCCAACGTCGTCGAGCGACAAACGCGCTCGCCGAACCACTCGGCGAGCACATAACCAGCCCCCCTGCCGAGGGCGGTCAGGATGATCGTCGGGGAGATGCCGGGTAAACGGCAAGAGAGGACGGGGGAGAGGAAAAGCGGACCGCGCCATCGCGGCCCCGTTCCGGCAGCGGGTCCTGCCAGGGCCGGCGGTCGGCGCAGCGGGGTTGCCGCCCTCCACTTCGTTGCGGCCCAAGGGTGCGCCGACCCCCTGAATTCCCCGGCAACGGACCGCCGTGACGGGGCCGCGATGGACGCGGCCTCCGAAAACGGAGGTTCTGAAAAATGACCGAGAAAAGAGAAGGCGGCCGCGCCGACGTTTATGCGCGGGTCACCGAACGCATCCTCGCCGATCTGGAGAAGGGCGTCCGCCCCTGGGTGCAGCCCTGGAACGCCGGCCATGCCGGCGGCCGAGTTACGCGACCGCTGCGCCACAACGGCGAGCCATACACCGGCATGAATGTGCTGCTGCTGTGGTCGGAAGCCATGGCGCGGGGCTTCACCTCGCCGATCTGGATGACGTTCAAGCAATCGATCGAGCTCGGCGGCCATGTCCGCAAGGGCGAGTCGGGCGCGATGGTCATCTATGCGAGCCGGTTCACCAAGACAGAAACCGACGACCACGGCGGCGAGGTCGAACGGGACATCCCGTTCCTGAAGACCTACACGGTCTTCAACGTCGAGCAGATCGAGGACCTGCCGGAGCATTTCTATCACCGGCCGGCGCCTGTCATCGATCCGATCGAGCGGATCGCCCATGCCGATCGCTTTTTCGCCAATACCGGCTCCGTGATCGAGCATGGCGGTTCGCGCGCATTCTATTCTCCGTCGACCGATCACATCCAGATGCCGCCGTTCGAGGCGTTTCGTGATGCTGCGTCTTACGTCGCGGTGCTCAGCCATGAGCATATTCACTGGACGGCGGAGTCCCGTCGCGTCGGCCGCGATCTCAGCCGCTACGCGAAAGATCGCAGTGAACGCGCGAGGGAAGAGCTTTGTGCCGAAATAGGGTCCGCGCTGGTCTGCGCCGATCTCGGCATCGTGCCCGAACTCGAGCCGCGACCGGATCACGCCGCCTACCTGGCAAGTTGGCTGACCGTCCTTTCCAACGACAAGCGGGCGATCTTCTCCGCCGCGGCCCACGCGCAGCGGGCGGCCGCTTATCTGCACACCTTGCAGCCGCAGAGCGACAGCGAGCGGGAGGCAGCCTGATGCTTCACGCTCCGCGCCTTGAAGGGGAGCGCGCTTCGCTCTCCCCGATCCGCCTTCGTGTGCTCAGCCTCGGCGCTGGCGTTCAATCCACCACGCTCGCGCTGCTCGCCGCCCATGGCGAAGTCGGGCCCATGCCCGACTGCGCGATTTTCGCCGACACCGGCTGGGAGCCCGCCGCGGTTTACGAGCACCTCGACTGGCTGATATCCGGCAACGTGTTGCCGTTTCCCGTCCACGTCGTCTCGGCCGGAAATATCCGCGAGCAGCTCATCGCCGCCGGCGAAGGCCGGCGCTGGGCGTCGATCCCCGCCTTCACCAGGACCGTGACGCCGGCGGGCGCCGAGGTCCCGATCCTCGACGAGGATGATGACGGCGAACTGATCGAGATCGGCCGGCGCCGGACCGCGGCCGAGACCGTCTCGATCGGGATGATCCGCCGGCAATGTACGAGCGAGTTCAAGATCGTGCCGATCCGCCGCAAGCTGCGCGAGCTCGCCGGTCTGACGCGAAAACGGTCTCCTGACTTCCCGGTTGTGGAATCCTGGATCGGCATTTCGACCGATGAGATCATCCGCGCCAAGCCGAGTTTCGAACCCTGGCAGGTCAAGCGTTTTCCCTTGATCGAAGAACGGATGTGCCGACAGGATTGTCTCGCCTGGCTGCGGCGGCACGGCTATCCGATCCCCCCAAAGAGCGCATGCATCGGCTGTCCGTTCCACGACAACGCCCGCTGGCGCCACATTCGCGATCACGACGCCGCCGCGTGGGCCGATGCCGTCGGCGCCGACCAGGCGCTTCGCTCCGGTGTGCGCGGAATCCGCGGCGAGGTCTTTCTGCATCGCTCCTGCGTACCCCTCGACGAGGCCGATCTCTCGACCGCTGCCGATCATGGCCAGCTCGATCTGTGGCCGAACGAGTGCGAAGGCATGTGCGGTGTGTGATGCCGACGCACAGACAGCAACGCCGCTTGTTGGCGCTTGTTGTCACAGGCTCCGTGATGGCGGCCAAGCCAAGGCCCGTCCTCGCGGCAAAACCCTCTTAGGAACATCGTGCGCGATTGCGGCAGACGCGATCGTTGGACCTTACCGCCTCCACCGATGATTGGCGGCATGGATGCAGCGGGAGCAGGGCGAGGCAGCATACCCGGTTCGTCACCAGGTATCTTGTCGGGCTTGCGGCGCCGGCCCCGACGGAGTCCTCGAAATTCGTGGCCGCAGCCGACTGGACTTATCGGCCTGGGATACGCGGCTCCAAGCTGGCCTGGGTGAGGACGATCGCGTCTCGCTGCCCGCGCTCGTTACCGTAATGCAAAGGGCCAGGAACGCCTGTCTTCATTCCAAATGTTTTCGCGACGGGCACGCCCATCTGCGTCCTCAATTACGGCTGGTCTAACCGAAGGCCGATCCCGCTGCGCGGGCTCTCGATCTTGTCCCCGCAACGTCCGTCCTCGACTTTCTTCCCCTGGCGCTGCGCGCCATTCCTCGCGGTTCAAGAAAGTCGCTGCCGGCCGCCCTCTACTGCGTGCCGGCCCTTCGGGTGCGGGTCGATCGCCTCCGGTCTCACGACCGCCATCGAGGTCGCGATAGGCGCGGCCCGAGAAAACCAAGGGAATGAGACAATGGCTACCATCGGCACCTTCACCTCCACGGGCAACGGCTTCTCCGGCGCCATCAAGACCCTCAACCTCAACGTCAAGGCCAAGCTGGTCCGTGTCGAAACGCCCTCCGACAAGGGTCCGCACTTCCGCATCTACTCGGGCAATGTCGAGCTCGGCGCCGCCTGGCAGAAGATCGCCAAGGACACCGAGCGCGACTACCTCTCGGTCAAGCTGGACGACCCGAGCTTCCCCGCTCCGATCTACGCCACCCTGATCGAGGTGGAAGGCGAGGAAGGCCTCCAGTTGATCTGGTCCCGGCCGAACCGGGACTGAGGCTCCGCCAGAAGGCTCCGCCACCAGGCGGGGCCTTCTTCTTTTGCAACGGAGACGCGATCATGACCGTCGACACCGTCGAGGAACTGCGCGCCGAGCTGCGCAACTGCCTGTTCACCGCCGCGGAGCGCAAGGCGCTAGAAGTCGAATTGGCCGACCTCATCCGACAGCGCAACGCCGCCTCTGCGGACGAGGAATCGGCGGCCGATCAGACTTCCTCCGCCGCCGGGCCATAGCCCCGGCGGCGCTTCGTCCGTTCGAGCTTCCCGAACGCTTCCCCGGCTTTAGCGCTGTCGTCGAAGGTCTGCATCATCGTCTGACCGCTCGTGCCGATCCGGCCCCAGTTGCGCACCAGCGCCGCGCCGCCAAACAGCGTCGGCTGGATCGACAGCAGGTAGAACCGCCGCATATTGCGGGCGGCATCGATGCGGCGAAGATGAAGCGGCTCCGGCTCAAGCTGAGGCATGCACCGATTCTCGCTTCATCGGGAATCGGTGTCCAATTCGATTAATGAATCGAGCCGACACCACTGATTCATTTTTCCGATCGGTCAGTTGCACCGGGGATGGCGCGATCCGTTCCAGCGTCGCGCCGACCAGGCCGGCGACGACGGTCCCGGAATTCTCGATTCCGGCTGGCATTTTACTCTCCCAATTTGCCTCGCCGTCTGGCATTTTTGCCCCAGAGGATACACATGCCGAACCGGATTCCACTCGATCCCAAACTGCCCAAGGCCTTCGACGCCACCCCGAACGAAGCTCGCAGCAAGGCGCAGCTCGATCAATGGTGGGATCGTCCCTACGGCCTCACCCGTTCGGACGCCCGCATCGAGGTGCGATGCCTGAACGGCGGAGCATGGGACCGCTCGACCCATCTCGGCATCGCGGATGACTACGATGCCGCCTGCGCACTGGCGGAAGCGAAGCAAACGGAATGGCTGAAGTTCCGGGAGCGGCCCTGTACCTGCCTTGACGAAGGTCGGGTCACGGTGGTCCGGCAGTCCCAGCGGCCCGACGAGGAGATGCTGGAACTTGCTTCATTCCCGACGGTGGAGGCAGCGACCGAGTACCTGCGCGCCAACTTCCCAGATCCGGAGCCGCAGGCTCGGCCGTCAGCGTCGTAATGGCGTGACGCCTTGACTCACGATCTGCTTTTGTCGGCTCACGAGGGCCGGTGTTGCGCAGATCTTCTCCCGGTCGGAAGAGAAGGCTTGGGCGAGCCCCCTTCGGGGAACGGCTCTACTCGCGCCGCCAGGGCGGCGCTCCCGCAGCCCGGGAGCGGTCTGCGCCCATTCGGGTGACAATCCTCTCGCAAGACGCGGTCGACCGGATCGACCGGCCAATCCCGTCGCGAAGGATCCCTCCTCGGCCTCCTGGGCCGGCCGCCCGGCCGGCAAGCTGACACGGCGCCTCGTCGGCGCCGTGGTTTCCTTTATCATTCCGGGTGCGACCGCTTTCCCTTTTGCGGCCGCAATCCTTGCCGGATTGCCTGCGCGCGCCTTCAATCGCGCACACACCAGTCCCGCCGAGGTTCGTTCCAGCGGCGCGCGAGCCCTTCCTCGACGAGCCGTTCGCCGAGGGATCGGTCATCGCGCGTAACGGTGCGTAGCTTGCGACCATACCGATCGGCATCGCGCCATCCTGACTGGAGCGAAAACCTGCCAGCATTCAGCAACGCGAGCAGCCTGTCGCGCGCCACCTCGCCGACATGCTTCTCGTCTTCGCAGAACGGTGACGAGATCTCCGGAGCGTCGATATCGGCGATCCTGATTTTGTCACCCTTGAACCAGAACGTGTCGCCGTCGACGACGCAGTTCGTCCGGATCGGGCCGTCGCAGATATTGAACTTCGCCTCGAACGCATCGGTCCGAAGTAGCGGTGAGATCGTGAATTTCTCGATTGATGTGTCGCGATGTGGAAGTGCCGCTGGCCGACCGAACCGATCGTCGTTAGCGATCCACAGGGTGCTGAGCACAGCCAGCGCGAGGACCGTGCTGATCAGGAGGCTGCGCGCTGCGCTCATGGTTTGCCTCCCGCTTGAAACCGGCTTTTCCTGATGCAGGCCTTCATGTCGTCGCGCCGGAACCAGATGGCCCGGCCACATCTCAGCGGCGCGTTGCCGGCCGTGAAGACGATCTGTTCGTCGGAGCGCATGCGCAGCACTTCGTGAGGCTGGATCAGCGGCCTCGAGGCGAGTTGCTTTGAACGCGTGCGCGACGAACCCGACGCCTGCGACGACCGGCTGACCTGATCGATCTCGACCGTGGTCGTGCCGCAGCGCTTCGAGATGTATTCGGCCGTGTCAGGGTCGTTGATCGCCGCGAAGCTGACCCAGCTCGCGCTCTCGAACCACTTGCTTGCCGCATCACGGCCGCCATAGGTCTCGCGCATCTGGCCGATCGACTGGAACAGCATGAGGAGGGTAATGCCGTATTTGCGCCCGGCATCGCGCGCGGTCTCGAGAATCCGCATGAAGCCGAGGCGTGCGACTTCGTCGAGAAGGAACAGAGCCCGACCCTTCACCTCGCCATTTCGATTATAGATCGCGTTCATGAAGGATCCGATGATCACGCGGGCCAGCCCCGCATGCGTCTCCAGCGTCTTCAGGTCGAGATTGATGAAGACGTCCGTCTCGCCGCCTGCGATATCATCGCTGGAGAAAGTCGAGCCCGACACCAGCGCCGCATAGTTCGGATAGGAAAGCCAGTGCGTTTCCTTCACGGCGTTGGCATAGACGCCCGAGAATGTCTCTGGCGTCATATTGACGAACACGGCGACATTCTCCTTCACGAACTCCGACCCTGAATTGTCGTAGATCGCCTGAAGCCGCGCTCGCAGCTTCGGCTCTGGTTCCGACAGATTGGCGCGGACCTGTCGCAGGGTTTGCCGGCTTTCCTCGGTATGTCCGGACAGGCAGACATCGGCGATCAGCGCGGTCAGCAGTTGAAGCGCGGATGCGCGGAAAAATTCGTCACGCACGCCGCGCGGCCCGCCGCTGTCGCTCATGATCCATGAGGCGACTGCCGCGATATCCTCCTCTTTCGTGCCGCCGAAACGCCCGATCCAGTCGAGGGCGTTGAAGCCGTTTCCCGGTTCTCGCGGATCGAGGACATGCACGGCGCGGCCTGCCGCACGCCGGTGATCGATCGCCATCGGCGCTACTTCATTCGACGGGTCGAGCGCCACAAGCGATCCGCCCCATTTGAGGGCCGTCGGGATGGTGACCGACGTCGTCTTGAAGCCGCCCGAACCTGCGAAGACGATGCCGTGGGACGAACCAAAAGAAGCATCGAAGCACAGCAGGGCCGACCGGCCGCCGGTCCCCCATGTCTCGGCATCGTCGGACCGGAAGGGGCGGTCGACGACCGTGTCGCGATCGACGCGATAGCGCTCCCCGACGACGATGCCGCCAGCCTCCGAAAACAGCCGCTCGGCCTGCGCCATCGTCATCCAGTCGGACTCGCCATGGATGGCGCGCCGCCCCCGGACACGCCTTGGGGCGGCAGCCGCGAAGGCGGCATTGCCGCTCATCGCGACACGCAGCCCGAACACCGCTACGAGCGCCGCGACCGTCGCCCCGATGATGGTCGCGGGGTCGGCATAGGCGAGAAGGCGCTCCCCGGGCGGAACCGCGGTGGCGAAGGAATGCAGGCGGGCGATCTCCCGCGACGCCGCGATCGCCACCACGAGCAGGCTGCCGGCGACGACGCCCCATCCGGCCGAGCGGATCGCGTTCGCGCCGGCGGCCGCGAACAGGACGATGAGGCCGGCTGCGGCCGCCAGGACATAGGGCAGGGCGATGCCGATCCGACCAAATATCAGGCGCGCGTTCGGCGTCGCCCCGAATTTCGACAGCCACGTCTCGATTCCGCTGATGGCGAGGCATAGGCCCGCCATCAGCACCGCCGGCGCGATCGCCAAGGCGACCTTACCGGCCTTCATGACCAAACGTCCTCGCGCCGATCGCCGTCAGGCGCTCGCGTTCAGTCTCGTCGGCCCGCAGCCGATCGGCGGCGTCCACCAGCAGGCCGAGCAGCAGCGCGCGCTTTTCATAGCGTAGCCCTGCCTTCACGATCAGTCCGCCGAGCTCGATCTTCTCGCGGGTATCCTTCTTTCGGGCGTCGCTAGCGTCTGACCGGCGCATGCGCTCAGCCCTGTTCAGCCGCGCCCGCAGGCGCGCTAGACGGGATGGTCGCGGTCGCCTTCGTGGCCCGGCCCCCGCCCTTGCGAAATCGGCCGGCGATCTCCTCAAAAGCGGACAGCAGCGCCCCTTCCTCGATCTCGATCTCGCCCAATCCGGCTTTCAGCGCGATGCGGCCGATGCGCTCGGCCTCGCGTGTCTCCGCCTGCTTCAGTTGTTCCTGAAGCCGTGCGATCTCGTCCCTGATTTGCCGCGAGGGCTTTTTCATTCCGAAAGACCTTTCCTGTCCGTTCTGCGCGAAGCGCTGACAGGAAACCCGGGGAGAGCGCGAAGCGCGACCCCGGTAATTAACGGGGTCGGCGAAGCCGACGCTTTGGAAGATCATCCCGCCGTTCCGAAGGAGCGGCTCCAAGGGCGCAGTTATACGTCGCTGACGCGACGTCCTGCTTCCCGCCCCGAATGGGCGGGCCGATCCCGACGAACATCATGTTCGCTCAACCGGAATCGTGACTGCCGTGGCCATCACCCACTTCACCGTCCAGATCATCGGCCGCGGCAATGGCGGCAGCGCCGTCGTGTCGGCCGCCTATCGCCATTGCGCCCGCATGGACCACGACGCCGAGGCCCGCACCGTCGACTATTCCAACAAGCGCAACCTCGCGCATGAGGAATTTCTGCTGCCGCCCGATGCTCCGGCCTGGGTGCGGGCCCTCATTGCCGACCGATCCGCGTCCGGCGCGGCCGAAACCTTCTGGAATGCGGTCGAGGCGTTCGAGAAGCGCTCCGATGCCCAGTTCGCCCGGGAGGCGATCATCGCCCTGCCGGTCGAGCTCACGACCGAACAGAACATTGACCTGATGCGCGCGTTCGTGGCGCAGGAGATTCTGTCGCGCGGGCAAGTCGCGGACTGGGTCTATCACGACGAGCCCGGCAATCCGCACGTCCACCTGATGACGACGCTGCGCCCGCTAGCCGAGAGCGGATTCGGCGGAAAGAAAGTCGCCGTCGTCGACGACGATGGACAGCCGCTGCGCACCAAGGCGGGCAAGATCCGCTATGCGCTTTGGGCTGGCGACAAGGACGAGTTCCTTGCGCAGCGAGCGCGATGGATCGACCTGCAGAACCATCATCTCGCGCTGGCCGGCCTCGAGATTCGGGTGGACGGCCGCTCCTACGCCGAGCGCGGTATTGACGTCGTGCCGACCACCCATGTCGGCGTCGCGGCCAAGGCGATCGACCGCAAGTCCAGGCATCAAAGCGGGCCGCAACGGCTCGATCGGCTTGAGGCTTTTGAGGAGAGCCGGGCCGAAAGCGCCAGCCGTATTGGGCGCCGCCCCGAGATCGTGCTCGACATCGTCACCCGCGAGAAGAGCGTCTTCGATGAGCGGGATATCGCCAAGGTGCTGCATCGCTATGTCGACGATCCCGGAACGTTTCAGAATCTGCTGAACCGCATCCTGCAAAGCCCGGAGGTCGTACGCCTGCAGGCCGAGGGCATCGATTTCGCGACGGGCGCGCGGACGCCGGCCCGTCACACGACACGCGAGCTGATCCGCCTCGAATCCGAGATGGCGCGACGCGCGGTCCATCTCGCCTCGGCGCGAGGCTTTGGCGTCCGGGAGGAGGCAGCGGAGGTGGCGCTGGCCCGTCATGCGCAACTCTCGGCGGAGCAGCGCGCGGCGATCTCCCATATCACCACGCCGGCACGGATCGCCGCCGTGGTTGGACGCGCCGGCGCCGGCAAGACCACCATGATGCGCGCCGCCCGCGAGGTCTGGGAAGCGGCTGGTTATCGCGTCGTCGGTGCGGCGCTCGCCGGCAAGGCGGCCGAGGGCCTGGAGAAGGAAGCCGGGATCCCCTCGCGCACGCTGTCGTCCTGGGAGCTGCGCTGGCAGAATGGCCGCGATGGGCTCGAGGCCAACACCGTCATGGTGATCGACGAGGCCGGCATGATCGCCTCGCGCCAGATGGCGACTTTCGTGGAAGCGGCCTCGCGCGCCGGCGCGAAGCTCGTCCTGGTCGGCGATCCCGATCAGCTTCAGCCGATCGAGGCGGGCGCGGCATTTCGCGCCGTCGTCGAGCGCATCGGCTATGCCGAGCTCGATACGATCTATCGCCAGCGCACGCCATGGATGCGCGACGCTTCGCTTGATTTTGCCCGCGGCCGCATCGCCGAAGCGCTTTCGGCCTATCGCGGGCACGGCCGCATTCTCGGGTCCGAGCTCAAGGCGGAGGCGATCGAGAATCTCATCGCCGACTGGAACCGCGACTATGATCCAGCCAAGTCGTCGCTGATCCTCGCGCACCTGCGCCGCGACGTCCGCGCGCTGAATGACATGGCGCGCGGCAAACTCATCGAGCGAGGTCTGCTGGAGGAGGGACACGCGTTCCGAACGGAGGAGGGGGAGCGCCGTTTCGCGGTCGGCGATCAGATCGTCTTCCTCCGCAACGAGGGCTCGCTCGGCGTCAAGAACGGTATGATCGGCAAGGTCGTCGAAGCCGCGCCCCGGCGCTTCGTCGCCGAGATCGGCGATGGCGCCGATCGCCGGCGTGTCGAGGTCGATCAGCGCTTCTACCGCAACGTCGACCATGGCTATGCCACGACCGTCCACAAGGCACAGGGCGCCACCGTCGACCGCGTGAAGGTACTGGCGACGCTCTCGCTCGACCGCCACCTGACCTATGTCGCCATGACCCGGCATCGCGAGGATGTGGCGCTCTATTACGGCCGCCGCTCCTTCGCATTCAACGGCGGCCTGATCGCGGTGCTCTCGCGTCTGAACGCCAAGGAAACCACGCTCGATTACGCCGCCGGGCGCTTCTATCGCGAGGCGCTGCGCTACGCCTCGAACCGCGGTCTCCATATCGTCCAGGTCGCCCGCACGCTGGCCCGCGACCGCGTTCGCTGGACGCTCCGCCAGAAAGAAAAACTGACCGGCCTCGCACGGCGCCTGCGCACCGCCGGCGTGAAGCTCGGCCTGGTCGATGCCCGCACTTCAACCCTCGCCGCCACAAAGAAGGAGGCCCCGCCGATGGTCGCCGGCGTCACCACATTCCCCAAATCCATACCGGATACGATCGAGGACAGGATCCTCGCTGATCCCGCCTTGAAGAAGCAATGGGAAGACGTCTCGACGCGCTTCCGGCTCGTCTTCGCAGAGCCGGAAGCCGCGTTCAAGGCGACCGCCATGGACGCCATGCTGAGGGATTCCGCGGCGGCTGCCACAACGCTCGAGCGGCTTGGCGCAAAACCGGAGTCCTTCGGATCCCTGCGCGGCAAGACCGGCATTCTCGCCAGCAGGACCGACAAGCGCGAGCGGGAGCGCGCCGAGGCCAACGTGCCGGCGCTGACGCGGGACATCGAACGCTATCTGCGCCTGCGCGCGGAGGCCGAGCACAAGCACGAGGCCGAGGAGCGGGCGATCCGCCATCGGGTGTCCGTCGACATCCCCGCTTTGTCGCGCGACGCGCGACGCGTGCTCGAGCGCGTCCGCGACGCCATCGACCGCAACGATCTGCCGAGCGCGCTCGAGTTCGCGCTGGCGGACCGGATGGCGAAGGCCGAGATCGACGGTTTCAACAAAGCGGTCGCCGAGCGGTTCGGCGACCGGACATTCCTGGCAAACGGCGCGCGCGAGCCGAAGGGACCGGCCTTCGACAAGGCGGCGAGCGGCATGGATCCCGCACGTCGCGAGCAGCTGAAGGAGGCCTGGCCTTCGATGCGCGCCGCGCAACAACTCGCGGCGCAGGAACGCACGTCGCAGGCGCTCAAGCAGGCCGAGGCGCAACGCCAGACACAGCGCCAGGGACAGACCCTGAAATGACCCGTCGGCGCAATCTGATCTCCATCCTGACGGCAGGCGCCGCGATCGCCACCGGGATCGTGATCGCCGGATGGTGGGCCGGACTGCGCATCAACATGACGCGAAGCTTTCCACTCGGCCTGTGGCGGATCGAGGCGCTCGATCGACCAGCGGCGGTCGGCGATCGCATCTTCATCTGTCCGCCGGTCACGGTGAAATTCGAGCAGGCCCTGGAGCGCGGCTACATCCGGCGCGGTTCCTGCCCGGGCGGCCTGAGCCCGCTGATCAAGACCGTCGCGGCGATCGCCGGCCAACAGATCGATGTCGCCGATCGGGTGTCGATCGGCGGTCATCCTCTGCCCGATTCAGATGTCCGGCACACGGACGCCGCCGGTCATCCACTCACACCGTTTGCCGGCGGCATCGTTCCGGCCGGCGAACTCTATCTCCACTCCAATTACGCAGGTTCCTATGACTCCCGATATTTCGGGCCGGTCCCCTCGACAGGCCTTCTCGGCCTCGCGCGCCCGGTCTTCACCTTCGATCCTTGACCGACTTATGCCGGCGCTGCTCACGGCGGCGGCCGCGCTCGTCGGCGTCATCGCCTGGAGCGGCGATGTCCTTGCTCTCCCGTTGGCGCTCGCGTTTCCAGCACTATGGGCATTGGCGCGGTCAAGGTTGACCGCCGCTGCGGCTTCGGCCGCCTATTTCCTCGCCGCCTCGCGCGGCCTTCCGCATGGCGTTGCCAATTTCTACGGAACAGACTTCGGAGTCGGCATCGCTTTCTGGATCGGCGCCGCGACGGCCTTCGTCCTCGTTCACGCGGTGCTCTGGCAGGGGCGGCCGGGATGGGGGAGGGCGCTCCGGTTTGGCCTTGCGGTGATCCTCATGAGCGTGCCGCCGTTCGGGATCGTGGGGTGGGCGCAGCCAATCACCGCAGCTGGCGTTCTGTTTCCCGGATGGGGGTGGTGGGGACTGGCCGCGACGGCGGCGGTCCTGCTGACCATGACGACACGCCAATGGCCCATCGCGGCGATCGTGGTGACCGGGTTTTCGACCTGGTCGGCTTGGCACTGGACCCCTCCGGCGCCGCCGGACGGATGGATCGGCCTCGACACCGGACTTGGGAGTGCGCTGGGCCGGGCGCCGCATCTCGAGCAATCGCGTGAGCTTCTGCGGCGGGTGCGCGAAGCGGCCACCGCCGGCGCGCGCGTCGCCGTGCTCCCGGAAAGCGCGGCCGGGCTGTGGACGCCGACCATGAGCAGCTTCTGGATGGACGGCCTTCGCGGTTCGGGCGTTGCCGTGATCGCCGGCGCCGCGATCGTCGATCGCGAAGGCTACGCGAACGTCATGATGGAAATCACGGCCGGCCGAACGCGTGTCCTTTATGGCGAGCGCATGCCGGTCCCGGTCTCGATGTGGCGGCCCTGGGACGCCTGGATCGGGCAGGGCGGCGGCGCGAAGGCCACCTTCTTCGGCGATCCCGTCGTCGAAACCGCCGGTCGGCGCGTCGCACCGCTGATCTGTTACGAGCAATTGCTCGTCTGGCCGGTCCTGCAATCGATGCTGCATGCGCCCGACGTGCTCGTGGCGATCGGCAACGATTGGTGGACCACGGGCACCAGCATTCTCGCCATTCAACAAGCCAGCGCACAAGCCTGGGCACGTCTGTTCGGGCTCCCGCTCGTGCTCTCGTTCAACACCTGAAAGAGGTCGTCATGGTCGATGCCGCCACCATTCATCAATGCGCCGATCCGGGTCTGAAGCCGGCCATCGTCGAGAAGTTCATTCGCGCGGTCGGGTTACCCGATCCGCTCGCGGTGACTGTCCGCGCAGGCAACCGCGTCATCCTCGTGCCACCGCCGAAAACCCCGGACGATGCGATGGAGTTGGTCCGCCGTTACGTCGGCCAGGCGATGGTCCGCGTCGGCGTGACCCAGTATCCAGCCGGGCTCGGCGTGAAGGACGTTGCCGAGCTCAAGCCGGATCTGGTCGATGCCTGCGCCAACATCAGGATGGGCACCGCGCTGTTCGGCAAGGTCTATCGGATCGTGGTGAAATGGTATGGCACGCCGGCCGACGAGGCGTTCCGCGATGCTGTCGATGCGTGGACGACGGGGTATTTCGATGGAAAATATGTGTTTGACCAGCCTGATCCCGGCAACACGCCGGCCCGTAACAGTGATCCCGACGAAGCCGACAAGCCGGTGGACGGCGACGACGCGGCGGACGCCACGGGCGGCCCCGAAAAAAGCACTGGGCAGGTCAAGGAGCCGGATGATCCGAACAAGGCGGGCATCCGGATCGACCTGAGCGGCATCGGCGTCGGCAAGCCGAAATAGCGTCTTGGCAACGCGGCCACTGTCCCGCGGAAGGCCGAGCTCTGATGCTCACATCGCGTCGGATCAGAGTAGCTTCTTCTTCATGGCAATGCGAACGGCATGCTGAAGATTGCTGGCGCCGCGTTTGTCGCCCGCAATGTTTTTCAGAGCGCCGGCGTGGCGGGGCATTTCTCACTGATCTAGCCACAGCCGGAACGCTTGGTGGTCTGATCAGAACGTCCACGCCGAATTGCGTGAACTTCACCAGCGACCGGACGGGTCTTGTCGCGGACACGCCGCCGAATAGGCACGCGCGAGATCATTGGAATCGGGGCAGGAGGGTCTCGTCGCCGGTCATCTCGGTAATCCCGAGGTGCAGGCGCTCGGCGATCCATCCGAGTCTGCGCAGGGTGGCGTCTCCACTCGCGCGCGCGACGGCATATTCGGTCAGCCGCGCGATGCGGGATGATGCAAGCTCACCCTGCAGACGCTCATTTTCGTCCTCAATATCGAACAGCACCTGTCGGACGCCACCGACCATCACCATACCCTCCATGTCGTCGCGACCTCGCCGCAATTCACCAAATGCTCTCTACGGCTAGCGCCAAACCTCTCTTCAATCTATAAGGATTCACAGGGCAGTACGCGCTGCCTCGGGGCGTAGAAACCCCTCGATTAGCGGTTGGTGCCGGCCGTGACGGCACCTGGATCCTCTGACCTAATGGCCGGGGGCCTGTGACGTATGTCCAGGTACCTCGGTGCTAAAGGTCATAGGGACCGTCTAATCGCGGTTTTCTAACCCCCGGCTTGGGATCAAGGGATTAATGTTGGCGGGGGCGCACCGCTGACCAAGCCTGTGTGAGAAATTGTGGCTCCGAAAAATGATGATGGATCGCCCCGTGCCGATCTCGATCGGGATCTAGAGCGCGTCTTCGGAGGGATGGCCCAACCTGAGCTCGAACGCCTGACCGTCGATGCCATTCGCGAATATCGTGCGAGCGTCGCGATCGCGGAGACGGCTCGATTGGATCGGCTCGCCGCAGAGGCCGACGCAAACTGTTGTCCGGACCGCCGGGCAGAACTCGAACGAATGCACCAATGCGCGCAGACCGATCATCATGCGCGTCAGCTTGTCTTGAACGATCTGATCGATCGCCTCGGCTATGTGCCAAAAGTGTCGGCCGGCTAACGCATAAGTGGCCATTCACCGAGTCCTCATCGCGCCGCAGCCGGCGTGCGCGATGCCTTGCGTCCTAGGCGCCGCGGGGCATTCCGCCTGGCGCGAGCAAGATCCCGCTCTCGATACGGTTGCGGCCGTTGTGCTTAGCCTTGTAGAGCGCCGCATCCGAAGCGGCGAGCAGGCTTTCGGGCATGCTCACCGTGCCGCCAAGTCGCGACAACGCTGTCGCAACGCCGATGCTGACCGTGACGCAACCAAACGCATGATTCCCCTCATGGGGTACACGCAGCCCCTCCACCGCCGCGCGAAGCCGCTCGGCGACGTCGCAGGCGCCCGTCGCGTCTGTATCGGGAAGAACAACAGCGATTTCCTCGCCTCCATAACGCGCCGCCGTGTCGCCCGGTCGGCGGATGGTTTCGGCGATTGCCGCGGCGACGGCCCGCAGGCAGTCGTCCCCAACCTGGTGGCCATACTGATCGTTGAAAGCCTTGAAGTTATCGATGTCGATTAGGACAAGCGACATCTGCCCCTTGGTGCGCACGGTTCGCCGCCACTCCCGCTCCAAGACTTCGTCAAACGCACGGCGGTTTGCGAGTTTCGTCAGTCCGTCGGTTCTCGCCATTTCCTCGAGTTGCGCCTCCAGCTTTCTCCGCTCGGTGATGTCTCGCAGGATCAAGACGAAATCCGTCAAGACGCCAGTTACGGGATCGCGAACGGCACGCGATTTCGCCTCGACCCACACCGTGCCCCCCTTCTTGCAGGCCACCCGAAGCGGGAGAGGGTTGCCATCGTCGGCTCCCGCCAGCATCCGCGCGACGCTTGCGGTGATGTCGGGCAGATGTTCCTGTAGGATGAAATCATGGGGACGTTTCCCCGTCATTTCCTCCGGCGACCAACCGAATAATCTCGTCGATGAGGGAGATACGTATCGCGCCAGCATGTCTGCACCGACATGGATGATCACATCGCCGCTGTTCTCGGCAATCATCCGAAAGTCAGTGCCAGCATACTCAGTGCTATTTACTGCTCCGCCCGAAAATAACTTTCGAAAAAACCTTGCTGCTTGCTTTGGTCGCATGTGATCCGCCCCTTTTTCTCGGGACGGTAATCCATAAGAATGAACGGATCGTAGATGTGATTTAACGGCTGCGCGGTTCCGCGCGTGCGACTTGCTCTCAAGAAGCGGATGCAGGCGGCAGCGTGATGAACAAGGATATCGCCTCCGGACGCGCCCTAGATCAGTTTCTTCTCCATCGCGATGCGGACGGCCTGCTGCAAATTGCTGGCGCCGAGCTTGTCGCGCGCATTGTCGAGATAGAACTGCACTGTCCGCGGCTTGATTCCGAGCAGGTCCGCTATGACGGTCATCGACTTGCCATGCGACGACCAACTGAGGGAGGTAGATTCCTGCGTCGATAAGCTCACGTCCCCTCCCTTGAGCGCTGCGGCACCCGCAAGGCTGAGATGAATATGGATGTGCGCAAGCGCGAGCGCGGCCTCCAGCGGCTCCCATGAGGGCGGGATTTCGGCCTGTCGGCGGTCCGAGGCCAGCGTGATCATCGCGGTGCGCCCGTAGCTTGTTCTGATCGGAATGGAAACGCCGGATCGAATCCCAAAGTCGGTCGCTTGTGAATAGAACCTTCTGATGTCCCGAGAGCTCCTTCGCACGTGACGGTCCTCGGCTGACCAGGCGAACATACGCATACTGCGCTTGGCAGTGGTCACGACGGGATCTATGGTCGTGTAGTGGTGCTTAAAATAAATATCCTGCCACTCGGCAGGATAATCGCTGAAAGCGGCGACATCGTTCCCGTGAATATGAATGTACGCGTATCGGTCGAAACCCGAGGCGACGGTAAAGTTTCTGATCGCATTGCGAATGGAGCGCTCGTCCCTTGCCACGTCGACGGCGTCAATCAGCCCCTGTAGTCGCCCACCCAATGTCCATTCCTCCTGGTCTTCGTTCCGGGAAGATCAAGCCCGACGGCTTTCTTTGCCCGGCTGTGGGCATCGCCGTTTTCTCGCTTCTTGATCCGGCCTCCGTTTCCACTGTGCGACCGAAGCCGACCTCCGTTTTTCATTCCACCGATTGAGCTGCCGAGCCGCGAGACTTGATGCAATGAAGTAAGCGCATCATCATCTGCTCAGGGCGGCCGACCATTCCTTCAGGAGGCTGGCCGAAGACGTGCATCGTCGAACTGGTCGATTGCCCGGACCAGGTCTTGCGCGACGTCGAAGGTCTCACGGTTTTCTTTCATCGCCACATGAAGAAGGCGCCGATCGGCGTCATCTTCAGTCAAGCCCATTACTGTCATCAGAATTTTTCTCGCACGCACGATCGTCTTGCGGTCGATCACCTCACCGCGCGCCTCGTCGAGCTCCCGCACAATGCACGAATGGATGTCCAATTGCTTCATCGTGATGTCGGCGATGGATCTGATGCGTCGTGCGCTAAGACCCTCAACGGCGTAGATAGAAAGGCCTTCAGCCATGACCGTGCCGGGTGGGCCCGGACGAGCGTGATCAACGCGCGCTGCCATCGGCCAGTTGACCTCCTGCGAAAGCGAGACGAGATCATTGAGCCCAGTGCGATCGAAGGCCTCAACGTCGACGATGATCTGCGGGCGCGCCTCGGCAATCTTGGCACGAACGACGGTCATCTCTTTCGGGACGATCGCCACGTCCTGACCGGCCTCGCGCAACGCCGCTCCGACGATCGCCGAGCGGAACTGGTCTCCGTCAATGAGAAGCATGGACACTTGCATCGGCATACATCCCTTCCTGAGCCACGCTGTGCTCTCACGCGCCGCGAGAGCGGATCCTGGTGCTCGAGGAAGGGCTGAACCACAGTTCTTCCGATAAGGGGCCGGCGATCCCGAATACGCGGGATCGCCGGATCGGTGGTTGCGGGGGTGCACAACACCGATACCCGGCCAGCGCGGCGGCTTCCTGCGCCGGCGTACTGGTTCCCGGGTCCACCTCTGCGGTCTGTCCACCAGCCGTCTTCGGCTTTGGCGGACGCGTCCAACGAGCGTACCTCTCCCAATGCAACGGTAAGGTAACGTACCGGCTACAGTCAAGGCCGTCGAGATGCGCAAGGCGGAAGAGTGTTGGGCGTCACGCTACGGAGCACGCCGGCTTTGCTCGCCGCGATATCCCGGCCGGCATCTTGGACATCGAGGTGGCCGGAGGAAGCGTCGCGCCAACGGAAGGATAGCGTCGTTGGCAGCGGCAATGGATTTGCACGGCAGTCTCACAGCCGTCAGTAAACGGGGCGGCGAAAGACCTCTTCCAGGGTTTGTCGATACCGACCCGTCCACTGCCACGGACAAGGCCGCGGCGTAGCGCGACACGGTTCGCGATCATCGCATCGATTATGATCGAGCATGCGCCGTCCGCGGGCCCCGGCGTCGCCAGCCAGGCGACTCGGTGTTTTTGGTCAGCACGCGTCCCGGATAGTTGCCTCTTCCGTGTATGAACGTCGAGACAAAGCCCCGCGCTCGAAACAGTCGAGATCGTCCATCGTAGCCGTTCGACCGGGTGGGAATGAAACCATGTGCCGAGCGACTGGTTCATAGTCACGGCAGCTCAAGAGGACCAAGAGCAGCAACGCCACGGTCATCAGAATGCCCTCGACGAGCACAGCCGTCCCGAGTGATCGGTAGCGACAGCCTCTGTCGGCCACATAATCGGGCAAATCACCAGCACGGCACCGCGTCAGAATGGTCGGCATGATGTGCTCCTTCTCGGAAAAACCGCGCCCGCCCGCGATCGCGGCAACCACCTTAAAGATGCACCTTCATCCACTCTGTGATAATCCCATAAGATCGCAAAGGATCATCACGCCAGGGTTGATAATCGAGGGAGCGGAAATGGACCACTTTGCTAGCCTCACAGCCTTCAATGAGGTTGTGGAATGTGGCGGGTTCTCAGCCGCCGCACGGCGCCTCGACACGTCCGTGACGACGGTCAGCAATCATGTCCAGGCCCTGGAGGAGCGGCTCGGCGTGCGTCTTCTCAACCGCACGACACGAAAGGTCAGCCTCACTGATATCGGCAAGGCCTATTACGAGCGATCGACCCATATCCTGAAGGAAGTGGATGAAGCCGACCGAATCGCAAGCTCTCTGCAGGCCACGCCGCGCGGCGCGCTCAGGCTTCACACCAACGCGCATATTGTGCGATTTCTGTCGCCGATCGTTTCGGAGTTCCTGGTCCTTTATCCGGAAGTGTCGATCGATCTCACGGTCGGCGAGAAAATGCCCGACCTCATCGACGAAGGCTTCGACATGGCCATCCGCACGATTTCGCCACCGGACTCAAGCTTGATTGCACGTCGGCTGACGCCGTGGCGACATATCTTATGCTGCTCGCCGGGTTACCTTGAGAGGAATCCTATACCGACGGCCCTTCATGAACTCACCCGGCACAATTGCCTCCGCTATGCCTTCTATCCCTATGGAGATGAATGGCGCTTCGAAGGACCAGACGGGGGGACAACGTCGGTGCGCGTATCAGGAAACGCTGTCAGCAATAATGGCGAGGTTCTACGAGACCTGGCGATGACCGGGCACGGTGTCTTCCTGGCGCCAAGCTTCAACGTGGCCGCCGATATCGCTACCGGCAACCTCGTCCGGCTTCTACCCGATCATCAGCCCGTCGAATTCTCGATCAACGTGATTTATCCGCACCGCCATCATCTCTCGACGAAGGTCCGCAGCTTCATCGATCTGCTGGCCGCACGCTTTGCAGAGCATCGAGAATGGATGACGACGAACGTCCTGAGCGAGGACATGGACTAACACGGGATAGTGTGCCTCGAATAGCACGCGCGTCCCGCTACACGATCCAAGAGGGTGGGCGGCTTGCAAGTCCGTGTTCCGCTCCGCGCAGGCACAGGCGCGAAACCTTCAAATCCACAACAATGATCGCCGGCGTGCAGATCCCGTCAGTCGCCGCCATCAAGGCGTGCCGCCGTAATCCAGGAGGGCGGCGCCTCAGAACGTCAAAAGCCTGCGGTGCGTCAGCGCGGCAAATTGCTTGATCTGCACGTTACCGTACTCTGCGTTCGCTCCTGCGAGCACTGCCTCAACCGCTCAATGCGGGCGCGATGGCCCCCACGGGCGGCGACTTGTTCTGGTGCCGTCCAAAATGCTGCCGTTAAAGAAGCGCGTGACGCTCTCAAGCGCACGCAGCTCACGCGTCCGCGCATCGTGCGTCGGGCTCGACATCAGGGCGCCATAGAGCGGCTCGCGCAACAGACCCATCAACTGCTCGGCGGCGAGCTGAGGATCGGGTATGGCGAAGACGCCGCAGCGATTTCCGGTGGAAAGAAATTCGCGCAACTTCAAGGTAACGAATGCCGGCCCCACATCATGGACCTTTCGTTCCAGTGATGGATAACGCGCCCCCTCAATCGCCATCATGCGCACGAAGCCGATGAGGCGGCGGCTGTATTCGCCCGCAGCAATGTAGCCGAACTTCATGAGCGCCCGCGCGAAGCCTTCCGCGGTGCCGCCGCGCCAGGTGACGAGCGGTTCCGATATCAGCCACGCCTCGCGCTGCGCGATCGCAACGATGAGGCTCTCTTTATCTCCGAAGGCCGACCTCACCTCCTCCTCGGCAACGCCGATGCGCGCCAGGATGGATGAAATTCCTTGACCGCTCGAGTTTGGAATGGCGAGGGCGCGCGCGACGAGGACAATGATTTCATCCTTGCTGCTACCCCAACCAGGGCCGTTGGCGACCGCGTGATCCTTGATCGTTCGATCCTCCATTCCAGGCTCCCCAGCGCTCCAGAGGCAACGCTTTCAGCGCGCCAAGTCCGATTTATCTGCGGCCACCGCGCCTGGCCATTTCGCTGCGATCAATGGGCCACCACGCCCGAAGCTTCACCCTTCTTCGCCAACATCACGCAGACCGCCGCCACGAACAGCGTGCCGCCGAGAATCGCGAACGTGTCTGCGAAACCCATGATGACGGACTGCTTCTTGATTATCTTTCCGAGCATGATGGCCGCTTGGTGCTGCGCTGTCGCAGGATCCGAAACGCCGTGCGCCATGAAGTAGTTGGTCATTTGAGCGAGGCGGTCGCGAACCTCCGGCCGGAATGGATTCACATACATTCCGATCATGTTCGAATGAAACTGTTCGCGCTTGGTGAAGATCGTGCCAAGCAGCGCCACGCCAAACGCGCCGCCGAGGTTTCGAAGCATATTGAACAGACCAGAAGCCGCGGCCGAGTCCGCCCGTGCAATGCCGACCATGGCGATTCCGGTGAGCGGGGCCATCGCGAAGGACTGGCCCACGGCGCGGATTACGTTCGGGGTGAAGAACTGATCGCCTGCCGTGTCCGGCGACATGTACATGTTCATCATGCAGCTATAGCCGAACAGGCAAAGACCGAAGGCAACGAGAAACCGCGCGTCGATCTTCTTCATCAGCTTCGGCACGAAGGGAATGACCAGCAACTGCGGAAGTCCGGTCCAGGCCATGACGGATCCAATCTGTTCGGCATTATAGCCCTGCGCTTGTCCGAGGTACTGCGGGAGTAGGAAAACCGAGCCGTAAAGGCCGAACCCCAACAGCGCGTTCGCTAGGGTTCCGAAACCGAAATTTCGTTTGGTGAGCAGGCGGAGATTCACCGCCGGGTTTTTCACCATCAGTTCTGTCGCAATGAAGATGCCCAGAAAGACAACGGCAACAATGGCGAGCTTCACGATGAACGGTGAGCCGAACCAGTCCTCCTTGTTGCCCTCCTCGAGCACGGTCTGCAGCGCTGCGAGCCCGATCGACATCGTGACGATACCGAGCCAGTCACCCTCTTTCAGCAACCCAAGCCGCATGGGCTCGCGCTCCAGCGTCATCATCAGAGCGACGACCATAATTGCGCCGGGAATGACATTGATGAAGAAGATATACTCCCACCCGAAATTCTCGGTTAGATAACCTCCGATCGTCGGTCCGATCGCCGGGGCGAACGTTGCCGTGATCGCAAACATGGCCATGCCGATCGGCTGCTGTGCCTTCGGCAGCCTAGTCAGGATCAAGGTGAATGCCATCGGAATCAGCACGCCACCGCAAAAGCCCTGGATGCCGCGCAATGCAATCATCTGAGGCAGGTTTTGCGCGAAGGCGCAGCAAACCGAAAAGATGATAAAAAGAATCGAATTGACGATCAGGAAGAGTCGAAACGAGAAGACGCGGCTCAGATAGTCACAAAGCGGAATGACAATGATCTCGCCGATGAGATAGGCCGTCGAAATCCACGCGCCATTATCGACACCCGTCCCGATGCCACCTTCGATATTGAGCAGCGACGCATTGGTGATCTGGATGTTCAGCACCGCCATGAACGCCCCGATCAGACCGGCGGAAACCATGATCCAATCTCTAAGCGAAGCGTGATGCTCGGAACTCGAAGGTGCGGGGGCGGACATGATGCTGTTCTTTCGGAAGCGGGAGAAATGACGCGGTCGATCGGACGCGCGTCACTGGCTGGGGCGCTGGGCGGCCTCCTTCGTTTCGATTGTCGGGGTGACCGACATGCCAGGGCGCATCAGTCCTGCCAAAGCATTGTCCGCCGCGACGTTGATCCGGACGGGAACGCGCTGCACGATCTTGGTGAAGTTGCCCGTGGCGTTATCGGGGGGCAGCAGCGCGAACTCCTGTCCGCTCGCTGGCGCGATGCTATCGACTGTTCCCCTCAAAGTGTGGCCGGGGAAGCTGTCGACCTCGATCTCGACGGGTTGCCCGGGCCGGACATCGGTGAGCTGCGTTTCTTTGTAGTTGGCGACGATATAGACAGATGAGAGGGGCACGACGCTCATCAGAGCCGTGCCGGCCTGCACGAACTGACCAACCCGCAGCGTCCGATTGCCCACGATCCCGTCGATCGGGGCCACGATCTCGCTGTAGCTGAGATTGAGGTTAGCCTGCTCGCGGAGCGACTCTGCATGGGTCAGATCCGCTTCCGCTTTGGCGATCTGCGCCTTTAACGTTGCGATTTGCTTCTGTGCTGCTGCGAGAGCGGCTGCATCGCGCTCCAGGGTGGCCCGGGCGATGCTGAGCTTCGATACAGCCTGCTGGGCATTCTGAACCGATCCGGAACCACTCTTCGCCAAGGTGGCGTAGCGATCATTCTCCTGCTCGGCGAACGTCAGGTTGGCCTGATCGAGAGTGACTGCGGCGCGCGCCTGGTCGACGACGGCCGCCTGCTGTTCGAGTGTAGCCTTGGCTGTGTCCACGACCGCCGCCGCCGCGGCGACATTCGAGTCGGCTTGATGAAGAGCGACAATGTAATCACGATCGTCGATTTTCGCGAGGACCGCGCCGGCGGTCACCGGCTGGTTGTCAGCGACCAGAACCTCACGGAGATAGCCAGAGACCTTGGGGGCGACGATGGTCGAATCCGCTTTCACATAAGCGTCATCGGTCGACACTTCGAAGCGACCAACGGTCCAGTAGTCCCACCCGTACCAAGCACCGCCCGCGAGCAGTCCCACGACCGCGATTCCGAGGACGAGGCGCTTCACCCGCGACTTCTTGGGTTTGTCGGCCGGCGCCTTCGCTGTGTCTGAGTTGGGTTCCGCAGGGGCTTCGCTGACGACGGTCGGCGTGCTCTTCGATCCATCCGGCCGGTCAGCGGGCCGGTCCTCCAGCCGTCTGCTGACCTTAAGGTCCATGGGATCAACGTGCTCGTTCATCATTAGCCTCCTCGCAGCCCGCGGATCGCCGAAATCGGGAGGCGATCCCCGCGGGACGGTACGATCTGTTACCATCTGACGTTGACAGGTATGGTAACTTACCGTACCAGTCAAGGGCCTGAGTGAATTGCGAGGAGAAAAATGGTCACCGTCTCAACCAGGAGGGCCGCTGCGGCCGATCGCCGGGCAGCGATTCTTGAAGCCGCAGGCGCGGTGTTCTTCGAGCAGGGCTATGCCGCCACGAGCATCGACTCGATCATCGAGCGTCTGGGCGGCTCGAAGCGCAATATCTACAACGAGTTCGGCAGCAAGGAAGGGCTCTTTACGGCCCTCGTCGAGGAAAATGCCAATGCGATCCTAGCCGGTCTGTCGCTGGCGGCAGTCGAGCATCGCGATTTGCGCGAAACCCTTCTCGACTTCGGGCGCCGTCTCATGCGGATCTACTTGTCGCCCGCATTGCTGGGAGTTTACCGCACGATCGTGTCGGAAGGGCTGCGCTTTCCCAAGCTCGCCCAGGCCTTCTACGACAAAGGGCCCGCGAGAGCATCCTTCCATCTGTGCGAGATGCTGGAAAAAGCAAAGCGCGAGGGCGAGGTCGAAATCGAAGACTGCGCCGCCGCGGCCGACCACTTCGCAGGGATGTTACGGGACAACCTTTACCTTCGCGTGGTGCTGGGAATAAGCCCGCCTCCTACCGCCAGGGAGATCGAGGCTGCGGTCACATCCGCGGTCGACATCTTTCTCAATGGTGTGACGGTTCGCTCGCGCGGCCACGCCTAAACAGCTTCGCCCATCATTCCCCATTGAAAGTATGGCCCTGCGTGACACATCGAATTGAAGACTACGCGATGATCGGCGATTGCCGAACGGCGGCGCTCGTCAGCACCAGCGGATCGATCGATTGGCTATGCCTTCCGCGGTTTGACTCACCGTCATGTTTCTCGTCCTTGATTGGTACGCAGGACCACGGCTTCTGGCAGATCGCACCGACAGCGCAGACGCAGCGAGTGAGCCGGCGCTACCTCGACGGAAGCTTGGTCGTCGCGACCGAATTTCGAACCAAGCAAGGCCGCGTTGAACTCGTCGATTTCATGCCCATCGGCCACCGCGGCAGCCATGTTGTTCGGATTGTGCGAGGCCTCGCGGGCCGCGTGAAGATGGGTTGCTCCGTCATGGTGCGATTTGGCTACGGCGAGGTCGTGCCTTGGGCTGAGAAACCCGACGACAACACGGTATGGTTCATTTCCGGCCCGGATATGCTGGTGCTGCGATCGAGCGTCCCACTGGAGGCTCACGACCAGCTCGCCTCAGGCACATTCACCCTTGCAAAAGGAGATGAGGCCTCGTTCGTGCTGAGCTACGGGCAGTCCTATTCGGAGCCGCCCGGCGCTATCGGTGCCGACGCTGAGCTGCGCACAACCACGGAATTCTGGACGGAATGGTCGGACCGCTGTGCGGCCGCCGATCGTTGGACGGATGCCGTCAAACGTTCGTTGATAACGCTGAAAGGCCTGAGCTACGGACCGTCCGGAGGTATTGTCGCAGCCGCCACGACATCGCTCCCCGAAATGCTCGGTAGCACCCGTAACTGGGATTACAGATATTGCTGGATCAGAGACGCAGCCTTCACACTGCTCGCGTTTCTGAGGGCCGGGCACTACGATGAAGCGCACTCTTTCCGAGACTGGCTGCTTCGCGCCGTAGCCGGTAGTCCGCAGGAATTGCAGATCATGTATGGTGTCGCCGGCGAACGAAAGCTCCAGGAAGCGGAGATTCCATGGCTACCGGGATATGAAAACTCTGCGCCGGTGCGCGTTGGCAATGCGGCCGCGACACAATATCAGCTCGATATTTATGGCGAATTGTTTGACGCGCTGACCCTGGCGGCAAGGAGCGGACTCACGCCTGTCGACCGCAGTCCCAAGCTTCGGCACATCATCCTCGAGCACTTGCAGCAGGTATGGAAGGAGCCGGACAGCGGGATGTGGGAAGTCCGAGGCGAGCCGCAGCACTTCACGCTGTCAAAGGTGATGGCCTGGGTCGCGTTCGATCGCGCGGCAGCTCACGAGGGCCTGACTCCCGATGAACAAGATCGCTCACACTATCGCAGGATTGCCGACGAGATCCATGCAGACATATGCTCGCGGGGCATCGATCCAGAGCGTGGATGCTTCACGCAGGCCTATGGCTCGGGACACATGGATGCTGGATTGCTCCTTTTGGCACCAGTCGGCTTTCTGCCGGCATCTGATGAACGCGTCCTCCGGACCATTGAAGAGGTCGAGCGACGGCTTCTCCGTGACGGCCTGATCATCCGGTACGAAACCGAGACGGACATTGATGGTCTTCCTCCCGGGGAGGGCGCTTTTCTGGCCTGTAGCTTCTGGTTGGTGGAGAATTACGTTCTTCAGGATCGTTTGAAGGACGCCGAAAAGATTTTTGATCGGCTGGTTGGTCTGGCCAACGACGTCGGTCTTCTGGCAGAAGAATACGATCCGCACGAAAAACGCTTCCTCGGCAACTTTCCGCAAGCCCTGAGCCACGTCGCGTTGGTGAATTCTGGTTTTGCGCTCGCGCGCGCCAAGCGGCGCGAGCCATTGAATGGTCGCGACCCAACTCTATGAGGGCGATGAGGCGCGAGCGGGGATGGATGAGGGCCGAGCCCTGGCATCCCTGCAGCAATCAAGCGCTACGTCCGGCTGATAACGTCGTGGGGTATCACGCGCCACGTGCTTCCCGCTCGTGGCCAAGGCGCGGCGTTGATCGGTCCAGTCACTGCAGGGTCGTATTGGCAACGATGGCAAGCAAATGATCTTTTGCTTCTGCCATGTCCTTGTGATGTCTTCTCGCCCGCTGGCGGCCGCCAACGGAATGCAGGGTGCAGGGATAAGTCCCGGGATAGAGGCGAATGACTTCCTCCAGGCCGTGGTAATTGCAGGCCCAAGCCGCTTCGCTGACACGCCTCCACCAGCGCACCGGCTTCAGCCGGTCGAGATCTTCCTTGAAGTCGGCCGCTGACATGTACCGCTCTGACGCATCGAAGCTGACGGCCTTGCGGATAATCCGGCGCAGCCTGGGAGGGACGAACTGTCCAAAGCCGATCAAGTCAGCGATATTGGTGTCGGGTTGCAGGCGCTGAC
The DNA here is from genome assembly GCF_043195095.2 of Roseixanthobacter glucoisosaccharinicivorans. Taxonomy (NCBI): domain Bacteria; kingdom Pseudomonadati; phylum Pseudomonadota; class Alphaproteobacteria; order Hyphomicrobiales; family Xanthobacteraceae; genus Roseixanthobacter; species Roseixanthobacter glucoisosaccharinicivorans. The sequence continues at coordinate 72,276 of NZ_JBAFWN020000004.1, read as the reverse complement.
GCGCTTCAGTCAGCTTTGTATGAAAACTATAGAGGTTGTTGACGGCGCGCAGAAGGGTTATGCCGACGCCGAAAACGTCGCTTGCGGTCGAGAAAACGCCGCTATCGTGCGTTTCGGGCGCCAGATAGGGCTCATACAGGAAGTCCGACACGATGTCCCTCGACGCACTCTCTTGTGCGGCTCCGAAGTCCGACAGCTTCGCGATCTCGCCGGAGAGCATAATGTTCTCAGCTGTCATATCGCGATGAAGTATACCGTTTCGATGAACCCAGTTCAGCCCCGATAGGGCCTGCCGGATGTAGGCAATCGAGTCAGGGACGGGAACGAACTTCTTCGCAAGCGCGTCGCTTAGCGACCCCTGAGCCATGTACTCCATTTCGATAATGAAGGCGCCGCCACGCTCATAGGCGTCGTAAATTTTGACGACGTTGTTGTGGCTGCACATCGTTTGAAGGGTCGATTCCTTACGCGGCGAATGGCCTCCGTCCAGCGCATGCGTCAGCTTGACGGCCACGTCCTCGCCTGTGCGGCGGTTTTTGACGTGAAAGACGCGTCCGGTCCTGCCGAAACCGAGATCGCGCACGACCTTGTATTTGTCAGGAATGATATCGCCGATGGGCGGGGGTCCAAAAGTGAGGGTCACTGGCAGCGTCACAATCGTTCAATGGCTATATGGTACGGTAATGTATCGTACCACTATTGCGACGTTCGTCAACGCACTAGCGCGCTATCCTACGATAGCGACGCATCGCGCTGGCCAGCCAAAGCTGGCCCTTATGACCGTGCGGACTTACCTCGTGGACGCCGAGGGGAATGAGCTCAGAATTGAAAAGAGGAGTTGCTGCCTTGATGCCGTCGCGCCGGGGAAGCACAGTTCAAGACATTCGTCATCGCCGACTGGCAATGCGGCCCAGAGCCAACGCCCTATTGCTTGCGCCCGGCTCTAGCGGAACCTTTAGATTTGCCTGTTTTCGCGCTGGACCCCCCACTCGGTAGGGTCCCTTTTGACACGCTCGCCATATCGAAAGCGCCATGGAGAAATGTCGCCACTGCGTTCTCGACGGAGACGCGAACTTCCTTCGCGGAAGGCGCCTCCGAACGGAGCATGGCGATAAGATGCAAATCTCCACGCACCAGAGCTAGGAATTCAGCAGCGGTGACCTCGGGCTTTGCGATTTTGATCTCGTTCGCGCGGTTGTACTGCTTGAAGAATTCCGCCAGGGCGTGGGTCACTCGTCCCGGTGCAGCCTCTAGGAACGCCTTTCCCAGCTCTGGAATGTGAGAAGCCTCCGCCAGCACGGCGCGAAACACGGCCAGGCCTGCATGCGAGAGCAGGGTTTCGAGATAGCGGACACCGAATGCCACAAGGGCCTTCTCCAGATCCTCGCCGTGGCTCAGATCGATCGTTGGAATAGCCCGCTCTGAGACGGTCCTGATGACCGCGACGAAGAGCTCCTCCTTGTTCGCAAAATGCCTGTAAAGCGTCCGCTTCGATCCTCCTACCCGATCGATTACATCGTCGATGGACGTCCGCGAGAAGCCGCGCTCAAAGAAAACCTCGGCGGCGCCGGCAAGGATCTCGTCCTTGCGCAGCGCAGCCCGCCGCTCATGCCCATTTGCAACTGGTCTATCCACTGACGCTCTTCGCTTTCCTATTCCTGAGACGGTACAATACCTTATCTCGCGAAAGATGAAAGCGGCCGGCCTGAAATCCCCGGCCCGGTTCTTCAACGCTGGCGCGTTACCGGCCTTGGAATGCGGCCCGTAGTCCACGACGTGGCGCGCGCGCCACGTCTCATCGAGGGCTTTCCGGTCTATTCCGCGGTCCAGCCGCCGTCGATCGACAAATTCGCTCCGGTGATCTGGGCGGCCGCGTCCGAACAAAGATAGACGGCCAGCGAGGCGATCTGCTCGACGGTGACGAATTCCTTCGTCGGCTGGGCTGCGAGAAGGACATCGTGGATGACCTGCTCCTTCGAGAGGTGCCGCGCTTCCATCGTCTCAGGAATCTGATGCTCGACGAGCGGCGTCCAAACATAGCCAGGGCTGATGCAGTTGCAGGTGATCTTGTCTTTGGCCAACTCGAGCGCGACGGTTTTTGTGAGACCCGCAAGGCCGTGCTTGGCGGAGACGTAGGCCGACTTGAAAGGGGAGGCGACCAGCGAATGAGCGGACGCGGTATTGATGATGCGACCCCAACCGCGGCGCTTCATGCCCGGCACGGCGCTGCGGATCGTGTGAAACGCGGAGGACAGGTTGATCGCAAGGATCGCATCCCATTTTTCAGGCGGAAACTCCTCGATCGGCGAGACGAATTGGATGCCTGCGTTGTTCACGAGAATGTCGACTGAACCGAAGGCGGTTTCTGCGGTCTTGATCAGTCCTGCGATCTGGTCGGGCTTGGACATGTCCGCGGCGGAGTAGAGCGCCTTCACACCGAAATCCGCCACGATCTTGGACCGTTCGGCCTCGATCTGTTCCGCAGGGCCCATGCCGTTGATCACGATATTGGCGCCCTCGCGCGCCAGGCCGGTTGCGATCGCAAGTCCGATGCCGCTGGTCGATCCTGTGACAACGGCGGTCTTGTTCTTTAGAGACATACTCTTCTCCTGACATTTCACGATAAGGTTCTCTTCGCTGGAACGAGTTGGGCGGCACATCGCAGAAAAGGTCGGTGCGCGGCCAGCCATGGAACTCTGCCAAGCGTTGTTCTCACCTGGCTCCAGCGTCCTGCGCGAGGTAGTCGAATGCGACCTTCCCCAAGCCGAGGTCGAGGTTGGCGATGAAGTGCGTTGCAGCAACGATTTCGCGGACCGGAAGGCGCGCGACATCAGCGGCGACATGCGAATGGAGGGCGAGCGCCGCAGGCGCGCTCCACGCGCCGAGAAGCTCGACATTTTCGAGGTAGTATTCGACGAGCTCGCAAATACGTGGGCTGCCGTCCACGTGCGGTATGATCTTGAGCATGAAGTTGGGCTGCCGAAGCGATTCAAGCAGCGGCGCCGGATCGATGATCTTATGCTTGTAACCCATCGAGCCGACGGCGCAGGCGACGGAGCCATAGTTCAACGTGCCGACGATCACGTCGGACTCATGCGTAATTTTCGGGTCCGCGAGCTTCTTGGGGAACCCCCAGATTTCTCGCCCGCCGGCGATCGGCGATTCATCGTTGAGATACATGGAATGCACGTAGCCGCCGTCGCGGCCCCGATAGCGCACGGGGATCACTTGGCCGCATTCGGTGTAATCGCCAAAGCCGGTCGAATCCGGCATGCGGATGAACTCGAAGTTCACGACAGGGTCGGGGATCTCGAGCGGTTCGGGAACAACCGCCTCAAGGGCTTCTCGATCAGTCCGATATTTGATGATGATGTATTCGCGATTGTAGAACCTGTATGGCGGCCGCGGAAAGGCCGGGCTCGTTAGCGGCATCGCAAAAGCACTCTTGCGTACGTCCTCGATCTTCACAGACATCTCCTTCAGTAAACGATGCTTGCGCGGCCGCGAGCGCGGCGGCCCCGATTGAACGCGACGCAACACATCAACATGTTCGGTGAGGTACGGTAAGTTACCGTATCTGTCAAGGCCAACCGGGTTTCCGGCATGCTATCGGCCATCTCACCGCGCGATGAGACTGCTCTCGAAGCTCGCTGTAGACGAGGCAGGCCGCGTTGCCTCGCAGCAGACGGCTAATTGTGCGTCCGCCGCGCCGCGCCGCCGCCTGCCCTAAGCCTCTCCTGCCAGGAGCTTGGAACGCTCATCCTCTGTCGCAGCAACGACGTCGGCGGGAATATGAAACATACGATTGTAGTCGAAGGTATGAGCGATCGTGACGATGATGATGGCCACGAAGCTCAAGGCCGCAAGCCACCAAATGTACCAGATCATGCCGAAGCCGAAGGCCGTCGCCAGCGCGGCGAGAATGACGCCCGTCCCCGTGTTCTTCGGCATGTGAATCGGCCTGAAGTCCTGCATGGGGCGGGTGTAGCCACGCATTTTCATGCCCCACCACGCGTCGATGTCATAGACCATCGGCGTGAAGGCGAAGTTATAGGCCGGGGGTGGAGAGGATGTCGCCCATTCCATCGTGCGGGCGTTCCAAGGATCTCCTGTCATGTCCCGTAGCTTCTCACGGTTGAAGACGCTGACGGCGATCTGCACGAGGAACGAGAGGATGCCAAGCGCGATCAGAAAGGCGCCGAAGGCGGCGATGATAAACCAGATCTGCAGCGACGGATCATCGAAGACGCGCAGCCGACGTGTCACGCCCATGAGCCCAAGCACGTAGAGCGGCATGAAGGCGAGGTAGAAGCCCACGACCCAGAACCAGAACGAAAGCTTGCCCCAGAAGGGATCAAGCCTGAAGCCGAAGGCTTTCGGAAACCAATAGCTGATGCCGGCGAACAGGCCGAACAGCACGCCGCCGATGATGACGTTGTGGAAATGGGCGACGAGGAAAAGGCTGTTGTGCAGCACAAAGTCGGCCGGCGGTACAGCCAGCATCACCCCTGTCATTCCGCCGATGACGAAAGTCAGCATGAAGGCGAGCGTCCACATCATCGGCAACTCGAAGCGAATGCGTCCCCGGTACATCGTGAACAGCCAGTTGAACATCTTCGCACCCGTCGGGATCGAGATGATCATCGTCGTGATGCCGAAAAAGGAATTGACGCTTGCACCCGATCCCATCGTGAAGAAATGGTGCAGCCACACGAGGTACGACAGAATGGTGATGACTACCGTCGCGTACACCATCGAGGTGTAGCCGAACAAGCGCTTACCGCAGAAAGCCGCGGTCACCTCCGAGAAGATGCCGAAGGCCGGCAGAATGAGAATATAAACTTCCGGATGGCCCCAAATCCAGATGAGATTCACGTACATCATCGGATTGCCTCCGAGGTCGTTCGTGAAGAAGTTGGTGCCGACGTAGCGATCAAGCGAGAGCAGGGCGAGCACCGCTGTAAGGATGGGGAATGATGCTACGATCAGCACGTTGGTGCAGAGCGTCGTCCAGGTGAAGATCGGCATCCGCATCATCGTCATTCCCGGCGCACGCATCTTCAGGATGGTGCAGATGAGATTGATGCCGGATAGCGTGGTGCCGACGCCGGCTATCTGCAGCCCCCAGATATAATAATCGACGCCCACGCCGGGACTGTAGGCGGTCTCCGAAAGCGGCGGATAGGCAAGCCAGCCGGTACGGGCGAATTCACCCAGGAACATCGAGAGCATGATGGTGACCGCGCCCGCGCCCGTCATCCAGAAGCTGAAATTGTTGAGGAAGGGGAAGGAGACGTCCCGCGCGCCGATCTGCAGGGGCATGACGTAGTTCATCAGTCCGGTGACCAGCGGCATCGCCACGAAGAAGATCATGATGACGCCGTGGGCGGTGAAGACCTGATCATAGTGGTGGGCCGGCAGGTAGCCCTCGGACCCGTTGAATGCCCAGACCTGCTGCAGCCGCATCATGATGGCGTCGGAAAAGCCCCGCAGCAGCATGACGATTCCAAGCACCATGTACATCACGCCGATGCGCTTGTGGTCGACGCTCGTGAACCATTCGCGCCACAAATAGCCCCAGAGCCGGAAATATGTGATGGCCGCGAGCAGGGCGAGACCACCCAGTGCAACCACGATGAAGGTGACCACGACGATCGGCTCGTTCCAGGGAAATGCATCGATGGTCAAGCGGCCGAAAATGAAAGTAAGGACGTCGGATTTTGAGAACATAGCGATATTTCTCTGGTGTGTTTCTCGCCGAAAACTGGCCGGGCGAGGCTGATCCCGGACGGCGAGGGCCTTGCGCGAAGGTGGCGGTCCGGAACGGTTGGCTTGACGGGTACGGTAAGTTACCGTATCTGTCAACCGCCGCCCACCGCAACAGGAGCCAACAATGACCGATTCCGACGCTGCTCAGACGATCGCCACCCCCGTTCGGGAGGCCGCGAAAGCCGGTCTCGCCGGCGCCCATAAGGCCACCGACAACCTAATGCAGGTTTCGAAAGCAACGCTCGAAACCTGGCAGGAAGTGAACGATCTCGTTCAAACGGCCACGAACGCCTTGGTCAAAAGGGGCCTGACATTTGTCGAGTCCAGCACGCAGAACGTTTTCGAGTACGCCCAGAGCCTCGCTGCAGCACAGAACCCGCAGGACATCGTGAGATTGCAGTCCACCTTCGCCTCACGCCAGGTTGCCCTTGCAGAAGAGCAGGTCAAAGCCGTCGGCGAGATCGTTCGCGCCGCGAGCCGGATCAGCAGCGTGCAGCTAGGTCAGACAAACGGCCCCGACGCCTCCGAATCCAAATAGCAGCGCAAGAGCGCGTCCGCCTGTGGACTCATTGACTAAGGGACTTGCGATGGCCGGTGACGAAATCGATTTTCTTCTTGTTGGAGGCGGTCTCGCCAGTGCGAACGCGGCGGATACCCTGCGCCGCGAGGGAGCCACCGGTTCGATCCAGATTTTGGCTCTCGAGGGGCTTTCGCCCTATCATCGGCCGCGTCTATCCAAGCAATACCTTCTTGGGACCTCGGCCGAGGAAGATCTGTTCGTCCATCCTGACGAGTTCTACAAGCAGCAAGACATTGGGCTAACGCTCGGAGAGCAAGTCGAATCGGTGGATACCAAAGGCCAGACCGTTCGCACTGTCTCCGGCAAGACGCTCTCCTACGGCAAGCTCCTTATCGCGACCGGCGCAATGCCGAAACCGCTCCAGGTTCGCGGCGTGGAGTTGGAGGGCGTCTATTATCTGCGCCGCAAGGCGGATTGCGACGCGATCCGCCTTGCGGCCAAGCCCGGCAAGCGTGCCGTCGTCTTAGGCGGAAGCTTTCTCGGCATGGAGATCGCGATGTCGCTCCTCTCGCTGGGCCTCGATGTCACTGTGATGGAACGTGGCGACGCCATTCTGCCGCATCTGGAAGCTCCCGGCCTCTCCGCTCACTTCAAGCAACTCGCCGGGACCAAAGGCGTAACGATCCTGCTGAACGAAACCATTTCCGCCATCGACGGCAACAAGAAGGTGAAAAGCGTCGTCGCGGCCTCCGGAAAACGCATCCCCTGCGACTTGATCGTGATCAGCATCGGCGTCGCACCGTCGACCCAATTCCTCGAGGGAAGCGGCATTGCTCTTGAGGACGGATATGTCGTCGTCGACGAGATGCTGCGCACCAATGTGCCGAACGTATTCGCCGCCGGGGATGTGACCAAATTCTACGATCCGGTCTTCGCCCAGTCTCGTCATGTGGAGCACTGGGACAATGCCGTCCGCCAGGGCCAGCTTGCGGGCCGAAACATGATGAATCCTCGACATCGCTATGACGAGGTGTCGTATTTCTATTGCGATATCGGCGACATCGGATTCGACGTCGTCGGGATGCCAACGCCCGACAGCGAGTTTGTGAGCCGCGGCTCGCTCGATGATGGCTCCTACGCGATGTTCTATCTGCAGGACGACGTCCCCCGCGCGCTGTTTTCGACGGGGCGACCGCCGGACGAAACACGTCTTGCCGAAAGCCTGATCCGCTTTCGTGTAAACCTGCGCGACCACAAGGAGGGCCTCGCAGACGCCGATCATCAGCTCGACGGCATCTCAAGGCAGACCGTTCTCATTCTCCAAGGCGGAGGCGCGCTCGGTGCGTTCGAGTGCGGCGTCGTGAAGGCGCTGGAAGAGGAACGGATCTTTCCCGATATCGTCGCCGGTGTATCGATCGGGGCGCTGAATGGCGCGATTATCGCAGCGCATCCCAAGAACGCGACCCAAGCTCTCGAGTCCTTCTGGAACGATCTTTCCGTCGCCACCCCCAATTGGCTATTCGAAGATGCAAGACGCGCAGCCGGTTCAGCTCAAATCCTGACCTTTGGCGTGCCCAATTTCTTCAAACCCCGATGGATGCCGCCGTTCGAAAACGTTTTCGCGCCTTGGACAAGCTATTACGACACATCGCCGATGAAGCGTCTGATTGCGTCCTACGTTGACTTCGCCTCGCTCAAGACCAGCCCTGTCCGCCTCCTCATCGGTGCTGTCAACGTCACGACCGCCGAACTTGAGGTGTTCGACAGTTATGTCGATTCCCTCACGCCCGACCACATACTCGCAAGCGGAAGTCTGCCGCCGGGCTTCTCGTGGAGCGTTGTCGACGGAAAGGCCTATTGGGACGGCGGCATCGTCAGCAACTCACCGTTCGACCTGGTCGTCGATCGTTGCGGGCCGGATGGCAAGCGCGTCTTCATCGTCGACCTGTTTTCCGGACAGTCAGCTTTGCCCACCAACATGGTGGAAGTCATGGCTCGCCGGGACGAGATCGTTTACTCCGAGCGTGTCAGAAGCGATCTACGGCTCCGTGAGATCAAGGACGCATATCGCAGCATGGTGAAGATCATTCTGGCGGGCCTCGAGCCAAAGGAGCGCGCCAAGGTCAGGCAACATCCGCGCTATATCCAACTCATGGGTGATGGGCTTGAGACCTCGGTGACGCGATTTCTCCGACCGAAGGAGGAAGGCGAGCCATCCTCTCGCGACTACGACTTCTCCGACATCGCCATTCGCCGGCACTTGGCGAACGGTTATGCGATCGCCAAGACCACCCTCGTGTCGGCGAGAGATGCGGGTGTCACGACGACGGCGGCTGCGGCGACAACCGCGCGGACCACCTCCAAAAGCGCATTGGCGGAAGGCGACGAGGCGCCAGCGGCCTCTTAGATCACGCCAGATCGCGCGATGTTCTCCCGCGCGCACCGCCTTCGCGGCTGCGAGAGTTGCTCGATCGTCTTCCTCGAAATCGGACCCAGCATGACGTTCGATGGCAGGGTGCGAGCACGCCGTCGGCGCCCACACTCCCTGGGCTTGCAATATCAATCTGGTACGGTACGTTACCATTTAGGGCAGAGTCAACGCGAGACGTTGGCACGGGCCGAGGGCGGGCGCACGCGCCGCCGCCCTGTAGGCAGGATGGCAGATGAAGCATCACTTATCGAATTCGACCGATCCGGATGAAGCGACCCTCGTGCGTTCCCAACGCGTAGACCTCGGTGGCGTACTTCGTCGGGTTCGGTGCGGCTCGCCCGTCCTGTTGGTGCCGCTGTTATTCCTCGCCGCCTGTGGCGAATCCTCTACCCCGCCGCCCAAATCACCGACATTGGTGCAGGTGCAGGCCGCAACGCTGTCGTCGCTCGCCTCCGAAACGACGCTCACGGGTCAGGTTTCGGCCCGTGTGCAAAGCGAACTCGCTTTTCGAATCGCGGGGCGCATCGCCAAGCGGACCGTCGACGTCGGCGATCACGTCGAGGCCGGGCAGGTCCTCGCGGCGCTGGAAAGAACCCAACAGCTTTCAGACGTGAGCGCGGCGAAGGCCGGAGTCGCGGCTGCGGAAGCCAGCCTCCGGGAAGCCGCAGCGACGTACGAGAGGCAACGTGTTCTGCTTGCGCAGGGCTTCACGACGCAGCCGAGCTATGATCGGGCCAAGCAGGCCCTGGACGGGGCCCGGGCTGGATTGGAAAGCGCCAAGGCTGGATTGGGAACCGCGGAGGACGCGCTCGCGAACATCGAATTGCGGGCAGACGCCCCGGGCATCATCACGGCGCGCAACGCGGAGGTCGGACAGTTCGCTGCCGTGGGACAACCGATCTATTCGGTCGCGCGCGACGGTCCGCGCGATGCGGTGTTCGATGTCTTCGAGACGTTGATCGGGACTTCTCCGCAGCCTGATCGTGTCGTGGAGATACGGCTGCTCTCCGATCCCTCCGTCCGGGCGATCGGAAAGGTGCGCGAGGTCTCGCCGACCGTCGACGCGGCGAACGGTACGGTGCGGGTCAAGGTCGGACTCGACGGTTCTGCTGCCGCGATGGGGTTAGGCGCGCCTGTGTCCGGCACAGGCAGGTTCGCTCCCCGAGATACCATCGTCCTTCCATGGACGGCTTTCTTCACGGCGGCGGGCAAGCCGGCCGTCTGGGTCGTGGATCCGCAACGCAAGACGGTGTCCCTGCGCCAAGTCGAAGTTCAAAGCTACGGGACTGGCGAACTCCTGCTGAATAAAGGCCTCTCGGTCGGCGATCTCGTCGTGACGCGCGGCGGCCAAGTGCTCCGCCCCGGCCAGTTCGTGGCCGTGCGGAACGAAGCCGCCGATCGCACGGAGACGACTAAGCCATGAAGTTACGTTTCGCTGCCGTCTGCGCGGCCCTGCTCGTATTTCTCTCCGCCTGCAATCGTCAGGACAAGCAGCCCCCTGTCCTGCGCCCCGTTCTCTCGATCATCGTGGCGCCTTCCGCCGAGGCGAGGCCGAAATTCGCGGGTGTCATCCAGGCCCGCTACCTGACGGAGCGGGCTTTCCAGGTTCTCGGCCGCATCGTCGCCCGTAAGGTCGAGGTCGGCGAGACCGTTCACAGGGGGCAGGTCATCGCGGAGAACGACCCGCTACCCTATCAACTCGCCGTTCGCTCCTCCGAGGCCGATCTGGCGAATGCAACGTCCCGATCGGAGACGACGACGGCACAGCTGGAACGGACGCGAGCGCTGTTCAAGCGGAACGTGACTTCGCAGGCCGACCTTGACGCCGCTCAGCAGGCCATGGAAGCCGCCGCCGCCGCCTTGCAACAGGCGGAGGCGAACCTCGCCAAGGCCAGAGAGCAACTGAGCTACACGACGCTGACGGCCGACATCGACGGCGTGGTGCTCAGCATCGACGCCGAGGTCGGCCAGATGGCCTCGCCGGGGATGAAGGTCATGACGCTCGCGCGCACCGACGTTCGCGAGGCGGTCGTGGATGTGCCTGACGACATCGGCCGGGCGCTGCCCATCGGTGCTCCCTTCGACATCCTGCTGCAGGCCAATCCGTCAATCAGGTCCCAAGGCAAGGTTCGCGAGATATCCCCGCAGGCCGATAGCACTACGCGTTTGCGGCGGATCAGGATCACGCTCGAATCGTCGGTCGAAGCGTTCCGGCTGGGGGCAACGATCACGGCGATCCCCGTGCAGATCATCGGACCACCGACGTTCGATCTGCCTCGCACTGCCATATTCGAACGCGACGGCGAAAGCCGCGTCTGGCTGGTTGATTCCGCCGAGGGCGTCGTCCGCAGCACAGCCGTGGAGATCATCGATCGGCGCGGATCCGTGGCGCGGGTCGCACGCGGCCTCGAGCCCGGCGCGCGGGTCGTCACGGCCGGGGCAAACAGCCTATCGGAAGGTCAAAAGGTCAAGTTAGAAGTGGAGGTCGTCCAGTGAAGGAGCACGATAAACTGGCGGCTGCCGGGAGCGCGAACACCCCCGCTACCGAAGCACCGAAAAGTGCCGAGCCCTTCAACTTGTCGGTCTGGGCCCTCGGTCACCGCTCGCTTGTTTGGTATTTTATGCTGGTCTTCGCCGTTGCGGGATTATGGTCATATTTTAACCTGGGCCGCGCCGAGGATCCGGATTTCACGATCAAGACGATGATCATCCAGGCAAACTGGCCCGGCGCGACCGTCGAAGATACGATGAACCAGGTCACCGAACGGATCGAGAAGAAGCTCGAAGAGATCGACTCGTTCGACTACGCCAAGAGCATCAGCACGGCGGGTAAGACGACCATATACGTGTATCTGAAGGACACGACGCCTGGAAAGAACGTTCCGTCTACCTGGGTTCGGATCAGGAATCTCGTGTCCGACATCAAGGGTAGTTTGCCGGCAGGAGTACAAGGACCGTTCTTCAACGACAGTTTCGGCGACGTTTTCGGCAACGTCTTCGCATTCACGTCGGATGGGCTGACCCAGCGTCAGTTGCGCGATTATGTGGAGAGCACGCGCTCGAAATTGCTGACGCTGAGGGACGCGGGCAAGGTCGAGCTGGTCGGAGCCCAGGACGAGGTGATCTATCTGGAATTCTCGACCCGGCAGATTGCCGCTCTCGGCATCACCCAGAGAATGGTCGTGGAGGCGCTGAACGGACAGAACGCGATCACCCCGTCAGGTGTCATCGAAGCCAAAGGCGAGCGTTTGAGCCTACGGGTGACGGGCACTTTCGCCTCGGAGGAGAGCCTCAAGGCGATCAATTTGCGAATCAATGATCGGTTCTTCCGGCTCGGCGACATCGCCGCGATCGTCCGCACGTACGAGGATCCGCCGCGAGCGCTGTTCCGTTACAAGGGCGCGCCAGCCATCGGCCTTGCCGTCGGCATGAAGCCCGGCGCGAACATCACCGCCTTCGGCGAGCAACTCCACGCCAAGATGCGTCAAATCGAAAGCGAACTTCCCATCGGCGTCGGGATCGACAACGTATCCGATCAGCCGGAGGTCGTCGCCGATGCTGTGTGGGGCTTCGTCCGAGCGCTGATCGAGGCGGTTTCGATCGTCCTCGTGGTGAGCTTCATCAGTCTGGGCGTTCGGGCCGGCCTCGTCGTCGCCGTCACAATCCCCCTCGTGCTGGCCATCACATTCCTGGCGATGAACCTATATGGCGTGTCGCTTCAGCGAATTTCTCTGGGCGCGCTGATCATCGCCCTCGGACTGCTCGTTGACGATGCCATGATCGCTGTGGAGATGATGATTGCTCGCCTTGAGATGGGCGACAAGCTCGAGAAGGCGGCGGTCGCGGTCTATACGCATACCGCCTTCCCGATGCTGACCGGAACCTTGGTGACGATCGTCAGCTTTTTCCCCGTGGCATTCAACAACGGAGCACCGGGCGAATTCACCTTTACGCTGTTCGTCGTCATAGCCGTCGCCCTGATCGTCTCCTGGGTCGTCGCGGTATTGTTCGTCCCGCTGCTCGGCGTCACGATGCTGCCTGCAGCTCTCAAGAAACACCAAGCGAAGAAGGGACGGTTCACGCGCCTCTTCGAAAGTGTCTTGAAGACTTGCGTGCGCTGGAAATGGTCGACGATCTGCGCCACCGTTCTCCTCTTCGCAGCCTCGGTCTTCGGAATGCGCTTCGTCCAGCAGCAATTCTTCCCGTCTTCCGAACGAGTCGAACTGATCATTGACTGGACTGCCGCCCAGAACTCTTCCATTCTGGAAACACGCGCGCAAATGGACAGGTTCGAAGCGGCGCTCGCGAACGATCCGGACGTCGAGCATTGGTCCTCGTATGTCGGTCAAGGCGCGGTTCGTTTCCTGCTCGCCTTCGATGTGCAGCCGGCGACGCCAAATTTCGGGCAGGTCGTTATCGTGACCAAGGGACTCGAGGCGCGCGATCGTCTGAGGGCGAAGCTCAACGACCGCGTCCGGCGCGACTTCGTCGGCACGGACGCCTACGTTCACCTGCTCGATCTCGGTCCTCCGGTCGGGCGCCCGGTGCAATACCGGATCTCCGGTCCGGATATCGAGGGCGTAAGGAGGGAAGCACAAAAGGTTGCGGCCGTGATGGCCGAACATCAAGATCTCGGGCAAGTCGTGTTCGACTGGAACGAGCCCGGACGCGTGGTGAAGGTGGACGTCCTGCAGGACAAGGCAGCGCAACTCGGCGTCACCTCCGAGTCGCTCGCCACGGCTCTCAATGGCGTCGTGGGCGGCTCGTCGATCACGCAGGTGCGCGATTCGATCTATCTCGTGAACGTCGTCGGCCGCGCTCAGGCCGCCGATCGCACCTCCGTCGAGACCCTGGGGAACCTTCAGCTTCGCACCGAGGATGGCAAGGCCGTACCGCTTGCCGCCGTCGCGAACCTGACCTATGAGGCCGAACAACCGATCGTCTGGCGTCGGCACAGGCTGCCAACGATCACGCTCAAGGCGAGCGTCGACGGCGGCATACAGCCGGCAACCGTCGTCAAGCAGCTCGCACCGAAAATGAAGGTCATTGAGGCCGGTCTCGGTCCCGACTACAGGTTCGAGATCGGCGGTGCGGTGGAAGAAAGCGCGAAGGGGCAAGGCCCCATCATCGCGATCGTTCCGGCAATGCTGCTGACGATGACAACTATTCTGATGTTGCAACTGCAGAGCTTCCAGCGACTATTCCTCGTGGTCGCTGTCGCTCCGCTTGGGCTCATCGGGGTCGTGGCCGCCCTGATACCCAGCAAAGCCCCGCTCGGCTTCGTGGCGATACTTGGCGTGCTGGCGCTCATCGGCATCCTCATCCGCAACTCCGTCATTCTCGTCATGCAAATCGAGGAGTTGCGGCGAGAGGGCCTGGACGGCTGGAGCGCGGTCGTCGAGGCATCGGAACATCGGATGCGACCAATCATGCTCACCGCCGCGGCAGCGACTCTCGCTCTCATTCCGATCGCACGTGAGATTTTCTGGGGGCCGATGGCCTTCGCCATGATGGGAGGCATCGTGGCGGGCACGATCCTGACGTTGTTGTTCCTCCCGGCGCTGTACGTCGCCTGGTTCCGCCTCGTCGAACCCGACGCCGCCGACACGGCCAGCGGTTCCGAGGGGAAGAACCGTCGTCCCGATGAAGCCGAGGCCGCACATGTAGGGGCATAGCGCGCCGCCGGGTGGCATAGACCCTTCAAGGCTTAAACGAGTTTGCACGCGAGTGGGCAGCTCTCCAAAGATCTTGCCTTCCGACCGTCTTTCGTTGGCTGGCTACGTCGGAGATCTCAGCTCCGGTAAGCGCCAGGGAATACCATGTCCTGATCGACCAGAACGTTGAACATGTATCCCGGTCGAATCTCCAGCGTGGGTTGAACGTTCAAGTTCTTGCTGATCGTTTGCTCCGCGACCCGCCCGAAGGACTCGGCGAAACTCCGTCGCGCGGCATCCTCGGCGGTGTTCCCGTTGTTGAACGGATTGTTGTTTTGCGGGACCGACATGTCGATGCCCGCGCCGATGGCCGCGACGAGGATCGCTGAGCCGAACACCTTGAAGTAATGATTATCAACCTGGTCGTTGAAGCCGCCATAGCCTTCCGCATCAGTCCCCGCCATGCCGCCGATCTGCAGCGTCGCGCCGTTCGGGAAGATGATGTCGGTCCAGACCACAAGGATGCGGCTCTGGCCGAACGAGATCTTGGAATCATAACGCCCCAGCAGCTTTGCGCCTTGCGGAATCAAAAGCTGGTGGCCCGTGGCGCTGTCGTAGACATTCTGGCTGACCTGCGCGGTGATGCGACCGGGAAGGTCCGAGTTGATGCCCGTAATGAGCGTCGCCGGGATCACCGATCCGCGCTTCAGTTCGTAAGCCGAGGTCGGCGCCACCACCTTGTTAGGAAGGTAGCCGAGCTTCGTAAGATCCGCGTTGAAGAAATTCTCCTTCGCGCCCTGCCCGTTCGGATCGATGTTCGGTCCACCGAAACCCGCGCGTAGCGCCGCCGCGTACAGGTCGGAGGCGCCACCGCCGACGGCAGGCGCCGTCGTCGCCGCCTTGACAACCGGCGCGTCGCCAGCCGACGTGGTCGATGCCTGGAGCTTCCCGAGATTGATGGCAAGCGGTGAATCGTATGCAGCATCGTTGGCCTGCAAACGCGCCATTCGCTGGCGCTGCTGCTCACGCAGATATTGTTCGTGCGCTTCCCGCTCGAGGCGAGCCCGCCACAACGCCTCGGACTCGAGCTGCGATGCGGCCGGTGCGTCCGTCTGCCGGTTGGAGAAAGGATTGCTGGCAGGCTTAGGGGCTTCGGCAGCCGGGGGCGCCGGTTGGAACGTCTGTGCATCCGCCGGATCGCCGATGATCCCGTTGGGGACCCCTTTCTTGAGTTGATCGGCAAAGGTCGAAGCAGGGTTGGATGAGGCCGTGTCGATTCCGGTGTCGCGACGGAAATACAGACCACGCGACGTCAGCCCGTAGAAGATGACCGCGAAGAACACGATCACGAGCACGATCGCGATAATAATGGGCAGCCGGTTGAGGCGCCGGATTCCGCTGATCTCCTCTCCCGCAGGGCTGCCGCCGAGTTTCAGGGATTGCGCCATGACCGGTCTCCCCTACCCGCGCTGCATCACGGAGAGCGGGCTCGTCGGCGACGCACCGGCGGCCGTCGTCGCATAGGCGCGACCGAGTTCGACGCTGGCGGTCGACAGCCTCGCCAGGACCTGGCCCTCGTACGACTGGATCACATAGGCAAGCGGGATGGCTTTCTCGCCGCCGGTCTTCTGATCGGTCGCAACGGCATAACCCCAGCTCTTAAGGGAGGTCTCGAGCGCCTGACCGAAGGGCGAGCCATCGGGCTTCAGGACGATCGTGCCGGAGCCGGGCCCAACCTGCTCGGCGAATTTCGTCACCATGTCGCCGGCGATCGCCGAAGCGGCGGCGCCGGATAGATCGGGCGGAGCGGAGCTCGCCACAAGGCCGCCGTTGCCAAACGACGCGCATCCGGCAAGCGACGCACCGAAAAGGCAGAGCAGAAGGATACGATAGACGGAACGGAACGCGCGCATGATCAACCTCCTCTCCGGATCGTTACCTTGTCCTGATTCCAAAAGCCGACGCCCGAAACGAGAATGGCGGTATCGATCTGATAATCGACCACCATCATGTTGCCTTTCAGCCGGTAGTTCACGATGCGGTTCTGCCCGCCCGACACCACGAACAGAACCGGCGCGTCATGCCCCGACAGCGACGACGGAAATTGAATGTAGGTCTTCATCCCATCGCTGTAGACGCGGGTCGGTCGCCAGGAGGCGCCGCCACTTACGCTGTAGGAAAAGTTCAACTGCTCAGCAGGAACGCCCGCGCCCGGAATCGTGTCTGCACCAAGACGCGCATTGATGTCCGCTAGCTTGCTGCCGACATCCTCGGGGTATTCGAAGCCGATGCGCGCCATATATTGCGTCGCATTGGACTTGAGCTGGATGTGATAGGTCCGGCGCGAGGTCGTCACCACCATCGACGTGATCAGCCCCGGCTCGGCCGGTTTGACGATCAGGTGGATGGCTTGTCCTCCGACGGCGCCCGACGTCGCTGGCTCGACCTTCCAGCGCACGGTGTCGCCGACCAACACGTCTCGCACCACTTCTCCAGCCTGGAGCTCGATGTCGCACACCTGCAGCGGCGAGCAGACGATGGATGGTTGGACCTCGCCGAACAGGAAGACGACCTTGCCGTCAGGTCCGCGCGTGACGAGGCCGGTCGATCCGCGCCATTGGTTCGAGATGCTCGTGCCCTTTCGCTCCTTGGCGTTCATCGCCTGTGCGTGTGCGTGGACGTCGGCAAACAGCAAGCCGACGGCGGAGGCTGCGACAAGAACGCCTGTACGAAATCTGATTGAGTCTTGGTGCATCGGCGTTCCCGGCCCTTTCATAGTTGCGCCGTCCAGTCGAAATCACGCAGGTAGAGGCCGATCGGATTGAGCCGGATGGTCTGCTCGTCCTGGGGTGGGGTCAGCGTGACGGTGGCGATGCCGCGAAAGCGATGCACGCCGGTTTCCTTTCCCTTCCTGTCGCGCTCGAATTCGGTCCAGTCGATCTGGTAGGACTGGTTGGAAAGAGCGACGATGTTGTTGACCTCGACGGCGACGGTCGTGGTCTTCGCCTTCTCGAACGGCGAGTTGCTTCGGAACCAGTCATTGATCTTCTGCGTGGCGGGATCGGATGTTCGCAGCAGCGCGTAGCTCCGGTCGATATATTGCTTCTGCACGACCGCATCCGGTGTCACCGATCGAAAGTTGGATACGAAGCTTCCAAGCGTCGCGCGCACCACGCGCGGATCCGCATATTCAATCTGCTGCGGATACCCGCCGCTCGCAGCGGTGCCGAGTTTGTCGACCTCGACGATGTAAGGGACCAGCTTGACCTGCGTGCTCTGGAACAGCGCATAGGAGAAGCCAATCACGGCCATGACCATGCCGATAATGCCGATGGCGCGCCATGCTGCGGCCGCCTTCACATAGGAGCCATAGCGCTCGTTCCATTCGTGACGCGCGGCGAGATAGGGATTGTCGGGCGGATTACGGGCGGCCATTCGAGAAGCGGTCTCCACTTTTCATCTGTCGGTTTGGCTTAGGTCTTGCCGGTCGATTTCTTCGAGAGCCGCTGATCCAGCTTGGCGTTGGCGAGGCCGAGCGTCGACGTGCCGAACGAGCCCGGCGCGCCGATCGCCTGGTCGCGCGCCGCGGATGCAAGCGCGCCGCCAGTGGCTCCGACGCCTTCCGTCATGGCCTTGAGGGCGGCCGTTCCAAATGAGGCGCCATCCGCACGCGCGGCGCTGAAACCGGCTGCGCCCGCCCTTGCCCCTCCGGCGGCGAGCGCGGCGCCGCCAGCCGCGAAGCTCGCAGCCTGTCCAGCATGCTTCACCACTTCCATCCCGCTGCCGACGGAAACACCCTGCACCACGCCCTGGACGATGTTCGGCACATAGATCGAGATGATGAAGACGACGACCGAGATGCCGCCGATCGCCAGCGTGCCAACGAAGGCGTCGTTGCCGGTGCCGGTCTGGTTGGCGAGATTCAACAGGGCATCGGAGCCGATCTTGGCGATCATCACCAGCGCCATCAGCTTCATGCCCACCGAGAAGGCATAGACAAGATACCGAATGGCGAAGTCCTTGGTGAAGGACGAGCCGCCGAGACCGAGCATGATCATGCCGGCGAGAAGGCCGACATACATCTCGACCATCACGGCGACGAAGATCGCTGCGACCAGCGAAAACGAGATCACCACGATCACCATGGCGAAGACCGAAGCGATCGCGAGTGCATTGTCCTGGAACAAGCCGAACTGCGCGTTCTGCGACATCGACGAGGCGACCTTGAGACCCGCGTTGAAGACATCCGCCGGCGAAGCCGATCCGCCGCCCGCGCCAATCTGGTAGAGGCTGTCGACGACAGCCTTCGCGAACGTGAACCCCTGATCGAGTACGAAAGCGAAGAAGCCGATGAACATGATCCGCCGCACCAATTCGGCGAACCAGGCATCAAGTGTCGCGGCCTGGATGGCCAGCCACACCGCGGCGATGCCGACCTCGATCCCGGCAAGGATCCAGAAGAGCGACCTGGCTGCCTGCATGACAGTCGTCTGCCAGCCCTTGGCGGCGGTCGTCACCGAATTTTCCAACGTCGTGAGAACGCTGCCGTCCTGCTGAGCCAGCGCAGGATGCGCAACAACGACGGTGCCGATCGCAATGATCAGGACGAGCCCCGGTTTAATTCTACGCACTCCCTGCCCCTTCCCCTACCAACGCGGTTTCATCTGTTGTCCGCCGGTCGTCTTGTAGTCCTGCGGCGGTTTGAAGAATTCGGCGGTATGCGGCGACGCCCCTGATGGCGGCACAGGCGTGCGTGTCGTGACGAACAGCCACGCTCCTGCGGTGCAGGCGCCCACCGCGATGATGAGAAGCATGATCGTCGACGGCTTCACCAACGCGGCTCCATCGTCTGCCCGCCCTTGGTCGCCGGCGCTGTCGCACTGAAGAACTGCTCGCGGCGTGCCTGCGACAGGTCCTTGCTAGCCTGCGAGGACTGGAACCAGGTCGCCATCATCGTAGTCTGCTGTGCGACGAGGCCGCGCAGCTTCTGCATTTGCGCGACTTCCTGCGCGGCGATCTCGTGGCCGACCTGCAGGGCCTTCATCTGGCCATCGGCGCTCTCTGAGGCGGTCTTCAGCTGCGACATGGTGGAGTTTTCCGTCGAGAATTGCTGCGAGGTAAGACCCGCCGCCTGAAGCGTGCTCCCAATTGTGTCGCGGTTCGTGTTCGACCAGTTCTGATACGTCGACGCGAAACTCGCGCCGTTCGGCAGGTTGGTCTTGAACTGCGTGTAGCTCTGGAAGCGTTGTTTGAGCACGTCATCGACGTTGCCCATCGAGAAGGCGATGCCCTGTCCCTGGTTGACGATGTTCTGCAACTGCTTGAGGTCGCTCTCGACCTGCCCCCAGACATGCGACGGCAACTGCGCGGTGTTCTGCACCATGTTCTGGTAGATCTTGAGCTGGTTCTGAATCTGCTGGGCGAGTTGCGTGATCTGCTGAATCTGGTTGTTGATCTGTGTCGTCGACTGTCCGACAAGGCTGATCAGTTCTCCATTGTTGAGCATCTGCGTGAACTCGGTGGCGCCGCCGGCTGCGGCGCCGGCAATCGCCGGACTCGCCGGAGGCGATCCGATGACAATGGCGACGACGAGCGCCTTAATCGGCGAGAAGTGTCTCGGCATGGCCGATCCCCCTTTCCTTGAGCCAGCGAACGGGCCAGTCGGCCTCGGCCTTTTTCAGCGCCAGGATGCGCTTCAGGTCGTCCTTGCCGGAGGCGCCGACGAAGGACAGTGCGACGGGACCGAGCGCCATGTTGAAGAGACGGCGACCTTCGGGCGAAGCGACGTAGTATTCGCGCTTGGGCACCGCAGTCGCGACGATCTCGATCTGACGCTCATTGAAACCGATGCGCTCGTAGAACTCGCGCGTGCCGGGCTCGCGCGCGGCGCCGTTCGGAAGGCAGATCTTGGTCGGGCAGCTCTCCTTCAGCACATCGATGATGCCCGAGCGCTCGGCATCCGAAATCGATTGCGTCGCGAGCAGCACTGCGCAGTTGGCCTTGCGCAACACCTTCAGCCATTCGCGAATCTTGTCGCGGAACACTGGGTGGCCCAGCATCAGCCAGGCCTCGTCGAGAATGATCAAACTCGGCGCGCCGGTCAGCCGCTTCTCGATCCGCCGGAACAGGTAGGTGAGGACGGGGACGAGATTGCGTTCGCCCATGTTCATCAGCTGCTCAATCTCGAACGTCTGGAACGAGCCGAGCTCCAGTCCGTCCTTCTCCGCATCGAGCAACTGCCCCATCGGACCGTCGACCGTGTAGTGACGCAGCGCGTCCTTGATCTCGCGCATCTGCACACCCGACACGAAGTCCGAAAGGGATCGTCCGCGCGCCTCTGCCATCAGCCCGATCTGCCGCGAAATCGCGTTGCGATGGTCCGGCGTGATCGTCACGCCCTGCACCGCGACGAGCGCCTCGATCCATTCTGTCGCCCAAGCGCGATCCGTATCCGTCGACAAGTCAGCCAACGGGCAGAAGGCAAGTGCGGCGGAACCGTCCGCCTCGTCGCCGCCGATCTCATAGTGATCACCGCCGGCCGCCAGCGTCAGCGGCATCATCGAGCGGCCCTTGTCGAAGGCAAAGATCTGCGCGCCGGCGTAACGGCGGAACTGCGCCGCGATCAGCGCCAGCAGCGTCGACTTGCCGGAACCTGTCGGACCGAACACCAACGTATGTCCGACGTCATCGACATGCAGGTTCAGCCGGAAGGGGGTGGAACCGGATGCGACCTGCATCAGCGGCGGCGAGCCCGCCGGATAGAACGGGCATGGCGCCGTCGATTCGCCCGACCACACGGAATTGAGCGGGATGAGGTCCGCGAGGTTGCGCGTGTTGATCAGCGGCTCGCGGATGTTGGCGTACCAATTGCCCGGCAGGCTGCCGAGGAAGGCTTCGGTTGCGTTCAGAGTCTCAATGCGGGCACCGAAGCCCTCGGCCTGGATCAGCCGCCGCACGGCCTCCGTCTTTTCCTGGAGGCGGGCGTTGTTGTCGTCGAAGAGGACGATGACCGGCGTGTAATAGCCATAGGCCACGAGCTGCGAGGAGGCTTCGGCAATAGCGTCCTCAGTCTCGGCCACCATCGCGGCCGCATCCTGGTCGATCGAGCGGCTTTGCGTCTGGAAGAGCTGGTCAATGAAGGGACGAACCTTCTGCTGCCACTTCTTGCGCGTGCGCTCGAGCTTCTGCCGCGCCTCCTGGTCGTCGAGGAACATGAACCGCGAGGACCAGCGGTAGGTCAGCGGCATCAGGTCGAGCGAATTGAGGATTCCTGGCCAACTCTCGGCCGGAAAGCCGTCGATCGCCACCACACCGAGAAAGCGGTTCTCGACCATGGGGGACAGCCCATGCTGAAGCTCGGCCGTCGCCAGCCAATCGAGATACATCGGAATGTCCGGCAGGCGGATCGGATGGTTCTCGCCGGTGATGCAGAAGCGGATGAACTGGAACAGCTCGTCATAGCGCGCGATGCGGGTGCCTTCGCGCTCCTCGACCTCGCGTGTTTCCATGCGCCGGATCGACAGGACGCTGGCGAGATATTGCTCGACCTCACGGATCGAGGTGGCGAAGCTCCCGATAGCCGTATCGGCGTAAGAGGCGGAACGGCTCTCGACATCGGAATAAATGTAGCGCGCAAGGCCCGCACGTCGCCGCTCAGGCGGCCGCCAGCTCAGCAGGATTGCGTGGCGGCTCTCGAAATGCCCCCTCTCCTGCTCGAAGCGCGCGCGACGTTCGTTGTCGATGGCGCGCGTCACCGGATCGGGAAAGTGGCAGTCCTGCAGCGCGGGATACTCCGTGGTCGGCACGCGCACCGCCTCGACCTGGATCATCCAGCCGGAGCCGAGACGCGCCAGAATCGTGTTGATCTGGCGCGAGACTTCATTGCGCTCGCCGTCCGTCGAGCTCTCCGAATCCGGTCCTGCGAAATACCAGCCTGCCATCAGCGAGCCGTCCTTCAACAGCAGGATTCCGTTCGCGACCAGCCCGGCATAAGGCACGAGATCGGCGAAGGACGGACCGGAGTGACGGAAGGAACGTAGCGCGACCATCAGGGGACCTCAGTAACGACGCCAGGGCGTCGAAGTCGCCCTGTATTGAGGCTGGTAGGAGATGTGGCGCGCATAGACGCGCCGCATCATCGGATCTGCCTTCGCCATCATCCGAAGCGCCGCCACGACGACGATCCAGATCGCCGCGCCGAGGATCGCGGCATACCAGGTGAGCACCACGAAGATCAGGATGACGGCCGCGAGGCCCGTCAGCAGCACCAGTTCGCGATCGGCGCCGAATAGAAGATTCGGCCGTGACAGCGCGCGATGGATGCGGTTGCGCCTGAGATTGGAGCCGGCCTCAGCCATGGCTGAGGCCCCCGGCCCTGTCGACCTTTGGCGGCATACGCGCGACATCGCCGATCGATGCGCCGCTCGCACCGAACAGGGCGACGATCTGCGTGGCGCCAAGGAGAATGCCGGCGACCAGTACGACATACATGAGGCGTCGCGCGAAATCGTTGAGCTCGCCGCCGAAGATCAGCATGCCGCCGGCGATCGCCACAGCCGCAAGCGCGATGAAGCCGGCGACCGGTCCGGTGATCGATTGCTGGATCTGCTGAAGCGGGCTTTCCCAAGGCAGGTTGCCCCCGCCGCTGGTCGATGCAAGCGCCGGGTCAAGCGCGAGGAGCGTGATCAGCACGCCTGCGACCCCTACGATCATCATGCGTTCACGCGACATGGCGCTCCTCCTTCCGGGCATAGGATTGGGTTTGGTATTGGCCCGCCGAAAAGTTCTCGACATGGAGCACGTCGCGCACCTGACGGCCCCGGTCCGTTCGTTCGATTGAGACGATCAGATCGACTGCTTCGCCGATGACCTCGCGCATGGGCTGCTGGCTGACTTCGGCCGTAAGCTGCTCGAGACGGCGCAGCGCGGAGAACGCGCTGTTGGCGTGGATGGTGGTGATCCCGCCCGGATGGCCGGTATTCCAGGCTTTGAGCAACGTGAGCGCGGCGCCGTCGCGCACCTCGCCGACGATGATGCGGTCAGGTCGAAGCCGCATCGTGCTCTTGAGCAGGCGCCCCATGTCGATGGTGTCGCTCGTGTGCAGCAAGACGGCGTTCTCGGCTGCGCACTGGATCTCGGCGGTGTCTTCGAGAATGACGAGGCGGTGTTCCGGTGCGTCCGCGACGATCGCTGCAATCACGGCATTGGCGAGTGTCGTCTTGCCTGAGCCGGTGCCACCCGACACGACGATGTTCAGCCGCGATGCTATGGCGTTGCGGATGACCGCGAGCTGGTCGGCCGTCATGACGCCCTGGGCGACGTAATCGTCGAGTTCGAACAGATGCGACGCCCGCTTCCGGATCGTGAATGTGGGCGCACCGACGACGGGTGGCAGCAAGCCTTCGAACCGATGACCGCCGATCGGCAACTCGCCCGAAATGATCGGACGCTCGTCGTCAGCTTCCGATTGCAGAGCATGCGCAACGCTGCCGATGATGATCTCGGCGGTCGCTGCCGGCATGTTTCCCGCGGCTGCCATCCCGTGTCCGAGTCGTTCGATGAACAGCCGGCCATCCGGATTAAGCATTACTTCGACGACAGCCGGATCATCAAGCGCGGCGCAGATCTGATCTCCGAGGGCGTCCTGCAGCTTGCGGACGAGGCGGGGGTGGGAACGGAGCTCGGTCATGGGATGCGATCGCCAAGGTTCACGCGGCGACGCGCTGCGCGAGCGCGACGTCGGAGCGATAGTCAGGCGGGCATACCCGCTGGAAGCTCGCATTGTCTGCAGGCAGGACACCCGCTACGCTCATCGTGCCGCCGATAAGCTCCACGCCACCGAGGCGCGTCATGGGCCAGCCTGCCCGCTGGAGGATCCGCTCGAACCGCACATCGGTCGCGGTGACGATCTCGTCGAAACCGTTCGACATCGACCATTCGATGATCCCGGCGAACATCGTCAGCGTCGCTTCATGCAGAAATCGCCCTCCCCTCCCCTCACCGCGTGTGTCGACGCAAAAGCGTGAGCTTTCGACCGTGGTGGGATTGCGCCGCAGCTGGCCTCCCGCGAGCAATTGCGGAAACGTCTGTGTCAGCATGGTCGGGCCAGCGGTTGGAAGCAGGCGCGCGCAACCCGCGACGTCGCCGCGATCCGTCAAGGCCAGAATGTAGGTCGGGTTGAGCGCATCGTATTCATCGCGCTCGCGTCCCTGCTCGATCTTCACCCGCCAGCCGAGCCTTCCGGCGAAGACCTGCGCGCGCAATCGATGCATCTTGTCGAGAAGAGACCCCAATCCGCGATGGTCGTTCGCATCAATCGCAATTACCCGCATTCGCCAAATCCTCCGCTGCTTTGAACGGACGCAATTCAGCATGAAGCGGCGGATCGTTTCCTCTGGTGAATTAACGGGAGGCCAGCCAGCGCTCGAATCGTGCTGAGTCGTGCTGTGGCGGGCAACGAGGGCTGCTGTCGGCAGAGAAAACGGAGCGGTGGCGCGCCGGTTTTACTGTAGGATTAACGGGAGCATACCGGCTGCGCGCCGTCTCCAGCCGGCAGGCGGTAAGGCCTCGATAATGTTGCATGAATGTGAACGAATCAGCGCGGCCGGGTACGGTCGCCGCGGCTGCCGTTAAGTATCTGTTAACCAAATAAAGTTTGACCCATAGAGAGAATCGCGTAATCGTCCGGCGACGTTTTTTCATCGATTATCAGGAATTTTCCGTCGAGAGCGATATGACCGGAGCGGTAGCCATAAAATCGGACAGCGAGGCCTCGATCGCCAAGATCACGCGGCACTCGCATCTGCTTGCAGCACAACTGCAGGCACTGCGGTCACAGATGTATCCTCCCGAGGCCAAGAAGTCGCTCAAAACCTTTACCTCTCGCGAGGCAGCGACAATGGTCGGAATCGCCGAATCCACCCTGAGGCAGATGTCTCTGGATGGCGAAAGCGCTGCTCCAGAACTCCACGGAAAGGACAATCGTCGTCGCGCCTATACGCTCGCGCAGATCAACGAAATTCGCGGGCATCTGGCGCAAAAGCGTCCGAAGGATGCGGTGAATTTTCTTCCGCGGCGCCGGCCACACGAGAAACTTCAAATCATCGCCGTTGCCAATTTCAAGGGCGGCTCGGCAAAGACCACGACAACCGTCCATCTGGCGCATTTCCTCGCTCTTCAAGGACTGCGCGTCCTTGCCATTGATCTCGATCCACAGGCCTCGCTTTCGACGATGTTCGGTTTCCAGCCCGAGCTCGATGTCGACGACAATCAGACGATCTACGGCGCAATCCGATACGACGAGGAGCTTCGCGTTCCGCTTCGCAGCGTCATCCGCAAGACCTATTTCGACGGCGTCGACCTTGTGCCCGGCAATCTCGAGCTCATGGAATATGAGCACGAGACGCCTCAGGCCATTGCTCGCGGCGACGGGCGTGGGGAAGCGATGTTCTTTCGCCGGCTGCGATCTGTGATCGGGAGCGTCGAGGATGACTACGATGTCGTCCTGATCGACGCGCCGCCTCAGCTTGGGTATCTGACGCTCGGCGCGCTCTATGCAGCGACTGCTCTTCTCGTCACCGTCCATCCGGCCATGCTCGACGTGTCAAGCATGAACCAGTTTCTCAAGATGACGAGCGATATCCTGCAGGTCATCCAGGAGAACGGCGGGACGCTTCAGCACGATTTCATCCGATACATCCTGACACGGCACAATCCTCATGATGTGCCGCAGGTGAATATCGTTGCGCTTCTGCGGTCTCTCTTCGGCGAGGATGTGCTTGCGCCAGTCGTCGTGGAGACGACTGCGATCGCGAATGCCGGTTTGGAAAAAAAGAGCCTCTACGAAATGACGAGGGGTACGGTGGGCCGCGACACGCTCACCCGGGCGCTCGAATCCGTTGACGGCGTCAATCAGGAGATTCTGAAGCATCTCAAGCAGGTGTGGGGGCGGGCATGACGAACGCCAAGGATCGCTCCAATCGGATGAAGAGCCTGTTCGCCAATGTCGACCGTGCCGAGCTTGAGAAGCACCTGCCCTCCCCTGCTCCGGATAAATCGCGTCCCAATCCATCCGGCATGTCCGGTGCCGTTAAATCGATGCAGCAGTCGTTCTCGGCGGTTGAGGTGGAAAATGAGCGCCTTCGCGCGCAGCTGCAGTCCGCGGTCGCTACGGTGGAGCTTGATTCACGGACGATCATCCCATCTTTTGTGCGCGACCGGATGGACTTCGAGGATAATCCGCAGTTTCCGCTGTTCGTTGAGAGTATACGGAGCGAAGGTCAAAAACTCCCGATCCTGGTTCGTCCTGTACCGGACAAAGCCGACGCCTATCAGGTCGCCTACGGCCATCGGCGCCTTCGGGCTTGCGAAATTCTCGGCATTCCCGTTCGGGCGATCGTCATGCCGCTCACCGACGAGCAGCTGGTCATCGCGCAGGGCATCGAGAACACCGAGCGGGCCAATCTTTCGTTCATTGAGCAGGCGCTTTTCGCGATCGGACTGAAAAATCGAGGCTTTACGCGCGAGACGATCGCCAAGGCGCTCGGCCGCGGCGAAGCGAAAGGCCTGGCGTACATTTCGATCTTGACCTCGACCGCCGATGCTCTCCCGGAGCCGCTCGTTCGCAAAATTGGGCCAGCTCCAGCGGTTGGGCGCCCCAAATGGGAAAAGCTTGGTTCTTTCTTCAAGGATCAGAAGCTGCCAGCGGACACGAACTCTGCCGTGAACGGATTGGTGGCCTCGGAGTCCTGGCAGGCTTTGGGATCCGACGAAAGATTTGCCGCGCTGCTCCGTCTTCTCGACCGACGGGCCACCACGAACACGCCGCAAGTCGACGAGGTCGATCTCGGCGACGGGCTTTCGATCACGACGAAGCGAACGCCCAAAGGCACCCAGATTTCCATTCCGCACGCTCCGGCGCCGGGTTTGTCAGCTTGGTTGATCGAGCGGCTGCCGCAGCTGGTGGAGCAGTTCAAACGAGAGGCAAAGACATGACATGACACCGGAAAAGGAAAAGGGCCCACCGACGGCAATCGGCAAGCCCTTTAGTTCCTAGCCAACAGAACGGTCCAGTTCCGTCAGCATCAGCGGTTACAAACTGATTCTATGACGGGGCGCTTGCACAATCAAGCCCTGGTTTCCACTCGGGGCATGAGTTTGTGCGCCGATTTGCTGGCTTTTCATCCACTCACACGATGGAGCTGCGGCCATGAGGTCGCGGAATGGCTGGCTATGGTCCAAACAACAGAAATAGCGTCGTTTCGGCGCGTTACCCCCGGGATCCTCGCGAGCGCGCGGCTGGCGATGGCGAATGACGTGCCCGAGGTCACCAAAGCGGAGGTCGCGATCGTTCTCAAGAAGGCTGCGCCCGTCTTGGGGATCGACGGCTCGACCTACCATATTATGGACATTCTGATCGGGCTCTCGCGGGCTGATGACTGGAAGGGTGCGAACCGCCCGATCGTCGCGATCTCTAATGCGAAGCTCGCGGAATATACGGCTCGATCGGAGCGGCAGGTCTCCCGCTGCATCAAGCGCCTGGTGGAGGCTGGGATCATTGCCTATCGCGACAGTCCGACCGGTCGGCGCTTCGTTTACCGCGACAAGGAGGGCGGAATCGACAAGGGCTATGGCCTCGACTTCACGCCGTCCCGGGTTCGGATCAAGGAGCTCAAGGGCCTCGTCGACGACTTCCAGGCGCGGCTGAATAGCGAGCAGGAAGCCCGCAGGGCAGTGACGCGTCTCTCGCGTGCGATCGTGGATGCATGCGGGGCCTATCCAGAGCGGGCGAGCGACTGGATGGTAGAGCTGGATGAGATCAGGGACCAAGGATTTGAGAGCGAGGCTGAGGCCGAAGCGCTTGACGAGTTGCATCGCCGGATTATCGGCGAGGTCACAGATGAATACGTAACTAATGAAATGTCAGGCGAGGGTGACATGCATGTCGCTCCTAATATTAATACAACCTCTCAAAACTCATTTGAAAGTAAACAGGACCGGCCTCGCTCTAACGAGCGAGAAATTTTTCAGCAAAAGGACGCCCGCTCCGCGGTCGTTCCTCCAGCCGAGAAAAAATTCGAGGAAGTTTCGCTCTTGCCGCAACGACTGCGAGGCCGCGGATCGACAAGCAGTCCGGACGAAATTCAGTCGCAGGTGCTCGGGTCGGTTTCGATCAGCTTGATGAGATCCGCATGCCCGCAAGCCTGTGAAATCATCGGTCGCGAATTCAGAACCTGGCCGGAGCTCACCGGGGCCGCCGATATCATGCGGGTCATGATTGGGCTGTCGGAAGCGGCCTGGGTCGATGGAACGGGCAAGGTCGGCCGCTATGCGGCGGCTGCGATCCTCGCGACGGTCCTTGAGAAATCGATCACGGCTCCAGAGCAGATATCCAGCCCGGGTGGTTATTTCCGCGCGATGGTTGACCGGGCGGTGGACGGAAGCTTGCACCTCGAGAAAAGTCTGTTCGGTTTGGCGGACGGCGCCCTTAGGCGCAGCCGGGAGCGAAAAATATGATCGTGTCCGCAGGGGGTAACAGCTGTAACTCTTTGTGGGCTGCGCGCCGAACTTCAAACCGGGCTGAGCTGCGCGAACCTGCAGAAATCCGCATAAATTCAAGGGTTTCGCAAAGGGGGGTTACAGCTGTAACCCCGCCGGCCGCCCGGAAGTCCTCTGACACAAAGCTGGCGGAGCCATTTCATGGCTGAACTGGACAAGGATGGCATCAAGGCCAAGGTAACCTGTGCCGCTCTGCTCGAACGCGATGGCTGGAAGGTCGACTTGCGCGAGAGTACGCCGAAAGCTGTAAAGTACCGCCGCGGCGACGGTGAGATCGTGATTGTCATTCACCAGGGTCGCGGTTGGTTCGATCCAACATCCCCGGCGAAAGGCGATGTTTTCACCCTCGCCCAACATCTTGGGGCTACCGATTTCAGTACTGCCTTGAAGGCGGTGTCCGAGCTCGTCGGCTTCGAACCAACGGCACCCATTTGGCAGCGCAAATCGAGGCCGCATCCAGCCACCGCCATAGCGAAACGTTGGTCGGAGCGGCCGCAGATGGCGCCGGGCTCGTCAGCATGGATCTATCTGGCACATACGCGGGCTGTACCAGCCAGCATCATCGCAGCAGCGTCGGCCGGAGACAGACTTCGGGAAGGGCCCAAGGGTTCGATATGGGCGGCCCACATCGATGATCGCGGAAAGGTCATTGGCTGGGAAGAGCGGGGAGCAAGCTGGCGTGGCTTCGCGTCCGGCGGCGCGAAAGCGCTGTTCGTGCTTGGCGATGAAGAGAATGCCAAGAGGGTCTGTGTCACGGAGGCGGCAATTGATGCGATGAGCCTCGCGGCCCTCGAAGGATGCCGGCGCGACAGTCTTTACGTCAGCACCGGCGGCGGATGGGCCCCCGCGACGGAAGCCCGTATTAGAGCTCTAGCGTCGCGGCCCGGTTCGCAGCTTATTGCGGCATCAGACGCGAATGACCAGGGGGATGCCTATGCAGCGCGCCTCCGGACGATCGCCGCCTCCGAGGGGGCCGCATTCCTTCGGCTCTGGCCCGATGCCCTGGACTGGAACGAGCAGATCAACCGCGCCGCGAATTAGATAGGTGCCCGAGCGTCCGGGCACTCTCGCTTCCGGCCGGTCAGCCACGCGTATGCGATGACGCCAACGGCGGCCATGGTCAAAGGCCCGCCGCCTTCGTCAGATTCACGCGAAACCGGTCGCGCCGGCGCTGATAGCGGCGTGTCATCTCCGCGCTGGAGTGACCGAGCTGTTTCTGGACGTAGCGCTCATCGACCTCGGCCGAGGTGGCGAGCCCAGCCCGGAGGGAATGTCCTGCGAATTTCGCCTCGCGTTCGCCTTCGGACAGATCGGCGCGGACGCCGGCCGCCAACGCGGCGCGTTTGACCAGGCGCGCGACCTGCTGGTCGCTCAGGCGATCGGGACCGACCTCTTTCCCCTGGCCGATGACCCGCCGAAACAGCGGGCCATGACCGATCCGCGCCAGCTTGAGCCAGATCTGCAAGGCGGCGACCGGGCAGGTCGCGTCCGCCGAACCGCGGCCGATCTCGACCTCGCGCCAGCCGGTCTTGCCGCGCAGCGTCACCAGCAAACCCTTGTCGAGGATCTCGATCCAGCCGGAGCCGTCCTGGGTGTGATCGCGGCCGGCGTCGAGACCGACGATTTCCGAGCGCCGCAGGCCGCCGGCGAACCCGATCAGCAGCATGGCGCGGTCGCGCAGGCCCCGGAGCGTGCCGCGGTCGAGGGTTTCCAGCATGGCGATGACGTCCTCCGGAAGCACCGCTTCCTTCTGCCGGGGAGGGGCGGCGTGGGTGTTGCGGATGCCGGCGAGGACGGTGGCGATATGGCGGTCCTTGCGGTCGAGCGGCGTGCCGCGCTGCGTGTAGTTCCAGCTCAGAGACGACAGCCGGCGCTCGATCGTCGACACCGAATTCGGCTGGCGGTCGGCCGTCGCCGCGCCGGACGCGCAAGCGGTGATGTAGAGCCCGACCGTCTGCGGCGAGGGTGGCAGGACCTCGAGGCCCTGGCGCCGGCACCAGGCAGAAAACTGCTTCCAGTCGGAGGCGTAGGCGCGGCGGGTATTGGCCGAGCTCGCCGCCTCGACATAGTCGCGGGCGCGATCGGCCAGCCGCTCGAGATGGGCCGGTAGGGCAGGGGAGGGGACTTCCGCCATCTCCCGAACAGATTCCGCATGATCCGGAAGGACCTTGCCGCTTGATGGTGTTCCGGTGCTCATGGGCCTCTCGCTGTACATATTGGATGCGTACAAGTTGACATTTTGATCCGTTCTGAGTACTCATGTCGGCTGCAAAGAAAGCGGATATGAGCCATGGCGCGCGTTGCCCTCGATGACACCAACCGGATGAACCTGCGGATTAAGCCGGAGGCTAAGGCGCGACTCATGCGAGCTGCAGCGTTGCGCCATACCGATCTGACCAGTTTCGTCACGCAGTCCGCCTTGCGCGAGGCCGATGCTGTCATCTCCGAAGCCGACGTCATCAAGCTCTCGGAGCGCGATGTCGCACGCGTCCTGGATCTGCTGGACAATCCGCCCAAGCCGAACGCGAAATTGCTTGCGGCCGCTGCGGCGTTGCCCAAATCCCTGTGATCCTTCCTGCCTGGCACGAAGAGCCGATCGCCAAGGCCCATGATCGGAAGGCCTTTGATTGTGGCGACGGTGAGCTGAACACCTTTCTGCGGCGCTTCGCCCGCCAAGGCCATGAGCAGAACGCAGTCAAGACCTTCTGCGCGATCGCGGACGGCGAGCCCAACCGGGTTCTCGGATTTTACAGTGTCGCGCCGGCCTCGGTGGCACACGACACCGTGCCGCAAGCGATGACCAGGGGACTCGCGCGGCACCCCGTTCCCGGCTTCCTGCTGGCGAGGCTGGCTGTTGACCAGGCGGTCGCGGGGAGGGGACTTGGCGGCCAACTTCTGCTGGCGGCGGCGCTGCGGTGCCTTCGCGTGACGGAAGTGGTCGGCGGCGTCCTGATGCTTATTGAAGCCAAGAATGAACGCGCCGCGCAGTGGTACGCCAGCTATGGCGCCGAGGCCCTTGTGGATCGCCCGCTCACGCTTGCCGCCCCGCTTGCGACCTTCGCTGAGGCCCTGCGGGCTGCCGGACACCTCTGACAGGTCGTTCGCGCCCGGCCGAGACGGCTCCCTTAGCGCGTCGCCGACTGCCGTGCTGTGACGCGCTTCGGGGCCCTGTGCAGGGTGAATTTCGAGCTTCTGGGCAACGAAAACGGCCATCCTCTCTATAAAGAGCAAAACGAATGATAATGCAACATTATCGGTCATTATTATCCCCCGACAGGCGCGGCGGTTACGGTGCAAAACGATGGCGCAAACCGCCGCGCCGTAATAAGCTCGATCATGGCCTCGCGCGCGCGAATCATCCCCGATCCCCCGCAGACCTTCCCGCCGCTGCCGGGATGGGTCCGTCATGCTGCGTCCGCTGAAGCTGTTGGCGACGCGGCGTTTTTTGCCGGTGCCGCGCTCGCCGCGATCCATCCGATCGCCCGCAGCGAGCACCCGCTCGGCTCGCTCTGGCGCCATCGCCTATCGCTCGTGAACGCCGCGGTTCTGGCCCGACACGGCGGCCGGACCGAGGACGAGGCGGCGCTGCGCGACGCCTGGTATCTGCGCCGCGAGAGCGACGATCCCGGGCCGGGTGGCCGCATCCTCAAGGCCTGGCGCTATCTCGGCGAACGCGCGGCCATGGCGCCGAAGGACTGGATGTTGACGCTGTCGGCGCTGTTCGAAGTGCGCTTCGATGATGCGATCGAGGACGTCGTCGCCGCCGCGGCAAGACTGGCGGTAGGGCAGGGTAGCGCGGTCGCGGCCGCCGCCGACATCGCGGCGGCGAGCATGCGCTTCGTGCCCGCGAACGAGGCGCTCGCCCTGTGGCTGGCCGACATGGTGCTCGCGCATCGGCTGAAATGGCCGATGGCGGTGCCGCTGCTCGCCGGTCAGGTCCGCCGCGCCGATCTTCGGGCCGCGGGCAAGGCAGGTGGCGTTGACGACGCTTGGGCGTCGTCGTGCGCGCTGGCCTATGCGCGCGCCGCAGCCTCGGCCTCCGACCTCTATGCCGACCTCGTGCGGCGAGCCAATCGGTTGCTGGTGGCGGCGCCGAAGCTGCGCGGCAGGGATGCCGACATGATGGTGGCAATCCTGATGATGGAGGACGCCCAGCCCGCTGGCGTCGGCAAGACGGCGAGCGATCGCAGCACGCGGCGGCTGTTCGAGCGCCTGGTGGCACTCGGCGCCGTGCGCGAACTCACGGGCCGGCCGACCTTCCGATTGTACGGGCTCTGACATGGGGCGGCGTGCGCAACAGAAAGAGGGACTCGACACCGAACTGGCCGACCTGCCGCCGGAGCTGCGCTGGCGCGAATGGATGGGCCGCGTCGAAGCCGTCATCTTCGCGTCGCCCGAGCCGGTGACTCGCGACGTGCTGACGCGCATCGTCGGTCGCGACTGCAACCTCGACCTCATCATCGACGACATCCGCGGGGAACTGCGCGGCCGACCCTACGAACTCGTCGCCGTCGCGGGCGGCTGGCAGCACCGCACCCGGAAGAACTTCGCCGACGCGATCCGCACGGCGATTGGCGCCGCCGGCGATGGCAAGGATTTGTCGCAGGCAGAGGCGCTGATCCTCGCCTGCATCGGCTATTATCAACCGATCACCCGCAGCGAATTGTCGTCCTTCTTTGGCAAGGAGGTCAGCCGCGATACCATCGGGCGTCTGCGCGGATTAGGGTTCATCGCCGCCGGTCCGCGCAGCCCGCAGCCCGGAGCGCCCTACACCTACGTGACGACCAAGGGGTTTCTGTCGCACTTCGGCCTGGAGACGCTGCGCGACCTGCCGGACATGGAAATGCTCGAAGAGGCGGGTTTGCTCAGCAAGGACCGGATGCTGGAGGGTGAGTTTCCGAACCCCCTGCCGGCAGACGACGAACGCTATGACGAGGACGATGACGAAGAAGCTGCAGATCGGACAGAGACAGGCTAACCGCATTTGTCAAATGCCGGCCGCCGATCGGCTTGCGTTCATCGCGCAAGGCCTCCCGATCATTCACGCCAGTACGATGGGATTCTGGTCCGCATCTACTGAACTGCGGGAGAAGCCGCGCGAAGCTGAGGTGCTCACCGGATTCGCCAAGGAGGAGGCAGCGAAGATCCTCATCCTGCTCGATGTCGTTCGCTGTCCGGACAAGCGGCTTGCCGGCAAGCTGAATAAGTTGGTTGGCCGATTCTACGGGCACCTCGACCGGCTGATTTACGCCCAGCTCGCCGAGTGGTGGTTCACGGACGTCGCGGATCTCCGCAAAGCGGTCGAGCCGCTGCGCAAGGCCCATGACCTCGAGGGAAACATGGGCGAGTTTATCGTCCCGAACGACGTCCTCTATCGGCGGGAGAGCAAGCTCTATGCGGATGTCGAGGCGTATGAGGATGGCACGCCCGCCTGGCATGCGCCCGTCGTCCATCCCAGCGGTTTCCCGCCGCGCATGCCGGCGGTGGTGCAGGTCGTCGACGCGATGGCAGCCTGCGGAATGTTCACGCTGGCCGGGCTCAAAGCCATATCCGTGACCTGGGGACAGCTTGAGTTTCAGGAGAAGGAGACGCTGCGCGACGGAGAACGTCTGACGCAGGAGCTTCTCGCACGGCTGATTGCCGAAGGTCTACCGAGCGAATTCGCCACGCAGGATCACGTCAACACGCTGCACCGGCACTGGCCATTGCCAATGTACAATGTGGACCTCGATCCGATCCCAGTGACACTCGAAGAGTTGAAGGCCGAGCAGGACCGTCTCTATTGGGCGGAGGTCGGCGATCCTTGTTAACGCTGACGATCAGGGGGAGGGGAATGTCGCGGAAATCGAAGCAAACTGTGGGCCCCCCGGTTGAGGTGCCGCCGAACTGGATCAAGCCACAGCTCACCCGTCTCGTCGACGAAGCGCCCGACGGCCCGACGTGGCTGCACGAAATCAAGTTCGATGGATACCGCATGCACGCGCGTATCGACGGCGGCGACATCCGGCTGCTCACGCGGACGGGGCTCGACTGGAGCCATCGCTATCGAGCGACGATCTCGGCTCTTCGCGCGCTGCCGTTGCAAAATGCTTACCTGGACGGAGAGCTTTGCGCCGTCCTTCCCGATGGCGTGACATCGTTCAGCCGCCTGCAAGCCGCGATGGATGAGGGCCGCACCGGTGATCTCGTCTTCTTTGCATTCGATCTTCTGTTTCTCGACGGCGAAAATACGGCGCGACTGCCACTCATCGAGCGCAAGACGCGCCTTCAGGCCTTGCTCGCGACGCAAACGCCAGGAGTTCGGTTCAGCGACCACATCGTTGGAGACGGCCCCCGATTTCGCGAGCACGCATGCCAGATGGCGCTCGAGGGCGTCGTATCCAAACGCATCGATCGAGCGTATGCGCCTGGCGATCGCGGGCTTTGGGTCAAATCGAAATGCCTCAATCGCGAGGAATTCGTCGTCGTCGGATGGACCGATCCGACGGGGACCCGTCCGCACTTCGGCTCGCTTCTCCTCGGCTACTACACCGATGATGCACGTATGCGATATGCCGGCCGGGTCGGCACGGGGCTGACGGTGACCGAGCTCAAACGATTGGCCCGCCGGCTTGCACCTCTGAAGAGGACGCGCATGCCGCTCGATGTCCCGCCGCCGCGCGAGAGCCGGTTTGGCTCACCTCTGGAGCTTTCACGTGTGCACTGGGTGAAACCCGAACTCGTCGTGGAGGTCACTTATCTCACGTGGACGGAAGACAACCTTCTGCGCCAGGTCTCGTATCAGGGCGAGCGGCAGGATAAGCCTGCGCGGCAGGTCATACGTCCGGTGCCTTATCCTTGATCGGATCGTCTCCGCGTAAAATCCCGCTTCGCCGCTAGCGGGGCGATTCGCGAAATCAACGGTCATACCGCTTGATCCAGCGCAAATCGCTTGGAACACCCGGGGTGTAAAGGTGTTAATGGTAAGGTACGGTACGGAACCGTTTCCTTTTAAACCCGGAATAGGAGAATAAGATGAAAAATGAAGTTCCAAATAAGGGTCTTGAATGGACCAACATGGTGCTCGGCCTCGTCCTCGCATGTGCGGCTTTCGCGTTTGGAGGGCTCTCTGCCGCCGTCTGGGACGCGGCCGTGGTCGGCATCCTGATCGCCTGTTGCTCGGCGGTCGCACTGGCGCGGTACGGTGCGTGGACGGAATGGTCGAATATCGTGCTGGGCTGCTGGGCAGTGGTCGCGCCTTGGATAATGGGCTTCAGCGGCGCTCAGACCGCGATGTGGACCCACGTCGTCATCGGCATCTGCGTGGCATGTATCGCGGCGGCTCAACTGTGCTTGGTCAGCAAGGGCCCATTGGTCGCTCGCAATTGAGCCGTCAATGGCTGCTACGCGATGGTAGAGGGATTGGGGAGAATGCCAGTTCGATCCTCCTCTCCCTCTACCGTCCGAGCGTCAGGGCGGGGATCTGCGAGTGCAGCAGAGCTGGCAATTATGGGACCATGGGTGACACGTCTCGCTTCAGGGGGACGGCCGCCGCCGCAACGCGATTACTGTTCATCGCAAGGTCACAGAAAGGAAGGGAGCATCAATCATGAAAGGAGGCTGCGCTTCTCAGGCCCGCGAAAAAACGCCATCTGCCGCAATGCTAATCGCCGCCGCACGCTGTTGGAGAGAAGCTCGGGACGCGCGCCAGCCAGTTCAACCCTGCCTTTCAGATGCACTTTGGGCGTATGACTGTCCGATACTCTCGCCAGTTCTGGACAGCCTCATTCGCTTCTTTGAACGTGCGCTTGGCCGCTCGATGATCGTGGGCCTTGATGCGTCGCTATCGGATGACGAGGAGCTCTTGATAGCTCTGGTCCACGGCTCGCAATCCTCTTCCGGCATCGATTGTGCGCCAGATGCGACAATAACGCTAGAATGTGCCGTCTGTTCAACGCGGATCATGATGACGCTTGCCTTGCAACCACCCACGCCGAGGTCATCGCATTGAGTTGCTCACCATCAGGCGGTCAAGCGCGCGAGCCGACATGGCGTCCCAGCGCATGATCAATCGTCTCCGCCTTGCGATTGGCCAAGGTCAAGTCGGGATGTCTTCCGCTGATTGTTGAGTTTTGCTGCCAAGCGCGCCTCAAGCGGTCATCGGATCCACCAGAAAAACGTACTGAAAACCGCGCAGAGTGCTGCAACCGCCACCACGAGCAAAATCGTTGCGCCAACGCTGTTGCTTGCAGATAGCACGGCGAAGTATTCGTCTAGTTTTGGTCGCTTGGCAAAATTCATGTGCAATCCAACTCTTATTACATCAGCACCAACAGCGTCCAGAATCCTAACGTCAACAGGGTCGAAGCCGCGAACGTTGCCAGCGCCCCATTGCGCGCAATCTTGTGTTCGTAGCCCGCTCCAACATCCATGACGAGGTGCCGAAAACCGGATGCGAGGTGCTGGAAGAAACACCAGCTCAACCCGAATAAGATATACGTCCCGATCCAGCTCTTCGTGAAGCTCGTGAACTGCTCATAAGCGCCCGGTCCGTCGGCAAGTGACAATAACCACCAAACCAACAACGGTCCTCCCGCCAAATACATCGCGATGGCGGAGAAGCGATGCATGATCGACGTCATCATCGCGACAGGTGGCCGATAGATTGTTGCGTGCGGCGATAGCGGTCGCTGGTCCCTCATACTATCCTTTCATGTACCTTGTGCGCGGAAGCATCTTGCGGCGTGCGCATGGATTCTCTCTACCCGGGCCGTATTCGCCAGCGTGTCACCTGCCTCATCGAGGCACCTGTTCACGAGCGCCGCCGGGATGAGCTTCGTCGGATCGTTGAGCTTCCAGAACTGCTTTTCGCTCTGAGCGGCTGCTATCGGCTCTCACGCCGTTGAGAAACGTCCTCACCGTCGCGCGCGCGCGAAGGTCCATCTCCGATGGCGTCGGTAGCTTCCCGATTTGCAAAAGGGCCTGCAGACGGATGTCACCGTGCAACATCGCGAGGAACCGGTGAGCGGCCGTCCCGCAATCAGACAGTTCGATCTCGCGATCCTTCGTCGCCTTATTGAACATGCGTGTTAGCACGGCGACAGCTCGATCCGGGCCCTCTCGCGCATAGACGCGAGTCGCATCGGGATAGCGATCTGCCTCCAGAACGGCCGTATAGTAGATTTCAAGAATCGAAGGCGTCAGCATCGCCTCGATCATGTTGCGCGCAATGATGGTCAGGAGCTCCTCGAACGACATTGACGCCTGGTCAGCGCCGATCGCAAGCGCGCTGCTGGAGTGCTGCTTCACGACCCTGGAAAACTGCTCGACAAGAAGGTTCTGGACTTCCTCTGATCGCGTCCCGTCTTCCTTCAGTAATCGACGAAACAGACCGTGTGGCGTCCACGTCCAAGTGCGACGGCCGAGGATGAAGGCGGTGAGAACCGCGCAGTTGAACCAACCACGGAGTTGGCTCGCACGTCCCGGCACATTCTCTCGAACCCTGAGGATGTTTCCCATGGCGCCCCATCGCAGGTATCTCACGGCATCGGCCGGCGGCAGCACCGTGACCATCAGGCGCGTCCACCAGGGCTCCACGAGGATCCAGCTTCCACTGCTGGTTGGTCGCATGGCGAAGACATGCTTGTGCTTGGAGAGCACGAAGCGGTGCCACCATTGCGCCTGGAGCCCGGGGACGAAACAGATGATCCAGTCTGCCGGCGGCACGGTCACCAGCGATCCATTGTCGTCGATACTGTTGGCGAGATCGGGCGGAACGCCCGGCACCACTTTCTGACCAATGGCCCGGCTGCGCTCCTTCCGTCGGAACCATTCTTCGCGGTGGCCCCCGTTCTCTTCCTTCGTCGTCACGATGACCTCCGCGTACACCCGTCGAGGAAGAGATCGACGGCCGCCGTTGCGGCATCCTCGCGGTCGGCGGCCGCCTCATCCATGGGGTGAAGCAGCAGCGCTTGGTACAGCGGCTCTCTTAGGACTCCCATCAGTTGTTCGGTTGCCAGCGAGGCATCAAGGAGATCCAGAACGCCTGCGTCCTTCGCCGCGGCGAGAAACGCGCACAGTTTGCTCGAAACGCAGCCCGGCCCGGCCGCATAGATGCGATCCCGGAGGTCTTTGCTTCGTGCGCCCTCGGCGATGATTAGACGGACAAGCCCGACGAGCGTCGCCGCATATTCCTTCCTGGCTCTGATGCCAAAGTGAACAAGGCTGTCGCGCACGATAGCGACGTCATTGAGATCGCGTCGTATCAGCGGGGCAGAGAGCTGATCCGCGTAATGCCTCGCTAATGCTACGAGAAGTTCGTCGACGGTCCCGAACATCGCAAGGACATCATGTTGTGAATATCCGGCTCGATCGAGAAGCGGATCGATTCCGGAAAGAAACGTCTGATCCCCGTCGAGATGACGGCCGATCGCCTCGAGCGCGGCCTCTGCGCTCGCGTGCCCGCTATGCCTTGCTTCGCCGTTCGGTTCGGTCATGTCTCCTCCCCGGCTCACCATGTCGTCTTGGTGCAACATCGTCGCGACAAAGTGGCTTGGACGTCCAGCGATCAGTCGCAACGATCTGTCGCGAAGGCCGCGAGAAAGGTTGAGACGGCGGCCTTAACGCTCTTGTTGATTTCGCGATCCGCGGGCGCGCCACGAAGTCCGAACAGAAAATCCTGCATGATCCGAGCCTGGCACAAGAAGAGGAATTGCTCGACCGCCATCGGCACGTCGTCGATCTTGAGCTTGCCCTGCTCGATGCAAATCTTGAAGTAATCGGCCAGCCGGTGCTTTGCGGCTTTAGGACCGGCGTCGTTGAACATTCGACCGATCTCCGGGAAATGGAGGGCCTCGTGGATGACGACCCGAAGCAACGCTGAAGCAGTCGGATCGGTTATGAGACGGATATAGCGGCGGCCGAGATCGGTCAGCGTTTTCCTGACGCCATCGGCCTCCTGGAGCGGATCGAAGGTCATGCTCGCCCGAGCCTGTATTTCCTGCGTCATGAACGCCATGAACAGCTCTTCCTTGCTCCGGAAGTAGCCATAGATCGTCCCCTTGGCGCCCGCGCCGGCAGCGGCGATGTCTCCCATCGATGTGCCGGCGAAGCCGCGGTCGAGGAAGAGTTTTCCAGCGGTTCTTATGATGTGAGAGCGCTTGTCGCTCTCCACCGGCCTATCGGGGTCTACAGTTACGGTCAGCATTTCAACATCCTCGATCGTCGAATTCTTAACGTAGCGGTGAATCTAGCACAAAACAATCTTGACTGAACGGTTCGGTCGAGTCCATGGTGCCGACCGAACCGTTCGGTCGTGCCCTTTGGAACTCCGGTCGATCGGCTGGTTGGTCACGGGGGTGGAATAATTCTCGCCATGAATTGCTGGTCTGCGAAGCCAAGCGCAATCGCGCTCTGTATCGCGTGCTGCGGGCTCACCCTCGCGGCCTGCGCGCCCGATCTCGGTCCTCAGCCGCTCATCGCGACCGCAACGCAATTCCAAACCGCAAAAAGCCTGCCCCCCGGCAACCAGCCTTGGCCCGCTGATACCTGGTGGCGTGCCTTCAGCGATCCGCAGCTCGATCAACTGATCTACGAGGCGGTCGCGAACTCCCCGACGATGTCGGAGGCAGTTGCGCGCGTGGAGCTTGCCAAAGCCCAGGCGATCAACGCACAGGCCGCGCTGCTGCCGAACATCGGGGCGATGGGAACCGTCCGCGACAGCCGCATCACACAGAATCTCGGCCTGCCCTCGGATGGCGATTTTCACTGGCTGGGCGCGGCGCTCGTAACCGGAAGTTTCGAGATCGACTTCTGGGGTAAGAACCGCGCCGGTCTCGAGGCGGCGACCTCGCAGGCCATGGCGACCAAGGCAGATGCCGCCGGCGCGCAACTCATTCTGGCGTCGCAGGTCGCCTCGGCTTATGTCGATTTCGCGCGTCTGCAAGTCATGCGAGATCTCGCGGCTTCAGCCGTGCGCATGCGCAAAGAAACGCGTGATCTGGCGGCGTTACGCCTCCAGACCGGCACGGGGCAGAGGCAGGCGGTCGACCAGGCTGACTCAGCGGTCGACGCGGCCACTGCGCAATTACGATCGGTCGACGAGTCCATCGTGCTGACCCGGCACATGATCGCCGCGCTCCTAGGCGCGGGTCCTGATCGCGGCGATGGTCTCAAGAGGCCCACCCTGATCAGGCGGCGCAATCCCGGACTTCCGACCAACCTGCCGCTCGAACTGGTCGGCCGAAAGCCCGAGCTGGTCGCAGCGCGCTGGCGCGCCGAGGCGGCCGCACAGCGGATCCACCAGGCGACGGCCGCCTACTATCCGAACGTCAACCTGATGGCCGTGGCCGGCGTCGTCTCGATGGGGCTGGACAAGCTGTTCCAGGATCGCTCCGTGCTGGTCTCCGCCGGACCTGCCATCAGTCTGCCGATCTTCGACGGCGGCCGCCTCGAGGCCGGCTATCGCGGTGCACGCGCCGAATATGATCTCGCCGTCGCCAGCTATCGAGACGTGTTGCTGCAGTCTCTCCACGCAGCAGCGGACGCGGTGGCCTCGTTGAAGGCGTTGCGTGGCCGCAGCGCCGCCGCGAACGCGGCCGAGGCGAAGGCGCAGAACGCCTACGACCTCACCAAGCTCCGCTACAAAGGCGGTCTCGCCGATTACGATTCCGTGCTGCTTACCGAAAACGCACTGATCACCGCGCGGGAAGAGGCGGCATCCCTCCGGCTCCGCGGCTACCAGCTCGACATCGCATTGGCCAGGGCCCTTGGCGGCGGTTTCCGCGGCACGATTCCGACCGAAAGGACCCAATGATGACAGAAGAGACTGCCCCTCAGGCGGCACAGGCCTCCCACGAAGCTGCCCAGCCGGCCAAGGACGAGGCGAAACCTACCAACGCCGAGGCGCACTCCGCCAATGATGCAGCACAGCCCGCGCGCGATCCGAAGAAGGCTTCGCTCCGCAAGCGGCTCATCATCGGCTTCGTCATCATCCTCGTCGTGGTTGGCCTCGCATGGTGGATCTGGTCGGCCTTCTTCGCCGCAGCGACCGAGGAGACGGACAATGCCTACACCAATGTCGAAATTTCT
Organism: Roseixanthobacter glucoisosaccharinicivorans; assembly: GCF_043195095.2. Lineage (NCBI taxonomy): Bacteria > Pseudomonadati > Pseudomonadota > Alphaproteobacteria > Hyphomicrobiales > Xanthobacteraceae > Roseixanthobacter > Roseixanthobacter glucoisosaccharinicivorans. The sequence continues at coordinate 30,278 of NZ_JBAFWN020000004.1, read as the reverse complement.
CAGGTCACGCCGCTGACCGGCGGCCCGGTGAAGGCTGTTAACGTCGTCAACACCCAGACGGTCGAGGCGGGCCAGGTGCTGGTCGTTCTCGATGACACAGACCAAAAGATCGCCGTCAATCAGGCGACCGCCGCTCTGGAATCCGCACGGCGCAAAGTGCGTCAGGTGATCGCCAATGATGTCAGGCTGAGCGGCCAAGTGGGCATGCAGCAAGCTGACATAGAAACCGCGCGCGCCAATTTGATGCGGGCGGAGGCCAACCTCGACAAGGCCAATCTCGACACCAAGCGTCGAAAGGCGTTGGCGGGTCCAGGCGCGGTTTCCGCGCAGGAACTGAGCGACGCCGTGACTTTGCAGCGGACCGCAGAGGCCGCGGTTGCGGAAGCGAAGGCCAAAGTCACCGCCGCGGAGGCCGCCGTCGACGCGGCGGTCGGCGCCCGCGACGCTAACCGCGCGCTGTTCGAGGGCACGACGGTTGAAACAAATCCGGAGGTCATGGCGGCACAGGCGAAGCTGGACGCTGCCAAGCTCGATCTCGACCGCACCGTGATCCACGCGCCCGTCGCGGGGGTGGTCGATCAGCGTAGGGTCGAGGTGGGCCAGAGAGTCCAGCCAGGCGTTCCGGTGATGGTGGTGGTCCCGATCAAAGCCATGTATGTCGACGCCAACTTCAAGGAAGGGCAGCTGCGCGACGTGCGTCCGGGCCAGCCTGCCACGCTTACCGCCGACATTTATGGATCGAAAGTCGTTTATCACGGCCACGTCGTGGGCTTTGCCGGCGGCTCCGGCGCCGCTTTCGCCGCGATCCCTGCTCAGAACGCAACCGGCAACTGGATCAAGGTCGTTCAGCGACTACCGACACGCATTTCGTTCGACCCCAAGGAGCTCGAACAGCATCCGCTTCGGGTTGGGCTCTCGATGACCGTCACCGTCGATACGTCGGAACATTGAGCCATGTCGGACGATGCTCAACACGGCTCGGGCTACCCGCCGCTGACAGGGCTGCCGCTGATCTTGGGCTGCCTTGCCTTGTCGCTCGGCAACTTCGTGGTCGTGCTCGACACAACCATCTCGAACGTCGCCATGCCCACGATCTCGGGAAATCTCGGCGTCTCCACGAACGAAGGCACCTGGATCATCACAGCCTATGCCGTGGCCGAGGCGATCACCATTCCCTTGACCGGCTGGCTCTCCCGACAGTTCGGCGAGGTTAGGGTCTTCCTCTTCAGCGTCATCGCCTTTGTGATGGCGTCGGTGCTCTGCGGCTTGTCAACCTCGCTCGGCATGCTGGTCTTCTTCCGTGTGCTGCAAGGCCTTGGCGGCGGCCCGCTGATTCCGCTCTCCGCGACCTTGATGATCTCGATCTTCCCGCAGGCACGATCGAACGTCGCCATTGCTCTGTGGGGCATGACGACCGTGGTCGCACCGATCTTCGGCCCCATCCTCGGCGGCTACATCTCGGACAACTACTATTGGGGCTGGATTTTCTACATCAACATCTTCTTCTGCATGGTGGTCGGTGGGCTGACCTGGATGTTGCTGCGCAATCGGGAGACTCCGATCGAGCGGTCGAGGATCGATGTGGTGGGTCTCTTGTTGCTGGTCGTGTTCGTCTCCGCGTTCCAGGTCATGCTCGACAAGGGGCGCGATCTCGACTGGTTCGAGTCACCGTTCATCAACACGTTGGCGGTGATCGCCTTCATCGCCGTAGTCCTTCTGGTGATTTGGGAGCTCACAGACGATGCGCCGGTGCTCGATCTATCGGTCTTTCTGTCGCGCAACTGGCTGATTTCCACGCTCACCCTCAGCCTGATGTTCGGTGTGTTCTTCGGCAACATCGTGCTGACGCCCCTCTGGCTGCAGCAGATGATGGGTTACACGGCGACATGGGCGGGGTTTGCCACGGCGCCGATGGGCATCCTTGCCGTCGCGACCGCGCCGATTGTCGGTCGCCTGCTGACCAAGATCGATCCGCGCCTGATCGTCACCTATGGGATGGGCGTCCTGGCAATCTCCTTCTATATGCGCTTCCACCTCACGACACAGGCCGACTTTGCACATGTCGCATGGCCGATGTTCGTGCTCGGGGCCGGCGTCCCCGCCTGCCTGATCACCTTGACGTCGCTCGGCGTCTCCGACCTCCCTCCGGAGAAGGTCGCCAGCGGCTCGGGCTTGCAGAACTTCATGCGGGTGCTGTCGATGGCGATCGGGACCTCGGTGACCCAAACCTATTGGGAGCACGCGACCAAGGCGAGCCGCGCCGACCTGGTTGCGATCATTGATCCGACCACCCGATTCCAGTTGCCGGCCAACCTGCCGCCGTCCGCGGCGCTGCCTCTGTTCTCAAAGGCCGTCGACGGCCAAGCGGTGATGCTCGCGACGAACTCGTTCTACGAGTGGGCCACTGTTCTGATCCTCGTCTTCGCCGCGCTCATCTGGCTCGCGAAAAGGCCGAAAGGTCCGCTGAAGCAAGCCGCACACTGACAACCCGTCCTCGGAATGAAAGGACCTGTCATGCGCCTTCAATCCATTGCACCAACCGTCGAAGCGGCGGCGCGTCCGGCTGCAGGTGTTCAACGCTCCTGTCCCCAACGCCCTTCAATCCTGCCCCAACCCAGCCCCGCCGGCGAGCACCGCCGTCCTTAGGAGAGTCCCATGGAACAACAACAACAACAGACTTCCTCCGACCTGTTCTTAGGAAATGTCCGCACGACCGTCGACGCCGCAGCCCAGCAATTGAAGGAGACCAACCAGGCGACGCTGGAGGCATCGCGCGCCGTATTCGAGGCCCATGCGCAAGCCAGCAATGTGCTGCGAGGTCGTGCCGATCGGGCATTCCGCGCGGGCCTGGCCGGAATGACCGCCAACCGCGACCACCTCAACCGTCTTGTCGAGGCAAAAAGCCTTCAGGACGTCGTCCGCCTGCAAATGCTGTGGGGCGCCAACCAGACGATCGCAATTTTTCACGAGCTCAACAAGCTCGGCGAGGAAGCGACCGCCACTCGATCGTCATGAGTCATGGCTGCTCGCTTCAATGAGACGGCATGCATCGCGCGAGGTAGCAGGTAGGTGCTGGGGATGAGCCGCTGGGGCAAATCCCTAGAGCGTCGGGCGCTTATCCTCGAGCGTGCAGGGGAGGAGTTCCTTGACCGCGGATTCGCCGAGGCGTCGATGGATCAGATCTCTGATGCGGTCGGATGCTCCAAGGGTACGCTCTACGTGTACTTCGGGAGTAAGGATGAACTCTTTGCCGAGTCAATAACCGCGGAAATCGCTCGGCGGGTCGCTATCACCTTCTCATTTGCCGAGCCTGCCGGCGACGTTAAAGCCACACTGCGCAGTATCGGCTGCGGCTATGTCGCGATGTTCACCGACGCGACCGTCCTGGCCATCTACCGGAGCGTTATTCACGAACGCCGGCGGTTTCCTGAGATCGGCCGGCGCTTCATGGATGCAGGGCCGCGGAACGCCCGTCAAATGCTGTCAGGCTATCTCGCGGATGCGGCCAAAGCCGGCGCGCTGACGGCCATCGCCGACGTGAATCTTGCCGCGCAACAATTTCTCGCACTTTGCCAGGGTCAACTGCTGCATGACCTCCTCCTCGGCGCTGCAGAGACGCCGAACCGACGGGAGATCGAGCGTCAAGTAGACGTGGCTTTAAGTGCGTTTTTTGCCATCTACCCTGCACGCTCTGGCTGATCCCGTTCCCGCTTACGCGCCGGGAACGATGCCAGCGCGCTGCTGTTGCCGCATCACAGCGGTGATGCTCCCGCTCAGACGCTTGAGCGTCCGGCTAAAGACGACATGATCATCGAGAGCGCGGGCGAGAACGAGGGCGCCTTGAATGCCAAGGACAATCTCTTCAGCCAGACTCTTGGCTTCCAGCCGCGAAAAGCCGGCTCTGCGCAGGCAATTTGCGAGCGCGCAAAGCCATCGCTCGAAATACTCACCAATGGTGGCCGCGAAACGATCCCTCGTCGCATCCAGCGCAAAGGCGCCCACCAGACAGACGCGGCGGCCGGACCGGAAATAGCCGTCGACCGACTTCCACATTCGTTCGATGGCGTCGACAGGGTCGTCCCGCTCGAGCGGTTCATAGACCTTGTCGATGAACCAATGCTCGATCTCCGCCAGGACCTCAGCCGCCATCTCCTCCTTCCCGCCCGGGAAGAAATGATAGAGGCTGCCCTTGCTGATGCCCGTCCGCTCGGTAATGGTCCCGAACGACGTTCCCTCATAGCCGAGTTCGCGGAAGATCTCGGCTATCAGAGGGATCACATCCGACTTCTGGTAAATCGTTCGGGGCATGATGCGCGATCCCTCTCGGTCACAGGCCGAGATCGCTCAAGCCCGGATGATCGTCCGGTCGACGGCCGAGCCGCCAGTGGAATTTTCGATCATGTTCTTCGATCGGCATGTCGTTGATCGATGCAAACCGGCGCTGCATCAGACCATCGGCATTGAACTCCCAGTTCTCGTTGCCGTAGGACCGAAACCAATTGCCGCTGTCGTCATGCCACTCGTAGGCGAAACGAACGGCAATGCGATTGTCGGTGAATGCCCACAGCTCCTTGATCAGACGGTAGTCCAGCTCCTTTGCCCATTTGCGAGTCAGGAACGCAATGATTTCCTGGCGGCCAACCGGAAAGTCGGCGCGGTTTCGCCAGCGGCTGTCCTCTGTGTAAACGAGCGCGACCTTCTGGGGATCACGACTGTTCCAGCCATCCTCCGCCACGCGGACTTTCGCCCTGGCCGTCTGCATCGAAAAAGGCGGAATGAGAGCATTCATTATAGGCGTTCCTTCTAAACCGAATAGTCTATCATAGACCGATCGGTTTAGAAGAGCCAGAGAGAAGTCACGGTTCCACGAGGCACTTCGTCCAGCCCTCGCGCCGCTCCATCGCGAAGGCGGCGCCGGCAGATACTGCAATCGTGAGATCGCTAAAATCCGTAAGGCCGCTCGGCCCAGCGCAAGAGAACACGGGCATCGCGTTCAGGCAGCGTCACGCGCTGATCGCGCAGGCCATGAGCAATCGCGTGACCGACCTCGGGGTCAACGCGATTGCCGTGCGTCATCAGAAAGAACCAACCGAACGGAACGCCGACTTCACGGTCGATCGCTTCGACGCGATCCATCAAAATGTGAACCGAAGCCTCGCCAGCGCTGAGCTTCTCCTTCGGCAGATGCAGTGGCCGCGTCACGAATCCGACCTCGCGCACACCTTTGTCGTCATAGTCGTGGATGTCGAGCGCCCAGTGTGCGTAGACGCGCTCGACCGAGGCGGTCGATTCCTCCCAGTCCTGGAAGAAGCGGTTCTCACGGGGAACATAGTCGAACCAATCCGGCACCAATTTAAGGAACGGCGTCTCGCAGCTTGTGTCGCGCGTCACTTTCCGCACCATACGCCGTTCCATCTCCGGCCGCTGCGTCTCGCGTTTCTCACGCTCGAGCCGGGCGCGCCGCGCGAGGAAGCTGCGGACATGAACGACGCTGCTGCCTGCTCGCCCCAGCATCCGATAGAGCGGCCCTGCGAGCAATCTGTCGTCAGATATATCGTCGTGCGTGATCCAAGACGGATCGAGCAACTCGTCCTTGCCCCAGGGGCGGTACGTTGGATTGACGATCGGCCCGGCGCGCCATTCGACTTCACGGCCGAGACGGACTTGCACATAATCCGCCGCGCCCGATCCGGTCGGCGCAAAGGCATAGACAGTGTTGCCGTGCCATTCCGAAATTTGCAGGTCGCTCTCGCGCAACCGGGTCCAGAGCGCGCCGATATCGTCATGATCCTTGACGAGCTCCGTCTCGATCCAGCGCCGGAAATCCGCAATCCGCTTTCCGTCGGCGGCCAGCACGGACCGCGTGTCGCGCCAATACTGGTCATCGATGCTGGCCGCCGAAAACGGAAACCCCGGAAACGCCTCTGTGAGCGCCGCAGCCAGCGCGGCCTCATCAGCGCCGGATGGCAGGCGCGCGAGGACCGCCTCGATCGTGGCGGCGCCGGGCAGTCGCGCTGGGATATGTTCCGGAGCTTCATGCATGACTTGCTCCTGTCATCGCTCTCTGTTCGCCGCGCGTTCGATCTCCTCCATCGATGCCAGAATTTGCTCGAACCGAGGGGCCTCGCCGAAGATCATCGATGTCATGTTCGCATAATCGCGCCCGAGCGGCGCGATCATCGCCGCCGTCGGCATAAGCGCGAACGAGCCGGTCGCCGCGGAAGCAAGATCGTAGTCGGGCCGGTTGAAAAACATCAGGGCGTGACGGACGCAGTCGGCGCCCAGCGCTGCATCCGACAGCGCCGCCTTGCCGACATCGGAGCTGAACAGGCAATGCAGATCGTAAAAGTGCCGCGAGATGCGCTGGCCTTCCTGGCGCAGCTCGCCACGCCGCTCGAACCAGCGCCGCAGGCCGTGCGCGATCACGACCTTGTCCCAAAAGGTGCGCTCCGCGTCGATCGTGGTGACGTTCGGGACCGTGAGTGCGAGCCCCGCCAGATCATCGGCGATGTAGGGGCGGATGTCGGCGGGACCGTTCGGATCAAGGGCGGACTTCGCTCCCGATTCGATGCGCACCGCCGGTCGCACATAGGCCGCGTCGCGCGGCTCGACCTCGGGATACCAGATCAGAAGGGTCTGTCCGTCGAAATCGGCCTCATCTATTTCGACGCGGCCTTTTCCACCCGTCGCGTCGGCGAGGTGTTCTGTCAGGAACTCGCGGAGCGGACCGGTGATGTAGCCGCGGCAGGCATCTCGAATAGCGTCCAGTCGCGCTCGGCGCTTCTTGTTGGACAGCCCTTCGAGCTCCTCGACGGAAGCCGGCTCCTCGAGATCGTCACGAAACACCGTGACGTCGATGTCTTCCGAAAAGCGCTCGATCAGTCCATACGCCTTCGACAGCGACGTGCCGCCCTTGAACAGAAGGCGCGGACCGCCGGCGGCGCGCTCGTGATAGAGAGCGTTAAGGGTCCAGCAGACCCAAAAATCCTTCTCGATGTTCCCTATCGGCGCGCCAAGGCGATTTGCGGTGGTCAGGAACAGGTCGAGCTTCTCGGCCGGGTCGGCGGAGATAACCTCCTTATAGGCCGCGCTGGTCACGAGCGATTCTCCTGCGTGGGATGGTCAAGATCGAGCAGGGGCCTCAGAAAATCCTGCATCCAGATCGGCATGGCCGAGAGGCCTGCACGAAGATCGTCGCGAGTCTCTTTTCCATGCCCCTGATCGGCAAAAATCCTGCGCAGGAGGTTCTCGACAGTCCGCCGATCATTCTCCGCTGTCAGCGTATCCTGCAGCCAATACAGCGCCTGGACAACGCGCATGCCGGGACGTCCTGCCCAATAAAGACGGCTTGGCGCGGCCGCCTTGAAATGGATAATCTGCTTGCCAAGCTTGATCGGCTTCAGGCGGGCGTCGATCAGCACCTCGATGCGCGCTGGCACGGCCGTCGTGAGCCCGAGATCATTGGCGGCGGTCATGCCGTCGATCACGACCCGGGCCTGGTCCCGGCGTGTCACGGCTCTGATGACGGCGCGATAGTCGGGGACCATCAGCTTGCCGGTAAGGTTGCTTTTTCGCGGCCGGTCATAAAGCCCGCGATCAATCCGGCGTAAATCGCCCGCGGCGACGAGACGTTGCAGCGTCTTGTCGACGGCCGCTCGACCCCCGAGATCGGCGAAATCGCCGGGAGTCCAGACCTCCCCCGGCGTCGAATCGATGCGGGTGAGAAGTCGGGGCCGAAGATCGTGGACTGGTTGATCAAGCATGTCCGAAATATGATACAAATTTCGGACAATGGCAAGCGGCGTCCGAAAGATGCTGCATTCTTCGGACATTTCGGTCCCCGCCGGGACTGCGATTGACTCTCCGCCAGAATGAGAACAAAACTAGAACATACCCAATGTGGAGAGCGCTGCAAGGGACATGAGTACGTCCGCCCCCCAATCCGTCGTGTCCGAGCTCCGGACGCGCATTGCGCGCCTTGAGGGCAGGCCGACGCACGGGCGGCCGATCCTGCCGTTCGGCCTGGCGGCCATTGACGGGGTTCTTTCGGAGGGAGGTCTCGTCCGTGGCGCACTGCATGAGATTGCCGGCGGCGGCAACGGCGCCGTCGATGGGTCGGCAGCTGCGCTGTTCGCAGCCGGTGTCGCCGCCCGTAGCGGCGGTCAGGTGCTGTGGTGCATGACGCGCCCCGATCTGTTCGCGCCGGCGCTCGCGCAGGCCGGGCTCGCGCCCGGCCGCGTGATCTATGTCGAGTGCGGCGATGAAAAGTCCCTCCTGGCATGCTTCGAGGAAGGGCTGCGGCATTCGGGATTGGGGGCCGTGGTCGGGGAAACGGCGCGGCTGTCGATGACCGCTTCGCGAAGGCTTCAGCTCGCGGCCGAGAGCTCCGGCGTGATCGGGCTCGCGGTCCGACGCTGGCGGCGACAGGCCGAAGCCGGGGATTTCGGGATGCCGACCGCGGCGACGACGCGCTGGCGCGTCTCTGCGCTGCCGTCAGCCCCTTTGCCAGTCCCTGGCGTCGGGCGGCCGCGATGGCTGCTCGAACTGATCCGCAACCGCGCCGGAGAATGCGCGGACTTTGTTGTGGAGGCGTGTGATGACCAGGGTCATCTCGCTCTTCCTTCCGAACTGGCCCACGGACCGGCTCAGAAGGATGTCGGGCGACGCCGCGCCTCTGCCTGAGACGCCGATCGTCCTGGTCGGCCGCGAGGGCCGCCGCCGCGAGGTCGTAGCCGCCGACGCGGCCGCGCAGCGCGCGGGTCTGCGCGTCGGCATGGCCGCCAGCAAGGCGCAGGCGCTCGTACGGGATCTCGTCATGCGCGACGCCGAGCCCGATGCGGACCTGGCCGCCCTCGAGCGGCTCGCGCTCTGGGCGCTGCGTCGCTACGCGCCGATTGTTGCAGCAGATCCGCCGGATGGCCTCGTCATTGACGCGACCGGAGCCGCCCATCTTCATGGCGGCGAGACCGCCATGCTCGCCGACATGGTGGCGCGGCTGAAAACGGCCGGCCTTTCCGCGCACGCGGCGATGGCCGACACCTGGGGCGCGGCGCATGCGCTCGCGCGTTTCGCCGCGCGGCCGACGCTCGTCGTTCCTGCCGGTGAAAGCGCCGGTGCGATCAACGCCCTGCCGATCGCGGCATTGCGGTTGCCGGCCTCGACCGTCCACAGCCTGCGCCGGCTCGGTCTCGAACATATCGGCGACCTCGAACGCACCCCGCGCGCGCCGCTCGCGTTGCGCTTCGGGTCCGACATCGGCCGCCGCCTCGACCAAGCCATGCATCGCCTCGGCGAGCCGATCGAACCGATCCGTCCCGCCGAGATCGCCGAGGTGCGGCGGCACTTCGCGGAGCCGATCTCGGCAGCCGAGACGATCGCCCGTTATATCGCCCGGCTGGCGAGCGAGCTATGCCTCTTGCTCGAGGCGCGCGGGCAGGGCGCCCGGCGCCTCGACCTTCTCTGTCACCGTGTCGACGCGCGGATGGCCGCGGTCCGCGTCGGCACCGCCGTGCCGGTGCGCGACGCCAGGCGGCTGGCGCGGCTTCTCACCGATAAGATCGAGACCATTGATCCCGGTTTCGGCATCGAGCTCATGCGGCTTGCCGCGACGATCGCCGAGCCCCTGAGCGAGAAGCAGACCATCTCCGATCTCGCGGCGCCCCCGGAGGCGGACATCAGTGATCTCATCGACACGCTGTCCAATCGCATCGGCTGCGACCGTCTCTATCGCATCGTTCCGGTCCAGAGCGACGTGCCGGAACGCTCGCTCGCGCGCGCGGCGCCGGCATCGCCCGACGCCGGCACGTCCTGGTCGGGATCGTGGCCGCGGCCGGTGCGCCTCCTCGCATCGCCCGAGCCGATCGAGACCGTGGCGCTCCTGCCCGATCATCCGCCCGTGACATTTGTCTGGCGCGGCGTGCGCCGGCGCGTGCGGTGCGCGGACGGACCCGAACGGATCTTCGAGGAATGGTGGCGCAGCGACGCCGAGCTCGACGCCGTGCGGGACTACTTCCGGGTAGAGGACGAGGCTGGCGAACGCTTCTGGATTTATCGCGCCGGCGACGGCGAACATGGCGAGACCGGCTCGCAGCGCTGGTTTCTGCACGGGCTCTTCGGATGAACGGCCCGCGCTATGTCGAGCTGCAGGCGACCTCGCACTTCTCGTTTCTGCGGGGAGCAAGCAGTGCGGAGGAGCTATTCGCGCAGGCGGCGATGCTCGGCATCGAGGCGCTCGGCATCGTCGACCGCAATTCTCTGGCCGGCATCGTGCGGGCCCATGAGTCCGCCAAGGTGACGGGTGTGCGCCTAGTTGTCGGCTGCCGCCTCGACCTTGCCGACGGCATGTCGATGCTCGTCTATCCGACCGACCGCGTGGCCTATGCGCGCCTCTGCCGTCTGCTGTCGGAAGGCAAGCGCCGCGCCGGCAAGGCGAAATGCCATCTCGAATGGGATGATGTCTCTTCCTATAGCGAAGGCCTGATCGCCGTCCTTCTCCCGGATGACGCCGACGCGCTCTGCGCCGAGCGGCTGCGCCGCCTGCGCGAGACCTTCGGCGACCGCGCCTATCTGGCGCTGACGCTGCGGCGCAGGCCCAACGACCAGCTCAGACTGCATGAGCTCGCGAACCTCGCAACCGCCCTGGGCGTCGAGACCGTCGTGACCAACGACGTGCTGTTTCACGAACCGAAGCGCCGCGTCATGCAGGATGTCGTGACGGCGATCCGTCACAACGTGACGATCGACGCGCTCGGCTTCAGGCGGGAGAGACATGCGGATCGCTTCCTCAAATCGCCGCAGGAAATGCACCGCCTGTTTGCGCGTTATCCCGAGGCGCTCGCGCGCACGGTCGCGATCGCGAGGCGCTGCACATTCTCGCTCTCCGAGCTCGAATATCAGTATCCGGAAGAGCGCAGCATGCCGGACCTCACGCCGCAGGAGGCGCTGGAGAAATTCACATGGGAGAGCGCTGCGGAGCGTTATCCCGAAGGCCTGCCCGACAAGGTGCGCAAGATCCTCGTGCATGAACTCGCGTTGATCCGCACGCTCGATTATGCGCCGTATTTTCTCACCGTCAACGCGATCGTCCGCTTCGCGCGATCGAAAGGCATCTTGTGCCAGGGGCGCGGCTCGGCCGCCAATTCGGCCGTCTGCTACGTGCTCGGCATCACATCCATCGACCCGGATCGCAACGACCTGCTGTTCGAGCGCTTTGTCAGCGTCGAACGCAAGGAGCCGCCCGACATCGACGTGGATTTCGAGCACGAGAGGAGGGAGGAGGTCATCCAATGGGTCTATGAAACCTATGGACGTCACCGGGCGGCCCTGTGTTCGACGGTCATCCGATACAGATCGAAAGGGGCGCTGAGAGACGTCGGCAAGGCGCTGGGCCTGACCGAGGACACGATCAAGATGCTGTCCGGGCAGGTCTGGGGCTGGTCGCGGACCGGCATCGAGGACAAGCACGCGGCCGACCTCAACATGAATCTCGGCGACCGGCGCCTGCGCCTCGCGCTCGAGCTGGCGCGCGCGCTGATCGGCACGCCGCGTCACCTCTCGCAGCATCCCGGCGGTTTTGTCCTGACCCGCGACAGGCTCGACGATCTCGTCCCGATCGAGCCTGCGGCGATGGCGGGCAGACAGGTCATCGAGTGGGACAAGGACGACGTCGACGCCTTGCGGATGATGAAGATGGATTGCCTCGCGCTCGGCATGTTGTCCTGCATGAAGCGCGCTTTCGACCTTCTGTCGGTGCAGAAGGGCGTCGCGCTCGATCTCGCGACCATTCCCGCAGAGGACCCGCGGACTTACGCGATGATCCGCCGCGCCGATACACTCGGGGTGTTCCAGATCGAATCGCGCGCGCAGATGTCGATGTTGCCGCGGCTGAAGCCGCGCACCTTTTATGATCTCGTCATCGAAGTCGCGATCGTGCGGCCGGGACCGATCCAGGGCGACATGGTTCATCCGTACTTGCGCAGACGCGAGGGCAAGGAGGATGTCGTCTATCCGACGCCGGAGCTCGAGGCGGTCCTCGGCAAGACCCTCGGCGTGCCGCTCTTTCAAGAACAGGCGATGCGGATTGCCATCACGGCGGCCGGCTTCACGCCTGGCGAGGCCGACCAGCTGCGCAGGAGCATGGCCACGTTCAAGCACACCGGCGGCGTCTCGGCCTTCAAGGACAAGCTCGTCAACGGCATGATCGCCAACGGCTACGATCGCGAATTCGCCGAGAAGACGTTCTCGCAGCTCGAGGGCTTTGGCAGCTACGGCTTTCCGGAATCGCATGCCGCCTCATTCGCATTGCTGGCCTATGCCTCATCCTGGATGAAATGCTGGCATCCGGATGTCTTCTGCGCGGCGCTGCTCAATGCACAGCCGATGGGATTTTACGCACCGGCGCAGATCGTGCGCGATGCGCGCGATCACGGCGTCGAGGTGCGCCCCGTCGACGTCAATCGATCCCGATGGGATTGCACCCTGGAGCCGACTGAGCACGAAGATCGCTTCGCGGTTCGCCTCGGACTGCGCATGGTGCGCAGCCTTGCCAATGGCGACGCCGCGCAGATCATCACCGCCCGCGGCGATCGGCCGTTTTCCTCGGTCGACGATCTGTGGCGCCGCGCCGCCGTGCCGGCCGCGGCGCTCGTTCACTTGGCCGACGCCGACGCGTTTCGCCCGGCCTTCGGTCTTCCGCGACGCGATGCGATGTGGGCGATCAAGGCGCTGCGCGACGAACCGCTGCCGCTCTTCGCGGCCGCGGCGGCGCGGGAAGCGCGGACCGTGCCGGAGATCCACGAGCCGGCTGTCGCGCTGCGGCCGATGAAGGCCGGCGGCGAGGTCGTCGAGGATTATGGCCATGTCGGCTTGACGCTGCGCGCCCATCCGCTGTCGTTCCTGCGCGCCGACCTGATCCGTCGCCGTGTCGTCACCTGCGCCGACGCGATGGCGGCGCGCGACGGCCGCTGGCACGAGGCGGCCGGCCTCGTGCTGGTCCGCCAGATGCCGGGCAGCGCCAAAGGCGTCATGTTCATCACGATCGAGGATGAGAGCGGCATCGCCAACCTCGTGATCTGGCCGCAGGTCTTCGAGCAGTACCGGCGCGTCGTGCTGTCGGCCGGCATGCTTTCGGTCCGAGGGCGGATTCAGCGGGAAGGGGAGGTGGTGCATCTCGTGGCTCGCCACCTGTCCGATCTCTCGGGCGAACTGGCCACCATCGGCGAGCGCGATGACGCCTTCCCGCTGCCGCATGGCCGTGGCGACGAGCTTCATCACGGCAGCCCGTCACCCGATCCGCGCGGCCTGCCAAAAGGCCCGCAGCCGCGCAACCTCGGCAATACATACGGCCACATCGACCAGATCCGCGTGAAGACGCGCGATTTTCGTTAGACCTCCGGCAATAACGCGCCATGGACAGGAAATATTGTCCAAGACATACGTATCGGGCCAGATTGCCGGGCAATCCTCATGCAGGCAGAAACCGTGATGACGGATGCTACAGCAGCGATCGAATGGTCCGGTCGACCGCTGCTCGCTCCGTTCGCCTGGGCTGAGGGCCGTGACGTTCTGGTGTCGGCCGATCTATTCGCTCCCGACATCGATCAGGCGCTTCATGACAAGGTCTTCGCGGTGATGGCGCTGTGTCCGCAGCATCAGTTCCATCTTGTCACGGACTTCCCGGAACGGTTTCAGGCCTATGTCCACACGATCACCAATGACCGCAGCGAGTGGCTCACATGGCGCGTCGAGGCGTCCTTCTTGCTGCGGGACCTGGATCGCGGGCATGAGGCGACGGGACATGGGCGGTCTGGCCGTTGCAAAACGTCGCCCTGGCGGAGTTCAGGCGATCTCTCAATTGATAACGGTCGCGGCCGATCATAAGCAAACGCCGGAACACGGCGTTACGACGTCCGCTCGGATCGCCATGTCCCGTCAGCGTCCTGAACGAGACACCAGCGTCGGGCCGCAACCTGGGTTCCCTTGGCCGTGCGATAGGCTGGAATGCTGAGCAGGATCGCGTCGTTGGCGCGTCGCCATTCCGCAATCACGGTCACGCCGTCGCCGAACTCGACCAGACAGTCCGACCCGGCGGTCCTGTCGTCATCGACGATGACGCGGCCATGTCGAAAGGCATGGCTACGCGGAAAGCCGAAGCGCATGTCGGTGTCCTCTCAACCCCGGCATTTGGGTGGGCGATCCTGCGTAGCAGAGCCCCCATCAGTCAGTTCCAGGCCTCACCAGCGTCACGTCGAGCGAACCAGCCGGTAATGGCTGCAGCACCTCCGCCTCCGGCTTTGTCAGATGGAGCCACGCCGCCCAGTCCTGCGGCCTCAAGATGACGACTTGTCGATTGTGATAGGGAGCGATGTCCTCGCCGGGCGACGTCGTCAGCATGGTGAAGCTCGGCGGATGGTTGCCCTCGCCCTCTCGCCAGATGCCGGCGATTGCCGTGATCGGCGAGCCTTTCAGGGCGAAGCGATATTTCGCCTTCGGATACTTCTTGCCGACGAACTCGAAGAAGGCGCTGGCGGGCACGATGCAGCGCTTGCTGGTGGCGAAGTGCCGCCCTTCCGATCGGAAATTGAACACAGGCCCGCCTTTGCCGGTCGGCGGGAAACTGAAATTCATCGAGGCGAGCTCGACGTGATTGCCGGCGGCGCGCATCACGGGACTGCGATCGTTGATCTTGATGTCGTCGGCCTGTGTGAGATCCAACTCTGTCTGGCGCGTTGGAACGCCCAGCTCGAGGTCCTGCATCATCTTGCAGTATTCTACCCAGCGCACATGCTGTTCGTAATCATTGCACATCACCCAACCTATGACAGATCGTTGCGGCAGGCGAGGGCAGGGGCGTCTCCCTGACGGGACCGGGCTGTCGGCGCAGACAGAAGCCCCGGTCTTCTCCCGTCGGGCTTCCGCCCCTTCTGTAATCCGATCCGCCCGGTCAAGTCCCTTGTCAGGGAGCCCGAATGTTCGGTCTCGGAATGGAAGCCGTCATCACCTCGATCGTTCAGCTAGGGCCGCAGTGTGCCCCAGAGCGCATCTAGTCCCTTGAACGTAAAACGACGTCCCAATTGAAACAGATCGGAAGAAGAGTACTCTTTTGCGAGCAGAGGATAAAAAAGACAGTGCGCGCTGCTGCATCAGGGGAGACGATCGATGAGTGAAAAGCAGACAATTCTTTGTGCGGCAGCAGTCATGTTCAGCGTGGTGCTGGCGCCGATGTCAGCAAGCGCTCAATCGGTATCTCCGGCCGAGGCGCGGTCCATCGCAACGGAGGCCACCATCTACGGCGTCCCGCTCGTGGACAGCTACCGCATTCAGTATTCATTTTTCGAGGACCGCAACAACCACGAATTCAAGGCTCCATGGAACACCATCCAGAACATTGCGCGGGTTTATACGCCCGACGACAAGACGGTGCAGACCCCGAACTCGGACACTCCCTATTCGACGGTTGGGGCGGACCTTCGCAGCCAGCCGCTTGTTCTTACAGTGCCGGCGATCAAGAAAGGCCGCTACTACTCGCTCCAGTTCATCGACATGTACACGTTCAACTTCGCTTACGTCGGCAGCCGCGCCACGGGTAACGGTGCAGGCAAATTCCTGCTGGCTGGGCCGAAGTGGAAAGGCCAGAAACCCAAGGGCATAAAGTCGGTGATCCGGTCCGAAACGGATTTCGCGACGATCGTTTACCGCACCGAGCTCTTCAATCCGGGCGACATCGACAACGTCAAGAAAATCCAGGCGGGCTACAAGGTTCAGACACTGTCGGAATTCCTGGGCAGATCAGCGTCCGCCGCGCCGCCCGTCGTCGATTTCATAAAGCCGGTCAGCGCAGCAGAGGAACGCACGTCGCTCCAGTTTTTCAATATCCTGAATTTCGTTCTGCAGTTTTGCCCCACTGATCCCTCCGAGAAGGCACTCATGGCGCGCTTTGCAAAGATCGGCATCGGCGCGGGGAAATCCATTAATCCCGATTCGATGTCGCCTGAGATGCGCAAGGCCTTGCAAGACGGCATGGCCGATGGGTGGAAGGCTTTCAATGAGTTCAGAGAGACGCAGTTCGATACCGGAAAGGTCGCAGCCGGAGAGTTGGTTGGGACGCGCGCGTATCTGAAGAACGATTACCTGCGGCGCATGGCTGCGACGGTCATTGGAATTTATGGAAACTCGAAGCAGGAGGCGATGTACCCGATCTATTTCACCGACTCCAGCCAGCAAAAGCTGGGAGGACCTAACCGTTATACGCTGCGTTTCGCCCCGAGTCAGTTGCCCCCGGTCAATTCGTTTTGGTCGCTCACGATGTACGAGATGCCTGCAAGCCTGCTCTTCGCCAACCCACTCAATCGCTATCTGATTAACTCACCGATGCTGCCGAACCTGAAGCGCGACGCCGATGGCGGGATTACACTGTTCGTTCAGCACGAATCCCCCGGCGCTGACAAGGAGGCCAACTGGCTGCCCGCGCCGAGCGGGCCTTTCTCTTTGGCAATGCGCCTATACTGGCCGAAGGCCGATGCGCTTAGCGGCAAATGGAAGGCACCGCCTCTGCAGCGAGTGAACTGACGCAGCGGAGAGTGTTGGCGTTGGTCCGTAGCGGATGACGACTTCTGATTCCGGCATGTCTGGTCCGCGAGGGAAAGCAGATCTTCAGATTTGGCGGCCCCTCCCATTGGTCGGTCACGCTCTACTCGCAGGCATGTGCCTGCGACCGGGGCCGCCAAGCGTCTCCGCCCTTCGGGTGACGATCGTTGCCGCTTACTGCTTCTGCCTGGCCCGCGCTTCCGTCCGGAGTCGCCGGAGGGGACGCTCCACGATGGGGTTCGGCGAGGCGAGGTGTCCAAGCTAACTGCGCGTGCTTGATGCATTTACAACGCCCAGGGATGGAAACGGCTTCTGGCTAGCCTTGTGCTGGGATTGATGCGGCCAGCAACGGAGATATCGCTTCAGCCGGATGGCGCCATTCCCCAAGGCCGCCTGGCGCGCATTGCGGACCATGTCTGTGTGCGACGCTCTCGATCTGCGGCCGGGAAAAGAGCGTGCAGGAGGGCGCTGACCCTCTCGGAGCGAGCCCGATCCCCCCTCTCCATGGATGGCTTTCCTGGTCCTCCGCCCGGCCTTCCACGATCAACCCGCAAGGGGTCGGCTATGCGGAGCATGCCGCCGCGCGCCTTCGGCTGCGCGGTGATCGCGGCCGGTTGAGGACACTGACGGACGCCATCGAGCGGGGATCGGCCTCGCTCCAAGATGGAGCCCTCACATGTCGCACGATCTTTCCCTCGCCCAGTCCAACGCATTCGAACTCGCCCGGATCCTGATGGTCCCGGTCACGCTCTTCGAGGTCGACGGCGAATACGGCGTCATGCCGAGCGACGAGCTCGATGACGCCGACGTCGTCGTTGTTCACGAATTCGACCCCCATCAGTTCGGCCCGGCTCATTGAGCCGGGTTGGCCCGGACGGGCGGCGTGCCGCTTGCGAGCGGGCGGCCGCAAGGGAGGCTGCGCCGCGGCTGGCCGACGCAAGGGCGCTGCGCGCCCCCGCTTGATTCATCAGTTGCCAGCCGCGCCCTTGCCCCCTTCGCTCTTCGCGGCGGAGACGAGCAGGTCCCGCAAGCTGCGGGAGAAGGATATTCGAGCGGGAAAGGTCGGTGCGGAGACGCACCGGAAAATGAACATGGAAAAGAAGGATATCGAGGCGCTGAAGGAGCGCGTGCCCTGCGCGGCCGTGCTCGAAAAGGCGGGATTCGCGATCGATCTGAAGGAGAGCACCCGCAAGGCGATTAAATACCGCCGCGGTGACGCGATCATCATCGTGATCCACAACGGCAAGGGATGGTTCGACGCGCTGTCCGACGCCAAAGGCGACGTGTTCTCTCTTGTCGAGCATCTTGATGGCGTCGGCTTTGCCGAGGTTCTGCAGCGCGTCGCCGACCTTGTCGGATTCGCGCCGAGCCCGCCCGCATGGACGCGGCCAGCGCGCGCGCATGTCCCCGATCTGGGCATTGCGGAGCGTTGGCGGGCGCGCCGCGCGCCATGGCGAGGCTCGATGACCTGGTGCTATTTGCGCGACGAACGCGATTTGCCGGAGACCGTCATCCGCGCGGCGATTGCGCAGGACCTGCTCCGCGAAGGCCCTCACGGCAGCATGTGGGCGGCGCACCTGGACGAGGGTGGCATGGTCAGCGGCTGGGAAGAACGCGGACCGCAATGGCGCGGCTTCTCGACCGGCGGCGCGAAGGTGCTGTTCCGGTTCGGCCCGGCCGACGCGTCGCGCGTCTGCGTGACAGAGGCGGCGATCGACGCCATCAGCCTCGGCGCGCTGGAAGGTGTCCGCTCTGACAGCCTCTATCTCAGCACGGGCGGCGGATGGTCACCGGCGACCGAGACGGCGATCCGGACGCTCGCGGCCAGGCCCGGCATATTGCTGATCGCTGCGACCGACAGCAATTCCCAGGGCGAGAAATATGCGGATCGGCTGATGCAGGCCGCGAATGACGCCGGCTGCAGTTTCGAGCGTCTTCGTCCGACGGAGGTCGACTGGAATGCCGAGCTGAAGGTGAAGGCGGGGAAAGAACGGGAGGACAGGAGAGGAAAGGGACAGGAAACCCGGCTGCCGCATGCCCGCCGGTCGCGTCAAGGGTGAAGCTTCGCCCGGCTGCGCCGGCCCTTGACCCGGCCGGACGGAGAGGCGGCCGCGGAAAGGGGTCCTGAAGGGCTGAAGATGATGGCGGAATCGAGAGGATGAGCCGCGCTCCAGCCCGCCGAGGCTGAAGGAGCCCCACATGACCCTCTCCGTTGACATCCGCAAGGTATTTCAAGGCGTCGCCGACCGGCGACAGATGTTCCGCATGTTCGACCGTCACGTCCAGCGTCCGAGCCGCTCGGAGACCGACGACGGCGCTCTCTATCGCGGCGAATGGTTCGAAATCTGCGAAGCCGACCACGACTATATGTTCGAGATCCTGCCGCCGCTCTGGATGCGAGGCGATATGTTCGCGATGCGCGAATTTCTCACCGGCGGCATCACCAGTATTTTCTTCGCTCTGATCATCGACCGCCGGTCGCGTCATTTCCATGGCTATTGCGATCTGTCGGATCGCGGCTCGCCCGAGCGGTTGCGCGCGGCGATCATCGAACGCGAGTCCAGGCCCGTGAAGGCGATGACCCGCGAAGAGCGCCTCGAGCACATCTGGTCGAGCACCCATGACAACTATCGCGGTTACGCTGGCGAAAGATGGCCGGCGCAGCATCGAGGCAAGCGCACCGTTCTCTTCTACGGTGGCCATCAGGGTACGCTGCTGACGCTGCTCGACCAGCTTACCGACGCCGAGATTTCGGCAAAGCTGCCGGTGCATCTGCGCTACCTCCCCGACGCGATCGCGGCGTAAGGAGGGCGCCATGTTCACCTTCTCCGTGACGAACATCCACGCCGTCATCACCCGTGGACGCATTGATGCCTTCGCCAACGGGGGCTTCCGCAATCCCCATTACGGCCTGTCCCCCGGCAAGGACGAGACGCCTGGGCTCTGGTTGGTGGGCGACGAGGGTGTCTACCTGCTCTCGAACGGCAAGCTCGCCGAGGGCCAGCGGCCCCTCGTCGTCTACGCGCAGGAATGCGATCCGAAGACCAACCCCGATTACTGGCACTACAAGCGCCAGCATTTCGGCGGCGATGACGGCATCGAATTTCTCGATGCCGAGACGCTCGTGAAGCTGATCGCAGCCGCTCCCGGCGCCACACACATCAGGATCGAGATGAGCGACACCAGCATGTCGATCACTCCGATCCGCCGCTGACACCTCGGGCCAGGACGGCCCGTTCCCCACGATCACCGCGACCATCGCTTCTGCCGGACATCGTCCGGCGGGCCGATGGCGCGCGCCCTCATCACAAGGAGATTTCCAATGGCGCAAGACGATCCCTTCACTCTCGACCTTTTTGGCAACACGGCGCTGTCGTCCGGCCTCGGCCTCGGCGTGACCGCTTTCGCCGGCGGCGTCACCCTCGACCCGGATGATGACGACGATCCCGATCCGTCGACGCCGGCCCCCGCGATTCCGGTCGCGGCGGTTGCCCGCGCCGCATCGTCCATCCGGCGAGAACGCGGAACGAACTTCCATCTCGCCGGCGAGCGCGCCCTGGCGAAGGGCTGGAAGGGTCGCGCGCGCGACAACATCGATGCGATCCGGCTTGCCGCTGCGATTGAGAGGGAGGAGCGGCCGGCGACGCCTGGCGAGCAGGAAAAGCTGATCCGCTTCACCGGCTTCGGCGCGTCCGCGCTGGCCAACTTCGTGTTCCGACGCCCGGGCGAGGCGGATTTCCGCAAGGGCTGGGAAACGATCGGATCGGACCTTGAAGATGCCGTCGGCGACCTCGATCATGCCTCGCTGGCGCGCTGCACGCAGTATGCTCATTTCACGCCGGAGTTCATCGTCCGCGCGATCTGGGCCGGTCTGCAGCGCCTCGGCTGGCGCGGCGGCCGCGTGCTCGAGCCCGGGATCGGTACCGGACTGTTTCCGGCGCTGATGCCGGAGAGACTTCGCGAAGCTTCCCACGTCACCGGCATCGAACTCGATCCGGTGACGGCGCGCATCGTGCGCCTGTTGCGGCCGCGCGCCCGGATCATCGCCGCCGATTTCGCCCGCACCGAACTGCCGGCGAGCTTCGATCTCGCGATCGGCAATCCGCCGTTCTCCGATCGCACCGTGCGCTCCGATCGCGCCTACCGGTCGATGGGCCTTCGCCTGCATGATTATTTCATCGCGCGTGCAATCGACCTGCTGAAGCCCGGTGCGCTCGCCGCCTTCGTCACGAGTTCCGGCACGATGGACAAAGCGGATGCATCAGCGCGCGACCATATTGCCAAATCCGCCGACCTGGTCGGCGCGATCCGGTTGCCGCAGGGCAGCTTCCGCGCGCAGGCGGGCACGGACGTGGTCGTGGATATCCTGTTCTTCCGCAAGCGCAAGATCGGCGATGCGGAAGCCGACCTGTCCTGGATCGATCTCGACGAGGTGCGGCCTGCGACAGACGATGAAGGTGCGATCCGCGTGAACCGCTGGTTTGCACGGCATCCGAACTTGGTGCTCGGCACGCACGCTCTCGCCTCCGGTCCCTTCGGCGAGACCTACACGTGTCTCCCGCGCGGGGACGAGGATGTCGAGACAGAACTCGTAGCCGCCGTCGGGCTCCTTCCGGAGGCGGTTTATGACGGCGAGCCCGAGGTGATCGATTGCGATCTGGAGGATGCCGACGATTCATCGCCCTCCGATCTTCCATCCGACCGGCATGTGCGCGAGGGCAGCTACGTCTTCGATCAGTCGCGTGGTCTGATGCAAGTCCTCGACGGCGAATCCGTCGCGCTCAAGGTACGCAAGGGACGCAGTGCCGAGGGCGTCCCCGAGAAGCACGTCCGGATCATCCGGAAGCTGATCCCGATCCGCGACGCCGTGCGCGAGGTGCTGAAGTGCCAAGAGTTCGACCGGCCGTGGAAGGACGCGCAGGTCAGGCTGCGTATTGCCTGGTCGAGCTTTGTCCGCGACTTCGGCCCGATCAATTTCACCACCGTCTCCATGACGGAGGACGACGAGACGGGCGAAGTGCGCGAGACGCATCGTCGCCCCAACATCCAGCCCTTCCTCGACGACCCCGATTGCTGGCTGGTCGCCTCGATCGAGGACTATGACCTCGAGACCAACACGGCGAAGCCCGGTCCGATCTTCACCGATCGGGTGATCTCGCCGCCTGCGGCGCCGGTAATCACCAGCGCCGCGGACGCACTGGCCGTGGTATTAAACGAGCGTGGCCGGGTCGACGTCGACCATATCGCCGAACTGCTGCATCGCAACGTCGACGATGTCGTCGCCGAGCTCGGCAGTGCCATCTACCAGGACCCGTCCGATGGCTCGTGGCAGACGGCTGACGCTTATCTGTCAGGCCATGTCCGCGACAAGTTGAAGGTGGCCGAAGCCGCAGCTGCGCTCGATGCCGCCTATGACCGCAACGCCGCGGCGCTGCAGGCCGTGCAGCCGGTCGATCTCAGCCCCTCCGACATCACCGCGCGACTGGGGGCGCCCTGGATCACAGCCGCCGATATCGTCGCCTTCGTCAAGGAGACGATGGGCGCCGACATCAAGATCCACCACATGCCCGAACTGGCCTCATGGACGGTGGAGGCCCGGCAGCTCGGCTATATGGCCGCAGGGACGTCGGAATGGGGCACGGACCGACGCCATGCCGGCGAGCTGCTCGCTGACGCGCTGAACAGCCGGGTGCCGCAGATCTTCGACACGGTGAAGGACGGCGACAGCGAGCGGCGCGTGCTCAATGTCGTCGACACCGAGGCGGCGAAGACGAAGCTGCAAAAGATCAAGGACGAATTCCAGCGCTGGATCTGGTCCGATGCCGATCGCACCGACCGACTGGCGCGGGTCTATAACGACCGCTTCAACAACATCGCGCCGAGAGCCTTCGACGGCTCCCATCTCAAACTTCCCGGCGCCTCTGGCGCCTTTTGTCTTTATGGGCACCAGAAGCGTGGAATCTGGCGCATCGTCTCGGCGGGATCGACCTACCTTGCCCATGCCGTCGGCGCTGGGAAGACGATGACGATGGCGGCCGCTGTCATGGAGCAGCGCCGGCTCGGCTTGATCGCCAAGGCCATGCTGGTCGTCCCCGGTCATTGCCTGGCGCAAGCGGCGCGCGAATTTCTCGCGCTCTATCCGAACGCCCGCATCCTGGTCGCCGACGAGAGCAACTTCACCAAGGACAAGCGCCAGCGTTTCCTGTCGCGCGCGGCGACGGCGACCTGGGACGCCATCATCATCACGCACTCGGCGTTCCGCTTCATCTCCGTGCCCTCCGCCTTCGAACAGCAGATGATACAGGACGAGCTCGAGCTCTACGAGACCCTGCTGACCAAGGTCGAGAGCGACGACCGTGTCTCGCGCAAGCGCCTCGAACGGCTCAAGGAGGGCCTGAAGGAAAGGTTGGAGTCGCTGTCGACCCGCAAGGACGACCTGCTCACCATATCCGAGATCGGCGTCGACCAGATTATCGTCGACGAGGCGCAGGAGTTCCGCAAGCTCTCCTTCGCCACCAACATGTCGACGCTGAAGGGCGTCGACCCGAACGGCTCGCAGCGCGCCTGGGACCTCTATGTGAAGTCCCGCTTCGTCGAGACGAAGAACCCCGGCCGCGCGCTCATGCTGGCCTCCGGCACGCCGATCACGAACACGCTCGGCGAGATGTTCTCGGTGCAGCGCTATCTTGGATATGCAGCATTGCTGCAGCGCGGCCTGCACGAGTTCGACGCATGGGCCTCGACCTTCGGCGACGTCACAACCGAGCTCGAGCTGCAGCCCTCCGGCAAATACAAGCCGGTGACGCGCTTCGCGACCTTCGTCAACGTGCCGGAACTGATCGCCATGTTCCGTTCCTTCGCCGACGTGGTGACGCCGGAAGACCTGCGACACTACGTCAAGGTGCCGGCGATCTCGACCGGCAGACGCCAGATCCTCACCGCGAAACCGTCGCCGGCATTCAAGCGCTACCAGATGCTGCTTGATGCGCGCATCAAGGCAATCGAAGAGCGAGACGGCCCGCCGGAGCCCGGCGATGATATCCTGCTCTCCGTCATCACCGATGGCCGCCACGCGGCGATCGACCTGCGCCTCGTCGATCCTGACAATGACAACGAGGCGAACAACAAGCTCAACAATCTCGTTACGAACGCCTTCCGCATCTGGAAGGAGACGGCAGAGGACTCCTATGTGCGCCCCGATGGAACGCCGTACGAGCTTCCTGGCGCCGCGCAGATGATCTTTTCCGATCTCGGCACGATCAGCGTGGAGAAGACGCGCGGCTTCTCGGCCTATCGCTGGATGCGCGACGAGCTGGTCCGCATGGGCGTGCCGGCGGCGGAAATCGCCTTCATGCAGGACTATAAGAAGTCCGAGGCGAAGCAACGCCTGTTCGCGGACGTGCGCGCAGGCAAGGTTCGCCTCCTGATCGGCTCCTCCGACACGATGGGCACCGGAGTCAACGCGCAGCTGCGCCTGAAAGCGCTGCATCATCTCGATGTGCCCTGGCTTCCGTCGCAGATCGAGCAACGCGAAGGGCGCATCGTCCGGCAGGGCAACCAGCACGACGAGGTCGATCTCTTCGCCTATGCGACGGAAGGCTCGCTCGATGCCACGATGTGGCAGAACAACGAGCGCAAGGCCCGATTCATCGCGGCCGCGCTCTCGGGGGACACCTCAATTCGCCGGCTCGAGGACCTCGGCGAAGGTCAGGCCAATCAGTTCGCGATGGCAAAGGCGATCGCGTCGGGCGATCAACGCCTGATGCAGAAGGCGGGGCTGGAGGCCGACATCGCACGGCTCGAGCGCTTGCGTGCCGCCCATGTCGACGACCAGCATGCGGTTCGCCGGCAGATCCGCGATGCCGAACGCGACATCGAGTTTTCGACCCGGCGCATCGCCGAGATCGGACAGGATATCGGGCGCCTAGCGCCGACCGCTGGCGAGGCCTTCACGATGAACGTGACGGACAAGCGCTATGCCGAGCGCAAGGAAGCCGGCCGTGCGCTGATGAAGGAGATCCTGACCCTCGTCCAGCTTCAGCAGGAAGGCGAGACCGTCATCGCCTCGATCGGTGGGTTCGACCTCGAATATACGGGCGAACGCTTCGGACGCGATGGTTATCGCTACACCACCATGCTGATGCGCACGGCCGCCGACTATGAGATCGACCTGTCGGTCACGGTGACGCCGCTCGGTGCGATTTCCCGCCTCGAGCATGCACTCGACGATTTCGCGGGAGAGCAGGAGCGGTTTCGCCAGCGTCTCGCCGACGCACGCCGGCGCCTTGCCGCCTATCAGTCGCGCGAAGGTGGCGACTTCGCCTTCGCCGATGAACTCGCCGAGAAGCGCCGACAACTCGCCGAGGTCGAGAAGGCCCTCGCCTCGGACATCGTGGGCGCAGGCGAGGCGAGGCCGATCGCCGCTTAGCCGCTTTCGCGCAATTCCTCGATCATCTCGGGATGCTGGTCAAGCAACCGCAACAACGGGCTGGTCGGGCCGCCAGCGACATGGAGAGAGAGAGGGGGAAAAGGAAAAGGAAAAGGGGGAAAAGCCCGCTCGCAGATCGGGCGAGCCGGCGACGCTGAAGCTCAACCGCCGCCTGCGCGATCCCGGCCCGTCATCCTGCGCAGGGCTTTGGCCCTGCTGGTCCTGCCGGGCAGGGATGCTCGGCCGCAGTTGCACCGTCCCGTCCGCTCCGCGGGCCGGGGGAGGTCTTCGGGAAGAAGACGAGAGAGGGCCGCTCGAAGGGGGCGGTCCGCAACCCCTGGAAGGAGCATTCCCATGCATCTCATCAAGGTCGATCCGCGCGCGCTGAAGGAGAATCCGGATCGCACGCGCCAGACGAAGTCAACGCCGCAGGCCGACGCGCTGCTGCTGGCAACCATCAAGGCCGTCGGCATCGTGCAGCCGCCCGTCATCACGCCCGAAACCGGCGGCGGCAACGGCTTCATCATCAATGCCGGACATCGCCGCGTGAAGCAGGCGATCGCCGCGGGCCTCGAGGAAATCGACGTGCTCGTCGACGAGGCGGCGAACGACAACGGCGCCATGCGCTCGATGATCGAGAACATCGCCCGCGAGGCGCTGAACCCGGTCGATCAGTGGCGCGCGATCGAGCGCCTGGTCGCACTCGGCTGGACCGAAGAGGCGATCGGCGTCGCGCTCGCATTGCCGGTCCGGCAGATCAAGAAGCTGCGTCTGCTCGCCAACGTGCTGCCGGCGATGCTCGACCACATGGCCAAGGGCGACATGCCCGACGAGCGTCAGCTCCGCACGATCGCCGCAGCGTCGCTCGACGAGCAGAAGGAGGTCTGGAAGAAGCACAAGCCTTCGAAGGCCGATCCACAGGTTTCCTGGTGGAGCGTCGCGCAGGCTCTGCAGAAGACCCGCATGCATGCCCGCCATGCCAGCTTCGGCGACGACCTCGCGCAGGCTTACGGCATCGAGTGGGTCGAGGACCTGTTTGCGCCGGCCGACGAGGACAGCCGCTACACGACCAATGTCGAGGCGTTTCTCGGCGCGCAGCAGGAGTGGATGGCGAACAACTTGCCGAAGAAGGGCATCATCGCGGAGGCCACCAACTATGGCGAGGTGAAGCTGCCGCCGAAGGCCGAGCGAGTCTACGGCAAGCCGGCGAAGTCGGATTGCACCGCCATGTATCTCGATCGCGAGGGGCGCGTGCAGACGGTGCATTACCGCATGCCCGAGGCGAAGAAGCCAAAGGGCAAGGCCGCATCCGGCTCGGAGAGCGTCGCGGACGATACCGGCGTGGTCTCGAAGCCGCGTCCCGACGTCACGCGCAAGGGCGTCGAGATGATCGGGGACTTCCGTACCGACGCGCTGCGCGAGGCGCTCGGCCGGGCCCCGATCGAGGACGACACGCTGATGGCGCTGTTGCTCCTCGCCTTCGCCGGCCAGAACGTCTCCGTCACGACGGGAAGCGGCGGCGTTTATTATGGCCATAGCCGGCTGGCGAAGCACGCGGCCGTGCTGTTCGACGCCGATGGCAAGCTCGCCTTCGACATGGACACGCTGCGCGTCGCGGCCCGCTCGATGCTGGTCGACGTGTTCTCCTGCCGGGAGAACGCCACCAACAGCGGGATCGTCGCCCGTATCGCCGGCGCGACGGTGGGTGCCGACGGCTTCCTGCCAAACATGGGCACCGACGACTTCCTCGCGTGCCTGTCGCGTCCGGCGCTGGAGACCTCGTGCAAGGACACGCCGGTCCTGCCGCGTCAGCGCGTGAAGGACACGCGCGCCGCGCTCGTCGAGCACTTCAAGGAAGGCCACTTCGTTCATCCCTCCGCGCTCTTCGCTCCGGACGCGACGGCGCTCGGGGGGTGGCTGTCGTCCAGCACGCCGGCGCAGGCTGACGGCGACGAGGCCGACGATGACCTCGCCGGCACCACCGGCGAACCATCCGATGCGGACGGCGAGGGCTTCAGGGAAGCCGCCGAATAGACGTGTCCTTCTTCCGAACGATCTGCCGCCGCCGGCCATGCCGGCGGCGGTTCTGTTTCCACCACCTCAACCGGAGACTTTTCCATGTCTGCACAATTGATTTTTGATAGCGTCCCGCTCGGAGCACTGATCCAGTATTCTGACGGCTCCCCGCGTCCGCCGGCGCGGCACCGCAAGAAGCTCGCGGCCTGGGAGAATCGCAACAGCAGAGGCCGGCTGATCCGCAAGCGCGCGGAGACTGTCGTCGGCAGCACGACCCTGCCCGCCTCGATCACCCTGCACAAGGGTGATTTCGGCGGCAGCGGCGTCATCGTGTTGCGCGTTCACCAGACCTTTTCGGTGAACGGCGATCTCACCTTCACCGTCGTCGAGATGCCGAAGGCCGGCTCGGTCCAGGTCCTCGACCGGGCTGGTGACCACGCCGAGCTCGTCCATCTCGCCGAGAGCCGCGAGGCCGCGGACGCCTGGCTGAAGGGCCATGGTTATCCGCATGCCGTGCTGCGCGCGATCTCGGCCGACGAGGCCACGGCCGGTGCCGTCGTGGGGAGGGCCGCGGCATGAACGCGTCTGCCCCCACCAACGATAGCAATGGCGCTCCCGGATTTCCGGGAGTTTCCTTTGGTCGCAGCGCCGACGGCTGTCTCGTCGCACTTGTCGGCGAGACAGCCTTCGCCATGGTGCCTGCCCGCGATGGCAGGCACTATCTAGCCACCGGCTGGCGCATCGGCAGGCCGCTGGCGCAGTGGACCCGCTCGGACTTCTACGGACATTCCGGCGAATTGGCCGACGGGCGCGCGTTTCGCGTCCGCGTTCTCGAAAACGCCGAGCACCAGCGCGAGAAGCGGGCGCTCGCTCGCAAGGACATCGCCTCGCGCGTCGCCACGCCGTGGGGAGCCTCGCAGGGCGCGACCCTCTATGCCGAGGACATCGTGTTCCATTCGACGGCCGGCCATGGCGGTTTTCACATTTCCGCCGACCGCAATCGGAAGGTTCATCCGATGCTACGGGCGGAGGCCGGCTGGTACGAAGAGGACGAGTCGTGGGCGGCGGTCGCGATCAGCTTCCCACATCTCTTCACCGCCTTCGAGCGGCGCTGCGCCGAGCGAACCATCAAAGACAGCTGGCCGGATGCGTGGGAGGCGATCTTCGGCACGGTGCTTCTGCCCGGTGAATCCCATGAGAAGGACCGCCGCGCCTTCGAGCGCGAGCATGCCGCCGACTGGCTCGTGGTCTCGGCCATCACGTCGGATCACGAGAACGGCTTCGTCGAGGTCGTCGCCACGCCAGGCGGCAAGCGTGGCCCCGGAACCGAGGAGCGGCGTTTCCTGGTCCCGGCTGTCGAGTACCGCATCGGGCGGTTCGGCTTCGTCGTCGACCCGGCCCGTCACCGCGTCTATGAGGGGCCGTCCGACTTCATCGGTTGGCAGGGAAGGACGCGCGCATGACCCTCCCTTGCGACCGGCCCGCCGAGCTCGCCCGCATGGAGGAGGCGCGCCGCCAGATCCAACGCCAGCTCGACATGATCGATCGGCAGATTACGCGCCGCATGACGGCGCTGATTCCGCAGCTAAAGCCGCGGCACAGCTTCCATAGGCGCGGCAAGGCCCCGGATCCTGGCGCATTTCTCGAACGCTATCGTTCGAATCTCGCAGCGATCACGGCGGAGCGCCAGCCGGAGATCGACGCGCTCGGCAGGAAGCTCGCCAGACAGGATATCGCCATCGAGGCATTCCGGCTGCGACATGGAGCTGTCGCCGACCGGCCCGATGACCCGCGCGGACATGCGCTCGGTCCGTGCAATCGCCCCAGCGTTGCGCAACGATCCGTCAGCCAGAAGGAGTGCGACCGAGCATGACGCCATGGGCAGCGTTCGAACGGCTCCGCCGCATCGCGAGAAGCGACATCGGACAGTCTCGGCGCGCGGCGAATTTCATTCTCGCCTGGTGGAACACCGGCAGCCTCGGCGGATGCGACCTGGCCGACATCTTTGGCGTGGACCGCGAGATCGCTCATGACATCGCCAGCGTCGGGTCACCTGGCCGAATCTCCTGTCGTGGAATATCCCGAAGCCTGCCGAGTCGAAATCGGGGGCTTCATCACGCTCTGGTCACCGGAGGTCGGGGCACGTTCGGTCGAGGCTATCTGACGGCGACGGCGCACCCTTGGTCCTGACCTCCCGAAGGCAGCGCGAGAGACAGCAGCGGGTCACGGCACCCTGCCAGTCCGTTTACCCGATCGCTCGTCCGTCCGCCGGACCTCCCCTCGGGTTTGTTGCGCTCGTAAACCGGCGGCCGGTCGCTTCAAGGCCGCTGCGCGCCGCGTTGCGGCCGGAGCCGCCGATCTCGGCAAAGCGAGCCCGCGCACCGCGCGAGGGCTGGAAGCCCTGCTTGCGCGCAAACCCGCTCAGCTCGATCAGGCGGCCCCGGACCCTGAAGCGCCCGTCTGTCCGCCGGTTTCTTTCGATCGCACCCGAAGGGAGGACCGGCACGAGCCGGCCCGAGCCTTCAGGGAAACCGAAGGAAAGGATGTTCCCATGACCAAGACCGCTCGCGCTTCCCGCCAGCCCGCCAAGGTCGTCCAGCTCCGCAAGGGCACCACCCTCGAAATGGTCAGGCTCGTCTGCCCCGACGCCCCCCAGGCCACCCTCATCTCCGAGAGCTTCGGCCTTCCCGTTCTCGACAGCGACGGCGTCCGAGATCTCCATCAGCGCCTGATCGTCGAGACGGCCGACAGCCTGGGCGAAGGCCTCGGCGAGCGAGCGATGCAGATCCATCTCCAGCGGATTGTCGGCGCCTATGTCGGATCCGCGCACGGGGCCGGCCAGTTCTACAGCCGCGCGGTGACCGAAGCTCGCGACGCTACCGCCAAGGCGGCCAACGACGTCCGCGACGAGGATCTCGACGGACCGGTCGGCTTCGACGGCGCCGCGCAGCGCAAGCGTGAGTTCGCCGCCGACATGGCCCTGCAGTCCCACGCGCTCCGCATGGCGGCGGAAGGTGCCGTCGCTGCCTACGAGCATGTGGTCGGCGAGCGCTGGAAGCCGTTCGAGCGCCCGGTCGAAAATCCCGGCCACACTCTCGATCGCAAGGCTGCCGAACTGCAACTGGCGGCTCTCGGCTGAGCCGCTCTCGGGCGAGGCTTCGGCCTCGCCCGGTTTCCACTTCTGCATTGAGGGCCGGCCCCGCTGGGCTCCGGCCCTTGTCATCCCGCTATCGCGTCCGTCCGGCACACG
>NZ_JBAFWN020000002.1:0-100783 GCF_043195095.2 Roseixanthobacter glucoisosaccharinicivorans | reverse complement strand
GAGTCACAATCGTACATCGGTCGATCATTGTTCTCTTTACGATCTTCGTAGCCGCGGTGGGCATTCCCCCTAGCGCCTTTGGACAGGTCGTTCCCGGATTGGCAGGGCAACTCCCTACGCTCGCGCCGTTGCTAGAACGCGTTACCCCGGCGGTGGTCAATATCTCCGTCATCTCGGAAACGCCGACCGCCTCCAACCCACTCTACAACGATCCATTCTTTCGACGGTACTTTGACCTTCCGGATCAGCCGCCGGCCCAGCAGCGCATGAGCGCAGGGTCGGGCGTGATCGTGGACGCCAGCAAGGGTTATGTCATCACCAATCACCACGTGGTGGATAATGCTGGCCAAATCACGGTGACGCTCAAGGATGGCCGCCGACTCCGTGCCGAGCTTGTCGGATCCGATCAGGCCACGGACATTGCCCTTCTCAAGGTGGAGAGCCGAAACCTCGTATCCTTGGAGATAGCCGACTCCGATCGTCTCAAAGTCGGCGATTACGTTGTCGCCATTGGTAATCCGTTTGGCCTCGGTCAGACGGTGACGTCCGGCATCGTCAGCGCCCTTGGGCGCAGTGGGATTAACAATGAGGGCTATGAGGATTTCATCCAGACGGACGCTTCGATCAATCCGGGAAACTCGGGAGGTGCGCTAATTACGCTCGACGGCAAGCTCGCCGGAATCAACACAGCAATCCTGAGTCCCGCCGGTGGCAACGTTGGCATAGGTTTCGCCGTGCCAAGCAACATGGCGCTGGCTGTGATGAACCAGCTGATCGACCATGGCGAGGTCCGTCGCGGTAGGATAGGCATCGGCATTCAGGATGTAACCCCCGATCTCGCGGAGGCGCTTGGCCTCGGGGACCTGCGCGGAGCGGTGATCAGCAATATTGAGGCGGGGTCGCCGGCCGAACATGCCGGTTTGAAGGTTGGGGATGTCGTGACCGCTGTAGACGGCCGTGCCCTTCACAGCTCCACAGACTTGCGTAACCGGATCGGCCTCACACCTGCCGGCTCGAACGTCAGGCTGTCGGTCGTGCGAAATGACGGTAGGCACGACATCAGTGTGCGGATCGAAGGAGCGCAGCGGGCCTCGTCGCAATTGACTGGAACGCCTTTTGATGGGGCAAACTTGCGAAACGCCTCCGCCGAGGAGGCGCGGGACGTTGGCGCAGGAGGGGTTGTCGTGGAGAGCGTCGCTCCGGGAAGCCGGGCCGCGCGCGCTGGTCTGATGCGCGGAGACATGATTTTGGCGATCAATCGCACGCCGGTGACATCGATCAATGATGTCCGTCGCTGGACCGCCGATCGGAAGAGCACCCTCGCCGTTGAACTTGTACGCAACGGCGCGCGTATGCTTCTGATCATCAGGTAATTGGAGCGCACTGAATGGAGATGGACAGGAAGACCCAGTTCAATATTTGGTACTGGATCGGCGCGTTCTTTTTACTGATGGCGTTTCAGTACCTTTACGCGACCGCCACTCAAGTTGCTCAAATTCCCTACAGTCAATTTGAGACTTATGTTCGCGATGGTAGGATCGCAGAGGTGGCAGTATCGGACCGGTTTATCCAAGGGCGTTTCAAGGAGCCCGTCGAGGGCCGATCCTTCTTCATCACGACGCGCGTCGAGCCCGACCTTGCCCGCGACCTTCAGCAGCACGGTACCGTCGTCAGCGGCCAGATCGAGAGCACGTTCCTGCGAGACCTCCTGTCCTGGGTTGTCCCGGTCGTAATCTTTCTTGGCATCTGGATGTTCATGCTCAAACGGGTGGGTGGCGGCATCGGTGGTGGGCTGATGCAGATCGGCAAGTCCAGAGCAAAAATCTATGTCGAGAAGGACACCGGCGTCACCTTCGAGGACGTCGCCGGCGTCGATGAGGCCAAAGATGAACTCAAGGAGATCATCGACTTCCTAAGAGATCCCCGCGGGTACGGCCGGCTTGGCGGACGCATGCCGAAGGGCGTGCTGCTTGTCGGTCCGCCTGGAACGGGTAAAACGCTGCTGGCTAAGGCCGTGGCCGGCGAGGCCGGCGTGCCCTTCTTCTCCATCTCAGGTTCTGAGTTCGTCGAGATGTTCGTCGGCGTAGGCGCAGCGCGGGTGCGCGATCTGTTCGAGCAGGCGCGTGCCAAGGCGCCCGCGATCATCTTTATCGATGAACTCGACGCGCTCGGCCGCGCGCGGGGTCTCGGACCGCTTGTGGGTGGCCACGACGAGAAAGAACAGACGCTTAACCAGTTGCTGGTCGAGCTCGACGGTTTCGACTCGTCGACCGGTCTCGTTCTTTTGGCAGCGACCAACCGCCCGGAAATCCTTGACCCTGCTCTGCTGCGCGCCGGCCGCTTTGACCGCCAGGTCTTGGTGGACCGGCCTGACAAGGCCGGCCGTATCCAGATCCTGAACGTGCACCTGAAGAAAGCCAAGCTCGCGCCCGACGTTGACGCGGATAAGATCGCCGCGCTCTCGCCCGGTTTCACCGGAGCCGATCTGGCCAACCTCGTAAATGAGGCGACGCTGCTGGCAACCCGGCGCAAAGCCGATGCAGTGAGCATGGAAGACTTCAACAACGCCGTCGAACGCATCGTTGCAGGGTTAGAGAAGCGCAACCGGCTCCTCAACCCGAGAGAACGCGAGATCGTCGCCTATCACGAGACAGGCCACGCGCTGGTCGCCATGGCGCTGGCTGGGGTCGATCCGGTGCACAAGGTCTCGATAATTCCACGAGGGGTGGGCGCCCTTGGGTACACGATACAGCGCCCGACCGAGGATCGCTTCTTGATGACCCGCGAAGAGTTGGAGAACAAGATGGCGGTATTGCTCGGCGGACGGGCTGCCGAGCACATCATCTACGGCCACCTTTCAACGGGTGCCGCCGACGATCTGGCCAAGGTCACTGATATCGCGCGCGCCATCGTCACGCGATATGGCATGACCGAAAGACTCGGCCACGTGGCTCTTGAAAAGGACCGCCGCTCATTTATTGGAACCGATCAGCCCTACTACGGTCCGGAGGAACGCTCCTACTCTGAGAAGACGGCCGCCGAAATTGACGAAGAGGTGAAGCGCATCGTGGAAGAAGCCTTCGCAAGGAGCGTCAGCCTGTTGCAGCAGCGACGCGAGTCATTGGACCGGGTGGCCCGGACGCTGCTCGAAAAAGAGACTCTCGAAGAAAGCG
This sequence comes from Roseixanthobacter glucoisosaccharinicivorans, assembly GCF_043195095.2. Lineage (NCBI taxonomy): Bacteria > Pseudomonadati > Pseudomonadota > Alphaproteobacteria > Hyphomicrobiales > Xanthobacteraceae > Roseixanthobacter > Roseixanthobacter glucoisosaccharinicivorans. The sequence continues at coordinate 97,610 of NZ_JBAFWN020000002.1, read as the reverse complement.
AACTCACCGAGCTAGCGGAACAGACGTCCCCTGGAGAAGGCACTCAGGTACGCACAGGTGCATGCTAAGCGGCGGTCGCACGCGCGAAGCGAGAAGGACCGCGCAGTGAGGCCGGCAAGATCATTCGTGACGGAGGTGGCGTCATAGGGTCGGTTCGGTATCGGCCTATAAAATGGAGAACTTCGTCGATGACCTCCGGCCCCCATGGCTTCTCAATGGCGCCCAATGCGCACGCAAAATCCCCCGGGAGGGCCTCCGGATTGGCGGTCACAAAATCACAGGCGTTTTCGTCTCCCTAACAACCGCCGCTGAAATACTCGCACCCGAAGGTCCGTCACGAAAATTGACATCAACGAGCGCCAAGTCGGGCGAAGTTCGCAGCGCCGCTGCGAGGGCCTCGGTTGCGTCTGCGGCCGTCCCTACAACCTCGCGCCCGCGTCGCTCGAGCATATGCTTGAGATCCAACGCGACAAGCCAGTCGTCTTCGACAACCAGGATGCGCAACGGTTTCATTGCACGTCCTCCACTCGGCACGGTCATGGGTCTAAATCACCGACATAGTAGTCCTAGCCATTTCGGCTATTTATCGGTCGTCATTTCTACTTGGTTCCCCCCGTCCCAGAGACGCGGACGCTTTTGCGATGCCGCGACGCCGGCCCCCCGCGGGGGGCCAAGGTGGGCCGCAAGGGACACCTGATGAAGCAAGCCACCGCTTGAGCACCTACGCGAGGGATTGCGACGCTTCGGGCGCGGAGAGCGATGTCTGATGGCTGGTCACCCGGCCAGCCCCTGACCCGGCTGCGGGCGAGTTTAGAGGGCAAGGTTGATGGCGCCGGCAGCCTCTAAATGTCGTGACTCACGAGGGCCGAGATCAATCAGGAAGCCGCGAGCGGGCGATAACGCTGTCGATCGTCAGTGCAGTCTCGTGCGAGAATGCTTATCTTTTTTTCGTTGCCAACCGACCTCGACCGGAACCATGCCGCAGCACCAAACAGAACTTATCACAATGCTGGCGCTCGGAGTCGTGCTTGCCTTCGGCTTCGGGCTGGCCGCGCGATTCTTGCGCCTGCCGGCTCTAATCGGCTATTTGTTTGCCGGAGTCGCGATTGGTCCGAATACACCCGGCATTGTGGGCAATGTCGAGTTGGCGCGCCAGATGTCTGAACTGGGCGTCATCCTGCTGATGTTCGGCGTGGGGCTGCATTTCTCCCTCAACGATCTCCTCGTCGTGCGTCGGATCGCTGTGCCAGGCGCGATGATCCAGATCGTGACCGCAACTCTCATTGGAACCCTCGTATCGAGGGCATGGGGCTGGAATTGGAGTGCGGGCCTGGTGTTTGGCCTCGCCCTTTCAGTGGCAAGCACGGTGGTTCTGCTGCGCGCGCTGGATGAAGTAAGTCTGCTGGACTCCCCCAACGGCAGGATCGCCGTCGGTTGGCTGGTAGTCGAGGACATTGCCATGGTGTTGGCCTTGGTAGTGCTCCCCGCGTTCGCGGCACCGATCGGCGCCGACGCCCCGGCAGCGCCGATCGGCGCCGGGACGGCAGGTGTTGGGCTCGCGCTTGGACTCACGCTGATCAAGGTCGGCGCCTTCGTTGCGGTCGTGTTGGTCTTCGGGAGGCGTGCCGTACCGTGGCTGCTCAGGCAGGCAGCGCGCTCAGGATCGAGGGAACTCTTTACGTTGGCGGTGCTGGCGATAGCACTGGGGATCGCGTACGGGTCGGCGGCGCTGTTCGGCGTCTCTTTTGCACTTGGCGCATTCTTCGCGGGGGTGGTGCTCAGCGAGTCCGAGCTCAGTCACCGGGCCGCTACCGAGTCGCTGCCGCTGCAAGATGCGTTCGCGGTGCTATTCTTCGTTTCGGTCGGGATGCTCTTTGACCCCTCAATCCTTGTGAATGATACGCTGTCGGTGATCGCAGTCGTCCTAGTGATTGTGCTCGGCAAAGCTCTTACCGCTACAGGGATCGTGCTCGCACTAGGCTATCCGATGTCGACCGCTTTGGTCGTATCCGCGGCGCTAGCCCAGATTGGGGAATTTTCTTTTATACTCGCCGATTTCGGGGTGTCCCTAGGGCTTATGCCGATGGAGGGCCGTGATCTGATCCTCGCCGGAGCGTTGCTCTCGATCACTGTCAATCCATTTGCATTTGCGGCTGCGAAGCTCATGGCGCCTTTGCTGACCGCACCCACGCCGGGAGGTGGCGAGGGTCGTCTCTTCGATCCCTTGTTCGGTCTGCATGTGGAACATCGTCCCACGGCGCAAGCGGACCACGTTATTGTCGTGGGGGCCGGCCGAGTCGGACGCACAATCGTCGCGGCGCTGCGCAAGGCGGGAACGCCGTATGTTATAATTGAGCGAGATCGGCGACGTGCCGAAAAGGCTCGTGAGGAGGGCGCGGCGGTGAGGCACGGCGATGCTGCGGCCCCGGGCGTCCTTGAGGATGCGGGTGCGAAGCGTGCGCGACTCATCGTCATTGCCGTTCCAGATGGCTACGAAGCGCGGCGCGTGCTCGAGCGCGCTCGTGAGATAGATGCGCTCGCCGAAGTTCTCGTGCGGGCTCACGGCGATGCTGACCGCACGTATCTTCAAGAACGCGGTGCGACCCGCGCAATTTCAGCCGAATACAACGTGGGTTCGGCAATGGCAGAGGCAACGCTCAGCGGCTTGGGCGTCGCGCCGGCGGCAACCTCAACTACAGTCGACCAACTGCAGGAGGCGGAAAGCGCAATTGTTGAAGACTCCGGTGCGGATATGCATGGCGCCCCTGAGCTGCGTCCTCATCAAGAATAGAGAAGAGAGGTCCCGTAACTTGACCGGTCACTAAGGCCGAATGATCGTGACGTTTCGGGGACCTTCCAGAGAAATTGCGCCCCGCTCGCGGAGATCCGTAAACGCTCGACAGACTGTCTCGGTCGAGAGCCCGAGCAGATCGGCGATATCGTAGCGCGTAATGGGTAGTGCTATATCGCTTTCGCCAGATCGGCCGATCCTGTCTCTAAAATGGACCAGGAAAGCTCGTACTCGTTCAGGAGCCGACATGGTGCTCACTACGAAAGTCTGCTGCTCCAGCCTCTCAATTGCCGCGAAGGTTCCCAGTCGGATGAGCTTGGCAGTCGCCGGATCAGAGTCCGCGAGAGCCTCAATTGCCGATCGCGGATAACAGGCAACTATTGTTCCCTCCACTATTGCTTGCACCGAGGACGTGTGCGAGTCGGATGACGAGAATCCAAAGAAGTCACCTGGGAGGTGAATGTCCGTAAGCGTCGTCGTCAGGCCACGTTGCTGAGGACCGGCTGCGCCGGGTAGGCCCATGGCAAGAGTTCGTCGATGCGGCTGTTGGGGTGACCGTTGACGATGCGGGCGATGACGTCGGCGAGGTAGGCCTGGGGATCGATGCCGTTGAGCTTGCAGGTCTCGACCAGCGAGGCGATGACGGCCCAGTGTTCGGCGCCGCTGTCGGAGCCGGCGAAGAGGGCATTCTTCCGGGTCAGGGCGAGGGGCCGGATGGAGCGCTCGACGATATTGTTGTCCAACTCGATGCGGCCGCCGTCGAGGAACAGGGTCAGCCCTTCCCAGCGCGAGAGCGCGTAGCGGATCGCCTCGGCGAGCTTGGTCTTCTGGCTGATCAACGCCAGCTTCGCGCGCAGCCATGGCTCGAGGGCGTCGATGATCGGCTTGCTCTTCTCCTGGCGCGTGGCCCGGCGCTCATCCGGGGTCCGGCCCCGGATCGCAGCCTCGACGTGGTAGAGTTCGGCGATGCGTTGCAGGGCTTCACTGGCGATCGGCGCGGGGCCAGCCTGGGCGAGCTCGTAGAAGCGCCGCCGAACATGCGCCCAGCAGAACGCCAGGTTCACGGCGTTGCGTCCGGCCAGCGCCTTGTAGCCGCCGTAACCATCGACCTGCAGGATGCCTCTGAAGCCGTCGAGGTGGGCGACGGGCCGCTCGCCCTTGCGGTCAGGGGCATAGACATAAGCGACGGCAGGCGGATCGGCGCCGCCCCAGGGCCGGTCGTCTCGGGCATAGGCGAAGAGCTGCCCGGTCTTGGTCCGGCCGCGGCCGGGATCCAGTACCGGCGCCGTGGTCTCGTCGGCAAACAGCTTGGGCGAGGTCTTCAGCCCCGCCAGCAGCCGGTCATGCACGGGCCGCAGCAGGAAGGCCGCGCGCCCAACCCAGTCCGCCAGCGTCGAGCGGTCGAGCGCGATGCCCTGTCGTGCATAGATCTGGGCCTGGCGATACAAAGGCAGATGGTCGGCGTATTTCGACACGAGTACATGGGCGACGGTTGCCTCGGTCGGCAGGCCGCCCTCGATCAGCCGCGCCGGCGCGGGGGCCTGCACCACCACGTCGGCGCAGGAGCGGCAGGCATATTTCGGCCGGCGCACCACCAGGACACGGAACTGGGCGGGCACCATGTCGAGCCGCTCGGCCACGTCCTCGCCGATGCGGTGCAGCTTGCCGGAACAGCACGGGCAGATGTCGCTCCCGATATCGACCACGGTCTCGATCCGCGGCAGATGGGCGGGCAGCGCCCCGCGGTTCGCACGGCGCTTCGCGACCCGTCCGGCCTTCTCGGCCGGCGCCTGCTCCTCGGATGCAGCGAAGCCGGCGGCCTCGACCTGCTCGGCCTCTTCCAGCGCCAGCAGCAACTGGTCCTCAGGCAGGCTCTCCGCCCGCCGTCCGAAGCGGTGACGCTGCAGCTGCTTGATGATCTGGCGCAGGCGCTCGATCTCCGCGTCCCGCGCGATCAGCATCGCCTGGAGCGTCTCGGGATCACGGGGAAGCTCGGTGGAGAGCGAAGCCATGACCGGAAGTGAATCATATTCGCCGGGCGCCGGCGAGCCTCTTCAACTGGCGGCGACCGGTGTCGTCGTGCGCTGCGCCTCGTGTACCCGCCGCCAGTCGAGGCCCTCGAGCAAGGCCTGGAGCTGGGCCGACGTCAGCTGCAGGGTGCCGTCCGCGATCTTCGGCCAGCGGAACTCCCCATCCTCCAGCCGCTTCGCCACCAGAACGACCCCGGTGCCGTCCCAGAACACCAGCTTCACCCGGTCCGCCCGCTTGGCCCGGAACACGTACACCGTGCCGGAGAATGGATCGGCGCCCATGGTCTCACGCACCAAGGCGGCGAGGCCCTCCGCCCCTTTGCGGAAGTCGACCGGCTTTGTGGCCACCATGACGCGGACCGCGCCGCTCGGGCCGATCATGATCTACCCTTCAGCGCACCGATCACCGCCGCGATGGTGGCCGGCGAGGCCCCGTTCTCGATCGTCACCCTGACCCCTGCGACGTCGACCTCGATCGCCGCCGCCCGGCGTTGCCGGCCACGCCGCTTCGGCCGTGAGCATGTGGCCGAAGGCTCCGATGCCGGAGCAATCTCCGGCGTGACCACAGCCGGCACGAACGCCGGGACCGTCTCGCTCGCCTTGCGCGCCTCACGGCGCCACGTGAACAACTGCTGCGGCGACAAGGCATGGCGCCGCGCCACGGCACTCACCGTGGCTCCAGGATCGAGGCTCTCGGCGACAATCCGCGCCTTGTCCTCGGCAGCCCACTCCCGGCGGCGCCCCGCTCCAGTGAAAACCTCGAACCGCCGGACCGGCTCCTCGGCGCTCGATTTAAGCGTAAGCTCTGAAATCGTCATATGCCCAAGCCCTCCAGGCTCGGAACATCACCCCCTCAACCTCGCCCGCGAAAGGTGGGGTAAGGGCACCGCTTACGAATGTCCGCAATTTGCCGTCGTCCATCGCTGCGGATACGGTATTTGCGTGTCGCTCCAGAAACGATGCGATACCACCAGTCACAGCGATGGTGGTGTTCGAAGATGTCCTGATCGCGCTGGAACGTCCTGAGGATGGCGATAGAGTTTAGGTCTCTCGGACTCTTGTTGATCCGTGGCTCGCAGTCCGAGCCGTCAAACCGCGTTGAACGTTCCATCGACACCCCTTCACAACGGCACCGTCCAAGCAATTGGACGACCGTGGTGACGATAGAAAAACGCGCGGGTAAGGAGCTATTTGTGGATTCACCTTATGGGAATTCTCGCATAAGGAAATGGCTCGCTCGGAGAGTGGTCGACGTGGCAGCTTGTTGCTCGGCGGGAGCCACAGCTATCCTTGCGCGACGGGTTTGTCAGCACTTAGATGTGAAGCATCACTTGGCACTACTCCTTTAAGCCAGCGAGAACCGCGATTTTAATTGCCTCGGCGACGGTTTTCACTCCTAGCCGCCGCAACATGCGCGAACGATGAACTTCAACGGTTCGGATACTTATGCCGAGTTCGTGGGCAATCTCCTTGTGTGCCTGACCGTCCGCGAGCCGGACGAGCACCTGCCGCTCACGCTCGCTTAGCGTTTGCACACGAGCTGCCGCCTCGTCGCGCTCGTCGGTGACCTCAGAGGATCCTCCCTCCTTTGAATCGGTCAACGTCTTTGACGTTCTCGCAACCTCCTTCCCGACGACGCCAATCGCGACCGGTCCAGCCGGAGGAAGATCGAGGCGATAGAAATCGAACAGGAAAGGTCGGGTTATCCTTCGACTTGGTATGGAGCAGCCGTAGCACTCCAGTCCAACGCCCGTCGGAGAGAATCCGATGCCAAACGCCATAACGCAGCTGATCGCGGTCTCCGAGCGCCAGAAAATCGGCAATATGAAGTTCGGACGCCTCACGCAAATCAGCCAAGCCGACGTGTTCAAGGCCAGCGTGGTTCACGAAGAGCGGCCGGCCCTGAAGATTCACGATGCCGATGAAGTCGGACGAAGCGGCGATGAGCCTTGCGAGATATGCGTTCGGAGCAGTTTCTTCGCGCCGTCGCAATTCCAACATGGCTTGGCTTGCCGCCATGCGCTGAAGGAGTGTTTCCACCTCAGTTGGGAAATCGGGCCGGTCCGACGCAACTATCACGGTCGCCTCGCCGTGATTGCCGATTGGCGTCGCGTGAACAGTCACCTTGTTGCCGCTGACTGGGCTGACGATCTTTCCCCCGTCCGTGATGGCTGCCAACAGGGAGTTGCGGACAGTCGGAACGAATGGCGGCGGAAGACGTCCGTTGGGCCCATACACGAGCTCAACCACGACTTGCAGCGTCGCTATCGACATATATACAAAGTCGGCGTTGAGGGTCTTCACAAGGACCGAGGCCAGGCTTTCGACGACTGCGTCCTCCTCTAAGTCCTTCCAGTCCGCTTGCAGAGCGGATAGGCGAAAGAGGTCGTCGAGCGCGCGGACCAGCTTTTGATTTTCCTCCACAGGCATTCGCGTCTCCGCCGATCAGGGGTCTGACAGATCCTGCGGATCGGCTCTTGCCTGCTACAATCAGGATCGGTTTTCGGCTACAGTTGGGTTCGTGTCAGCCGAGTGCAACTAGCCATATCAGATGCAGCAGGCAGTTGTCAGGCTCGCTCCACGGACTAAATTTGCAGCGGCGGCTAGGGCCTGTCCAGACGGAGCGGCGAGAAGTGTGAACCCGAAAGTGAGACCATGAGGTTGGACACAAACGTGACTGCGAAGAAGCGACCCAGATATACCCTCCTCGATGATCCCGGGTCAGCTGCCGGGAACGAGATCATCGTCACTATTTTTGACTGGCAAGGGAAGGCCCCCATCCGGGCCACCCTCGGATGGATGGCGCATTCACGAGAAGGCGCGCACGTTGGCCCGGACGAGAGCGAGGAGGTCGATGTAGGCCTTGCACTCGCTCAGGCGCAGCGCCTGCTTCAGCGTTACGGTTTCCGTAGGATCGTGATCGTGCTTGAGCACGAAGACCTATGGGATCCCGCGTGGGGCGATCTTGTCCGCCGCTAACGCCGGGCTAGCGACAATTGGGGCCGGACCGGGAACCTCGAGAGTCAAGCACCGGCGCGGCCCTGTTTGCACCCTGGGACAATTACCCCTTTCGGTCAAACCTTGAGCGGCAACCCCGTCTAGGCCGATGGGCGGTCCCCTTTGGTAATGCCCCGGCGCAGCCAAATCGCGAAATAACTGACGGTCATCAGTGCCAATCTGGCGGAGAGTCGCCACGATCCCTTCAACGTCAGTAAAGGGAGTTGGCAAATGCTCGCCTATCCAGGAAATGCGGGGCGCACGTTCGATCCATTCCGGCAGATGCGACTCATGCAACAAGATGTGAATCGCGTGATGAACAACCTGCGAGCCCCCACAACGTCTGAATTTCCCCCGATCAACATTTGGACCGGCCCCGACGGCGCCGTGATCACTGCGGAGATTCCTGGCGTCGCTGCCGATGACCTCGACATCGCAGTCCATCAGAACACAGTAACCCTTCGTGGCAAACGAGCCTCCGACCCGGTCACCGAAGGCGCCGTTGTTCATCGCCAAGAGCGCGTTGCGGGTTCCTTTGCCCGCAGCCTTGTCCTTCCGTTCCGCGTAGATGGGGAGAAGGCCGCCGCAGCGTTCCGGAACGGGCTGCTTCGGCTCGAGCTCCCTCGCCCCGACGCTGATCGGCCTCGCAAAATCGCAATAAGCCGGACTTGAAGGAGACCCGTCATGGCCGCTCAGGACACCAGTGTAGGCGAGGCCGCCGAATCCACACGAGATGCGCCGGTCTTCGTCCCTCCAGCAGATATAATCGAGGATCAGTCCAGCCTGTTGATGGTTTTGGACCTCCCCGGCGCCGATCCCGAAAGCCTCGATGTGACGCTCGACAAGCGGCTCTTGCGGATCGCGGCGCGCTCGGTGCCGAGCCGCCCCGAAGGCTACACACTGCAGCACGCCGAGTATTGGGATGGCAATTACGAGCGGAGTTTTGTCATCTCAGAGCCAGTCGACGTGGCGAAAATCGAAGCGATTTTCAAAGACGGCGTTCTGCGGCTGACGCTGCCAAAGGCGACGCCGGCGCCGGCTGCCAAGATTTCCGTCAAGGCGGCGTGAGGCGACGATGAAAATCACCGACCTCATTCCTTGGAGCGGCTCCGGGCGGCACGTGGGTCCGCAAACGGGACCGGTGGACCCGCTTCGTGCGCTGCGGCAGGACATTGACCGCGCATTTGAGCAATTCTGGAGGATGCTTCCATCCCCATTTCCGGAGTTCGCACCCTCCGCACCTGATTCCGTCCGGCTGGATGTCAGCGATAGCGACAAGGCGATAACGGTCACCGCCGAATTGCCTGGCCTCTCTGAGGATGACATCGAGCTTTCGATCAGTGAGGGCTCTCTGACGATCCGCGGCGAAAGGAGTACCGACCGAAAAACTGAAGACGGAGGGCTCATCGTTCGCGAGCGAGCATACGGCTCCTTCCAACGCACCCTGCAGCTTCCAGACGGTGTCGATGCCGATGCGGCAAGCGCGACATTCAAGAACGGGATATTGACCATCGAGGTCCCGAAAACGGTTGAGTCAATCCCCAGTATTCAACGCATCCCTGTGCAGGCGGGTTAATATCGCCGCTCCAAGCCCCACCCGCCTTGCCTGCCCGCCATCCTCCCCCGGGGTGGCGGGCAACTTTGTGACCGCACCAGCTCATCATTGGCCGGCGGCGATCCCGGTGAAATTCCGGATTCCGCTCCTGCCTGGTTTGCAGGATGAAGATCGACATCGACGACATTGGAAATGACCGGCCGGATCGTGCCGCCAATAGCGGAGCTGTCATGCCAACATGTGCCATTGGCACCGATAACGACGGAACCGTTACCTGCGCCACGGTGCGGCCAGCGGGGCGGCGCATCGTCGAGTGATGAAGGCGAAAGGCTCATGGGTCACGAGCCGTAATTCAAGCTGAGACATCATCTCGGTCTGTTGCGGATTGATCGCCAAGACGCTATCCAGCCGGTGTCGGAAAAGGCAGACTTGGTTTGGTAAGCCCAAGTCCTTTCGGTAACGAAAGCTCTGGTCTTTGGCCTCGTGTCGGAGATCCCCACGACGAGCATGGGACGCTCCCCGGCGTCCCGATTGTTCGTCCGTGAGGTCGCTCGTTCGAGGAACGCTCAGGTCGAACGTGATCGACACAGGAGCGTTTCATGCCCAATTCCCAACCCATCTACGAAGTCGTAATCGCCGGCGGCGGCCCGGTCGGGCTCTTCCTTGCCTGCGAGTTGCGTCTCGCAGGCGTCTCTGTCCTTGTCCTGGAGCAGGCTGCCGATCCGCTGTCTCCTTTGAAGGCATTGCCGTTCGGAATGCGCGGTCTGTCCGCGCCGACCCTTGAGGTCCTCGATCGCCGCGGCCTGCTCGACGACGTCAGGGAGGCGAGCCAAGCGAACAATGCCTCGGGCGCCACCAAGGCCTTCGCGCATTGGATGCAGCAACAACAGCAGCGCCGGCCTGCCGGCCATTTCGCCGGCATCCAGTTCTTTCACGAGGACATCGACGTCTCGCGGTGGACATACCGCCTGCCGAGTCTGGCCGGGGTCAATCTAGCCGTGGACATGCAGTCCCTGGAAACCGTCCTCGCTGCCCGGGCGACCGTGATGGGGGCGGAGATCCAGCGTGGCGTCGGCGTCGAAGCTTTCGACCAAACCGACAACACCGTGATCGTCCGCGCTGGCGGCCAGACCTTCCACTCGCGATGGCTAGTGGGCTGCGATGGCGGGCGCAGCGCCGTGCGCAAGGCTGGCGGCTTCGAATTCGCCGGCACCGATCCCGAATTCACCGGCTACTCGGTCGAGGTGGAACTGGCAAACCCGGAGACGCTCCGCGTCGGACGTACCTATACGCGGACGGGCATGTACACCTACGCGCAGCCCGGCACGATCGCGATGGTCGACTTCGATCGCGGCGCCTTCCACCGCACACAGCCGATCACGATGGAGCACGTGCAGGTTGTTTTGCGCGGGATCTCCGGCGCCGACGTCACCTTGACCGCCCTCCGGCTCGCGACCACATGGACAGACCGAGCCCGCCAGGCGACGGCCTACCGCAACGGACGGGTGATGCTTGCCGGCGACGCCGCGCACACGCATTCGCCGCTGGGCGGTCAGGGTCTTAATCTAGGCCTCGGCGACGCAACAAACCTGGGCTGGAAGCTGGCGGCCACTATCCATGGGCGCGCGCCGGCCGGATTGCTCGACAGCTATTTCGCTGAACGCCATCCCGAGGGCGCGCGGATTCTCGACTGGTCCCGCGCGCAGGTCGCGCTCATGCGCCCTACTCCGAGCACCCGAGCGCTCGAATCTATCATCCGCGATCTCATCGGAACGCGTGACGGCGCGACCTACTTCGCCGAAAAGATATGGGGCCCGTCGCTGCGCTACGATCTCGGCGGCGGTCACCCTTTGGTGGGCCGGAGCGCTCCCGATTTCACTCTGATCGATGGAACGAGGGTCGGGAAGCTCCTGCAGGACGGCCGTGGCCTGCTGCTGGATTTTGCTCCAGGCGCGCCGCTACGGCTGCTGGCCGGCCGCTGGCAGGGGCGGTTCAACTACATTTCGGGCGACGCCGAGAACCGGCTGGGATTGCGCGCCATCCTCATCCGTCCCGATGGTATGGTTGCCTCGGCGATTGAGAGCGCCGCAGACGATCAAGGCGTTCGCCAGGCGGCCGAGCGCTGGTTCGGTGAGCCTGACAGACCGCCTAGCTAAGTCGTGCTGCGCGGCATGGCGAAGATGCGATCGAGTTCAACCAGATCTGCCGGGGCAAGTCGCAGATCGAGCGCGTCGCGGTTCTCCCTCACATGCCGTACGTTTCCAGCTTTCGGAATCGCGACAATTCCATCCTGTCTCAAGACCCAGGCGAGGGCCAACTGGGCGCGGCTACAGCCGTACCGCTCTGCCGCGCGGGCAAGCCGCCCGTCCCTGGCGAGATGACCTCCGCAGATGGGAGAGTGTGCCATGATCGGAACACCGCGCTCCCTGCACCATGGAAGAAGGTCGCACTCGATGTCTCGCCGGCACAGATTGTAGGCGATCTGATTTACCTGCACCAATTTTCCTACGGGAATGGCCGCGAGGTCCTTCAAATCGCGGATGAGGAAATTTCCGACACCCCAATAGCGTATTTTCCCGGCGCTTCTGAGCGCCTCAAAGCCGTCGATCGTTTCGGCGAGAGGGATCCTCTAGCTGACGCAGCGATGGAGAGCCCGGAACTGCGCGGGCGTCAGACGCCCAGGAGGCTAACAGGGCCCGCTTCTCAGCACGGCTCATCTCCGGATCATTTATAACGTCATCAGGCTGCTGGAATATCGGATGTCCAGCGCTGCGGCGTGCTTTATGGCGATCAATGTTTGAAAAGCTGCTATATTCAGTCATCTCCGTTTCTCCGCAATTCGTGACACCCGGATAGATCGGGAGGCAAATCGCAGGGTTTAGGTTTGGTCGACGGGCTCAGGCAGCTTTGCGCTGCGGCTCCGTATTTTGGCTGATCTGCTTCGTCTTGCCGTTGTCTCCCGCCGATGGGGCGTTGCGCGTCGAACCGATGGCGATCCGGCGAGGCTTCAACTCCTCGGGAATCTCCCGCACCAGATCGACCGACAGCAGGCCATTCTCCAACGTAGCATTGGCGACCTTGACGTGGTCGGCAAGCTTGAACGCCTGTTTGAAATCGCCGATCGCCAACCCTTGGTGAAGAATCTGCCTATTCTCCTGGCTCGGCCTTTTCTGTCCCGTCACGATGAGCTCAGGACCGTCCTGGGTGAGCTCCACCTCATCCGGGCTGAAGCCGGCGATCGCCATGGTGATGCGGTAGTCGTTGTCGCTCTTCTTCTCGATGTTGTAAGGCGGCCAGTCTGAGCGCACGCTGGTATCGAGCATGTCGAGAAGGCGATCGAAGCCCACCGTCGAGCGGTAAAGGGGCCTATAATCGAAGCTTCTCATAGCCATATCCTCCGTAAAGCAACATGGATTACAAGCAGCGTCACAGCGTCTCTGCGACGCCTATTGGTCGGGCCGAAGCCCCGACGCAGACGGATTTGGGAGAACCAAAAACTCAGTTCAAGAGAGCAAACCGAGATTTTTTGAACGATGTTTACGTTCAAGCAGCCGGATCGATGACGTCGGAGCGGATGCCGTAAACTACACCTCCGACGGCGAGCCGCCGTCCGAATGGGCTCGACAAACGACACACTCAGCCCCGCCGGCAGCCCGGACGGCCTTGCCGCTTCGCTCATCAAAGCGCCGACCATCTCGAACCAGGCGCCGTCCCAAGGCGCGGCTTTGGGATTGACGTCATTTTACCGCCAGGACGATCTTGCCTTGAATGTGCCCCTTGGCAGCTCGCTCGTGCGCAAGCCGCGCGTCGGCAAGGGCATAGGTGCTGTCGAGGACGACCCGGATCGTGCCTGCAGCAAGCAAGCTTCCAATCTCCGCCAGCTGCGCGCCACTCGACCGGACCTGAGTCGCCGAGACCGTGACGCCCAGCTTTTTCGCATCCTCCGCGCCGGTGAACCCAAGAGGAAAGACAGGAAACAGTGCGCCGCCCGGCTTCAGCGTGCGCAAAAACCGTCCGGTGCCGGGTCCGCCCACGGCGTCGACCACAAGATCGACGTCATGCGCCACGTCCTCGGGAGGCGTCTTGGTGTAGTCGATGAACGCGTCGGCGCCGAGATCGCGCAGAAGCGCCTCGTGCTTGCCCGACGCCACGGCGATGACATGGGCGCCTTTCAGCTTGGCGATCTGCACCGCGAAATGTCCGACGCCGCCAGCCGCTCCATTGACGAGAACGGTCTTGCCTTCCAACGGTACCGGCACATGCGGATACGGTTGTAACGGGTTGGGCGCGTCGTGCCCCAGATCGACCAGAAACTGCCACGCGGTGAGCAGCGACATTGGCGCCCCCGCGGCGTGCGCATGGTCGATCCCGGCCGGCTTGATCGCGACTTCGGAAGCCGGCACGCTGACATACTCGGCGTAAGCCCTGCTGTCGCCAGCGAGGCCCGAGGGAAATCGGACCATCGAATAGACCTCGTCACCCACGGAGAAACCTTCGACATCGCCGGCCACGGCCTCGACGACGCCGGAGATGTCGGTCCCGAGGATGAGCGGGAACGACACCCGCGGCTGCCATTCGGGCGGAAGCATCTTGTAGCCCTCACGCAGATACCAGTCGGGTGGATTGAGGCCGACGGCGTGAACCCGGACCAGCACTTCGCCTGGCTTCACCTCAGGCTTCGGGGCATCCTCATAGACCAGCACCTCGGGACCGCCGAACGCGTGCTGCCGGATCGCCTTCATTGTATCGCTCATCATGATCTCCTTTCGCCGTTCGGTGCTCAGACACCGATATAACACCGGTCCCGGCATTGATAATCTGCTCCAATGGCGCTTCAATAGTGCCATGAAGGAACAAATGCTTTTGGAGCGGTTGACCGGCCTGATCGCGTTTGCGCGTGCTGGCTCGATGGGTAGCTTCACAGCCGCTGCTCGCTCCTTATCGGTCTCACCCTCAGCCGTCAGCAAGAGCATCCAGCGCCTTGAGCGGCATCTGGGGGTTCCACTCTTCACCCGCACGACCCGGTCGCTGACACTCACGCCAGAGGGTCGCGATCTTCACGAGCGCGCGCTGCGTCTGCTGCGCGAGGCGGAAGCGATCGAGCAGGCGGCGATGAGCGCGCGCTCAGAGCCGTCGGGCAACTTGCGGGTGGCGGCGTCGCTGCCGATCGGACTGCATGTGATCGCGCCCGCTCTGCCTGCGTTCCGAAAGAGTCATCCCAAAGTGACGGTCGATCTCAGACTGACTGACCGGATGGTGGACATCATCGAGGAAGGCATCGACGTCGCAATACGCATTGGCGATCTGGCGGATTCGCGCCTGTTGTCGCGGAGCCTTGCCCCTTATCGACTCTGCTGCTTTGCGTCACCCGCTTACCTTGCGGCGCGCGGCGCGCCGCTGCACCCCGACGATCTGGCGGGGCACGACCTCGTCAACCTTCGTTATCAGAGCACAGGTCAAAGCTTTCGCTGGCCCTTTCAGATTGCCGGTCACGAGATCGAGCTGGTACCCACCGCGAGCATCGTCGTCGACGTAAGCGATGCGGTACTCGTGACGCTCGCGGCCGGTGGCGGCATCGGGATCAGCGCCTCCTTCATTGCGGCGCCTTACGTCACGCGCGGCGACCTCGTCCCAGTGCTTTCCGCCTTTGCGGTAGAGCGGCACAATATTACTGCAGTATGGCCCGAAAGCCGCCGCGCGAACCCTGCCGTGCGTGCCTTTCTGACCCTATTGCAGGACGTCTTTCAGGAGCGACTGACGGCCACGGCGAGCCTGTCGGAGGAAGGGCGCCACGTTGCCGGAGCCAGAAACCAGACCACTCAAGGATTCCCGAGTTGACATTCTAATCCCGGGTTGCGTCGTCCTTCGACGCGATATGCGCGTGATAGCCGCATAGTCCGTTGTGCTCATAGTATTCTTCGGCACTCAGGTCGGTTCCGCAAACCGCGCTAGCGGCCCTCCGCCATCGATAGGTCGACTGACATCGGCAGGTTCGTTTCGCTTGTGACCGCCGTTGTCATCATCCCCGCGGTTTCCGGCCTATGCCGTGCGCAGCCTCCGATGACGATCCGCCACGCGCCTCTTTGCGCGCCTCCCAGGTCGCGACCAGAAAGGTGGCCATCGCGCCAGCGAGATTGACTGCCAGCTCCGCGTGCCTTGGCTGTGGGCGCGCGCGCTTCGGCCCAGGGCTGTGCGCATCACTGAGCTTGTTGCGCAGGGCGCCCAAGGATTCGACAACAGACTGGCAGCTTCCGAGAATCTGCTTGAAGACCTGCTCCGTATGGTCGTCGGGCGCGAGCTTCAGGACTTTGGAGAGCTTGCGGTAGAGGGCCGGCAGATCGTCAGCTTCTTGCCAGGTCTCACCCGCCTCCTCGAGGATCCATTTGCAGACGTCTTCGAGCAGGGTGCGGGCCAATGTAATTGCGCCTGCCGGTTCCGAGCCGCGCCGCTCCATGGCCATGGTCCAACGCGCGTGCACCTGCGTCGGGTCAAAGGCGGCCAGCGTCGCGGAGATGCTGGCATCTGCTGGCGATCCGGTTGGTGCGACTCTCACGGCGTAAAATGGACTTCCAGAAATTCGTCCCGCCAAGGCTAACGTATAGCCGTCGTGCCGCAGTAGGCCGTCGATCTTCTCGGCCAGCTCGATTTGCTCGCTCCCCGAGAACGCATCTGGCGCCGTGACGGCGGCAAGGAATTTAAATAGCTGCGCGCGTGAGCACGTTAGCAGCCCGAGCGTCTCCAGCACATCGCGCTGGGTCAGGTCGTCGTTGCGGATAGTATGGCGATGGAGATAGTCCTCGAGCGTTGCCTCATCGCTGGGATGAGGTGCGCGAAGAGAACCGATCGGCCAAAGGCCGCGAATAAGCTCGATGTCCTCGATCTCGCGCGCCAGCGGGCGGCCTTCGAACAGCGCGATCAGACGTCGACGCGTGAGCGTGGTGACCGCCGGGCCGTTTAGCTCGTCAATCTTGGCCAATTGCTCACTGAGCTCGAAGCGCTGCTCTTCAGCGGCAAGCTCGCGAGCGGAGACGACGACCTGTTCGGCCGATACATCCGCAAGCCGCTTCTGGGCATATTTGTATTTGCTGGCGAACGCCTCCTGTTCCTCGCCGTCCGCCAGATTCAACCGACGGCACAAGCCCGGTACGTCATAGGCTTTGGCGTCAGAGATCGCCGACGCCAGCAGGTGGCGAAGCTCCTTGATCATGGCGGGTGGGATAGCGACGGGCATCGGCGCTGGTGTCGGCTGGCGTATGGTCGGCATACTAAAGGACCCCCCACGCCCGATATCTGTCTCTCCCGGTCGCCTCCCGCTCCAGCGCTTCTAAGCGGTCCGTCATGTCCAACAGCTTTCGCGCCGCGGCGGCAATCGCTCCGGCGATCGTCGGATAAGTCTCCGCCGAGTTCATCGAGACGCCATCCGGAAATGTCACGGTCGCCTGATAGCCATTGCCTTTCGGCGTGGCGGAAAGCTGGATCGCTGACATAGCGCGGCTCGCCTCATATCTTTCGATCGTTCGAGCACGCAGCGACTAAAACCAGCCACGGCGCTTGAACCAGATGAGGGGCAGAATGGTGATCTTCCCCCGAAAAAGTGGACGGGGTTAAGCCGCTCTGCGTTCCATCTCGGCCGGGCTGATGTAGCCGAGGGCTGAGTGATCTTCCCCCGAAAAAGTGGACGGGGTTAAGCCGCTCTGCGTTCCATCTCGGCCGGGCTGATGTAGCCGAGGGCTGAGTGCAGGCGGCGGGGATTGTAGAAGCCTTCGATGTATCCGAACAGGTCACGCCGCGCCTCGGCCCTGGTGGCATAGAGGCGATGATGGACCCGCTCGGTTTTCAGGGTGTGGAAGAAGCTTTCCATGGGGGCATTGTCCCAGCAATCGCCCTTGCGGCTCATGGATGGGGTGATGCCCGCGGTGGCAAGCGCCCCGCGATAGGCTTCGGAAGCGTATTGGATGCCGCGGTCCGAATGGTGGATCAGGCCGGGTGCCGGCCGCTGGCGCTCGATGGCCATGGCGAGGGCTTCCAGCGCGATCTGTGTGTGCAATGTCTCGCGCATGGACCAGCCGACCAGCTTGCGGGTGTGCATGTCGAGCACGCCGGCAAGGTAGAGCCAGCCTTCGCCTGTGGGGATGTAAGTGAGGTCCGCCAGCCAGACCTGGTTCGGGGCCTGGGTCATGAAGGTGCGGGCGAGCCGGTTGGGAGCGATCGGATAGGAATGGCGGCTGTCGGTCGTCCGCGTGCGCCTTGGCACGGCGGCCAGGCCCCGGATGCCGGCGCGGCGCATGAGCCGCTCGATCCGGGAACGGCCCACGCGCCGACCGTGCCCCCTCAGGACCGCATGGATCCGGGGCGCGCCATAGGTCCCGCTGCTCTCCGCGTGGATCAGCCGGATGTCGTCGGTGAGCGCCCGGTTGGTCTGCGCGCGCACGCTCTCCGGCCGGGCACGCCAGGCATAATAGCCGCTGGCCGACAGCCCGAGGGCCGCGCACATCACACGGACCGGCCACACAGCGCGATGCTCATCGACGAACCCGAACTTCATCGGGAGGCCGCTCCGAAGATGAGCGCGGCTTTTTTTAAGATGTCGCGCTCCATCCGCAGGCGCTCGTTCTCCCGCCTGAGCCGGGCGTTCTCAGCAGCAAGGTCGGCCGGCGACGGGGCCGCCGCCTGCAGGATCGGGCGCCGCGCCGGCCCCGTCGCCTGGGGTGCGAGGTCTCTCACCCACCGCCGCAGAACCGTCTCGTGCAGCCCCAGCTCCTGCGCCACCTGCCCGGCGGAAAGACCGCTGGAGGTTACCCGCTCAACGGCCTCCCGCTTGAACGCCTCTGGAAACACCCGACGCCGTGTGCCCATCGAACACTCCTGTGAAGCTCGCAAAAGCTAACATGGGTGTCCACAAAAACGGGGGAGGATCAAATTGCGAGTTCAACATTCCCTTGGCGATTATGCAGGAACGATAGCTCCGACGCCTGTCGCCCACCTCGATCGACTGTATTCAAAGGTCGGCGTGTCGGTGCTAAGCTTGGACGCGAATCCGCTGGCGCACTCTTTCATAGAGTTGGACGTCTGCCTTTTGCAGAAGCTCGACCACGATTGCGAATTGCTGCCGATCGACATGGGTCGCCCAGCCGCTTTCGCAGCGCACGACGAGATAGTAGCTGTCGCCGTATTCTTCGACACCGCGTTTGAACGTGACAGTTGCACACTGAACGGTGCCTTTCTCGCGCAATTGCGGTCCGGGAACGAGATTGCAATTGTATCGCGGTGCAAGTTCAGGGAACGGACCGTCGTCCTTGTCACGCTTGCGATAATGATCGAAGATCAAGTCAGGCTGGCATCCGCGAACCAACCGAAAGCTCATGCCAACGCCTGCATAATCATTTCGGGTGTGACGCACCGGTGGATCGAATGCCAGCGTCACGCGAATGCAGCGCTCACCGTTTCCCCCAGCCTGAAACGCTTCCGGGATCGGAATCCGATAGACGGCAAAATGATCGAGGGCGATCTCATCCTCGGCGTAAAGCGTGACGCGCGCGTTGTCCGAGAATGCGGCGCGTTCGAGATCCACCAGACCGTGACCGACAATCGCCCGCGTCGCATCTGCACCAAGCAGTTGAAGCCGCTCGCTGGCGGGCGGCGGGATTTCCGCAGATCCCACAATCAGCGCCCGCACGAGATTAGCTGAGGCCTGCGGGAAGCGCGTCATGATCTGCGCGGCGCTGAAGGCAACGCGCGGCGCGGCATAGGACGTGCCTGATCCCGCCGTGAAGAGCTGATCGAGATAGCTGTGATGCAGCGTCAGAACACCGGCGCTGCCGACGTCCTCCCCTCCCCGCAGCCGCGCGACGACGGCATCGAAAATCAGCGTGCCGCCAATCTCAACGACGTCGGGTTTGGTTGCCCCGCCTGGTCCCGGCCCGATCCTCGAGAACGGCGCCGGCTCATGCAGGCGTGTGATGGCGCGGACGCGGACGTCGTCGGCGCGATCGGGATCGAGACCCTCACCGTGCGCGAGTGCGCCGACGGTGATGACGTTCAAGGCGCCGGCCGGCTCGAACAGCCGGTTGGCATCCTCCAGAAGATAGCGCGGATATTCGGTCACGGCCTGTTCGAGACGATTGCCGCCGCGCGGGCTGCGATTTCCGGACGAGACGACGATGACGACGTCGAGCTCGCGCGCCAATTCGTCGAGCGTGGCGGCCCATGTGCCGACCTTGCCGCCGTCGAAGACGCGCCGGCGGTCGGCAAGCGCGATCACGAAGACCCGACAGCCAAAGCGCTGGTACAGGGTCGCGATCGCCTCGCGCATCTGCGAGGGCACGAGGCGCCTGTCGTCAAAGCCACCTTGGTCGTTCACCACTTTCGCCGCACAAAGCCGCGCGCCGCGTTGCAATGCGCCGGCGTCGAGTTGCGCACGAAGATCGCCGAACACGGCCACACCGGCCACGCGAGTGCCATGACCCCAGACGTCCGCGGTGCCGAGATCGGCCGGTACGCCGATCGAACCGACAAGAATATCCGCCAGGAATGGGTGATCGTTGACGCCGCTGTCGATGATGCCGATCAGCGGTGCGTCATCGGCCACGGCATTCAATGGCGGCGCATCCGCCATGACCATGTCGAGCGCCTCTGCCGTGGTCACGTCCGGGGCTGGCGGCAGATCGATCGCCGCGATTTCCTCGACCGTCAGCAACGTGCGCAGCAGCTCGCCCGTCAGACGCGCGCGAAACATGCTGATCGAGGGGCCGACATAGCGATCAAAGACATCGCCACCTCGTGCCTCGACGTAGCGGATGACATCCTCAAGCTTGCGCTCGCGGAGGCGACGTTCGCCCAGATCCCAAAGCTCGATGTCCACCAGATAGGATGTCTGCGCGACGAAATCCTCGACATCAGCGAAACCTTCTTCCCGCAAGCGTGGTCCGATCCGATCACGCGGCTCGACCGATCCAATGCTTTCGATCCCGGAGACGAAGTTGACGTAGGGGGCGTGCTTCTGGCCAGGGGGCGGGCCGCCCTGATAGGCGTCAAGCCGCGCGCGGAAATCCCGCATGTCTTCACTCGATGCGAACAGCACGAGCGTGCGGTCCGCGTCGCTGGACAAAACCGTGAGCCCGAGCCGTTCCCACTCCTCCTCGAGCAGGGCGCCCGTCATCTGCACGCGCAGGATCAGAGACGGGTCGACAAATTCGGGCTTGCGCCGGCGTCTTTGTTCCTGGGTCGCGGTGTCGAGCTCCTCGCGCAGCTTCGTCGTGTGTTGGCCGCGATCGCGCGGTGGCGGCGGTCCGCCGCCGCCGTGCTTGCGCCGCTCGAATTGCTCGGGAAGCCGGACGAGTTCGAGGTGATCGTATCGGGCCACGGCGCGCCTAGCTCGGCGACGCGAGGCGAGACTGTCCTGCCCGGCGGCGCGCCTCGTCCTCCAAGGCGCGATTGAAGTCGCGGGCCTGCACCTGCTTACGGCGATCGATGATCATCGTCTTGACCGCCTGGGTGCAGACGCGCTCGATCTCGGCGTAGGAATAGCCCTCCAGCGCGGCCGCATGCTGCAGCGGATCGAACGCGGTCGCGATGTTCTTGAACTTGAGCCGCAGGAAGCGGGCGATCATCGCGCGATCCGGCTTGTCGAACCAGACGACCTCGTCGAAGCGCCGCCAAACCGCCGGATCGAGGGATTGATCAAGGTTGGTCGCGGCGATCAGAAAGCCCTTCGGCTGAATATGATCGATGAACAACAGAAGGCTGTTGACGACACGGCGCAGCTCATTGTGCTCGCTCGAGTCATCGCGCGAGCGCGCCAGCGCGTCGAACTCGTCAAAGAACAGCACGCAGGGCTGTTTCCGGGCGAACTCGAAAATCTTGCGGACATTGCCAGCCGTCTCGCCCAGGTAGGACGAGATCAGCCTATCGAGCTTGACGAGGAACAGCGGCAGACCGAGCTCGGCTGCAAAAATCTCCGCGCACAGCGTCTTGCCGCATCCCGGCGGGCCGCAGAACAGAAGCTTGGATCGGACCTTGAGGCCGTGACGCCGGATCTCGTCGGCGCGGCGAAACTCTTTGACGAGGCCGAGCAGCACCCGCACGTTCGTCGCCCCGAGCACGATATCATTGTGCGTGTGCTGCGGTTCAATCCGCTCGATGAAGTCGGCGGCTGCTTCGGGGAACGGAAGCAGGGGCGCAAGCGCCTTCGGACCGCTCGGCCGGCTTGGGCCGGCCTCAAGGGTCTTGCGCAGGCTGCGCGCCAGCACGCGGTTGTTCTTCTTTTCCTCTTCGCCGATGATTTGCTCCGCTACGGCCCGGAACTCATCGTCCCGACCGTAGCTGGCCAGCAATTTTTTCATCAACTCCCCGCGGGCCATGGCTCTGCTTTACTTTCTCCTGTTGGGCGAATCATAACCGCAAATGCAGCGTTTCACGATGGGGTTACTGCCCGATTTAAACAACGCAAATCACCATCGTCGGGCGACATCTAAAGCACCCCCCACGCCCGATACCTGTCTCTGCCGGTCGCCTCCCGCAGACCGAGCTCCCCGACCAGGTCCTGGGCGGCGCGTGGCGTGATCCTCAGCTCCTGCGCGATCATGCCGGCCGAGACGATCGGCCGGGCCAACACATAGTCGATCAGCGCCGGCAGCCGGGAGGTGGAGCGGCGGCCGGCGAGCTTGCGGGCCAGCAGGGTGCGGGCAGTCTGCCAACGGTCGTGATCCTTGAGACCGGCCTCGGCCGCGGCCGCGATCGCCTCCAACTGAACGGCGAGGCGGGAGGCCGCGTCGCGTGGCCGCCGCCGCTCGCGCGGGATCGCTTTGAGGCCGTCATGGAGGCAAGGCAGGTGCGAGCGCGCCTTTCCCCGCGCCCGCAGCAGCGCGGCGGCGAGCAGCCGGCCGAGCCATGGCGCGTGCTGTAGCGGTTCCAGCGCGTGCCACGCGTCGGCGGCGATCGCCGTCGCCAGCGCCGGCGGCAGGTTGCGTGTCTGGTCCACGACCGCTCGCCATGCGTCGAGACGTTCATCTTCGTCCCAGTCGAGATCGTAGACCAGCGGGTCTCGCTCGGGTCGCTTCGGGCGCCGATCGGTTGTCTCGCCGGCCAGCGTGCGGTCGGCTTGGGCGATCGCGGCGTCGACGGCCGCGAAGATGTCGGCCATCCGGTCGTCGGCTGGGGCCACGCGAAACCGCTCGGGCGCATCCGCCTCACTGTCTTCGTCTTCGCGATCGCGCACCTCATCCTCTTCCTCATTCCGGTTGCCGCGTTCCTCCTCCCGGTCGCCCTGCTCTCCCCTGCCCCGCAGCCCGGCCACCGACAGCGCCCAGTCGGGCTTGGCGTCGGCGATGCGCCGTCGCGTTCGCAGAACGGCGTGGGCGCGCGTGAGCTCGTGGGTCGGGGCGCGGACGTCCATGCCGGCGTCGTGGAGGACGAGATCGTCGAGATGGACGAGCTCGCCTTCCAGCCACAGGGCGGCAGCGGCGTCTGAGAAGTGGGTCCGGGCGATCCAGCCGTCGCGGACCGGGCTCCTGGCCAGCCGCTCGTCGAGGCGGGCCAGCGCGTCTTCGGCCGTCGCGAGCGGGCCGGCGATCTGGCTCCAAGGTAGCGGATCCGGGATCTGGTAGGCGGAGGGCAAGGTCTTGATAACCTTAACGTGAATCGGTGAAACGGAAGCTATCACGGCGTTGGCTTCCGTCATAGCGATGCCTTCTGGCGCATGCTTCTCACTATCGATAACTGTCCCTTATCGATAGTGTTGGACATGGATTCGCAAATCAGCGATTCTGAGCTTCCTCAGCCCGGCAAATCACGCCCGCCGGGCCTCCGATCGACGAGAGGACGACCCGCTGGCAGCCCCCTCCCCTCCTCCGAATGCCTTTTACCGTCGCCGGCGTGCCGAGCGGTCCTTACTCGGTCCGCGGCACGCTTCGATGCGGCGCGCGGGTTGTGACCTCCCCGCGCGCGATCGCGACGAAGCGGCGCTTGACCTCGGCGAAAAGGCCCGGCGTCAGCGCGCCGTAGTAGCCGCTCTCGGTATCGATGTTGCGCAGGTCCGGCCCGGGCCAGGCGAAGCGGTTGCTCTCGGTCAGCACGATCCACGAGCGCTCGGCGTCGAGCCGCAGACGTCCCTTGACGTCGGCCGGGATCTCGATCGCGTCGGCCGGATTCACCGGCGGCGTGTGGGTGATCGGCAGCACGCGCACGATCGGCGCGCCCTCCTCCGTCGTCATGACGATCGCCAGCACCAGGCAGGGCCGGTCCTTGTCGCCCTCCTCTCGGCCCTCGCGGTGCTGCCAGTCCCACAAATAGGCGTAGCGAAAAATCCAGCCGACGCGGACCTCAGTCGGCAGCATGCTTACCGGCTGGGGCGGTGAGTTGCGCAGGGTCCGGCGTCAGTTCGGCCGTTTCGACCGCCTCGATCTCGGCGTCACTCAGATCAACCGTGCGCTGGACCCGGCGGTCGCGCTTCGACAGGCGAACGAAGTCCTCATAAGCCATCAGCACGGTGCGCGGCCGGCCATTCTTGGTGATTACCACCGGCTCGCGCACGGCGGCATCCTGGTAGGCGCCGAAATTCTTGGAGACTTCGGCGGCGGTCACGGTGGAAGCCATGATCGGTTCTCCTTTGTTCCGGAATATACGGAAATCCCGGTAATCCCGCAAGAGGCCAATCAATGACCCCTTCTCCCGTCCGCCTGCCCGATTCGGCCTCGCTGGAAGCGGTCCTGGCGGGGCTCGACCCGACCTCGGCCGACGTCGGCCTGGTGGTTGCCCTCGCCGCCGCCTTCCCGGGCTTCGATTTCAGCGTCGCCCACGTGGACGACGACTACTGGCGCGACACGCGCTCGGTCATCTGGCCGGACGGCACCCGCGTCGGCGAGCTCCGACCGTGGATGACGGCAGAACTCGCCAGGGACGGCGGCGACGTCAAGGCGACGTGGGCGCGCCTGAAAGACACCGGCCTGCAGATCACCGAGTGGCGCGGCACCAGTGCCTTCGTCTTCGCGCCGACAGGTTCCGCAGCCGCCGACTACATCCAGATCGCGCTGGGCCGCGAGATCGAGTGGCGCGCCGGTTCCATCGTCGATCCGGATTACCGGCCCTGGGGTGAGCAGGAATTGCTCGACCCGAGCTGGCCTCGCCGGGATCCCCTGCCCGACACGGACCGACTCGCTGGCCCGATCTACCGCCTTCTCGATCGCGCCGGCGGCGCGTTCATTCACATCCGCAGCTTTCTAGACCGTTGCGGCCGCGTCGAGCACGAGAAGCGCGAGGCGAAGCGGCCCGAGATGGATCGGCGGGTCATCCGCGAAACCATGCCCAACGGGACGACGCGCGAAACCCCGTTCCTTGAGCTGGTGCCGGACTATTTCGAGTTCGTGCCGCGCGAGGTGAGGTTCTTCCGGGACTGGGAGGCATCGAGTGCGGCCGGGCAGCGCGTCTTCGCGCACTGGGCGCTCGACGCTCGCGATTACACCCACAAGGGCGAGCGTGAAGTCGGCTTCATTCCTCGCCCGTTGAAGATGCCGGGCGAACGCTTGCTCATGACGCCTGAGACGACCGTCCATCAATTGATGGATCGGATTGAGGCGATCGATCGCGAGATCGCCCTGCCCTTCGGCTGGTTCTTTCTCATGATACACGGCCACTGGGTCGACGCCGATGTCGGCCTCGCGATCGCGGACGCCCTCAAGGCCCAGCGCGTGCGGCTGCCCGATCCGGACGCCGCCGTGCTGCTGCGCTGGGCCGCGCGGACCTACGGCTTCTGAGGGACGTGATGGACGATATAGTCAAAGTCCGAGCACTCGACGCCGAATCGCAGCGCGCCCTCGCGCTCGACACGCTGTCGGCCATCCTGCCGATGGACCGGCGCGATCGGCTCGCGCAGCTGCTCACCGACGACGACGTCGCGACTCTCAAGCACCTCGCCAAGGAAGGCATGGGCGAGAACAGTCTTCGCGCGCTCACGTCGGATCTGGCCTACCTCGAAGCTTGGGCTCTCGCGGCCACCGGCGAGGCGCTGCCGTGGCCGGCGACGGAAGCACTCGCGCTAAAGTTCGTCGCGCATCATCTATGGGATCCCGCGCAGCGCGCGATCGACTTACGCCATGGCATGCCAGCCGACGTCGCTGGCGAGCTGCGCGCCGAGGGCCTGCTGCGCACCGAGGGACCGCACGCGCCGAATACGGTGAAGCGGCGCCTTGCAAGCTGGGGGACGCTGCATCGCTGGAAGGGGATCGAAAGTCCGCTCACCGCGCCAAGTCTTCGTTCGGCCGTGCGTCTGGCTGTCCGCGCTTCTCCGCGGCCGCGCCGCCGTAAAAGCAAGCGCGCCGTGACGCGCGACGTCCTCGACCGGCTGACGGCGACTTGCACGACGGATCGGCTGGCCGACACGCGCGACCTCGCGATCCTGCTGCTGGCGTTCGCCTCCGGCGGGCGGCGGCGCAGCGAGGTGGCGCGGCTGCGGGTCGAGCAGCTGAGCGACGAGCCCGGCGTTCTGCTTGATCCGCTTGATCCGAATTCGCCGACGCTGCCGTGCGTCTCGATCCAGCTCGGTCGCACGAAGACCGGCGACGCCGATGACGAGCGTAGGGTGTTCCTGGTCGGCCCGCCGGTCAAGGCGTTGCGGGAATGGCTCGACCGAGCTGATATCCGGAAAGGCGCGATCTTCCGCGCGATCGACCGTTGGGAGGCGCTCGAGGAGCGCGCGCTGACCCCGCAATCGATCAATTTGATCGTCAAGCGGCGTTGCACGATGGCTGAGCTCGACCCCAAAGACTTTGCTGCGCATGGATTGCGGGCGGGATATCTCACCGAGGCGGCGCGCCAGGGCATCGGCTTGCCGGAGGCGATGCAGCAGTCGCAGCATCGGTCGGTCCAGCAGGCGGCGAGCTACTACAACGAGGCGGAGCGCGCGCAGGGCAGGGCTGCCCGGCTCGGTGTGTGAGTAGCGGCTGATGAAATGAGTGGCTTAAGTTGTCCGCGTACAACTCGACGCAGGCCAACCCCCCTCAGGCTTCAGCCGCGTCTGTCTGGCGCGAATATAGCCGGGCGCGCGCGCAAACCAGCGCCGATAGTAACGAACCGAGCGGTAGCGTCGAACGCTCCTCAACTCGCCCCGCCCGTGCGTTAAGTTGTCCGCGTACAACCCAGCCACATGAAGTGCGACGGTTCGCGCAAGGGCAAAATATACGCTCCGCAGCGCGCCAAACCGAATTCCGCTTTGGTGGAGATCACTCCGTTAACTTCTCATTAACCCATTAGTCCTTGCAGCAACGAAAGAATCGGGCATAACTTGGGTTCAACGCTTTTTGGGCCAACCTGCTCAAAAAACCGCAGATGCAGAGAAACCGATGCCCGCTACGCTTCTGCCGAAAGACAATGCGCCTCGCGATCTCAGGTCGTTGATCAACGCTGATGCGGCGGAGCTGTCAATGCGGCTTCGCGCGAGGCAGCTTGAGGACTTTCCCCCCGAGGCGAAAAAGACGTTGCGTCCGTTCTCTCCATCCGAGGCGGCGCGTTTCATCGGAATAGCCGACGGCTATCTCCGTCAGCTCGCCTCTGAAGGGAAGGGGCCCGATCCCCTTCCCAATGGGCGTCGAATGTATTCGCTTGAGGATGTCGAGGCGCTACGTCAATCGCTCGACGCTTCTGGCAAGGGCGGACGCCGCTACACGCCTCGCCGCAGCGAAAATGAGAAGTTGCAGGTCCTCGCGGTGATGAACTTCAAGGGGGGAAGCGGCAAGACGACGACATCGGCGCATCTGGCCGAATACCTCGCCTTTCGCGGATATCGTGTGCTGGCTATCGATCTGGATCCGCAGGCGAGCCTGACGGCACTCTTCGGATTGCAGCCCGAACTCGACGTCGCCGACAATGACACGATCTATGGCGCCATTCGGTACGACAGCGATCGCCGCGAGATGGCCGAAATTGTGCGGGCCACATACATTCCCACGCTTCATTTGATCCCCGGTCAACTCGAACTGATGGAGTTCGAGCATGAGACGCCGAAGGCGTTGATGACGCGGCAGGACGGCGGCCAGATGTTCTTCGCTCGCATCGGTGAAGCACTGGCGCAGGTGAGCGATGCCTATGACATCGTCATCATCGATTGCCCGCCGCAACTCGGGTTCCTGACCCTTTCGGCACTCTGCGCCGCGACAGCTGTACTCATCACAGTCCATCCTCAGATGCTGGACGTAATGTCGATGTCCCAGTTCCTGAACATGACAGCTGGCTTGCTCGACGTCGTCGCCAATGCAGGCGCGGCGACTGACTACGACTGGATGCGTTATCTCGTCACGCGATACGAACCGAGCGACGCGCCCCAGACCAAATTGGTGGGCTGGATGCGCTCGATCTTAGGTGAACGAGTTTTGACCCATCCGATGGTCAAGAGCACGGCCATCGCCGATGCCGGATTGACCAAGAACACACTCTACGAGGTCGATCGGAAGGGCTTCTCCCGTCCGACCTATGACCGTGCGATTGAATCTCTCGACCTCGTCAACGGTGAGATCGAGGGTTTAATCAGGCAGGTCTGGAAGAGGGTCTGAGCATGGCTCGGAAGATAAGCTTCGACCACGTGCCCAGCGAGCCACAAGCGTCGCAAGAACCTCCAGCGCGACTGTCGGCCAACCAGGTCCGGCCGCTTCTGGGCCTGGACCGGCCGCTCAAGCAACCGGGCGCGCTCGGTGCGATCTCGCAGAACCTCGGCGGCATCAAGGAGCGAGCGGATCGGGCCGACGAGTTGGAGAGACAGCTGCTCGAGGGGCAGACGATCGTCGAGCTCGATCCGGCCCTCGTCGACGATTCCTTCGTACCGGACCGCATGGAGGCGAGCGCGGCCGATGAGGCGGCGTTCCAAGAGTTGATCCGCGAGCACGGTCAAAACACGCCGATCCTCGTTCGCCCGAGCCCGGAGAATTCAAGCCGCTTTCAGGTAGCCTTCGGGCACAGGCGCCTACGCGCTGCCCGCTCGCTCGGAAGAAAGGTGCGGGCGGTGGTCCGCGCTCTGAGCGACGAAGAGCTGGTGGTCGCCCAAGGCCAGGAGAACAGTGGTCGAACCGACCTGACCTTTATCGAGCGAGCCCGCTTTGCCGCCCGACTCGAAGAGCGCAAGTTTTCGCGCGAGACAATCATGGCGGCGTTGAACGTCGACAAGGCTGCGCTATCGCGACTCATTGCGGTTGCGACCCGCGTCCCCACCGAGGTCGTCGAGGCGATCGGCGCCGCGCCTGGCTATGGCCGCGTTCGATGGCAGGAGTTGACCGATCTCCTTGATGGCGACGGCAATCGACACCGCGCCATCGCGCTTGTGAAGGAGGAAGGGTTCGCTGACCAAGACAGCGACAAGCGGTTCGAAGCACTCGTCGCAGCGTTGGGCACCAAGGCGGCGCGGGCGCGGGCGGAAAGCTGGTCGGCGGCCGACGGCACGCTCGCAGCGAAGGTTATGCGAACCGGCAAGAAGCTCAGTCTGACTTTCGACGACCGCGTAGCCCCGCAATTTGGCGAATTCGTTCGCCAGCACTTGCAAAGGCTCTACGACGAATACCGCGCCGCGTCCGGCGAGGACTGAAGGAACACCCACCCGGAATGAGCCGGCTGGGCAGGTGCAATCTGGCTCAGGAGAAACCTAGGCAAAAGAAAAAGGCCCCCGAAACGTCACCGTCCCGGAAGCCTCTGTCTTAGTTTGGCGACTGATAGAGAATCACTTCCGCGAATCGCAGTCAAGTGTCTCGTGCGAGACGGCGCCGTTTTGGCGAGCAGATTTCCTTTGCCCGAACGAGGCAAAGACATGGAACCTTATCAATCAACGACGCCCTTCGGGCGGCGATCGCTGACGCTCGCCCATGTGGCAACACAGATCGTCGCGTCATCCCGGCCGCCTGAGAAGGTCGTGCACAAGTGGAAGATTTTCCACGCCATCTGCAGGGCACGGCCGAGCCTCGGCGTGACAGAGCGAGCGCTGTCGGTCTTGAACGCGCTCCTCACCTTCCATCCCGAGACGGCGCTGACGGGCGAGGACGACCTTGTCGTTTTCCCCTCGAACCAGCTCCTGTCACTGCGCGCGCACGGCATGCCGGCGTCAACGTTGCGACGCCATCTCGCGGTCCTGGTCGACGCGGGCCTCGTCATCCGCCGCGACAGTCCCAACGGCAAGCGCTACGCGCGCAAAGGTGCGTCCGGCGAGATCGAGCTGGCGTTCGGATTCGACCTCTCGCCGCTTGTTGTCCGCTCGGAGGAATTCGAAAGCCTGGCAGCCGCCGTGGAGGCCGAAGCGCGCGCCGTTAAGCTCGCGCGGGAACGCATCACGCTGTGCCGGCGCGATATCGCCAAGATGATCGCGACCGGCATCGAGGAGGGCGTGCCGACACGCAGGGGAGGGCAGGGACCCGCGGACTGGGCGCAGATCCACGCCGGCTTCCGCTCGATCGTCGAGGGGATTCCGCGCACCGCGACGCGCGCGCAGCTGGAAGCGGCGGCCGAGGAGCTATCACAACTGGCCGACGACGTCCTCAACCTCCTGGAAAGCCACATCAAAACACACGATATGAGCGCCAATGAGTCCCGAAATGAGCGCCATATACAGAATTCAAATCCAGACCCCTTAATTGATCTTGAACCTGGCTTTCGAGGAAGCCGGGCGGCGAGGGCGGTGCCAGAACCCCAAACGCCGAGGATTGCGGAAACGGCCTATCCGCTTGGAATGGTATTAAACGCTTGCCCGGACATCTCCGACTACGCCAAAGGCGGAATTTCGAACTGGCGCGACCTGCTGGCGACCACGGCCGTTGTGCGCTCGATGCTTGGGATCAGTCCCAGCGCCTGGGAGGAGGCGCAAGCCGTCATGGGCGAAATGCAGGCCGCGGTGGTTGTCGCGTGCATCCTGCAGCGCGGCGCGGCAATCCGCTCCGCCGGCGGCTATCTGCGCGGTCTGACTGAACGGGCCAAGGTCGGTGAATTCTCGCTCGGCCCGATCCTGATGTCGCAAATCAACGCACAACTGCGCACGAAGCGAACCGCATGATGGCGCGGGCGATGTCCGAAAAGGCATGCCATCTCCGATGGTTCGATGGTTCGATGGGACGTGGGCGTCCCGCGCCGGTGAGGTCGCAGCCGCGGGGCGGAGCTCGGGTTTCGCGCACCCGGCGTTGGTGCGACGGTCCTGCCGTCGAAGCCGTCGCAGGGCGGTTCGCCGCTGCCGCTCGATCCGGCCATGGCTGATTTCCATGGTCGACCCCGATCCGTGCGGCGCTTCCTCGCTGACCCACGATCCTGGATGGGCAGGCATCGACTCGCGGTTTTCCATAACTCGAAATGGGGCCGGCGCGTGGTCCAGGTAGCACGACGACGATTGCTCCTCTCTACAGGTCGGGCGGCGCTCCCGGTTGCATGGCTGGATTCCTATGGCCGTCGCCGGCACGGCGGGCCCTACGCCCGAGAATTTTCCCCTGCCGGATCACCCCGCGAGCGGGGCCCCCAACCGGCATTCCTCGCGCACGCGCCTGCGGCGCCAAAATTCACGGCCTGACGGGACGCAGCGCTGCGCTCGCCCTTCGCCCGCGTCTCGCGGGCTTCGGCTCTGTGCCGTCTTCCCGGCCATGACGGATCGCCATCGCAACGGGGCGCCGCCCCACAAGATGGAGAGAGACTATGCGCAACATCGCCGAATTCACCCTCATCGGCCACGTCGGGACCATCAAGCAGGTCGGCAAGACAGTCCGTGTCACCGTCTGCGCCAACTATCCCTTCAAGGATAAGGGCGGCGAGTGGAACGACGACCAGCACTGGAACGAGGTCACGATCTTCACCAAGTCGATCCAGGGCTACGTGAACGAGCACGTCAGCAAGGGCGACCTCGTCCACGCGCGGGGCCGCCTGCGGCAGAACAGCTACGAGCGCGACGGCAAGCGGACCTACACCGTCGACCTGATCGCCCTGGAATTTGGCCGCCTCGCCCAGGCCGTTGAGCGCTCAGCCGCATGACCGATCCAGTGGGGAGGCGAAAGCCTCCCCACCTCTTCCATCGATCTTGAGCAGTTGGTCGCCGCATCGATCGCCGGCGCCGTCAGGAAGGAAGCTTTCGCGATCGCGTCTGACGCGCCAAGGCGCGATCGGCGCGATTTTTCTTGCTGATCGCCGACGTCAACTCGTCGTAATCGACACCGCTCTTCTTGAGCGCGCGCCGTGCGTCCGACACATCGAAGCCGAGCAACTCAAACACGCTCATGTTGAGGCTCGAAGCGATCCTTTCGATCGTACGCAAAGTTGGATTCCCGATGCCGCGGACGATCGTATAGTAGGTCCCGCGTGCCAGTCCGGTCTTCGGCAGGAATGCTTCCATGCCGCCATTTTCGATCTCGAGCTGCTGCAGACGGATGGCCAGCATCTCATTCAGCACCGAATGATCGACTGGCTGAGGCTTGCGAACAGGCGACATGGCGAAAGGGCTTTCGGACAAAACTCCGCATCCGATTCACCATACATTACGTCTGAAGTCTAGTATATTGGACGTTGTCAATCCTACCGTAAATTCTTTGAATATGCGCTTCCCTTCATCGAGCCGATTGAGTCGCCCTCGTGCCGACGGTCCGAGGTCCGCTTCCGCAACAAGGTCAGAGGGTCGACGCCCGCTCGTTCCGCGATGAGTTCAATGTAACTAAGGCTTGGATTCGCTGCTGTCGTCATCAGGTGGAAGTAGCTTGATCTCGGGATCCCTAGGCTTTTCGCGAACTCTCCACGGGTTAGCTGTGCTTCGAGACGCAGTGCTTCGAGCCCCGACTGAAACGCTCCTATGAGCAAACATCCCTTCGCTGCGTGATCTGCTTTGCGTCGGCATGACTTCTCAGCCATGAGCCTTCCCTCCGAACCATGATCCGAACGATACCCATGCGGCCGCAGCCTACATATTGGACGGCCGACTAACATTCAATATAATGTACTGATCTGATTCAACCAGGAGAAGTGCGTTCAGACAAAGAAAAACCCGGCAGAGCCGGGTCTCTCAAGAGGGTCAGCGGGCTGGCGACGGCAATCGCCAGCGAGGCCTCCAAACGCAAAGGCATCTTAGCTCGCGCGATCCGACAGTTCAAGAGACTCAGCGTTTTCACGCCACGGTCTTTGTTTGCCACGCGCTCTCGCAACGAGAGGACGCGAATGCAGATGCTTGGCTTCAATCCTATCGCCCCTTTTGGATGCGGCGCGCTGTCCCCGGCCGCGCTTCGGATTCAACGCGACGTTCGGCAGTGCCAACCCGGCAAGGCCTGCCACAAATGGAAGACGTTTCGCCACGCATGCGAAGCGAAGGCCGCCCTTGCCCTTTCCGACCGCGCGCTGACCGTCCTGAATGCGCTGCTGAGCTTCCACCCGGACACGGTGCTCACGCTCGGGTCCACTGATCTCGTCGTGTTTCCATCAAATCGCGAGCTCTCGCTACGCGCCCACGGCATCCCTGCGTCGACCTTACGTAGGCATATTGCCGCTCTTGTGAAATCGGGTCTTATCCAGCGTCGGGATAGCCCAAATGGCAAACGCTACGCTCGGCGCGCAGCAGGCGGCGACATCGAGCTGGCATTCGGGTTCGATCTCAGCCCGCTCGTGGCGGCTGTCGACGACCTTGCGGAACTCGCCGCTCGCGCTGTCGAGGAGCGACATGTTCTCGATGCGCTGCGCGAGCAGGTCACGCTCGCGCGCCGCGACATCGCAAAGATGCTCGCGCTGGGTGTCGAACGGGGCGTCGATGCCGACTGGCCAGCACTGCACCACGAATTCCTGGGGCTGATCGACGGCCGACCACGCACGCCGTGCCGCGCTGCCCTCGAGCCGCTCGCCGCGGCGCTGGTCGAGCTGTCGGGGCGGATCCTCGAAATTCTTGAGAGTCATATCGAACCCACAAGGCCAATACGCGAACCGTCCGCAAATGCGTCCATAGCAACGAACCCGACGCCGAAAGCCGGCGCCGAAAGCGCCGGCAATGCATTCCAGCCCGACATCGAGCGCGATGTCGCATCAGCAGTCCCTGTCCGGCTCGTCGCCGACACGTGTCCTGATTTTGTGGACTACGCCCGCCACGGGCTACGAACGATACGGGACGTGGTGGACGCCGCCGTCATCGTGCGCCCGCTTCTCGGCGTCAGCCCAAGCGCGTGGGAAGAGGCCTGTGCTGCAATGGGGCAGGGGCCGGCGAGCGTCACCTTGGCGCTGATCCTCCAGCGCGGCAACGGCATCAAAAATCCCGGCGGCTACCTCAGGACGCTCGCCCGACGTGCGGCAGCCGGCCAATTCTCTATCTGGCCTATGCTGATGGCTCTCCGCGGCGCGCAACGTGGAAAGGATCCAGCAGAGATGAAGACACCTGCAGGACCTTCCTTCCCGGACGACAGCGCGTAGCAGCGATTCGTGCTTCGTGACGCCTCTTTCACAATGGCGACTACGAGTCGTCGGCGGGCGGCAATCGACCGAGCCGCTTGAAAAGATCATAGAGGGCGCGGTCGACAATGCGCAGCGGCTGCGTGCGTTGCTCGGCGGCAAGCTGGCGGAGCACCAGGTCGATTGGATCGGGAAGGCGAAGCGCGTAGGGCCGCGACGAGGCGCGTTCGCCATAAGCCTCGAACGGATTGCGCTCGCGATTTCGTGGTGGCCGCTCCCCTCGCTTGGATGAGATAGAATTGGCGGCTTGCGATGGCGATCTGCCTGGCGCCGGCGCCGGCGTAACGGGATCGTCGTAGGCAGGAGTGACGACCACGGGCTGAAGGACAGGTTTTTGAGAGGCCGGCGCGACTGCGCGCTGGGCGCGGAACGCATCGCGGGGAAGGGGAGGCCGGTCAGACTTCTCGCTGGGAGCTCCGTCGCTCATGCGACCGGCTCGCCGGTCGCCGCGCCCTGGCTCGCTGCGAGCAACTCGCGGACGACCTGATCGGCATTGTAGCGGGCCTTGCGCACCGACTCGTCCCTGTCGCTCATCTGGTAAAGTGTTCCGAAGCCGCTTGTCATCGTGCGGTAGGTCACACGCCGGTAGAGCGCCGTCGAGCAGACCGGCACGTGCTCGGAGTCGAGGTAGGCCACGACCTCGCGGAGGGGTCGCGTGTTGCGGTCGAGGCTGTCGTATTCATTGAATAGAACCCGATGCTGGCTCTCGGCAGCTGTGCCGCGGCGGCGTGCTGCTCGAGATTGCGAAGGGTCCGCACGACCTGCGACGCATCGAACGTATGTACCTTGCACGGCAACACGACGAGGTCGGCCCGGAGCGCCGACTGGATCAGTACCTCGCCGTAATAGCCGGGCGTGTCGATCACCACAACGTCGTAACCGGCCAGGCGTTCGACGGCTTGAACCAATGCGGATTCGTCGGGGGCGCGGACCAGATCGACGCCCTGCGGGCTCAACCCCCGCGCGACGGAGGAAGCATGCCACTGGTATGAAGAGCCCTGCGGATCGGCGTCGACGATCGCGGCGGAGTAGCCATGCTTCGCGAACTCACCAGCGAGAATGATCGCAACCGTGGTCTTGCCGCTCCCGCCTTTTGGGTTCGCCACTGCGAATATACTCGGCACCGTCAAGCCCTCCGTCGCTCGCTCTAACAGCAATCAACATACATTATAATATACATATGGCTGTGCTGCAATTCGTCATTCCGGAAGTACCGGAAAGCCTTGATGCGGTGTTCAGGTAATGCGTTGATACGGCATTGTCGTTCTAGCGAGTTGCCGTAGTACGTGATGTCGCCAATGCGGTGCTGGCGGGAGCGCATTCGTGCGGTAGTGCATTATTGTCGGAGCAATGCGTTGCAGTGTTGCGCCGTTACGGTAATTCGTCATTGCGGTCTTAACGGGGCGCTGTGCGCCAAGCGGGCCTTCGGGTTCAAGGGACGGCTGTCCAGACGCGAGCGCTCTTCATGCGCGAAGTCTTACATACGGTTTAATAGATATTGGTTGACAAGATACCGGTTTGTGGGCCAAACCGGGGGACGGCTGCTGAAGGCAGCCGAAGGGCGCTGACGCGCCTTCGTGGTCATCGGGTCGATGCCTACGCCTTGGCTCCGGCCTAACGGCCGCCGAGCCTTGCAAACGGAAGGGAAGGGGAGAGCCGATGGCCCGCTCCGCGAAGACACCACGACGCAAGCCAAGGCTCCGGACCGAACTGTCGGAGCTCGATGAGCAGCGGCTCCAGGAAGCCGTCGCGCTGTTCGGATTGCCCAAGGCCGAGGTCGTGCGCCGGTTGATCCGCGCATCGGTGCAGGCGGGTCCTGCCCTGTCGGCCGAGAATACGCGCGCCGTCGTCCAGCTCGCGAGCCAGGTCCGCATGGTCGGCCGAAACCTCTCGCAGGTCCTGCGCGCCATCCACCGCGGTCAGGCGGTGCGCATCGAGGACACCGAGCCGGTCTGGCGTGGCCTGCACGAGATCGTCTCGGCGATCAACGACGAGCTCACCGAAATGACCGTCGCCTATGGGTCCAAGCTGCGGCGTGAGGTCAGGCTGACGTTGCCGGCCGAGCTCTTTGGTCAGGAGCCGCGATGAACCGGGATGCGCAGATCGCCTGGTGGGTCGAGCAGGTCGAGGCCGCGCGTCGCGCGGTCATTGATGCCGGCGAGACGCGGCGCCGGCGATCCCCCGGTCTCGATGACGAGGTGCGCGCCCGTCGCGGTCGCGTGGCGCCGCTTCCCAAGGCGCCGACCGCGCAGGAGATCATCCGCGGGACGACGATCACCGGCGGCCGGGATGAAGAGCGGACGCGGTTCCTGCCGACCGCCGCAGGCGGCGGCGGAGGAGGAGGAGGGGCGTCTGCACCGTCGGGCTCGAAACCCGATCAGGTCGCAGGAGGCGGCGGTCCTGGCGGAGGAGGCGCGCGCGCGGCGGGGCAGGGCGAGGCGGTCGGCCGGGCTCGTCAGCTGGCGGCCGGCTACCAGCCCGCTGTGATCAAGGTGGTGTCCTATGCCCGTGGCGTTGCCCGCGCGACGGCGACCGGCCAATATGTGCAGCGCGAGGATGTCGCGCTCGAAACGTATGATGGGCGGATCCTCGCCGATCGCGAAGCCGTCGCCGACGAGATCAAGGCCTGGTCGAGCAACTTCGCCAAGCGCGCCGAGAGCCACGACGTCGGCGCCGTGCGCTTGTCCCTGAACGGTGTCGCCGACACGCCCGAGGGCAGGGAAACCTACGAGAAGGCGATCGCGGCGGGATTCGAAGGCCACCGGTATGCTTATCGCCTCGACGTCGCGCAGAAGGGCGAGCTCGAAGCGCGCATCGTCACCGCAATGGCTGGAGCGGGCAAGGAGCGCTTCCGGGTTCGGGGAGAGCGCGTCGGAGAAGAGGGCAGGGGCTTCACCCAGAAGCGGCTCGATCTCGCATCCGAGGCGCGTGCAAAGGAGCGTATCGTGGCGGCTACCGGCCTGCCGCCGGACGCAATCGCCATCGCTCCGGGCGCCACGAGCCATGGCCGCGACGGCGTGACCTATCGGCTGAACAAGCTGATCGAGAAGGGGCCCGCGATTGACGATCGTGGCCGGGCGATCACCAATGTCGCCGAGACCAGGACCGCGGCGCGAGAATGGGGACCGACGCTACGCTCGCAATCCTCGCGCGATACCATGCATCTGATCGTGTCGGCGAAGGCCGGGACGGACGTTGACGCACTGAGGCGGTCTGCCCGCGCGTTCCTGCACGATCGTTTTGCCGATCACAAGTTCATGTTCGGCGTCCACACCGACAAGGAGGCCGACGGCCATGTCCACGTCCACGCCGTCGTCGCCGTCAAAAGCGAGTCCGGGCAGAAGCTG
This sequence comes from Roseixanthobacter glucoisosaccharinicivorans, assembly GCF_043195095.2. Lineage (NCBI taxonomy): Bacteria > Pseudomonadati > Pseudomonadota > Alphaproteobacteria > Hyphomicrobiales > Xanthobacteraceae > Roseixanthobacter > Roseixanthobacter glucoisosaccharinicivorans. The sequence goes on along the minus strand of NZ_JBAFWN020000002.1, from coordinate 60,476 downwards.
CATCCGGGTCGAGAGACCTTCAGCGAGTGGCGCCAGTTCTATGCCCAGCATGCGCAGGCGGAAGGTCTCAAGATCGTCGCGACATCCGCACGCGAGCGCGCGTCGTCGCAAAGCTACGGCCCGAAGGACAAGGCGATCGTCGAGGCGGCGGATCGTCCGCGGCCGACACGCGAGGCACGCGATCGCGCCTATGCCGCGGATCCAGCCAATCGGCGGCTCATCGACAATGCCCGGCAGCGGATCGCGGTCGCGCGGACAAATCCAATTCGCCTGCCCGTGACGGCGCAGGACCTGAAGCTCGTGAACGAGGGCGTTCAGGCCTGGCGGACGGTTGCGGCCGAGCAGCCGGCGAACCCGCAAGCAAAGGACATGCTCGAGCGCCTGCTCATGGCCCAGACGGTCGGGTCTATCGTGCAGACGATCGGGAAACGCGTGGAGCAGCTGACGAAGGAGAACTCGACCATGGCAGTGACATCGGAGCAGATGGCAAAGGATCTGCGCCTCATGAACGACGCGGTGTCGCGAACGAGCGACCTGCTGGACGGCGAGACGAAACAGCAATTTCGCGAGGCCTCATCGCGATATCTCGAGACGCTCGCAAACCGCGTCGACCTGCAGCGAGCTTCAGAACACGGCATCCAGCAGATGACGCGCGCCGAAGTCGAGGCGATCGCCGGTGCCAATGCCGACAGGCTCATCGAGCGGGCGAGCGGAATTCAGCAGCGTGAAGAGCGTGAGGCCGCTGCGGCCGCGAGATTGGCAGATCGCGCGATTGCCGCTGAGCGTCGGGAGGAAGCCACGGTCGGCATCGACCCGACGACCCAGCGCGAGCTCCGCGCCGAGCGGGCGATCGTCGCCGGCGCGCAGAAGTCAGCAGCGCAGGAGACACGGGAAGCGGCGGCGGCGCGCGAGGCAGCAGCATCGCTCGCGCAACATCCGGCCGACCGCCTGTCGCCGACGCTGCTTCAGACCGATGCGCTCGCGCAGCTGCGTGCCGAACAAGAGCAAATCATTCGTGAGATCGAAGCCAGCGAGGGGGCCCAGGCTCAGTCGACGAAACCGCAGCGGATGACGTAGTTGTCCAGAAACGTCGAACGTCACCGGGCCTATGGTGTTCTCGCGCCTGGCGCCGCGGCAAGGTCCAAAATTGGCGACGAGACCTGCGAGACAGCTCGGGCCAAAACACGGGATTGTTCGGACTGAGCCGCGAGACGATCGCAAAGATGTGCCGGTCCTCGATTCGGCTGGCTGCTCGCGCTCGAAGCCGGTCGAGAAGCCGGCTGCTGGTGGGGGTGCCGGACGAGATGAGACGGGAGACTATGGAAGCTCCGCCCCGTAGAAAGCCTCGCCCTGGATCTGCTCGCCGAGCTCGTCGAAGATCATGAGTTCGCAGGCCCGGCGACGCTGTCCGTTCAGATCGGCCTCGTAGATCACGTTGAGCTCTCGTCGGACAGGATCCCATGTCGCGCGGTCGAGTGTGAACGCAAGCGTGGTCAGCTTGTCAAGTGCCGAACGCCAATAGGCGGCGAGGGCGGTTTTCCCCTCAATGCGAGACGAGCCGACATATTTGGCTGCGACCGGACTGACGAAGACGGCATCGTCGCGGAAATGACTCAGTACCGCTTCAACGTCGCGTCCGTTCCATGCGGCGATCCAGCCCTCGGCGAAAGCCATCATGGCGGCTCGCGTCATCACCACGTGGTGCCGTATAGGCGCCACAGCTTCTGGCTCGTCTCGTTCGCTCATGCGCTACGCCTCGCGATCCAGGAGCCCCAGAACAGGCTCGAGAAGAAGAGACGCGGCTGCTCGAAGCCGGTCTCCGCGAGAAGGCTTTCGACCGCAGCATCCGACCCGGGCGGATCAGCGCCTTGCAGAATCTTGCCGCGCTTCACCTCGACCTCTTCCGGTGAAGCGCCCGCCATCCGCCACCGCTCGCCCCAGGCCTTCAGGAAGAGCAGGTTTTCGGCATAGGCGCCGCGATTGCAGGCGAGAATGAGCGTACCGCCGGGGTGAAGCCGCGCCGCGACCGCGCGCAGCAGAGCAAGCTTCGCCTCGCGTCCGCGAAGATGATGGAGAACGCCGATAACGGTCACAGCATCGAAGCGGTTGTCTACCGGCAGTTCGTCGACATAGCCGGAGTGCCAGGTCGTCAGATGGCTAAGACCGGCGGCCTCGACGGATGCAATGGCCCCGGCCAGCATCGGCGGGGAGGGATCGACCGCAAGGAAGCGCCAGCTCGGCCGAAGCTTGCCGGCGACGAGGATCTCCTGCGCCGTTCCGCCCGCGCCGACGACCAGGATCCGTCGGTCCAGGCTCTCGCCGAGATCCGCCGACAGGAGACAGGCGGCAAGCTCATGGCAGGCGTCGTAGCCGGCGAGCGCGATGCGGCTCTGCTCAGCATATTCGCCGGCGCGCGTGGCGTCGAATTTGGCGGCGGATGCGGTCATGATCGTCAGGCTGCCGCGGCTTCGATCAGCGTGATGTCGAGCAGGAACGAGCCGTCCGGCTCGATCGCAAAATGCGCTCGCGTCTCGGCGGATGCCGCCGCTTGAAGCGCCCGGATTGCCTTGACGTTGTCGGCAGGTGTCCGCATCCGCGCCGTCCAGACCGGGAAGTCCATCCGCAATTGCCAGCTTCGGGACGAAGTAACGGCGAAACCGACGCGATGCAGCGCCGCCATCCATTCGCTCACGCTGTAGTCGCGCACATGCGAGGTGTCGCGCAGCAATTCGACGGCCTGCAGATGGGTATCGAAGAGCGCCGGCCCGGGCGAGCAGGCGTCGATGAAGACGCCCGGCGCGCCGGGCTTCAGCACGCGGCGAGCCTGCCGCAGGCCGCCGTCGAAATCCTGCCAGTGATGTGCCGAGTAGCGGCAGGCCAGGAAGTCGAACGTGGCATCCGGAAAGGGCAGGCGCTCAGCCGGCGCCTCGACGGTCTCGATGTTGGAAAGCCCCTTCTCGCGCGACGTGGCCGTCACGGCCGCCAGCATCTCGCCCGAGAGGTCCGCGGCGGTGACCCGCGCCGCGTGGCGCGCCATCAGATAGGAGACATGGCCGCCACCCGTGCCGAGATCGAGGGCATGGTCCGACCGACGCTTGGCCACAATGGCTTCGAGCGCCTCGAGGTCTGCGCCCTGCGCATGCACGGCGCTCTCGACATAGGCCTTAGCGCGTGGCCCGAACTGGGCCTCGACGACGCTGTCATGATGGTTTGCCATGGACGTTTCCTGCGACGATTGCCCCTCAGGATGCCAACGCTTTAAAACTGTTACAATATAGAGCTTTATCCTATTATCATTCCCGCCATGCTCGGATCCGACCAACGCCGCCTTCTCGGCGATTTCGTACGCGCCCATCGTGAGCGCGTCAGACCTGCCGTTGCGGCCGGCCGCCGCCGGACACCGGGCTTGCGGCGCGAGGAGCTTGCAGCTCTCGCAGGCATCAGCATCACTTGGTGCGCCTGGATCGAGCAGGGACGTCCGGTACAGGCCTCGCCCGAGACGCTGGGGCGGTTGGCCGAGGCCTTGTCGCTGACGCGGGCGGAGCGCGCCTATCTGTTCGAGCTCGCCGACCGGCTTGATCCCGATGATTCTGCCGGTCTCGCCGAGGCGGCGCCGGCGTCGCTGGTCGCTGCGGTCCAGACCTTCGCGCATCCGGCCTATGGTCTCGATCGCCTGTGGAACGCCTGTTGCTGGAACAAGGCCGCCGCCAGCCTGTTCTGCGGCTGGCTCGATGGTGACCATCAGCGCAACCTGCTGCGCTTCGTCTTCATTGAGGACAAAGCCCGCTCGCTGATTCCGCAATTGCAGGATCGCGCGCGCCGGCTTCTGGCGGAATTTCGCGCCGATTTTGGCCACACTTTTCGCGATCCCCGAGTCAAGCAGTTCATCGACGGGCTCAGGGAGGAGAGTCCGCTCTTTGCGCGGCTGTGGAATGATCAGGACGTTCAGCATCGGATCGGCGGCATGCGCACCTTCGATCATCCAAAGCGCGGGCGGCTCAGCTTCGATCAGCACAGCTTCAGCCCAACGGAACGTCAGGACTTCAAGCTGGTGCTGCTGGTGCCGCACGCATCGCCAAGCCGACGATCGCGATCGCTTTCGGGCCCTCGATGATCGCGGTCGGCCGGCCTCATCAGTGGCGCCGATCCGCCACCGCCTCGATCACGCGATCGCGGCGACTTCGCTCGCCGGGTAGTCGATGTATCCCTTGTTCTTGCTGCCGAGCTTGCCCATGCCTCTGGCGATTATGCGTGCGCCTTCGATCGATATGAGGCGCGGATGCGTCCCTTTGTCGATCTCAACCAGGCATTGGCTTTGCGGGACCCATGGAGACCCGCGGCGGACCATATGTTCGACTTGGCGAAGAATGCCATCGAACTTCGGCCGGATACATGATCCGCTGAGGGCTGCTGCTTGCGCGTCGCCGGCGATCGGGATGAGAGTTGCGCAGTCATGCGCGCTCAACTCCTCTTGCCATCCCAGCACTTGTGTTCGCCCAAATCTCCGGGCAGATTGAGTTCGATGGGAATGGAGTTCTCCCGAAACCGCCCGTGAGGGCTGATGACTCCTACCGCGGAAACCGCGGTAGGAGTCCGTCTGGATCCTGCCGCTAAGGCGAGCCAGTTGCTCGCCTCAGAGAGGATCGAGCATGTCTTTCACAAACTGTCTTCTGATCATGATCGGCGGCGCTATCGGAACGCTCGCGCGGTATGTCGTGTCGGTTTTGGCGCTTCCCGTCAGCAGCCAACTGCCTTGGGGCACCATCTTCATCAACGTCAGCGGTTCGCTGGTTATCGGGTTTTTCGGCACGCTGACGCTGGCTAGCGGCCGCTACCCACTCTCCGAAAGCCTGCGCCTATTCGTGATGATTGGCCTTTGCGGCGGTTACACAACATTCTCCTCCTTCAGCTTGCAGACGCTCGACCTCATGCGATCGGGCGGCATGATGCGAGCGGCAGTAAACGTCGTGGCGTCCGTCGTCCTTTGCATCGGCGCGGTGGCGGTGGGCCATCTAATCGCTTCGCACCTCAACAGCGGGGCGCGCCAAATCGCGCAGATCGCCATCGAAGAGGAAGCCTGACCCGGAAATCCTAAGACGGCAGGGGTTTCGCACAGCCTAGGCTCCCCGCGCATAATCGGATGGATCGAGGGCAAGGGGCGGGCCGAGGTCATCCCTCCATTCGGTGAAAATTGCCCATATAGGGCTTTGGGTTTCACCTAATATGACCTCGACAACGCTGTGATGTGTCGAGATCTTCTAGAATAATGCGCCCCGTATCCTAGCAATCACTGTTTGTTTATCGTCGCTTCCACGCGTTTAGAGCCTGCGACAGCGTTGCGACCCTGCTCACGAGCAGTGACACCACACCACTTCTATTGCGACGGCGCTTTCGCAATGTTTTGTGAAATGCTGATCGGACGCGCATCGAACTGAGGAAAACGTTGATGACTGACAAAATGAAGCTCGACCTGTCGGTCATCCTGCCCGGTATTCCGGACGCGGCGGATGCCTGCGTCTCGCGGCTTTTGGAACGGCTTCGCGGTCGCGACGGCGTCGATGACGCGCATGTCTTGCCGGCGATCGGCGATCAGTCGCCACAACTCTGTATCCATTATGACTCCGACCTCCTGTCACTGGCCAGGATAAGGGAGCTCGCAACCGGCACCGGGGCTCAGATCAGCGCGCGATATGGCCATGCGGTCCTCGATCTTGGTGGCCCGGTCCACCAACGGCGTGCGCGCACGCTCGGCGACCGCCTGCTCTCAATTCCCGGTGTCCTTGAAGCCGATGTGAGCGCGGGAGGCCTGGCGCGCATTGAGTACGATCGGGAGCAGGCCGATGAGGCGGCCATTCGGGCAACCCTTGAGAGGAACCCGCCTGAGCCCGACCACGCCGGACATGATCACGGACCAGGAGAGCACGACGACCACGAGGAGGGCCACGCTCATGAGCACGGTGGCATCTTTGGCGCAAACACGGAGATTGTCTTTGCGCTCGCCTGCGGCCTGTTCCTTGCGGTCGGCTTTGCGATCGACAAGCTGATCGTTGGTCGTCCGGACTGGCTGCCGCTCGCCCTGTATGTCGCCGCCTATGGATGCGGCGGCTACTTCACGCTGCGCGAGGCGATCGACAATCTGCGCCTGAAGCGCTTCGAGATCGACACGCTCATGCTGGTCGCGGCCGGCGGGGCTGCGGCGCTGGGCGCCTGGGCCGAGGGCGCGCTGCTCCTGTTTCTGTTCAGCATGGGCCATGAGAACGGCGGTGCGAAATTCGTCCACGGTAGCGGCGGCATGATGCGGCTGCGGGCGGCTTAAAAGTCGTCCAGTTTTCCCTTTCTGCGGCAGCAGGGAGGGCGTGGGGATTTACAGCGTGGAGCTATATCTGAGAGTTCGTCAGGCTTGTGCGGAGGGCATGAGCCAGCGGGAAGCGGCACGGGTGTTTAATGTGTCGCGGGACACGGTTCGGAAGATGATGTCGTTTTCGGTTCCGCCCGGCTACCGTCGAACGGTCGAAGTCCGCCGCCCGAAGCTCGATCCGTTTATCCCGATCATCGAGGGGTGGTTGGAGGCTGACCGGATCATGCCACGCAAGCAGCGGCATACGGCGAAGCGGGTGTTCGACCGGCTTCGCGATGAGTGTGGCTTCACCGGCGGCTATACGATCATCAAGGATTACATCCGGGAACGTGAGCGACGTGGCCAGGAGGTGTTCGTGCCGCTGTCGCATCCGCCGGGCCACGCTCAGGCCGACTTCGGCGAAGCCCTGGTCCGGATCGGCGGGGTCGAGCAGAAGGCACACTTCTTCGTGCTGGACCTCCCGCACAGCGATGGCTGTTACGTCCGGGGTTATCCTGCAGCGGTGGCCGAGGCCTGGGTGGATGGCCATATCCATGCCTTCGCGTTCTTCGGTGCGGTTCCCCAGTCTGTGCTCTACGACAACGACCGGTGCCTGGTGGCGAAGATCCTGCCGGATGGAACCAGAAAGCGTGCCTCGCTGTTCAGCGGGTTCCTGTCGCACTACCTGATCCGGGATCGCTATGGCCGGCCGGGCAAGGGCAACGACAAGGGGAATGTCGAAGGCCTGGTGGGCTACTCTCGGCGCAACTTCATGGTGCCGCTACCGGAGTTCGCCACTTGGGACGCGTTCAATCTGTGGCTGGAGGAGCAGTGCCGCAAGCGTCAGCGCGCAGTCCTGCGCGGCGAAAGCGAGACGATCGGTGAGAGATTGCAGCGTGACCTTGCTGCGATGCGCGCCCTCCCGGCGGCGCCGTTCGATGCCTGCGATCAGGACAACGGCCGGGTCTCGTCGCAATCTCTGGTGCGCTACAAGACCAACGACTACTCGGTGCCGGTTGCATACGGCCACCAGGATGTCTGGATCCGGGGCTATATCCATGAGGTGGTGATTGGCTGCCGGGGCGAGGTGATCGCCCGCCATCCCCGATGCTGGGATCGCGACGAACTGGTCTTCAACCCGATCCATTACCTCCCGCTGATCGAGCAGAAGATCAATGCGTTGGATCAAGCCGCCCCGTTACAGGGCTGGGACCTGCCGGAGGAGTTCGCCACCTTGCGCCGCCTGATGGAGGTGCGGATGAACCGACAGGGTCGGCGCGAATATGTTCAGGTCCTGCGGCTGTTGGAGGCCTTCGATCTGGCGGACGTGCGGGCGGCAGTGCTCCAGGCTCTTCGGATGGGGGCGCTCAGCTTCGATGCGGTGAAGCATCTTCTCCTGTGCCGGGTGGAGCGTCGTCCGCCGCGACTGGACCTCGACTGCTATCCCTACCTGCCGAAGGCGATGGTCGAGAAGACCAAGGCCGGGTCTTACATGCGGCTGCTGTCGGATGATGCGGCATGAGTGATGCCCCGGAAATCCTGCTCGCCCATCACCTCAAAGCGCTGAAGCTGCCGACCTTCCTGCGCGAACATCAAAAGCTGGCCCGCCAATGCGCGGCGGAAGGGCTGGACCATGTCCGATACCTGGCACGGCTTGTCGAACTCGAACTGATCGACCGGGAAAGGCGAATGGTCGAGCGGCGCATCAAGGCCGCGAAGTTCCCGGCCGTCAAAAGCCTGGACAGCTTCGACTTTGCGGCCATTCCGAAGCTGAACAAGATGCAGGTGCTGGAACTGGCCCGGTGCGAATGGATCGAACGGCGCGAGAATGTCATTGCCCTCGGCCCGTCCGGCACCGGCAAGACCCATGTCGCCCTCGGCATCGGGCGGGCCGCTTGTCAGAAGGGCCTCTCGGTTGGCTTCACCACCGCCGCAGCGCTGGTCAGCGAGATGATGGAGGCCCGCGATGAGCGCCGCCTGCTGCGCTTCCAGAAGCAGATGGCCGGTTACAAGCTTCTCATCATCGACGAGCTCGGCTTCGTGCCCCTGTCGAAAACGGGTGCCGAGTTGCTGTTCGAACTGATCTCGCAGCGCTATGAGCGCGGATCGACCCTCATCACAAGCAATCTGCCCTTCGATGAATGGACCGAGACATTCGGCTCGGAGCGCCTGACCGGCGCACTGCTCGACCGATTGACCCACCACGTCAGCATCCTCGAGATGAACGGCGAAAGTTACCGCCTCGCCAACAGCACTGCCCGCAAGCGGCGCTGATCAAGATCCAGGCATCTTACAACTACTGGCCCTGACGGGCCAGCGCGCCATGGCACGCGCCAGCTATGTGGGAAGCGCGCGCGCCATGGCGCACATCCTCACCAACTGGCCTGGTTTTGCTCCGCCGCCGTGGTCGACTTTTGCGCCGCCGTTGACACCGGCGCCGCAGCCGGCATCTCGCTCGCGGCGATCAGCACCAAGCCTGCTATGGCAGCCGAGTTCAGCTTCAAGGTCGCGACGGGGCAATCACTGACCCAGCCGATCAATGCGCGCCTGGAGCAGGCATGCAAGCGGATTGAGCAGGGCTCGAATGGTCGCATCGAACTGAAATTCTTCCCGGCAAGCCAGCTTGGCACCGACACGGACCTCATCACCCAAGTACGATCCGGCGGAATCGAATTCCTAAACATCGCTGGTTCGGTCATCTCCACTGTGGCGGCCGGAGCCGCCATAACGAATGTTGGCTTCGCCTTCTCCGATTACGACCAGGCTTGGCGCGGAGTCGACGGCCCTGTTGGTGTCTACGTTCGCGCACAGATCGAGAAGGCAGGCCTTATTGTCGCTGCCAAGGCCTCCGATAACAGCTTTCGCCAGATCACGTCGGCATCGAAGCCGATCAAAACACCCGACGATCTAAAGGGATATCGGATCCGGGTACCAGTCTCGCCAATCTTCACCTCTCTCTTCTCGTCACTTGGCGGGAATCCGACATCGATCAATTTCAGCGAGCTTTACACGGCGCTTCAGACGCACCTCGTCGACGGCCAGGAGAACGGGCTAGTCGCGATTGAGGCTGGGAAGCTTTACGAAGTCCAGAAATACGTCTCGGAGACGAACCACATCTGGGATCCCTTCTGGCTCGTAGCAAACCGGCGCGCCTTTAGTCGGCTGCCGAGCGATCTCCAGGCGATCGTTCGACGAGAGTTCGACCAAGCCTCGATGGAACAGCGAGACGACGTTGCGAAGCTGAACGGAACTCTCAAGGCGCAACTCACGGCGAAGGGCCTGACCTTTGAAAGTGCCGATAAGGACGCTTTCCGAAAGGCCTTGACGCAGGCCGGCTTCTACAAGGAGTGGAAAGGCAAGTTCGGCCCCGAAGCGTGGAAGGCGCTGGAAGAAGTGACGGGTCCCCTAGCATGAACGCCGTGGATGGCACCCACGAGGCAGCCCGCTCGGAGTTGGCTCACCATTCGGTTTGGGTTCGCGTCGGCGAACATTGGCTACGCCGTCTGGTGGAGGTGCCCGCCGCCCTACTTGTGATCGCGGAAGTCGTAATCCTGTTTGCCGGGATTTGCGCTCGATCCCTCGGACATCCGATCATCTGGTCGGACGAGCTCGCGTCCCTGCTCTTTCTGTGGCTTGCAATGCTCGGGTCTGTAGTGGCAATCCAGCGCGGGGAGCACATGCGCCTAACCTTCGTGGTTGGGTCCATGTCCCCGCGCGCGCAAGCCTGGTGCGAGACGCTCGCGGTCGGTGCGGTTTTCGTCTTCGTCATCCTGATGCTTCATCCGGCTTACGACTACACGGATGACCAATCCTTCGTAGAGACGCCCGCTCTGGGCTGGTCGGGAACGGTAAGGGCCCTGGCAGTTCCGGTTGGATTCGGACTGGCGCTCCTTAGCTGCACGCTCCGGCTGGCGCGACATAGTCTCGCTGATCTCGCGAGTGTCGCAGGCGTCCTCGGAGTGTTGGCCGTCGCGCTCTCGATAGCTTCTCCCCTGCTCGCCGGCTTGGGCAATTGGGCACTTCTCGTCTTTTTTGTTGGTCTGCTGGGGGTTGCAGTAACCGCGGGCGTTCCGATCGCCTTTTCGTTCGCTCTCGCCACCTCTGCATACCTTCTGACCGTCACATCAACTCCGCTTACAATCGTCGTCGGCCGTATCGACGAGGGCATGAGCAGCCTCATGTTGCTTGCTATCCCGCTCTTCGTCCTTCTTGGTCAACTCGTTGACGTGACCGGCATGGCTCGCGTGATGGTGGAGTTCCTGGCGTCCCTGCTAGGCCATGTGAGGGCTGGGATGTCGTACGTGCTGCTGGGCGCGATGCTTCTGGTGTCTGGCATCTCTGGCTCGAAGACCGCGGACATGGCCGCGGTCGCCCCGGTGCTTTTTCCCGAGATGCGTCGCCGCGGCATGCAAGACGGCGAGTTGCTGTCCCTCCTCGCGGCCTCTGGCGCGATGAGCGAGACGATCCCGCCCTCGATCGTGCTGATTGCGATCGCATCGGTGACGGGCGTCTCCATTGCGGCTCTGTTCACGGCAGGGATCCTGCCCGCGATCGTGTTGGCGCTCGTACTCGCGCTGGTAGCGCGTTATCGCGCCGGCAAGGATGATGACCGTGTCAAGGTAACCCGTGCCCCTTTGTCTGTGGTGATGAAGAGCCTCGTCGTGGCCCTCCCGGCCTTGCTGCTTCCGTTTCTCATCCGTACCGCCGTCGTCGAGGGCTTCGCCACCGCAACGGAGGTTTCCACCATCGGGATCGCGTATTCGCTTCTTCTCGGCCTCGCGGTGTACCGCGGCGGCCTTAGCTGGCGCGCAGCAATACCAATGTTGGCCCGTACGGCTTCGCTCTCGGGCGCCATCCTGTTCATCGTGGGCGCTGCAAGCGCCATGGCTTGGGCCCTCACCCAATCCGGGTTCTCGCACAGCCTCGCACACGCGATGGCAGCAGTTCCGGGCGGCCAAGCCGGCTTCCTGCTCGTCTCGCTCATCGCCTTCGCAGTGCTAGGCAGCCTCCTCGAAGGCATCCCGGCCATCGTTCTGTTCGGGCCCCTTCTTTTCCCGATCGCAAAGCAGTTCGGCATCCACGAAGTGCACTACAGCATGATCGTGATCCTCGCGATGGGTATTGGCATCTTCGCGCCACCATTTGGCCTCTGCTACTATGCGGCCTGCATCATCGGGCAGGTTTCGCCCGAGTCGGGTATGCGGCGGATCTGGATCTATCTCGGCGCGCTCTTCGTGGGGCTGCTAGTTCTCACCTTCGTACCCTGGTTCTCGATCGGCTTCATCTAAGGCGGCCTCTAGCCGAAGCACCGGCTGCATCGCGGCATGCTGGGGCTCGTCGGCACCATCAGAGATCCGGCATCGTCTCGTCAACGTCGAAGAACCCTGGCTGCCCGTGCAAGCTCCAGCCTCCGAACTGCCGAGCCCGATTGAATCACGCTCGGCTCGAACACGCGAGGTTTTTGGAGGTGTGCAGCTGGCAGGCCCGGCGTGCCCTGCGCCCATTTGACAGCCAAACAACTCCGCTCATATCATCCAGACATGGACACATCGTCCATATTATGGACAGGAGGCGGCGCATGAGCGACACACAGCTAAAAGCGGACCCGGCAGAAGGATTGGATGCTGCCACGCTCAAGCGCATGCCCTACCAGTTCGCCCAACCTCGGGAATGCTTGCCCGACCTGGTGGTCGCCCCGGCGGTTCCGGTCGACGAGCGCATCTGGGTGCCGCAGGCCGAGAACGTGTGGTTTCGGCCTCTCTGCCTGAACGTGTCGTCAGGCTACTGGATGAACCTTCTGAAAGTGCGGAAGTCGGGCATTCTCAGCCGACATCGCCACCCGGCCCCTGTCCACGCCTTCGTGCTCAAGGGAAGCTGGCGCTATCTGGAGCATGACTGGATCGCGACCGAGGGCTCCTATGCCTTCGAGCCCCCGGGTGAAACCCACACGCTGGTCGTGGACGAGGGCGTGGAGGAGATGATCACGCATTTCCAGGTCAACGGATGCATGTACTACGTTGACCCGTGGGGACGTCACACCGGATACGAGGACGTCTTCACGAAGATCGACATGTGCCGCAAGCATTTCGGTGAGATCGGCCTCGGCGCAGATTACGTCGACCAGTTCATCCGCTGATGGCCGAGTCAGCTCGCTTCGATCTCGCGGGTCGTGTTGCCGTCGTGACGGGTGGCGCACGCGGGATCGGCGCCGCCATCGCCAAGGCGCTTGGCCGTTGCGGGGCAGTTCCAGTGATTTGGGACCGCGACCCGCTGGCGGACGGCGGAAACGGCATCGCGGTTGATGTCACCAATGCGGACTCCGTCTCGTCGGCCCTCACCAGCACCCTGCGCCAACATGGTCGGGTCGACATCCTCGTGAACAACGCCGGTTATGCGGGGCTCACGACCCCAGTCCTCCAGTACCCCCTCGACGAGTGGCGCCGCATCCTGGACGTGAACCTGACGGGCACTTTCCTGGTGTCCCAAACCGTGGCGCCGATCCTGGTCGAGCGGGGCTGGGGCCGCATCGTCAACCTCGCTTCCCTGGCGGGCAAAGAGGGCACGCCGAACGCAAGCGCTTACAGCGCGGCGAAGGCCGGGGTGCTCGCATTGACCAAATCGCTCGGGAAGGAACTCGCGAGAACCGGCGTCCTGGTCAACGCTATCGCACCGGCTGCCGTACGCACCGCCCTGCTTGAGCAGATGAGCCCGGCGCATGTGCAGACGATGGTCGACAAGAGCCCCATGGGCCGCCTCGGAGAACCGGATGAGGTGGCCGAGCTCGTGCTGTTCCTCTGTTCCGAGAGCTGCACCTTCAATACCGGATCCGTGTTCGATCTATCCGGCGGGCGCGCCACTTATTGACCCCATCAAGCAAACACTAGTCACAAGGGAGGAACGAGCATGCAGACCGGCAAAACGGCGCGGCTCCGCAGCATTCAATGGATCGCAGTGGCCTTTCTGACCGCCGCCGGTATTATCAACTATGTTGATCGGTCTGCGCTGTCCATCGCCAACACGGCAATCCGAGACGAGATGAGCCTCACGCCTGCCCAGATGGGCTGGCTTCTGTCGGCGTTTTCGCTGGCGTACGCCTTCTCACAGCTTCCAATCGGGGCCCTGTTGGACAGGCTGGGCTCGCGCATCATGCTCGGCGCCGGAATGTTCTTCTGGTCGCTCGCTCAATTGGTCTCTGGCTTCGTCGGTTCCTTCCAGCAGTTCCTTGTGGTGCGTGCGGTGCTTGGCTTGGGCGAGGCGCCCCAATTCCCGGCTGGCGCTAAGACGGTGAGCGAGTGGTTCAACGTCCGCGAGCGGGGCACGCCAACCGGCATCTTCGTGGCGTCGTCCTGCATTGGTCCATGTATCGCTCCACCCTTGCTGACCGCGCTGATGCTGCTCTTCGGCTGGCGCTGGATGTTCATGCTGACGGGGGTGGCGGGCATTATTGTCGCTGTCGGTTGGTACCTCCTCTACCGCAACCGCAACGAGGTCGCTCTGCTGCCCGAGGAGATCGCCCATCTCGACGAGGGTGGCACAGCGGAGCCGGTGGCGCGGAGCATGACCCTGGCCGAGTGGCGCGGCTTGTTCGCCCACGGCACCACCTGGGGCATGATCCTTGGGTTCATGGGCGTCATCTACATGGTCTGGCTCTACTTGACTTGGTTGCCGTCCTACCTTGAGCACGAGCGCGGCTTGAGCGTGGCGCGGACCGGCTGGGTCGTGGCTGTTCCCTACATCTTCGGCACCTTGGGCATGCTTTCGGCCGGGCAGGTCGCCGATCGGCTGCTCGCTCGCGGCCTGAGCATCGTCAACAGCCGTAAATGGCCGGTCTGCATCGGCCTACTCGGCGGCGCCGCCTTCACGGTCCCGGCGGCTTACACCCCGAGCGTCACGCTGGCGGTGGTCTACATCTGCCTTGCGATGTTCTTCATCAATCTTGCCAGTGCGGCGGCATGGACGCTGGTGAGCGTGATCGTGCCGAAGCGGCAGGTTGCATCCCTGGGCAGCATTCAGAATTTTGGCGGCTACTTCGCCGGCTCCTTCGCGCCTGTGATCACCGGTTACATCGTCGAGGGCACGGGCTCTTACGTAAACGCCCTGCTCGCCTCCGCGGTGGTCGCAGTCGCGGCCGCGGCCGCTTACTTGCTCCTCGTGCGCAAGCCCCTGGAATCGCCCAACACCCTTTCCCTGACGGAGCGCCTGGCATGACTTTTCAACCGAACCTCCTCGCTGGGAAGACAGCCCTGGTAACCGGAGGAACGACGGGGATTGGCGCCGGCATCGCCGAGGTGTTGGGCGGGTTGGGTGCCAGGGTTCTGGCTGCCGGGCTGGGCGCAGCAGCCTACCGAGCGCCAGCCGGAATAGACATCATGGCCCGGGAACTGGACGTGACGAATGAGGCCGGAGTTCGGGACTTGGTCGAGGCTTGCGAGCGGATCGACATCGTCGTGAACTGCGCCGGTATCATTCGGCGCGCCGATGAGCACCAGCTTGACGTCTTCGAGCAGGTGCTCGCCGTCAATCTGACCGGCACGATGCGCGTTTCCACGGCTGCCCGCGCGAAGCTTGCGTCAAGCGGAGGGTGCATCGTCAATCTGGCGTCGATGCTGTCCTTCTTCGGCGGTAGCCTGGTCCCGGCCTATAGCGCGAGCAAGGGCGGCATCGCTCAGTTAACCAAGTCTCTGGCGCTCGCCTACGCACCGGACGGTATTCGGGTCAATGCCGTCGCTCCGGGCTGGATTGCGACGCCGTTGACCCAAGCTCTTCAGGACGACCCGCTGCGTGCGCAGCCGATCCTGTCCCGGACTCCGCTTGGCCGCTGGGGCACGCCGCACGACGTGGCTCAGGCGGTTGGCTTCCTCGTCAGTCCAGCGGCGAGCTTCATGACGGGGGTGATCCTGCCCGTTGATGGTGGGTATCTTATTGCCTAGGAGCCCTGGATGCTGTCCCAAAAACCGGACCAGAACGGCTCTCGACCCGACGTACCGGGAACAGCGGCCTTCGCGAAGTTCATGCGGGTGCTCCAAGCGGTGGCTGACCGGCCGGGCGAAATGACGGTCGGTCGCCTCTGCCAGATCACGGAGTTGCCACGACCGACGGTGCACCGTATCGCGGCCGCACTCGTGACGGAGGGCATGTTGTCCGAAGGGGACGACGGCCGTCTGTGCCTCGGTCCGCGCCTGCTCACGCTGGCCTTTCAGTCCTGGGACGGGTCGCTTTTGCGCCAGGCCGCGCAGGAGCACCTCGTGCGTCTCCGGGACAGCCTCGACGAGACCGTGCACCTAGCGGTGCACGACCGAGGAGAGATGGTCTACATCGACAAGCTGGAGAGCCGACGCACCGTCCGAATGGCCTCTCGCATCGGCACTCGCGTGTCACTGCATTCGACCTCGGTCGGCAAGGCGTGGCTGGCCACCCTCCCGGACGAGGAGGTTGGTCTGCTTTTGGATCGCGCCGCGCTGATCGCGCGGACCCCTCACAGCATCATCGCTGTAGACCGTTTGCGGGACGATATCGGGGCAACCCGGGCGCGCGGCTACTCACTCGACCTGCAGGAAAACGAACTCGATATCTGCTGCTATGGCATGTCCCTTCACGGACGAGGCGGCCAGGCGCTCGGCTGCATCAGCGTGAGCCTGCCACGCTATCGGTTCGAAACCATGCCGGAAGCCACGACACTCGAAGCGATGCAGGCGTGCCTGGACGGGATCGGGCGAGCCGTAGGGGGTCGATCGTAAGGGCCGCGAGGTTGCACTGGAATGCAGTTCGAGCGCCAGCGCGGGCCGGCCCCGCAACAGTGCTGAACGCCAAAATAAGCTGGAAGGAGTGTCATGGATCTGAACTTGTCGGGCAGGAACGCCGTCGTATGTGCGTCGAGCCAGGGGCTAGGACGCGCCTGCGCCGTTGAGCTGGCCCGGGCAGGGTGCCGGGTTGTGATCAACGGACGTGATCGCACATCTCTGGAAGCTGCCGCCGCCGAGATGCGAGCCCAAACAGGCGCCGAGATCATCCCAGTCGCGGCCGATCTTGACACCGCTGAGGGGCAGCGGGCGCTCATCCAAGCCGTTCCGCAGGTGGACATCCTCATCAACAACAACGGGGGGCCGCCCTTTCGCGACTTCCATGACGTCGATCAGGCGGCGATGTTGGCTGGGCTGACCGCCAACATGGTGACGCCGATCGCCCTGTTTCAGTGCGTGATCGACGGGATGGTCGAGCGTCGTTTCGGGCGCATCGTCAACATCACATCGAGTTCGGTGAAGATGCCTCTGCCTGGGCTGGACCTGTCTAGTGGGGCACGAGCCGGTCTCACTGGCTTCCTCGCCGGCGTGGCACGCTCAGTGGCGCACGCCAACGTCACCATCAACTTCCTTCTGCCCGGCGCCTTTGACACGCGGCGGCTCAAGGCCGGACAAGAAGCCGCTGCCCGTCAGCAGGGGCTGGACGTCAGCGTCGTGCGCGATCAGCGGCGTGAGGCAATCCCAGCAAAACGGTTCGGTGAACCGTCCGAGTTCGGGGCCGCTTGTGCATTCCTATGCTCGACGCAAGCCGGCTACATCACGGGACAGAGCTTGCTCATAGACGGCGGAGCATATCCGGGAATCCTCTGAGCGTGGCGAGAGCCCGGCGGCAGGCTGCCCTGCTTCAGGCGTGCCCATCCCGGGGGGGGGCGCGCGTGCTTGCCGCTCTGGCCTCCTGCACGGCGATGCCGCGCGGCCGCCCCGGGCTTCACGCCTGGGACGAGCCGACGCGCTCCGCCCTGGAACGTGGTCGGGGGTGTAGACGCGGAGCGCCCGGTCGGATCGTTGACGCGGCGGTTTCCAGAATCGCCCCGATGATAAGCGACAAATAAGGGATGCGCGTTCCATTCGGCGAAATGCGTTCGTCGGCGAGTGGTAAGGTAGGGCCATGCTCGACAGCAAACCTGAACCTGCCCGAGCCCCGGCCCACTCACGGCAGACTCGATCCGTGCTACTGGGCGCGGATGCGCTATGAGCGATGTTGCACTGACGTCCGCGTGCCACCGTCGTGAGATGTTGACGCTCAATCCATAGTGTCCACTTCGGAGCAGGTTCGCATCCTCGCGGGATGTCCATGGGCCCGAGGCCGAATGGCCGCTTCCGGGCCGGCAGCCAACTTCGGCTCACCACCCAAAGCGGCTGTAGGCCTCGGGTACCAAGGGTCTAACTCTCACCACTAGCTCCACTTCGGCTCCTGCGCCCTGCGTGCCTGGCAGCGGAGCGAACTCGTCCCTCATCAATGGCGAGGGAGCCGGGCTCGTGTCATAAGATCGTCTATGAGGAACTCGCCCATGCGCGGGATATCAGGCGGCCGCCCGCCCGCCGCTCTCCGCCATAACGCCGTCGTACGCGGCGCCGGCCGGGCAATGGTCTTCGCCCACGGCTTCGGTTGCGACCAGAACATGTGGCGGTTCGTGGCTCCCGCCTTCGAGCACGATCATCGCGTCGTTCTCTTCGACCACGTCGGCGCGGGCGGGTCCGACCTCTCCGCGTATGATCCGGCCAAGTACGACAGCCTTGAAGGGTATGCGGACGACGTTGTCGAACTCTGCCGGGCCCTCGACGTAAAGGGGGGCGTGTACGTCGGCCATTCCGTCAGCGCGATGGTCGGGGTCCTCGCGTCCAAGAAGGCGCCGGATCTCTTCGATGAGTTGATCCTGATCGGCCCGTCCCCGCGCTACGTCGACGAAGGCGACTACGTGGGCGGCTTCAGCGAGGGCCAGATCGCGGAGTTGCTGGAGTTCCTCGACAGCAATCACATGGGCTGGTCCCAAGCCATGGCGCCCGTCATCGTGGGCAACCCCGACCGGCCGGAACTCGGCGAGGAACTCACCAATAGCTTCTGCCGCACGGACCCGGAGATCGCGAAGCGGTTCGCCCGGACCACGTTCCTCGCCGACAACCGCGCAGACCTCGCGGACGTGACCGCGCGCTGCCTCGTCCTGCAATGCGCCGAAGACGTGATCGCCCCGCAAGCGGTCGGCGAGTACGTGCACGCCCGGCTTCCGCACAGCGAACTGGTCCAGATGAAGGCGACCGGGCACTGCCCCAACCTGAGTGCGCCCGAGGAGACCGTCTCCGAAATGCAGGCCTTCCTCGGGCGGGAGCGGCGGGCGACCTGAGACGTGAGCCAGCCCGTCGACGACTTCGAGGACCTCTTCGATCACGCGCCCTGCGGCTACCTCTCCGCCGACGCCGGCGGGCGCATCACGAGGGCCAACGCGACCTTCGTGGCCTGGACGGGCCACCCGGTGGCCCGGCTCGTCGGGCGCAAGTTCCCCGAAATCCTGAATATCGCGGGCCGCATCTACTTCGAGACGCATTTCGCCCCGTTGCTGCGCATGCAGGGCTTCTTCAACGAAGTCGCTCTTGAGGTCGTGAAAGCCGATGGTTCTACACTCCCGGTGCTCGTCAACGCCGTAGAGCGACGCGACGAAACGGGCGCGGTGTCGTTCGTTCGCATCACCGTCTTCAACGCCACCGACCGGCGTCGCTACGAACGCGAGATGTTGGAAGCCCGCCGGGTGGCAGAATCGGCCACCGCTCAACTTGGTGAGTTGAACGCGACACTAGAGGCCCGAGTGGAGGAGCGTACCCGCGAGCGCGACCGGGCGTGGCGCCTGTCGCAGGATCTCCTCGTCGTCGCCGGCACGGACGGTAGGCTCGGCGCCGTGAACACCGCCTGGACGATGCTGCTGGGCTGGCCCGAGAAGGAGCTCGTGGGCTCTACCTTCATGGAGTTCACTCACCCCGACGATTTGACCGCAACGCTGGAGGCGTTCGCCGGCATCGTCGAGGCGCCCCTCGCGGTCCCGTACGAGTACCGGCTCCGGCACGCGGACGGCAGTTATCGGTGGTTCGCCTGGACGGCCGCCTTCGAGGACGGGTGCGTCTACGCGAACGGACGGCACGTAACTGCTGAGCGGGAGCAGCGCGATTCGCTGGCCCGGGCCGAGGAGGCGCTCCGCCAAGCGCAGAAAATGGAGGCAATCGGCCAACTGACGGGCGGCATCGCTCACGACTTCAACAACCTGCTCGCCGGCATCAGCGGATCGCTCGAACTCATGCAGAACCGCATGGGCCAGGGGCGCTTCGGCGACCTCGACCGCTACATGAGCGTGGCGCAGGGCGCTGCCAAGCGCGCTGCCGCCCTCACCCACCGCTTGCTGGCCTTCTCCCGCCGCCAGACGCTCGATCCGAAGCCGACCAACGTGAACCGGCTGATCGCCGGCGTAGAGGAGTTGATCCGGCGCACCATCGGACCACAGGTCACCCTCGACGTAGTCGGCGCCGCGGGTGCGTGGCCGGCGCTGATCGACCCGGGGCAGTTGGAGAACGCGCTTCTCAACCTGTGCATCAATGCGTGTCAACGGCGGCGCAAAAGTCGACCACGGCGGCGGAGCAAAACCAGGCCAGTTGGTGAGGATGTGCGCCATGGCGCGCGCGCTTCCCACATAGCTGGCGCGTGCCATGGCGCGCTGGCCCGTCAGGGCCAGTAGTTGTAAGATGCCTGGATCTTGATCAGCGCCGCTTGCGGGCAGTGCTGTTGGCGAGGCGGTAACTTTCGCCGTTCATCTCGAGGATGCTGACGTGGTGGGTCAATCGGTCGAGCAGTGCGCCGGTCAGGCGCTCCGAGCCGAATGTCTCGGTCCATTCATCGAAGGGCAGATTGCTTGTGATGAGGGTCGATCCGCGCTCATAGCGCTGCGAGATCAGTTCGAACAGCAACTCGGCACCCGTTTTCGACAGGGGCACGAAGCCGAGCTCGTCGATGATGAGAAGCTTGTAACCGGCCATCTGCTTCTGGAAGCGCAGCAGGCGGCGCTCATCGCGGGCCTCCATCATCTCGCTGACCAGCGCTGCGGCGGTGGTGAAGCCAACCGAGAGGCCCTTCTGACAAGCGGCCCGCCCGATGCCGAGGGCGACATGGGTCTTGCCGGTGCCGGACGGGCCGAGGGCAATGACATTCTCGCGCCGTTCGATCCATTCGCACCGGGCCAGTTCCAGCACCTGCATCTTGTTCAGCTTCGGAATGGCCGCAAAGTCGAAGCTGTCCAGGCTTTTGACGGCCGGGAACTTCGCGGCCTTGATGCGCCGCTCGACCATTCGCCTTTCCCGGTCGATCAGTTCGAGTTCGACAAGCCGTGCCAGGTATCGGACATGGTCCAGCCCTTCCGCCGCGCATTGGCGGGCCAGCTTTTGATGTTCGCGCAGGAAGGTCGGCAGCTTCAGCGCTTTGAGGTGATGGGCGAGCAGGATTTCCGGGGCATCACTCATGCCGCATCATCCGACAGCAGCCGCATGTAAGACCCGGCCTTGGTCTTCTCGACCATCGCCTTCGGCAGGTAGGGATAGCAGTCGAGGTCCAGTCGCGGCGGACGACGCTCCACCCGGCACAGGAGAAGATGCTTCACCGCATCGAAGCTGAGCGCCCCCATCCGAAGAGCCTGGAGCACTGCCGCCCGCACGTCCGCCAGATCGAAGGCCTCCAACAGCCGCAGGACCTGAACATATTCGCGCCGACCCTGTCGGTTCATCCGCACCTCCATCAGGCGGCGCAAGGTGGCGAACTCCTCCGGCAGGTCCCAGCCCTGTAACGGGGCGGCTTGATCCAACGCATTGATCTTCTGCTCGATCAGCGGGAGGTAATGGATCGGGTTGAAGACCAGTTCGTCGCGATCCCAGCATCGGGGATGGCGGGCGATCACCTCGCCCCGGCAGCCAATCACCACCTCATGGATATAGCCCCGGATCCAGACATCCTGGTGGCCGTATGCAACCGGCACCGAGTAGTCGTTGGTCTTGTAGCGCACCAGAGATTGCGACGAGACCCGGCCGTTGTCCTGATCGCAGGCATCGAACGGCGCCGCCGGGAGGGCGCGCATCGCAGCAAGGTCATGCTGCAATCTCTCACCGATCGTCTCGCTTTCGCCGCGCAGGACTGCGCGCTGACGCTTGCGGCACTGCTCCTCCAGCCACAGATTGAACGCGTCCCAAGTGGCGAACTCCGGTAGCGGCACCATGAAGTTGCGCCGAGAGTAGCCCACCAGGCCTTCGACATTCCCCTTGTCGTTGCCCTTGCCCGGCCGGCCATAGCGATCCCGGATCAGGTAGTGCGACAGGAACCCGCTGAACAGCGAGGCACGCTTTCTGGTTCCATCCGGCAGGATCTTCGCCACCAGGCACCGGTCGTTGTCGTAGAGCACAGACTGGGGAACCGCACCGAAGAACGCGAAGGCATGGATATGGCCATCCACCCAGGCCTCGGCCACCGCTGCAGGATAACCCCGGACGTAACAGCCATCGCTGTGCGGGAGGTCCAGCACGAAGAAGTGTGCCTTCTGCTCGACCCCGCCGATCCGGACCAGGGCTTCGCCGAAGTCGGCCTGAGCGTGGCCCGGCGGATGCGACAGCGGCACGAACACCTCCTGGCCACGTCGCTCACGTTCCCGGATGTAATCCTTGATGATCGTATAGCCGCCGGTGAAGCCACACTCATCGCGAAGCCGGTCGAACACCCGCTTCGCCGTATGCCGCTGCTTGCGTGGCATGATCCGGTCAGCCTCCAACCACCCCTCGATGATCGGGATAAACGGATCGAGCTTCGGGCGGCGGACTTCGACCGTTCGACGGTAGCCGGGCGGAACCGAAAACGACATCATCTTCCGAACCGTGTCCCGCGACACATTAAACACCCGTGCCGCTTCCCGCTGGCTCATGCCCTCCGCACAAGCCTGACGAACTCTCAGATATAGCTCCACGCTGTAAATCCCCACGCCCTCCCTGCTGCCGCAGAAAGGGAAAACTGGACGACTTTTAAGCCGCCCGCAGCCGCATCATGCCGCCGCTACCGTGGACGAATTTCGCACCGCCGTTCTCAATCTCGATGGCCAGCTTCTCCGACGACTTGCCGTAGCGGTCCCGCCGCAGCGTGGCGAGTTGGACCTTTAGCTTCTCGATCTCGAAGGTCGCGTTGCGCAACTCGGCATCGCGCTCGGCCAGCACCGCGTCGCGTTCCGCCAGCAGCGCGCGGAGCGCTGCGATCTCGGCGTCAGGCGTGTCGAACGACGCAGCGTGCACATCATGATTCTACGCAACGCGATGGCCGCTGCAATGGCGGATTGGCTACACCGTGGCCTGCGGCCGCGCAGTCCAGGCGGGCATGCGCCAGTCGATCCCCTCGAACAGCATCGAGAGCTGCGCCGCGGTCAGCGAGACGACGCCAGCCTGCGTCTGCGGCCAGACGAACCTGCCCTTCTCCAGCCTCTTGGCGATGAGGATCAGGCCCTGTCCGTCCCAGACCAGAATCTTGAGCAGGTCGCCGCGGCGGCCGCGAAAGCAGAACATCGCGCCGCCGTAGGGATCCTGCGCCAGCACCGTCTGCACCTGCGCGGCCAGACCGTCAAAGCCCTTGCGCATATCCGTCGTGCCGCAGGCAAGGAACACTCGCGTACCCGGCGGCGGGCCCAGCATCAGCGCCCACCCATCCCGGCCAGCACGACGCGCAGCGTCGCGGCGTCGGCGCATCCGGTGATGCGAATGCTGGCGCCGGAGGGCAGCGTGATCTCGATCATGCCAGACGGCACGCAGCTGTCAGGCGACATGACCGGGCCGGGCGGCGGGAGCTGCGGCGCCTCCGGGACCACCTCCACCGGCACAAAGCCCGCCATCGCCGTGGCCAGCATCTGCTTGCGCCAGGTGTAGAGCTGGCCGGTGCTGACGCCGTGCCGGTCCGCCACCGCCTGGACGATCACGCCGGGCTCCAGCGTCTCCCGGACAATCCGCAGCCGCTCCTCCGTCGACCAGTTCCGGCGCCGGACCTCCCGCACACGAACCTCGACGCCGCGGCCCGCGCGGGCACCGGAGCCGCTCATACTACCGTCGTAAGAGGGGTTAGCGAGTGATGCCGTCGTCGTGCTGTCCGTCATGACAGCCACTTCGGCGAACCACCACCATCAACTCAAGGCCGGGATCGGCTGACGCATACTTTACAGGGGCTAGGGCGAGCATTGCAGATAGTTGGCAGAGGACATTATCCTCAGCCAACTGACGAGTTCTGGCTAGCGGCAGCCTCGCAGTGACAGTCCGAAGGCAATATGGTCCAAGCATGACCAACGATTTCAATCCTGCCGAACTCCCAAAGTCCGGTGCGGCGACCGAACTCCAGGCCGGCAAGCTGACGTTGCGCACTCGGACCGATGTCCCCTTCATCGCGGCGATCGGCGCGATGGTGATCGGCATCCTGCTTGCCGTCGCCGCCATCATTGGCGCTGCGCGGTCTCGTCGCTGACCCGCGATGTGCAATCTCTACAGCGCAACGACGAACCAGGAAGCGATCCGGCGCCTCTTCCGGGTCGACACCGATCTGACTGGCAATCTGCCACCGATGCCGGGCATCTACCCGGATTACGCCGCGCCTATCGTACGCACGGGCGAGAACGGGACACGCGCGCTCGGCATGGCGCGCTGGGGCATGCCGAGCAGCAAGCAAGCACTGTTCGAGGCTGCGAAGGCGAGGGCCGACAAGCTGCGGGCCAAGGGCAAGGACGTCGATTTCGACGAGCTCCTGCGCATGGAGCCGGATGGCGGGACGACGAACGTTCGCAACACGTCGAGCCGGCACTGGAAGCCTTGGCTCGAACCGGCTCATCGCTGCCTCGTGCCGCTCAACAGCTTCAGCGAGTTCAACAAAGGCGCGGGCGGGAACGTCTGGTTCGCCTTCGATGAGAGCCGGCCGCTGACCTGCTTCGCCGGGATCTGGCTGCCGCAGTGGACTGGCGTGCGGAAGATCAAGGCGGGTCAGGAGACTGCGGACCTATATGCATTCCTAACGACCGACCCGAACCGGGAGGTCCGGGCCGTCCATCCGAAGGCTATGCCGGTGATCCTGACGACCGACCAGGAGCGCGAGGCGTGGCTTCGAGCACCTTGGTCTGAGGCGGCTTCGCTGCAGCGACCGCTCGCGGACGGCTCGCTGCAGATTGTGGCGACCGGACCTCGGACGGACAGCGTGCCGGAGCTCGCACCGGCGTGAACTGCGCTCGCAAATTAGCTGATGCGGCCAGGGCGCCATGACTCGCTGCACGGCGCTTGGCCGCTTGGTTCGATGCTCGGTCACCGAATGACGGGAGCTCGCTCTACGATGATGCGGGCGCCCTCGACGATGTGGCTGATGGCGACCTTGACGCGGCGGACTGGGTGGCCGTCCTTGCCCGTGACCAGCGTTACCCTCCCAACCTAAAGCTGGCGCTCGCGGCGGTCGTGGCGGGGGGGCGCGCCAGAAGGGCTGATGCAGCGGGTTGAGCGCAGTGACCGAGCGACAGAATACCCATCGAGGCACAGCGCCGTTGGCCAGGTGCTACGACGCGGACCAGCGGGCCTGCTGCCTGCCAAGGGCAGCATGCTGTTCGGAGGTGAACGCGAGCTCTGAGAGCAAGCTGTCCACGAGTGCCACTGGCTCGTCGTAGGGATCAAAGCCTCGCTTGTTGAGCCAAAGCAGTTGTCCTGCCGGCGCCTTGGCCTGGACGGCCTTCTCGAACGTTGGCAGCAAGGCGTGAAGCTCTCGCTCGACAGGAACGATTGTCGCGCGGCAATAGCGGCGGGCGAAGTGGCTTCTCAGATCCTTTGCAACTTTGGCATCCGCACCGTTGTCCCTCTTGTTCCGCCACATGCGACCCGTGTTGTAGGCATGAGAGAACTTGTGGCTGCGGCCCTCTGAGCCTGTGACGTGTCGATTGTTGATCCGACCATGGAAACCGTGCGGGTCGACAGGTGTGATGCCGATGTAGCGCATGTCTCCAGCATGATCGTAGAGGGCGTAAATACCGTGCGTTCGGGGTAGCTCTGGAAGACGAAGGCGATCTTGCGTGACCAGAGCGTCGTAGACCGCAGCCGGATCGAGAACCATGTTGCTCCTTGAGACAGCGGTGCCGCCGCACGTTTATCTTTGCAGTATCGACGGGATCGAACGGAATGTGGTCGACCAACTGATCGCCTAGACGCGTTTTGCCACCCAATCACCTAACCCGCATTTCTCACTACGGGCAGGTGCATCGGGGCTCTGAGTGAGGCAAAGTTGTTGTGCTGCAACGACTTATGCTGAGCCAGAGGAGCTCCCCGATGCCGACACAGTGTAGCCCGGATCGGTTCGGCTTTGCACCTGTGGCGGGGCGGTCGGTGGTGGCCGGGTTCGATGGCGGCAAGATCACGTCGGATGCGGGCGCGCTGCTGCTGGGCGCGACGGATCGGGTCATCCGGCTGGTGGACCGGTTCGCGCAATGCTTCCGGGACGAACGCGCTCCCACCCGCATCGAGCATGGCGTGGCGACACTGGTCGGCCAGCGGGTCTTCGGGATCGCGCTCGGCTACGAGGACCTCGTCGACCACGACGAGTTGCGCCATGACCCTGCTTTGGCGGTGCTCGCCGGCAAGCTCGCGGCGCGACGCTCGGATTGCGCGCCGCTCGCCGGCAAGTCGACGCTGAACCGGCTCGAGCTCTCGGGGCCGGAGCCGACGCGGTATCACCGGGTCGGCTGCGACGGCGCGGCGGTCGAGCACCTGTTCGTGAGCTTGTTCCTGGAGGCGCATCGCACGGCGCCCAAACAGATCGTGCTCGATCTCGACGCAACGGACGACCCCATCCACGGCCAGCAGGAGGGCCGCTTCTTCCACGGCTACTACGACGGCTATTGCTACCTGCCGCTGTACATCTTCTGCGGGCGGCATCTGCTGGCCGCCAAGCTGAGGCGCTCCAACATCGACGCTTCGGCCGGTGCGATCGAGGAGGTCGAGCGGATCGTCGGCCAGATCCGGGCGCGCTGGCCGCGGGTGCGCATCCTGCTGCGGGCCGATTCCGGCTTCGCCCGCGACGCCCTGATGGCCTGGTGCGAAGGAAACCGGGTCGACTTCGTGTTCGGCCTGGCGCGCAACGAGCGGCTCGTTGCCGAGATCGCGGTCGCCCTGATCCAGGCCGAGGAGGAGGCCCGGCGAACCGGCAAGCCGGCCCGGCGCTTCAGGGACTTCAACTGGTCGACGCTCGATTCGTGGTCGCGCCGGCGGCGCGTGATCGCCAAGGCCGAGTGGACCGGCGGCGAGGCCAATCCGCGCTTCATCGTGACCTCGTTGAAGCCGGCCGAGGTCGCGGCTCGCCACCTCTACGAAGAGGTCTATTGCGCCAGAGGCGACATGGAGAACCGCCTCAAGGAGGCGCAGGGCGACCTCTTCGCCGACCGCACATCGGCCGCCACCATGCGCGCCAACCAGTTGCGGCTCTGGTTCGCCTCGATGGCCTACGTGCTGCTCTGCGCCCTGCGCCGCATCGGCCTTGCCCACACCCAGTTCGCCCAGGCGACCTGCGGCACCATCCGCCTCAAGCTTCTCAAGATCGGCGCCCTCGTCACGGTCTCGGTGCGGCGCATCAGGTTCGCCATGGCGTCCGGCTGCCCAAACCAGCCCGAATGGGCGCTGGTCCATGCGCGATTACGAAACGCCACCGCCTGACGGCCGCATCCACCCCGCCCCTTCAACCAACACGATCATCGTCGAGCCGGCACTCCGCAACGAGCGGTCGCACAAACGCGCGCCCTCGCCAGGCGCGCCACGCTAAACCCTATCCAACCTGCGCAGCCTCACACTGGTGAGAAATGCGGGCTAGCACAGGGCAGGCATTCCTGTCGTGTTCCCTGCGCCGGGGGCGCGTCCACCCAGCAATTCACCTGCTTGATCACGCCGGTGAGAGGCCGGTCGCGCCCTGGCTCGACCTGATCGTGGTCACACAACATCGGTGGAAGCGGAGCTACGAACCGACCGCTGACGGGCTTGCAATTTGATCTCCGTTCTGGCTTGGCGATCTACCGAAGCCGGTGGGGAACCACGATGCCACATGTCGATACGCTTCTGACCTACGTCGCCGTGGTTCTCGGTCTTTTCCTCATTCCAGGGCCAGCCGTACTTCTCGTGCTCGCTCGCGCGTCAGTCGGAGGACGGCGCGTTGGTATCGCCACCGGCTTCGGGATTGCAGCCGGTGACTTGCTGCACACGGTGATGGCCACGCTTGGCCTCTCCGCGGTCCTGATGACCTCGGCGCTGGCCTTCAGCGTGGTGAAATATGCGGGCGCCGCCTACCTCATCTATCTCGGTATCCGCGCGTTGCTGGAACATGGTGAGGACTTTCACCTAAGCTCTGCCCGGCTGGTAGATGCGCCGCTCGCGTTTCGGCAGGCGGTGCTGGCCGAGGTGCTGAACCCGAAAACGGCGCTCTTCTTTCTCGCGTTCCTGCCGCAGTTCGTGCACCCCGAGCAGGGCTCAGTTGTGGGACAGCTGGCTACACTCGGCCTTGTCTTCGTAGCCATGAGTGCCGTCTACACAGCCCTGATCGCGCTCGCCGCCGGGCATGTCGCTGGCTGGCTCGCACGTCATCGCGGCATCGGTCGTTGGCAAGGTCGCGTGATCGGCGTGATCTATCTGGGGCTCGGCATCCGATTGGCCCTGCAGGAAAGATGACCGGATAGCGGCCTCGCCATGTTGAGCTTTTCTGACCTCATCATCGACGAGCCGGCAAGGCTGGCAACCTCCTGGCGGATTGTCGATCTCGCTCCGTAGCGTGCGTGGAGGCAGGATTCTCGACTCCGGAAGTAGCGCGTAGCGGGTAGCGCTACCCTGCGACCACGACGGAATCCGCACGTTCCGCCATCGTGCTCGCCCGACTAGATGCACTTCAGCCGGAGATGTTGCGACCGTTCGTGGAGCGGCGATGGCGCGCGGTGGCTCCCAAGCGGTTGGTCGCCAGCGCCGCGCGCGAAAGCCTCGTCCATGCCGGACAGCCGGAATGACGTGATGAATGCCATGTCGCCGGCTACCCGACAGCTTGGGAGCCTAGATCCTGGACGCCGCTGGCGGCGGCATGAGATCCCTGACGCGGGACGCGAGCACTTCTATGGCGAACGGCTTCGTGAGCACCTGCATGCCGGGGTCGAGGTGGCCATGGCCGAACAGGCTGTTCTCGGCGAACCCCGTGATAAACAGCACCTTCAATCCCGGCCGGCCCGCCCGGCCGGCTTCCGCCATCTGACGGCCGTTCATGCCTCCCGGCAGCCCCACGTCCGTGATCAAGAGGTCGAGGCGCACGTCTGATCTCAGCACCTTCAGGCCGGCTACGCTGTCTGCCGCCTCCACGGCCGTGTAACCTAGATCCTCAAGCACCTCCGTCACCAGCATCCTGACGGACGGCTCGTCGTCGACGATTAGCACGGTCTCGCCCGACGCCGCCCGACCGACCGTGGCTAGCTGTCCGGAGATGTCGTCCTCGTCGGATGGTCCGTGGTGCCGGGGAAGGTAGAGGCACACTGTCGTCCCCTGACCCACCTCCGAGTAGATGCGCACCTGCCCGCCCGACTGACGCGCGAAGCCGTAGACCATGGAAAGCCCCAGCCCCGTACCTTCGCCGACCGGCTTGGTCGTGAAGAAGGGCTCGAAGACCTTGGCGATGATCTCCGGGGGCATGCCGGTCCCGGTGTCAGTAACGCTAACGCTGAGGTACTGGCCCGGGGGCATGTCGTGCCGCCGCGCGCCGGCCTCGTCGAGCCACTTGTTCGCGGTCTCGACCGTGATGCGCCCGCCCTCAGGCATGGCATCACGCGCATTGATGCACAGGTTGAGAAGCGCGTTCTCCAACTGCCCCGGGTCGATCAGCGCCGGCCACGCACCCGCGGCGCCGACTACGTCGAGGGTGACCTGTGGTCCGATGGTGCGCCGGATCAACTCCTCTACGCCGGCGATCAGCCGGTTCACGTTGGTCGGCTTCGGATCGAGCGTCTGGCGGCGGGAGAAGGCCAGCAAGCGGTGGGTGAGGGCGGCAGCGCGCTTGGCAGCGCCCTGCGCCACGCTCATGTAGCGGTCGAGGTCGCCGAAGCGCCCCTGGCCCATGCGGTTCTGCATGAGTTCGAGCGATCCGCTGATGCCGGCGAGCAGGTTGTTGAAGTCGTGAGCGATGCCGCCCGTCAGTTGGCCGATTGCCTCCATTTTCTGCGCTTGGCGGAGCGCCTCCTCGGCCCGGGCCAGCGAATCGCGCTGCTCCCGCTCAGCAGTTACGTGCCGTCCGTTCGCGTAGACGCACCCGTCCTCGAAGGCGGCCGTCCAGGCGAACCACCGATAACTGCCGTCCGCGTGCCGGAGCCGGTACTCGTACGGGACCGCGAGGGGCGCCTCGACGATGCCGGCGAACGCCTCCAGCGTTGCGGTCAAATCGTCGGGGTGAGTGAACTCCATGAAGGTAGAGCCCACGAGCTCCTTCTCGGGCCAGC
This sequence comes from Roseixanthobacter glucoisosaccharinicivorans, assembly GCF_043195095.2. NCBI lineage: Bacteria > Pseudomonadati > Pseudomonadota > Alphaproteobacteria > Hyphomicrobiales > Xanthobacteraceae > Roseixanthobacter > Roseixanthobacter glucoisosaccharinicivorans. The sequence continues at coordinate 30,819 of NZ_JBAFWN020000002.1, read as the reverse complement.
CCAGCAGCATCGTCCAGGCGGTGTTCACGGCGCCGAGCCTACCGTCCGTGCCGGCGACGACGAGGAGATCCTGCGACAGGCGCCACGCCCGGTCGCGCTCGCGGGTACGCTCCTCCACTCGGGCCTCTAGTGTCGCGTTCAACTCACCAAGTTGAGCGGTGGCCGATTCTGCCACCCGGCGGGCTTCCAACATCTCGCGTTCGTAGCGACGCCGGTCGGTGGCGTTGAAGACGGTGATGCGAACGAACGACACCGCGCCCGTTTCGTCGCGTCGCTCTACGGCGTTGACGAGCACCGGGAGTGTAGAACCATCGGCTTTCACGACCTCAAGAGCGACTTCGTTGAAGAAGCCCTGCATGCGCAGCAACGGGGCGAAATGCGTCTCGAAGTAGATGCGGCCCGCGATATTCAGGATTTCGGGGAACTTGCGCCCGACGAGCCGGGCCACCGGGTGGCCCGTCCAGGCCACGAAGGTCGCGTTGGCCCTCGTGATGCGCCCGCCGGCGTCGGCGGAGAGGTAGCCGCAGGGCGCGTGATCGAAGAGGTCCTCGAAGTCGTCGACGGGCTGGCTCACGTCTCAGGTCGCCCGCCGCTCCCGCCCGAGGAAGGCCTGCATTTCGGAGACGGTCTCCTCGGGCGCACTCAGGTTGGGGCAGTGCCCGGTCGCCTTCATCTGGACCAGTTCGCTGTGCGGAAGCCGGGCGTGCACGTACTCGCCGACCGCTTGCGGGGCGATCACGTCTTCGGCGCATTGCAGGACGAGGCAGCGCGCGGTCACGTCCGCGAGGTCTGCGCGGTTGTCGGCGAGGAACGTGGTCCGGGCGAACCGCTTCGCGATCTCCGGGTCCGTGCGGCAGAAGCTATTGGTGAGTTCCTCGCCGAGTTCCGGCCGGTCGGGGTTGCCCACGATGACGGGCGCCATGGCTTGGGACCAGCCCATGTGATTGCTGTCGAGGAACTCCAGCAACTCCGCGATCTGGCCCTCGCTGAAGCCGCCCACGTAGTCGCCTTCGTCGACGTAGCGCGGGGACGGGCCGATCAGGATCAACTCATCGAAGAGATCCGGCGCCTTCTTGGACGCGAGGACCCCGACCATCGCGCTGACGGAATGGCCGACGTACACGCCCCCCTTTACGTCGAGGGCCCGGCAGAGTTCGACAACGTCGTCCGCATACCCTTCAAGGCTGTCGTACTTGGCCGGATCATACGCGGAGAGGTCGGACCCGCCCGCGCCGACGTGGTCGAAGAGAACGACGCGATGATCGTGCTCGAAGGCGGGAGCCACGAACCGCCACATGTTCTGGTCGCAACCGAAGCCGTGGGCGAAGACCATTGCCCGGCCGGCGCCGCGTACGACGGCGTTATGGCGGAGAGCGGCGGGCGGGCGGCCGCCTGATATCCCGCGCATGGGCGAGTTCCTCATAGACGATCTTATGACACGAGCCCGGCTCCCTCGCCATTGATGAGGGACGAGTTCGCTCCGCTGCCAGGCACGCAGGGCGCAGGAGCCGAAGTGGAGCTAGTGGTGAGAGTTAGACCCTTGGTACCCGAGGCCTACAGCCGCTTTGGGTGGTGAGCCGAAGTTGGCTGCCGGCCCGGAAGCGGCCATTCGGCCTCGGGCCCATGGACATCCCGCGAGGATGCGAACCTGCTCCGAAGTGGACACTATGGATTGAGCGTCAACATCTCACGACGGTGGCACGCGGACGTCAGTGCAACATCGCTCATAGCGCATCCGCGCCCAGTAGCACGGATCGAGTCTGCCGTGAGTGGGCCGGGGCTCGGGCAGGTTCAGGTTTGCTGTCGAGCATGGCCCTACCTTACCACTCGCCGACGAACGCATTTCGCCGAATGGAACGCGCATCCCTTATTTGTCGCTTATCATCGGGGCGATTCTGGAAACCGCCGCGTCAACGATCCGACCGGGCGCTCCGCGTCTACACCCCCGACCACGTTCCAGGGCGGAGCGCGTCGGCTCGTCCCAGGCGTGAAGCCCGGGGCGGCCGCGCGGCATCGCCGTGCAGGAGGCCAGAGCGGCAAGCACGCGCGCCCCCCCCCGGGATGGGCACGCCTGAAGCAGGGCAGCCTGCCGCCGGGCTCTCGCCACGCTCAGAGGATTCCCGGATATGCTCCGCCGTCTATGAGCAAGCTCTGTCCCGTGATGTAGCCGGCTTGCGTCGAGCATAGGAATGCACAAGCGGCCCCGAACTCGGACGGTTCACCGAACCGTTTTGCTGGGATTGCCTCACGCCGCTGATCGCGCACGACGCTGACGTCCAGCCCCTGCTGACGGGCAGCGGCTTCTTGTCCGGCCTTGAGCCGCCGCGTGTCAAAGGCGCCGGGCAGAAGGAAGTTGATGGTGACGTTGGCGTGCGCCACTGAGCGTGCCACGCCGGCGAGGAAGCCAGTGAGACCGGCTCGTGCCCCACTAGACAGGTCCAGCCCAGGCAGAGGCATCTTCACCGAACTCGATGTGATGTTGACGATGCGCCCGAAACGACGCTCGACCATCCCGTCGATCACGCACTGAAACAGGGCGATCGGCGTCACCATGTTGGCGGTCAGCCCAGCCAACATCGCCGCCTGATCGACGTCATGGAAGTCGCGAAAGGGCGGCCCCCCGTTGTTGTTGATGAGGATGTCCACCTGCGGAACGGCTTGGATGAGCGCCCGCTGCCCCTCAGCGGTGTCAAGATCGGCCGCGACTGGGATGATCTCGGCGCCTGTTTGGGCTCGCATCTCGGCGGCGGCAGCTTCCAGAGATGTGCGATCACGTCCGTTGATCACAACCCGGCACCCTGCCCGGGCCAGCTCAACGGCGCAGGCGCGTCCTAGCCCCTGGCTCGACGCACATACGACGGCGTTCCTGCCCGACAAGTTCAGATCCATGACACTCCTTCCAGCTTATTTTGGCGTTCAGCACTGTTGCGGGGCCGGCCCGCGCTGGCGCTCGAACTGCATTCCAGTGCAACCTCGCGGCCCTTACGATCGACCCCCTACGGCTCGCCCGATCCCGTCCAGGCACGCCTGCATCGCTTCGAGTGTCGTGGCTTCCGGCATGGTTTCGAACCGATAGCGTGGCAGGCTCACGCTGATGCAGCCGAGCGCCTGGCCGCCTCGTCCGTGAAGGGACATGCCATAGCAGCAGATATCGAGTTCGTTTTCCTGCAGGTCGAGTGAGTAGCCGCGCGCCCGGGTTGCCCCGATATCGTCCCGCAAACGGTCTACAGCGATGATGCTGTGAGGGGTCCGCGCGATCAGCGCGGCGCGATCCAAAAGCAGACCAACCTCCTCGTCCGGGAGGGTGGCCAGCCACGCCTTGCCGACCGAGGTCGAATGCAGTGACACGCGAGTGCCGATGCGAGAGGCCATTCGGACGGTGCGTCGGCTCTCCAGCTTGTCGATGTAGACCATCTCTCCTCGGTCGTGCACCGCTAGGTGCACGGTCTCGTCGAGGCTGTCCCGGAGACGCACGAGGTGCTCCTGCGCGGCCTGGCGCAAAAGCGACCCGTCCCAGGACTGAAAGGCCAGCGTGAGCAGGCGCGGACCGAGGCACAGACGGCCGTCGTCCCCTTCGGACAACATGCCCTCCGTCACGAGTGCGGCCGCGATACGGTGCACCGTCGGTCGTGGCAACTCCGTGATCTGGCAGAGGCGACCGACCGTCATTTCGCCCGGCCGGTCAGCCACCGCTTGGAGCACCCGCATGAACTTCGCGAAGGCCGCTGTTCCCGGTACGTCGGGTCGAGAGCCGTTCTGGTCCGGTTTTTGGGACAGCATCCAGGGCTCCTAGGCAATAAGATACCCACCATCAACGGGCAGGATCACCCCCGTCATGAAGCTCGCCGCTGGACTGACGAGGAAGCCAACCGCCTGAGCCACGTCGTGCGGCGTGCCCCAGCGGCCAAGCGGAGTCCGGGACAGGATCGGCTGCGCACGCAGCGGGTCGTCCTGAAGAGCTTGGGTCAACGGCGTCGCAATCCAGCCCGGAGCGACGGCATTGACCCGAATACCGTCCGGTGCGTAGGCGAGCGCCAGAGACTTGGTTAACTGAGCGATGCCGCCCTTGCTCGCGCTATAGGCCGGGACCAGGCTACCGCCGAAGAAGGACAGCATCGACGCCAGATTGACGATGCACCCTCCGCTTGACGCAAGCTTCGCGCGGGCAGCCGTGGAAACGCGCATCGTGCCGGTCAGATTGACGGCGAGCACCTGCTCGAAGACGTCAAGCTGGTGCTCATCGGCGCGCCGAATGATACCGGCGCAGTTCACGACGATGTCGATCCGCTCGCAAGCCTCGACCAAGTCCCGAACTCCGGCCTCATTCGTCACGTCCAGTTCCCGGGCCATGATGTCTATTCCGGCTGGCGCTCGGTAGGCTGCTGCGCCCAGCCCGGCAGCCAGAACCCTGGCACCCAACCCGCCCAACACCTCGGCGATGCCGGCGCCAATCCCCGTCGTTCCTCCGGTTACCAGGGCTGTCTTCCCAGCGAGGAGGTTCGGTTGAAAAGTCATGCCAGGCGCTCCGTCAGGGAAAGGGTGTTGGGCGATTCCAGGGGCTTGCGCACGAGGAGCAAGTAAGCGGCCGCGGCCGCGACTGCGACCACCGCGGAGGCGAGCAGGGCGTTTACGTAAGAGCCCGTGCCCTCGACGATGTAACCGGTGATCACAGGCGCGAAGGAGCCGGCGAAGTAGCCGCCAAAATTCTGAATGCTGCCCAGGGATGCAACCTGCCGCTTCGGCACGATCACGCTCACCAGCGTCCATGCCGCCGCACTGGCAAGATTGATGAAGAACATCGCAAGGCAGATGTAGACCACCGCCAGCGTGACGCTCGGGGTGTAAGCCGCCGGGACCGTGAAGGCGGCGCCGCCGAGTAGGCCGATGCAGACCGGCCATTTACGGCTGTTGACGATGCTCAGGCCGCGAGCGAGCAGCCGATCGGCGACCTGCCCGGCCGAAAGCATGCCCAAGGTGCCGAAGATGTAGGGAACAGCCACGACCCAGCCGGTCCGCGCCACGCTCAAGCCGCGCTCGTGCTCAAGGTAGGACGGCAACCAAGTCAAGTAGAGCCAGACCATGTAGATGACGCCCATGAACCCAAGGATCATGCCCCAGGTGGTGCCGTGGGCGAACAAGCCGCGCCACTCGGCCAGGGTCATGCTCCGCGCCACCGGCTCCGCTGTGCCACCCTCGTCGAGATGGGCGATCTCCTCGGGCAGCAGAGCGACCTCGTTGCGGTTGCGGTAGAGGAGGTACCAACCGACAGCGACAATAATGCCCGCCACCCCCGTCAGCATGAACATCCAGCGCCAGCCGAAGAGCAGCATCAGCGCGGTCAGCAAGGGTGGAGCGATACATGGACCAATGCAGGACGACGCCACGAAGATGCCGGTTGGCGTGCCCCGCTCGCGGACGTTGAACCACTCGCTCACCGTCTTAGCGCCAGCCGGGAATTGGGGCGCCTCGCCCAAGCCAAGCACCGCACGCACCACAAGGAACTGCTGGAAGGAACCGACGAAGCCAGAGACCAATTGAGCGAGCGACCAGAAGAACATTCCGGCGCCGAGCATGATGCGCGAGCCCAGCCTGTCCAACAGGGCCCCGATTGGAAGCTGTGAGAAGGCGTACGCCAGCGAAAACGCCGACAGAAGCCAGCCCATCTGGGCAGGCGTGAGGCTCATCTCGTCTCGGATTGCCGTGTTGGCGATGGACAGCGCAGACCGATCAACATAGTTGATAATACCGGCGGCGGTCAGAAAGGCCACTGCGATCCATTGAATGCTGCGGAGCCGCGCCGTTTTGCCGGTCTGCATGCTCGTTCCTCCCTTGTGACTAGTGTTTGCTTGATGGGGTCAATAAGTGGCGCGCCCGCCGGATAGATCGAACACGGATCCGGTATTGAAGGTGCAGCTCTCGGAACAGAGGAACAGCACGAGCTCGGCCACCTCATCCGGTTCTCCGAGGCGGCCCATGGGGCTCTTGTCGACCATCGTCTGCACATGCGCCGGGCTCATCTGCTCAAGCAGGGCGGTGCGTACGGCAGCCGGTGCGATAGCGTTGACCAGGACGCCGGTTCTCGCGAGTTCCTTCCCGAGCGATTTGGTCAATGCGAGCACCCCGGCCTTCGCCGCGCTGTAAGCGCTTGCGTTCGGCGTGCCCTCTTTGCCCGCCAGGGAAGCGAGGTTGACGATGCGGCCCCAGCCCCGCTCGACCAGGATCGGCGCCACGGTTTGGGACACCAGGAAAGTGCCCGTCAGGTTCACGTCCAGGATGCGGCGCCACTCGTCGAGGGGGTACTGGAGGACTGGGGTCGTGAGCCCCGCATAACCGGCGTTGTTCACGAGGATGTCGACCCGACCATGTTGGCGCAGGGTGCTGGTGAGGGCCGACGAGACGGAGTCCGCATTGGTGACATCAACCGCGATGCCGTTTCCGCCGTCCGCCAGCGGGTCGCGGTCCCAAATCACTGGAACTGCCCCGCAACGGCCAAGCGCCTTGGCGATGGCGGCGCCGATCCCGCGTGCGCCACCCGTCACGACGGCAACACGACCCGCGAGATCGAAGCGAGCTGACTCGGCCATCAGCGGATGAACTGGTCGACGTAATCTGCGCCGAGGCCGATCTCACCGAAATGCTTGCGGCACATGTCGATCTTCGTGAAGACGTCCTCGTATCCGGTGTGACGTCCCCACGGGTCAACGTAGTACATGCATCCGTTGACCTGGAAATGCGTGATCATCTCCTCCACGCCCTCGTCCACGACCAGCGTGTGGGTTTCACCCGGGGGCTCGAAGGCATAGGAGCCCTCGGTCGCGATCCAGTCATGCTCCAGATAGCGCCAGCTTCCCTTGAGCACGAAGGCGTGGACAGGGGCCGGGTGGCGATGTCGGCTGAGAATGCCCGACTTCCGCACTTTCAGAAGGTTCATCCAGTAGCCTGACGACACGTTCAGGCAGAGAGGCCGAAACCACACGTTCTCGGCCTGCGGCACCCAGATGCGCTCGTCGACCGGAACCGCCGGGGCGACCACCAGGTCGGGCAAGCATTCCCGAGGTTGGGCGAACTGGTAGGGCATGCGCTTGAGCGTGGCAGCATCCAATCCTTCTGCCGGGTCCGCTTTTAGCTGTGTGTCGCTCATGCGCCGCCTCCTGTCCATAATATGGACGATGTGTCCATGTCTGGATGATATGAGCGGAGTTGTTTGGCTGTCAAATGGGCGCAGGGCACGCCGGGCCTGCCAGCTGCACACCTCCAAAAACCTCGCGTGTTCGAGCCGAGCGTGATTCAATCGGGCTCGGCAGTTCGGAGGCTGGAGCTTGCACGGGCAGCCAGGGTTCTTCGACGTTGACGAGACGATGCCGGATCTCTGATGGTGCCGACGAGCCCCAGCATGCCGCGATGCAGCCGGTGCTTCGGCTAGAGGCCGCCTTAGATGAAGCCGATCGAGAACCAGGGTACGAAGGTGAGAACTAGCAGCCCCACGAAGAGCGCGCCGAGATAGATCCAGATCCGCCGCATACCCGACTCGGGCGAAACCTGCCCGATGATGCAGGCCGCATAGTAGCAGAGGCCAAATGGTGGCGCGAAGATGCCAATACCCATCGCGAGGATCACGATCATGCTGTAGTGCACTTCGTGGATGCCGAACTGCTTTGCGATCGGGAAAAGAAGGGGCCCGAACAGAACGATGGCCGGGATGCCTTCGAGGAGGCTGCCTAGCACTGCGAAGGCGATGAGCGAGACGAGCAGGAAGCCGGCTTGGCCGCCCGGAACTGCTGCCATCGCGTGTGCGAGGCTGTGCGAGAACCCGGATTGGGTGAGGGCCCAAGCCATGGCGCTTGCAGCGCCCACGATGAACAGGATGGCGCCCGAGAGCGAAGCCGTACGGGCCAACATTGGTATTGCTGCGCGCCAGCTAAGGCCGCCGCGGTACACCGCGAGGCCGAGAAGAAGCGAATACGCGATCCCGATGGTGGAAACCTCCGTTGCGGTGGCGAAGCCCTCGACGACGGCGGTACGGATGAGAAACGGAAGCAGCAAGGCCGGGAGGGCCACGACGAGGCTCTTCATCACCACAGACAAAGGGGCACGGGTTACCTTGACACGGTCATCATCCTTGCCGGCGCGATAACGCGCTACCAGCGCGAGTACGAGCGCCAACACGATCGCGGGCAGGATCCCTGCCGTGAACAGAGCCGCAATGGAGACGCCCGTCACCGATGCGATCGCAATCAGCACGATCGAGGGCGGGATCGTCTCGCTCATCGCGCCAGAGGCCGCGAGGAGGGACAGCAACTCGCCGTCTTGCATGCCGCGGCGACGCATCTCGGGAAAAAGCACCGGGGCGACCGCGGCCATGTCCGCGGTCTTCGAGCCAGAGATGCCAGACACCAGAAGCATCGCGCCCAGCAGCACGTACGACATCCCAGCCCTCACATGGCCTAGCAGGGACGCCAGGAACTCCACCATCACGCGAGCCATGCCGGTCACGTCAACGAGTTGACCAAGAAGGACGAAGAGCGGGATAGCAAGCAACATGAGGCTGCTCATGCCCTCGTCGATACGGCCGACGACGATTGTAAGCGGAGTTGATGTGACGGTCAGAAGGTATGCAGAGGTGGCGAGAGCGAACGAAAAGGCGATCGGAACGCCCGCGGTTACTGCAACCCCCAGCAGACCAACAAAAAAGACGAGAAGTGCCCAATTGCCCAAGCCGGCGAGCAGGGGAGAAGCTATCGAGAGCGCGACGGCCAACACTCCGAGGACGCCTGCGACACTCGCGAGATCAGCGAGACTATGTCGCGCCAGCCGGAGCGTGCAGCTAAGGAGCGCCAGTCCGAATCCAACCGGAACTGCCAGGGCCCTTACCGTTCCCGACCAGCCCAGAGCGGGCGTCTCTACGAAGGATTGGTCATCCGTGTAGTCGTAAGCCGGATGAAGCATCAGGATGACGAAGACGAAAACCGCACCGACCGCGAGCGTCTCGCACCAGGCTTGCGCGCGCGGGGACATGGACCCAACCACGAAGGTTAGGCGCATGTGCTCCCCGCGCTGGATTGCCACTACAGACCCGAGCATTGCAAGCCACAGAAAGAGCAGGGACGCGAGCTCGTCCGACCAGATGATCGGATGTCCGAGGGATCGAGCGCAAATCCCGGCAAACAGGATTACGACTTCCGCGATCACAAGTAGGGCGGCGGGCACCTCCACCAGACGGCGTAGCCAATGTTCGCCGACGCGAACCCAAACCGAATGGTGAGCCAACTCCGAGCGGGCTGCCTCGTGGGTGCCATCCACGGCGTTCATGCTAGGGGACCCGTCACTTCTTCCAGCGCCTTCCACGCTTCGGGGCCGAACTTGCCTTTCCACTCCTTGTAGAAGCCGGCCTGCGTCAAGGCCTTTCGGAAAGCGTCCTTATCGGCACTTTCAAAGGTCAGGCCCTTCGCCGTGAGTTGCGCCTTGAGAGTTCCGTTCAGCTTCGCAACGTCGTCTCGCTGTTCCATCGAGGCTTGGTCGAACTCTCGTCGAACGATCGCCTGGAGATCGCTCGGCAGCCGACTAAAGGCGCGCCGGTTTGCTACGAGCCAGAAGGGATCCCAGATGTGGTTCGTCTCCGAGACGTATTTCTGGACTTCGTAAAGCTTCCCAGCCTCAATCGCGACTAGCCCGTTCTCCTGGCCGTCGACGAGGTGCGTCTGAAGCGCCGTGTAAAGCTCGCTGAAATTGATCGATGTCGGATTCCCGCCAAGTGACGAGAAGAGAGAGGTGAAGATTGGCGAGACTGGTACCCGGATCCGATATCCCTTTAGATCGTCGGGTGTTTTGATCGGCTTCGATGCCGACGTGATCTGGCGAAAGCTGTTATCGGAGGCCTTGGCAGCGACAATAAGGCCTGCCTTCTCGATCTGTGCGCGAACGTAGACACCAACAGGGCCGTCGACTCCGCGCCAAGCCTGGTCGTAATCGGAGAAGGCGAAGCCAACATTCGTTATGGCGGCTCCGGCCGCCACAGTGGAGATGACCGAACCAGCGATGTTTAGGAATTCGATTCCGCCGGATCGTACTTGGGTGATGAGGTCCGTGTCGGTGCCAAGCTGGCTTGCCGGGAAGAATTTCAGTTCGATGCGACCATTCGAGCCCTGCTCAATCCGCTTGCATGCCTGCTCCAGGCGCGCATTGATCGGCTGGGTCAGTGATTGCCCCGTCGCGACCTTGAAGCTGAACTCGGCTGCCATAGCAGGCTTGGTGCTGATCGCCGCGAGCGAGATGCCGGCTGCGGCGCCGGCGAGAAGGGTCCGGCGCGAAGGCCGGCCATTAGCTCCAGAATGCGTGTCGTCGCTCATCGTGCTTCCTCCGTCGCGCCCTTCGCCGGATCGACGGGGCGTCGCTGTCGTGATTGCTTGGTGTGCGCCCACGCCGTTGCGCGGGTCCGTGACGCGTGGTGCAGTCAGGTGCCAGACTAAGCCCGCCGGCTTCGGACGGCTGCGCCGGCTCCTTCCCCCCTTCCGGGCCCGGCTTTCCGCCGAGCCCACTTGATTGCGAACGAGACTAGAAAGCCGGTTCGTGAAGCACAATTCAGATTGTTTGCGCTTTTGTATAGCCCAGCTAAACTCTCGCGATGCACATGCCCTTCAGAGCCATCAGCGTCTTCCACTCCGTAGCCCGCCTTGGCAGCATCACTCGTGCCGCGGAGCAACTGGGTGTTACGCCATCCGCAGTGAGCCAGCAGGTTCAATCCCTGGAGGTCTGCCTCGGGACCGCGCTCGTGGCCAGGTCGGGGCGCAACGTCGTGCTGACCGAAGCGGGAAACCGCTACTTCGACATGATAGGCGGAGAGATCGAGCGCATCACGGAGGCCACCCAGCGCATCCAGGGTTTCCGGTCGGTCACAACCCTGATCGTGCGCGGTACGCCCAGCCTGTTGGCTAAATGGCTGCTCCCGAGATTGGCGTCCTTCGTCCAGGCTTACCCCGAGATAGAGTTGAGGCTGGACGGCACGAATGAGCCTACCGACTTCCGAAAAGAGAGTGTTGACGTTGAAATCCGACACGGGGCCGGTCAGTGGCCCGGTTTGTTTGTTGAACCCATAGCAACGGAACGCTTCTTTCCGGTCTGCGCACCGTCGCTCGCACCATCGGGGAGCCTCGACGCGGCCGACCTGGTCCGTCATCGCCTCATTCATTCGGTAAAGTCACAGATACAGTGGCAGCATTGGTTCGCGCTCGCCGGAGTGCCGCCGGAGGAGCGATGGCGACGGGTCCTGTTTGACCGCACGCACATGGCAATCGACGCCGCGGCGGGCGGTCTCGGAATCGCCCTAGAGAGCGACCTCATGATGTGGCGGGAGCTTAAGCAAGGCCGGCTCGTCTGCCCTGTGGCCGAACCGCCGGCCGTTACGCTGGCTACCCACTGGGTGACGTGTCCTCACGAATATCTGAGACACGGAAAGGTGAAAGCGTTCCTGAACTGGCTTCGCGCGGAACGGGACAGCTGGCTCGCCGAGCGGGACGGAACGGCGGGAAGCTTTAGCTGCACTTAATTGTGAAAACGTAAATCTGGATTGTGCTTCACGAACCTCAATCCTAGCCTCCGTAGGGTAGTGACCTTGGTTCCGCTTTTCCGGTGGGTCTCGGGTGGCGTCCCACTTGGCCGGGCCCCGCCTCGGGAGTCTGCCGCTCTCGGAGAAAACTGATGAATCTTCACATGTTGCTCGCGCAGCGCGCGTCACGCGGACAGCCGGTACGGGTCGGGTTGATCGGTGCCGGCAAGTTTGGTTCCATGGTGCTTGCCCAGGCGCAACGTATCGAGGGCATGCACGTCGTCGGCGTAGCGGACTCGAATGTCGGGCGTGCGAAGGCCTCCCTCTCGCGCGTCGGCTGGCCGGAGGAGCGATACTCGGCGCCTTCGCTCGGTGACGCCGTCAAGACCGGACGGACCTGTGTGCTAGATGACGCCAATGCCCTCGCCGCCTTCCCGGAGGTCGAGTGCATCATAGAGGCGACTGGGCACCCGATTGCCGGAATTCGTCACGGCCTCACGGCCATAGAGGCCGGCAAGCACGTGGTGATGGTCAACGTCGAGGCGGACGTGCTGTGCGGCCCGTTGCTTGCCGAGAAGGCGCGGCAGAAGGGTGTCGTGTACTCGATGGCCTACGGCGATCAGCCCGCAATCATCTGTGAGTTGGTCGACTGGGCCCGGTCCTGCGGCTTCGAGCTGACCTCGGCGGGCAAGGGTATGAATTTCGAGCCTCGCTACCGCTACTCCACCCCCGACACCGTCTGGGACTTTTTCGGGTGGTCCGAGGAGGAGGTCGCAAAGGGCGACTTCAATCCTAAGATGTACAACTCCTTCACAGACGGAACAAAGGCGGCGATCGAGATGGCGGCGGTCGCGAACGGCACGGGGCTCGACTGCCCGGACGACGGCCTGGCGTTCCCACCGACTGGGCTCAACGATCTTGCCCGCGTGTTCAGGCCCGTCTCAGACGGCGGGCGCCTGCCCAGGAGCGGTCTCGTCGACATCGCAGCAAGCCAGGAGCCGGACGGACGGGAGGTGTTCAACAACATCCGCTACGGCGTATTTGTCACCTTTAAGGCGACCAGCGAGTACACGCGCGACTGCTTCAGACAGTACGGCCTTCTGACGGACCCTTCGGGTTGGTACGGCTCCATGTGGCGCCCCTTCCACATGATCGGGCTTGAGACCAGCATCAGCGTGCTCTCCGCCGTGTTGCGTCATGAGCCAACCGGCTCATCCAAGGAGTTCCGCGGAGATGCCGTTGCCACCGCGAAGCGGGATCTAGAAGCAGGAGAGATGCTGGACGGCGAAGGCGGCTACGCTGTTTGGGCTAACGCTATCCCGGCCACGAGAAGCCTCTCTCTCGGGGCCCTGCCGATAGGGCTCGCTCACAACGTCAAGCTGAAGCGTCCGGTCGCGAAGGATCAGATCGTCAGCTTCGATGACGTGGAGATCGAGAACGATCTCGATGTCGTGGCGCTCCGGCGCCAGATGGAGGACGCGGCGCGTCCTGCTCACGCCAGGAAGGCTGCCTAACCGTATCTCGAAGCCCAGCATAGCTCGCGTGCGCCGCCCGGCCCGTCCGGTCGGCGCTTCGCTCTACTCGGACGTCAATCGTCGGGCCGGACGGGCCGGCCTCGATCGGTGCAGATATGTCAGATCTCAAGCGCTCCCAGTCTTTCGTCGTGATCGCGGAATTCAAGGTCAAGCCCGGCAAGTTGGACGCCTTTCTCGCGCTTGCTGCTGACGATGCGAAATCGTCTGTCCAGCACGAGCCGGGATGCCAGCTGTTCGATGTGTCCGTGGCGCAGGACGACCCCGAGACTGTGGTGTTTTATGAAGTTTACGACGACCAGCAGGCGTTCGACGCTCACCTCAGAACCCCTCATCTGGCGCGGTTCCGCGAGGGCATGCCCGCCATTGTCGCCAAGGAGCGGCCGGTCCGCTTCCTCGCCCGTCTCTGCGGCTCGGAGACCGTGCAGTGATCTCGCCGGGAGCTACCATCGGCTTCGTCGGCACCGGTATCATGGGCGCGCCTATGGCCCGGAACCTCGGCAGGGCCGGATACTTGGTCCGTGCCTGGAACCGCTCACGCGCGAAAGCTGATGCTCTCGCCGTCGAAGACGTGACAGTCGTGAATGAACCGGCGGAGGCAAGCTTCAGAGCAGCAGCGGTCATTTGTGCGTTGAGCTCGGGGCCGGTCTGTGACGCGGTTCTGATGGGTCCCAACGGCGTGCTCGCCGCGATGGAGCCGGGCAGCACGCTCGTGGTCATGAGTTCGATCCCTGTCGAGACTGCTCAACGCCAAGCCATCACAGCTGCCGAACGCGGAATCCAATACCTCGATGCGCCAGTCTCGGGCGGCGAGAAGGGCGCCATCGCGGGGTCACTTGCTATCATGGTCGGTGGCAGCGAGGAGGCATTCGAAGCTTCCAGGCCCGTACTCTCTGCCATGGGTCGACCCACGCGCGTGGGGCCGGTCGGCACTGGGCAGCTCGCAAAGCTCGTGAACCAGTCGATTGTCGCCACTACCATAGTCGCCATGGCAGAAGCGTTGACCCTGGCCGAGCGTGGGGGAGCCGAACCGGCGAAGGTTCGAGAGGCGTTGTTGGGAGGTTTTGCCGATTCGACCATCCTCAAGCAGCATGCGCTGCGGATGGCGACCCGCGACTTCGAACCCGGCGGACCAGCAAAGTACCAGGTCAAGGACACCTCTACTGCGCTAGCACATGCCGCAACCCTTGGCCTCTCGCTCCCGGTACTCTCGCTAGTGGACCGCTTGTTCGGCGACATGGTCTCGCACGGGGATGGAGACCTGGATCATAGCGGCATTATCCGCGAGGTCTGGCGCCGCAACCGTCTGCTCGCGATCGGCGTCGAGGAAGCTGGATGCAATCAGGAACCCAGCATGAGGCAGTCGACGTAGCCCTTCTGCAGCCTCCCTCCTTGCACCCCCCTAGCGCCATCTCAGTCGCTGTGGGCCTGGGGAGTGCCTGAGCCGGCCAGACGCAGTGGTCTGGGCTGATCAGTCTGCCGGCAAGCCGGCCTTCCGAAGGCGTGTGTTGGGCCGCCGTTTGGTGGCACCGTCACCAAAGCGGACACGCAGCTTCCGACCAGGACGGTCACCCGGATCAGGATGCCGGAGAGCGGACCTGCTGGATTTCCGAGTTGGGTCGTGTACTGCCATTCGCACAGGGTACCAAGCGTCACATTCTAACCACTAGAGCGGTATGCGCCACCTGCGCTACAAGCGTTCAAGGAAACGCAAGTGGCTCGATCAGCTTCTGTCCTGGCGCGACGCTGCGATCCCCTATTGCGAGGTGCGGTACGCGTTCCGAGCGACCCTTCCGCATGCCGCCGATGAGATACCCGGTCACCCCGGACGGGCGCTATTTCGTCGTGCGTGGCCGGCTCTGGCGCATGGCGGACCCAGGGTTGCCGAACGGCCGTCGGCAGGAGTTGGTGCGAGACCTGATGGCGGCCCGCCGAGCGGTCGGGTTCGCCCGCCGGGCGGGCGATCCGGAGGCCCTGGCGAGGGCAGGCGCGGCCGTCGACGAGGCCAAACGCAGTCTAGGCGAACGGGGACCTGTTTGGTGGACCGACGGTGCGCCCGACCTGAATCGCAAGATGGCCAGGACGACGGTCTATGCCGAGTGGTTCACAAACGTTGGCGAGGCAAGCGAGCCCAGTTAGCCAAATCGTTCGATTGTCCTTTCGCCGCTCCCACTGAGCGTTCACGATACTGGCATCTATCCGAATTGAGAACGGCGGTGCGAAATTCGTCCACGGTAGCGGCGGCATGATGCGGCTGCGGGCGGCTTAAAAGTCGTCCAGTTTTCCCTTTCTGCGGCAGCAGGGAGGGCGTGGGGATTTACAGCGTGGAGCTATATCTGAGAGTTCGTCAGGCTTGTGCGGAGGGCATGAGCCAGCGGGAAGCGGCACGGGTGTTTAATGTGTCGCGGGACACGGTTCGGAAGATGATGTCGTTTTCGGTTCCGCCCGGCTACCGTCGAACGGTCGAAGTCCGCCGCCCGAAGCTCGATCCGTTTATCCCGATCATCGAGGGGTGGTTGGAGGCTGACCGGATCATGCCACGCAAGCAGCGGCATACGGCGAAGCGGGTGTTCGACCGGCTTCGCGATGAGTGTGGCTTCACCGGCGGCTATACGATCATCAAGGATTACATCCGGGAACGTGAGCGACGTGGCCAGGAGGTGTTCGTGCCGCTGTCGCATCCGCCGGGCCACGCTCAGGCCGACTTCGGCGAAGCCCTGGTCCGGATCGGCGGGGTCGAGCAGAAGGCACACTTCTTCGTGCTGGACCTCCCGCACAGCGATGGCTGTTACGTCCGGGGTTATCCTGCAGCGGTGGCCGAGGCCTGGGTGGATGGCCATATCCATGCCTTCGCGTTCTTCGGTGCGGTTCCCCAGTCTGTGCTCTACGACAACGACCGGTGCCTGGTGGCGAAGATCCTGCCGGATGGAACCAGAAAGCGTGCCTCGCTGTTCAGCGGGTTCCTGTCGCACTACCTGATCCGGGATCGCTATGGCCGGCCGGGCAAGGGCAACGACAAGGGGAATGTCGAAGGCCTGGTGGGCTACTCTCGGCGCAACTTCATGGTGCCGCTACCGGAGTTCGCCACTTGGGACGCGTTCAATCTGTGGCTGGAGGAGCAGTGCCGCAAGCGTCAGCGCGCAGTCCTGCGCGGCGAAAGCGAGACGATCGGTGAGAGATTGCAGCATGACCTTGCTGCGATGCGCGCCCTCCCGGCGGCGCCGTTCGATGCCTGCGATCAGGACAACGGCCGGGTCTCGTCGCAATCTCTGGTGCGCTACAAGACCAACGACTACTCGGTGCCGGTTGCATACGGCCACCAGGATGTCTGGATCCGGGGCTATATCCATGAGGTGGTGATTGGCTGCCGGGGCGAGGTGATCGCCCGCCATCCCCGATGCTGGGATCGCGACGAACTGGTCTTCAACCCGATCCATTACCTCCCGCTGATCGAGCAGAAGATCAATGCGTTGGATCAAGCCGCCCCGTTACAGGGCTGGGACCTGCCGGAGGAGTTCGCCACCTTGCGCCGCCTGATGGAGGTGCGGATGAACCGACAGGGTCGGCGCGAATATGTTCAGGTCCTGCGGCTGTTGGAGGCCTTCGATCTGGCGGACGTGCGGGCGGCAGTGCTCCAGGCTCTTCGGATGGGGGCGCTCAGCTTCGATGCGGTGAAGCATCTTCTCCTGTGCCGGGTGGAGCGTCGTCCGCCGCGACTGGACCTCGACTGCTATCCCTACCTGCCGAAGGCGATGGTCGAGAAGACCAAGGCCGGGTCTTACATGCGGCTGCTGTCGGATGATGCGGCATGAGTGATGCCCCGGAAATCCTGCTCGCCCATCACCTCAAAGCGCTGAAGCTGCCGACCTTCCTGCGCGAACATCAAAAGCTGGCCCGCCAATGCGCGGCGGAAGGGCTGGACCATGTCCGATACCTGGCACGGCTTGTCGAACTCGAACTGATCGACCGGGAAAGGCGAATGGTCGAGCGGCGCATCAAGGCCGCGAAGTTCCCGGCCGTCAAAAGCCTGGACAGCTTCGACTTTGCGGCCATTCCGAAGCTGAACAAGATGCAGGTGCTGGAACTGGCCCGGTGCGAATGGATCGAACGGCGCGAGAATGTCATTGCCCTCGGCCCGTCCGGCACCGGCAAGACCCATGTCGCCCTCGGCATCGGGCGGGCCGCTTGTCAGAAGGGCCTCTCGGTTGGCTTCACCACCGCCGCAGCGCTGGTCAGCGAGATGATGGAGGCCCGCGATGAGCGCCGCCTGCTGCGCTTCCAGAAGCAGATGGCCGGTTACAAGCTTCTCATCATCGACGAGCTCGGCTTCGTGCCCCTGTCGAAAACGGGTGCCGAGTTGCTGTTCGAACTGATCTCGCAGCGCTATGAGCGCGGATCGACCCTCATCACAAGCAATCTGCCCTTCGATGAATGGACCGAGACATTCGGCTCGGAGCGCCTGACCGGCGCACTGCTCGACCGATTGACCCACCACGTCAGCATCCTCGAGATGAACGGCGAAAGTTACCGCCTCGCCAACAGCACTGCCCGCAAGCGGCGCTGATCAAGATCCAGGCATCTTACAACTACTGGCCCTGACGGGCCAGCGCGCCATGGCACGCGCCAGCTATGTGGGAAGCGCGCGCGCCATGGCGCACATCCTCACCAACTGGCCTGGTTTTGCTCCGCCGCCGTGGTCGACTTTTGCGCCGCCGTTGACAGAGCAGCCTGGGCGGGTGGCATGTCGCCAAGCGGAACAAGGGCTGCGGCTCGCGCCAGCGTTCGCACCAGCATTGCGTCTCCGAAACGCATCCCGTGTCCTCTCAACTGCGGCAATGACCTTACTGGTTCGGGCGTCATGTCGATGGCCGCGCGGACCAGGAGGCGCTGAAGCCAGCGCAGCGGCGCGGGCAGGATGGGCGCGTTGCCCATGATAGTAATGAACTCGGCAAGGTTGTCCGATCCCTCGAGCCCCGGCGCCGTAGTCGCGAGCAGAGCTTCCCACTCGGCCCACGATCTCGGCGCGCCGGTTGCGCCATAGAGCTTCGCGGCGGGCTCAGCCTCGCTGAAGGCGGCGGACTTCTCACTGGGCGACAGCGCCCGAACATAGCGGTGATACGCCTCAGTGAACCCGAACGTCGCGGTCGCCTGCACCCAGTTCAGCAAGCGCGGGTCATTGGCGTGGTAGTCTATGCCGCCCGGCGTGGTGCCTCGCACTCTATCGTGCAGCCGAACGACATGCGCGATCATCTCCTGCGCCGCCGAGCGGGGGCCATAGACCGTCACCATCGCGGCGAAGCCAGTCCGGTGCAGCCGCAAGCCGGGATCGCGCCGAAAGCCGCTGTGGTCCCAGACGCCTGACCGCACGGACGGCTCGGCCAGTTCGAGAAGCACTGCGGCGACACCGCCGACATACAGCGCAATGGGGTTAGCGAACACGCGCCAGGATACACCATCTGCCGGCGCAAGCGCCGGCTCGCCCGATGGGCGACGGAAATCAAAGTCCATCCCAGCAGGCGGGCGCATAAATTTCTTGATCGCGCCCAGCATCACCGCGCCTCCTCAACGATCGTCGCAAGCCCGCGCATATTCCGCACCATCAGCGGCGGAGCATGCTCGTCTTGCAGTGTGCCGCTTGACATGGCGCATCTCCATTTATGATAAGTCACTACTCATAAATAAGGAGTGCGCATGCCAGGATCAACCGGCGAGAAGCGCGAAGACGCCCGTGTGGCGCGGTCCCGGGCGGCGATGCGACAGGCATTGCTTGCCCTGTTGGAGCGGATGCCGCTCGAAGACATTACCGGCGCGATGATCGCAAAGCAGGCGAAGGTCGGCTACGCGACCTTCTTCCGGCATTACGTCGACATGCGCGCGCTGCTGGTCGACACCGTGGCCGTGCTGACCGACGAGCTTGCGCAAGGCATGATGCCTGCCCTGCTGGCGGCCGACAGCGGGGGTGCAGCATCGGTGCTGATCCACGCGGTACAAGCGCGGCGGACAGTGTTCCGCGCCTTGCTGTCTGGGGCCGGCGCGACGCTGCGCGCAGAATTGGCTCGTCAAGTAATCGAACGTGTCGCGATCCTGCCCGATTTTTCGCAATCGTGGCTGCCCCGTCGTCTGGCACTGCGGATCGCGGTGACAGGCACGATTGAACTGCTTGATTGGTGGCTGAGAGAGGAGCCGGATCGCGATCCGCCGGATGTCGCAGTTCTGTTGGATCGACTGGTGATCTCGCCGCTCGCCGACAGGACGGAAAAGTGAGGATCGTCACGGCCGTCTGGACGCGAGCAAGACAGTCTTCTGCGATCGGTGGAACGTCGCTGAGTTTCGCACAGCCTGCCCTTCAGCCGGCCTGTCTGGATCCTAACGGCAGCTACAAACAAGAGGCACTTGAACGCTAGCCAGCGGAAACTACGTTTTCGTGGGCCCATAATCGGGACCAACATGGAGATACAGGACACCAGCGTAGGGTAAGAGCGAGATGTCTTCCGCCAACGATATCACCCCTGCTTCAGGTTCAATTCGCGACACCTCGGAAGAATGTGCAGCGTCCGCTGTGTCCCTGTGGCAAGCAAGCCTGCACGGTGATCGGGACGCTTTTCAGCAACTACTTAATCCGCACCTTGAGGAACTGCTCGCTGCCGCGCGGCGCGATCTTCGGTATCATTTTGCAATCGGCGACATTAGGCAAGACGAGATCTCCGCCGAGGAGTTGGTGGGCGAAACGCTTCTTCGCGCGTGGCGCGATCGCAGTCGTCGGCCGCATTCGCTCGATATTCGGCCCTGGCTGCTCGGTCTCCAATTCCGCGTTCTGACGCGCATCGTTAAGCAGGAGCTCCTACGGCGCGACTTGGTCTCCGTCTCGCTCGAAGCGCCGGCTCCCGCAGAGCCGATCTACGACGATGACGAGTCATTCTGGGAGTGGTATCAGCCGGACGAGACGTTACGATGGGAGGATATCGTAGCCGTCGACGCCACCGCCGGAGTGGAAGAACCAGAACTGTTCGATCGCGCCGTGTCAGGGCTTTCGCCGCTTGCGAGGCAAGTGCTGATCTTCCGTCATGTTCATCGCTTCACAGTCGGGGAGGTCGCATCCAGCCTCGGGCTACCCTCCCGCCGGGTTTCCGAGCTTTGGCTTGAGGGTCACGCTGTCCTGGTAGGCACAAAAAGGGACGACCGCGGCGCGAACTCGGATTGACTGGACTCCGCGCGCGTCAACCCCGAAATTACGAGATCGTGTCACCGATGCGGCGCGCGTGATGGCCGAGGACCGGAGCATTCCCAGGCCTGGCCGATGCATCGTGGTCCTTGCTCTCGAGCCTTTCGCATCGGGTGCTGGAAATGTCCGAGAGCGCGCAAGCGGCGGTTTCGACGAGCGGTACCGGGGCGCCGATCACTCGGATGAAGCTACGCAGTCCACCCGGTCTTCGATCTCGAAGGCATGCGTCTCGACCCACCGATCGAGTTCACGGATGACGCTGCTCAGCGAGAAACCTAAAGGCGTGAGCGAATATTCAACCCGAGGGGGCACCTCCGAGTAGCTGGTGCGCTCTACCAGGCCGTACTGCTGGAGACGGCGTAGCGCCTGAACGAGCATCTTTTCTGAAATACCGCCGATGCGCCGGCGCAGTTCTGCGGTGCGGTAGGTGCGTTCGCTGAGCGCGTGCACGACCAGCAGCGTCCATTTTTCCGCTAGCAAAGTAAGCACCTTCCTTGCCGGACAATCGGCAAGGAACACATCGCAGCGGAGTTCACGGAAAGCAGAGATTTTTTCCATACTTACCTCTAGGTACGTACTTCTTCGGAAGGAGGTATGGCCACATGTCTTCGCGCGCAAGATGCCGCGCCACTTGGGTTCGGCGTCTGACGATAAAAGGAGATGCGAGATGAAGTTACTTTCGATCTTGATGGCAGCTGTCTCGGCTTCCCTGCTGCCCCTAGCCGCTCCAGCCCAGGAACGGCCTGTCGCCATAGAGGAGCAGTCGGTCACGCAGGCACCCGCGTTCTACCGAGTGATGCTCGGCGATTTCAAAGTTACGGTTCTCAACGATGGCACCACCGCGGTGCCGTTCGGCGACCTACTGCATGGCGCAGATCGGGCCAAGCTGTCAGAGATGTTCCGGCGAGCCGGCGAGCCGATTGATCGCGAGACCTCGATCAACAGCTATCTGATCGATACCGGCGACCGTCGCATCTTGATCGAAGCGGGCGCGGGGCGTCTCTTCGGCGACTGCTGCGGCCGCCTCCCCGCGACGCTGAGGGCGGCCGGCTACGGGCCGGAGGTGATCGACGCCGTTCTGCTCACGCATGTCCATGGAGATCATTCAGGGGGCCTCACGCTGGATGGTCGCCGGGTCTTCCCAAATGCCGACATCTATCTGGCGAAGAGCGAACTCGACTACTGGCTGAGCGATGCTGCAAAGGCCCGCGCAAAGGCAAGCCATCAGAAAATGTTTGAGGAGGGCCGTGCGGCGCTGACTCCGTATCAGGCAGCTGGCCGCCTCCGGACCTTCACCGCGCCGACTACTTTGTTTCCGGGCATCCGCGCCATAGCCGCGCCCGGTCATACCCCGGGCCATAGCTTCTATGAGATCGAGAGCCGCGGGCAGCGTATGCGGGTGATTGGTGACATCATCCACGTGGCCGAGATCCAGCTGCGCCGACCCGATATCACTATCGACTTCGACGCGGACGAGAAACTGGCGGCGAAGACCAGAGCGGCTACCCTGGGTGAGCTCGCCAGCACGCACGAATTAATTGCAGGCCCGCACATCTCCTTCCCCGGACTAGGGCATATGGTCCATTCCGGGGCTGGCTATGCGTGGATGCCGATCCCCTATTCCACAGCCGTTCGCCAAGTCGGGCAATGACATTTGACGCTTCTCCGCGTCGTCGCCACGCGGCCAGCGGCGGCGCGGCATTCTCATCGGACGGTGCCCTCGAGCACGGCGCGGTCGGTGACCGCGCCGGAGATCAAATGTCGGCGTCCACTCCCACCTTACATCACCGCGCCGGCGGCGGTAGCATAAGCGGTTCCGTGAGTTTGACGATTTGCTTTTGCCCCTCGTCGTCAACGACCTCCACGCTTGTAAGGCCGGTCGGCCCCTCGTCAACGGTCACACTGCGCGGCTTACGGATGAGGTGATCGAGGCCCTCGACGGCGACTTCGAGAATGTCGTCTTTAGGGTCGTAGGTAATACCAAAGATTGGCACCCATTTTGTCGCGATCTGGTCACCGAGCGTCAATGCGGCGACCTCGATCTGCGCACGCTTTCCCTCCAATCCCTTTGACACGCGATTGCAGTACGACTGCCATTCGCTTTTCGAAAGTTGATGCACGGCCATTCAAGATCTCCTGTTTTCAGCGGCAACCCTTGCCAAGAACGCTAAAGTCACGACACGAGCGCCGGTGTGCAACGAGCACGGCTCGACCTCCCGGATCCGAAAGCATGACCAAGAATTCTTCGGCGCAATGCAGGGGCTGCAATCCATAGCGACGATGATGTCGCTGGGACACGCAAGTCCGAGTGGAGCTCTCCCTCTGAATTCCCGGGCATTCCGAAAGCGGGGTGGGCTTTCAATATTGTGCCGCGTTTAATTCCGCGATGAACTGACGACCGTCATTGCCTCGGCCGTGTGAATCGGCGAGGCGGGATATTCGGGAGCAGCCATCGCCACATCACCTGGTCGGGGACCGGTCTCGCGTTAACCGCTAAGCCACTTATATCGTGAGGCGACATTCAGACCCGATTGACTCGTCATGGAGTGTTGGATTGAACGAAGATCCGTACAGAGTGCTGGGTGTCGGGAAGAACGCCAGCCAGGACGAGATCCAAAAGGCTTATCGCAAGCTCGCGAAGAAGCTTCATCCGGACCTCAATCCTGGCAACAAGCAGGCCGAGGAGCAGTTCAAGGCAGCATCTGCCGCCTACGACCTGCTGAGTGATTCCGAGAAGCGTGCGCGTTTCGATCGCGGCGAGATCGATGCCTCCGGCCAGGAACGTCCGCGGCAGCGCTACTATCGCGACTATGCGGGCGCGGCCGCCGGGGACCATCCTTATGCGACGGCGGAAGGTTTCTCCGATTTCAGCGATGATAGCGACCTTTTCTCCAGCATTTTCGGTCGGGGTGGACGCTTTAATTTGAAAATGCGTGGCGAGGATGCGCGCTATCGCCTTCCAGTAGAGTTCCTTGAAGCGGTCAACGGAACGGTTCGCCGTGTCACCCTAGCTGATGGCTCAACTGTCGATGTGAGCGTTCCGCCAGGCGCGCGGGAAGGTCAAATGCTAAGGCTCGCGGGCAAAGGGAACCCTGGCGTCGGCGGGGGGCCGCCCGGCGACGCCTTCATCGAGATCATCGTCAATCCCCATCCCTTCTTCACGCGACACGGAGACGACATCCATCTGGAGCTCCCGATTTCGCTAACCGAGGCCGTGCTAGGCGGAAAAATCTCGGTCCCGACCGCTACTGGAGCCGTGACAATGAGCGTCCCGAAGGGCTCCAATACGGGCACCATCTTGCGCTTACGCGGGAAGGGCGTTTCGCGCCACGACGGCTCGCGCGGCGACGAATATGTCAAACTCAAAGTCGTACTGCCCGACAAGCCGGACGCAGAGCTCGAGCAGTTCGTGCGGGGATGGGCCGTCGGCAAGGCCCAGGACCCGCGAAACGGGATGGGAGGATGAATGCTGGAGTTCAATGAGTTTCTGGTGCGGGTGCAACTTAGTCAGGACGTAGTCGAAGCGTGGGTCGCAGAAGGATGGTTGCGCCCCCGACGGACGGGGACAGGACCGGCTTTCTCTGAGATCGATGTTTCGCGTGCTCAGCTGATACAGGACCTTCGGGGCGACCTTGGCGTAAATGAAGAAGGCGTCGCGATCATACTTGACCTGATCGACCAGATGCATGGGTTGCGAAAGACGTTGCGCGAATTATGCGGAGCAATTGGGATACAGCAGGCTGATCTGCAGCACCGCATCCTTTCAGAGATGCGCAGCCAGCGCCCGATTCAGCTTAAGGGGCCAGAGCGATCAATAAGGAACGAGCCGCGTCGCGAGGCTTCCGATTGAACGCCTGATCTACATCAAACCTATGGCACGGGATAAGCTATGAAACTGCTTGAAAGGTTCGATATAAATACCGCGGGATGGCGCTTAGCGAGCACCTACGAGAGATTCGAGCAAGTCGTCGTCTTGATCCTGACCGGGTTGATCATTGTCGTGATCGCTTCGGCAGTTTGGCATCTCGCGGCGAAAGTGCTGTTCAGCCTCATTTTATCGAGTTTTGATCCGACCGATCCCACCGTTTTCCAAACCGTCTTCGGAATGATTCTGACGGTTATCATCGCGCTGGAGTTCAAACACTCGATCTTAATAATGGTCCGACGCCAGCAGGGCGTGGTCCAGGTCCGTACCGTAGTCCTGATCGCGATGCTGGCCGTCATTCGGAAGTTTATCATAATCGATATTTCCGCGACCACGGCGGCCCACGTGTTTTCTCTGGCTGCAGCGATCGTCGCGCTTGGTTCCGTGTATTGGCTTGTTCGCGATCAGGATCGGAAAGATGAAGTCGACAAGCAGGAAGGCAGTCCAACATGATCGGGTCTCCGCCCCCCGGTCCGGAGGGACATTGCTCTTTGTAACGGGGATCCCCCAGAAGCACGCAGGCGTGTGAGAATTGACGGTCGTCAGGGCGGCGCCCTTTCGTCACGGCCAAACTACCGGAGCGGCGGCCGGCAGAGGATGGGACCGCCGCGCAGGTCCAAGAGAGGTGCATCGGGAGGTAGCATGTCATCGCCACATAGCAAGGAAGATGAGCTTGTCGCCACTGACGCTATAGACGCTGCAACGTTGCTAGCTGAGAACGCCGCACTTCGAGATCGATTGCTGCGAGCACTAGCAGAAGCTGAAAACGTTCGGCGACGCGCTGACCGAGAGGCTGAGGAGACGCGCAAGTTTGCGGTCGCCGAGTTTGCGCGAGAGCTGCTGCCTGTCGTCGACAATCTCCAACGCGTAATCGATGCTAAGACGGCCACACCAAGCCAGCCCGGCGATGCGTTGACGGAGGGCGTGGCCTCTACGTTACGGCTCTTTCTCCAAACGCTCGAGCGCTTTGGAATCAAAAAGATTTCGGCTCTCGGGACGCGTTTCGATCCAACCATTCATGAAGCCCTTATGGAATCGGCCGATCAGTCGCATCCGCCAGGAACGGTAACGGAGGTCTTGGAGGACGGTTTTACTATCGGCGGACGTCTTCTCCGACCGGCGCGGGTATCGGTGGCTAAGGAGAAGGCCGATGGCTGATGTCGAGAGCGAAGAGATTTCTGCTGGATCACCAGCGCGATCTGGCACCGCCGGAGTCGCTCATCCCACGTCCGGAAAGACATTGCGTTGCGCCCCCAGGTCGGCTCTGCCCCAGATCGCCTCTGGGCTCAAGAAAGACCTCCGAAGCAAAACGCTCTGCAGAGCAAACCACGGAAATGCTGTGGCAACGCTCATATGCGAGATGAAAACGATGTTTAGAACTGTCTGCGTCAACATGAGGCGTCGGTACCGTATCCTGTGCAAAGAGAACAATTACCTGCGTGTTGGGTACGAGATCTTACACGAAGTCACGTCGGCGCGTTTCGACAGACGTCGCGCCACCTGCTGGTGAAGTATCATGCTGTCTGTGCTCCAAGGAGCCGCCGTGTCGCTTGTCGTCCTGACGGGAGGGCCCGTACCGAATTATAGCGCCGAGCGCTTCTGTCGCGGGATCGCGGAGCTTCTTCAAGAACCTGACTACCGGCAGCGATGCATCGAACGCGAGCGTGAGGCACTCAACAGCCTGAAGGCATCATGGTCGAAGTTCGACGCGCGGGATCGCTCCCGTTGCGTCAGCCTTAGCTCGCTGGGTGCCACGCCCAGCTATGTGGAACTGCTCGCCTGTCTTGAGACCGCACAGGAGATCCGGGAACGCGAGGCGCGGGAGCACCTGAAGCAGCGCGGTCGTCGTCCTTGACGCCCCGTGGCGCCCGCAACGTCTGTTTCGAGCCGATGGCGACAGATCGCTGGCTCCGCCTTCGTTTCGATTCACGCACCGCCACTGCGATGTGCGCAACGCCCGGCCCGAGCAGCCGAGACTTTGATCTCGGCTGCCGATCTGCTTGATAGAACGCCGATCAACGGTAGCCGGCACGGCTCAAGGCCCAATCCAGTTCACGCAACGATGGTTGGACGAGGACCTGGCCCCCGATCGTGACCGTCGGGCTTCCGATCCGGCCACCCGCGATCCATTCGAGCTGACTTCGTGCTTCTGGATGGGCCTCCCAGTCGATGAATCGATAGGGTACCCCGGCGCGATCGAGATGCCGGCGCACCATCATGGTAATGCCGCACCATCTGCTGCCGTAAACCGCTACATCTGCGGTCTGTGGCCGCCTAAGAACAGGAGAGTACGTCGACGCATACATGGTGCATCCTCCTCAAGCTGCCTTGGGGGTCGCCAGCCGATCCAGCGCGTCGAACAGATCGTAGATGTCCGGCACGTGCTGGAGTTTGGGTGACACTTGAGAGTGGCGAATGACCCCATTCTCATCGATGACGTATAGGGCTCGTTCAGAGAATCCGTCAGCCTCGCGCCAGACCTTATAACGCCGGGCAACATCCCCTTTCGGATTGAAGTCGGCCAGCAGCGGGAAGGTCAAGCCCCGCACAGCCGCCCAGGCACCGTGGCTGTACAGGCTATCGACGGAAATCCCGACCACGTCGGCGCCACGTTTGCCGAACTCATCGAGCTCGTGCTGATAGAGATCAAGCTGGCGACTGCAGCCTGGGCTCCAGTCGAGCGGATAGAAGGCGAGAACGACGCGACGCCCTCTATAATCAGACAAGCGCACGGTCCGACCATTTGCATCAGGGAGCGCGAAGTCGGGCGCTTGTTCTCCCACGGCAAGCGGGGTGTTGAGCGCGTCACCTTCCATCGCGGGTGCGTGCTCATGGAGGTCGACAATGTCCTCGATGGTAGGTCCCGACCGGGAGTGGTTCCCGCTGCCTAACGTCTGGACCCGCCAGAGCTCCTGAACCATGCCGTGGAGCAGCGAAAGCGCCTTCCTTTCGGCGCCGTCGGGTAGCTTCGGTGCGAGTGCGGCGAAATCGGCTTCGAGCTGCTCAATACGGCTCGGCCGGACATTCAACTGACCAGTGTGGCTGTCCATAGCTAAACCTCTTCAATTAGATCCTTTCCGTTGGTTGACGAAGTGCCGTGGTTGTCCGCCGGCACCACGACATCGATATAAGTGCGGTCCACGGCACATGCCAATAAAGCTGCCCGAGGAAACAACGCATTTTCTGACCAAGTGTGAAGGCAAGACGTCTTGTGCAAGGAGACCAAAGATGACGGAGAAACGCCGGGTCGTATGCCCGAACTGCGACAGTATCAACGCCGTGCCGACCGATCGGCCGGCCGAGGCCGCAAAGTGTGGGCGTTGCCACGCTAAGTTGTTCCAGGGCCTTCCAATCGATCTAACTTCCGAGCGATTGGAGAGGCACGTCGCGAATTCAGACATTCCCATTGTGGTGGATTTCTGGGCTCCCTGGTGCGGCCCTTGTCGTGCGATGGCGCCGGTCTACGCCCAGACTACGAAATCGATTGAGCCGCGCGTTCGGTTCGCCAAGGTAAATGTTGACGAAAATCCCCAGGCTGCAAGGCGCTATGGCATCCAGGGAATTCCTGCTTTGCTGGCCTTCCGGGAGGGCAAGGTGGTGGCGCGGCAGGCCGGGTTGACGGACGCGCCAGCGCTACGCGGGTGGGTCGAGCGCCTCGCAGCATGAGCGGGGGCAAATCAGGACAGTGCACCCCTTGAACCCGTAACAGGCTGAACTAAATCACCAAACGCCGGTCGCCACTATCGGGGCCGGTTGGGATCGAGGGGCCGAAGTCGCCTCGATCCGGAACTGAACTTGTATCCATGTTGCTCAAAGGAGAATGTGGCTATGAGCACCGCGTTTGATCTGTCTCCCCTCTTTCGGTCGAGCGTCGGCTTTGACCGAATGCTTAATACCCTTGAAAATGCCAGTCGCGTCGCGACTCTCGATGGTTGGCCGCCCTACGACATCGTCAAGGCGGGTGACGACGATTACCGCATCGAGATGGCGGTGGCTGGATTCACCGAAGACGAACTGACCATCACGCAGGAGCGGAATATGCTCACGGTGGCGGGACAGAAGTCCGGCGAGGACCAGAGTGCGCAGTACCTGCATCGCGGTATTGCCGCAAGGACCTTCCAGCGCCGCTTTGAGCTCGCTGACTACGTGAAGGTCGTAGACGCCAGCCTCGTCAACGGTCTGCTGACCATTAACCTGCAGCGCGAAATTCCAGACGAGATGAAGCCGCGCCGCATCGCCATCGCGACCAGCGACAATATGGCGAGGGTTAACGTCGGGCAGGCTGAGCCCGAGCGACTGGCCGCCTAAAGCGTCCGCCAGTGTGGTGACTCCGTGGCGTCGGCCAGCGCGGCCGGCGTCCGCGGGAGGATTTTGCCAACTAATGAACAGAAAGGAGAAGAACCATGAGTGTCCGTGACTTGATCCCTTGGGGCCGCAACAATAGTCAGACCCCTTCCGTTTATCGCGACGATGATCGCAATCCGTTCCTGTCCCTCCATCGCGAGGTGAACCGACTGTTCGACGACGTTTTTCGCGGCTTTGACAGCCGGTTGCCGGCGCTTGGTTCGTTGTCGTCTTTCGCCGGTGCTTGGCCGAGCGTCGAAATCTCCGAAACTGACAAGGAGATCAAGGTGACCGCCGAGATCCCTGGCCTTGAGGAGAAGGACGTCGAGGTTCTGATCGATGACGGCGTGCTGACACTGAAAGGCGAGAAGCGTTCCGAGACCGAGGACAAGGAGAAACAGTTCTCCGAACGCTTTTATGGACGTTTCGAGCGCCGCATCCCCCTCGGGGTTGAGGTCGAGGAGGACAAGATCGACGCGCGCTTCAAGAGCGGTGTGCTGAGCATCGTCCTCCCCAAGAGCGCCAAGGCCCAGTCGCAGGTGAAGCGTATCGCGATCAAGAGCTAACGCATATCGCGTAG
The DNA here is from genome assembly GCF_043195095.2 of Roseixanthobacter glucoisosaccharinicivorans. Classification (NCBI taxonomy): domain Bacteria; kingdom Pseudomonadati; phylum Pseudomonadota; class Alphaproteobacteria; order Hyphomicrobiales; family Xanthobacteraceae; genus Roseixanthobacter; species Roseixanthobacter glucoisosaccharinicivorans. The sequence goes on along the minus strand of NZ_JBAFWN020000002.1, from coordinate 1,674 downwards.
GTGGTGGGCCAGCAGGCCGCCACCGACGCGATCCTTCGCCAAATTGGGAGGGATAGCAATGACGGAGAATATCAGACACACCCTGAATGCTGGATCTGTTGGACCGACGCGGTCACAGTTCTCTAACGACAACCGCACGTCGCCACCATCGATGGGGCGCTCGTTGTTCCCTGAAGACGCGGTTGCGCACATCTACAAGCCGTCCCGCTCGGTGATGACGTCGGGAACGGCTCGCACGAGAGGCTGGAAGCTGCGCTTCGAGCCGCGGAGCGCGCCTTTCATCGAGCCCCTCATGGGCTGGACCGGCAGTGACGATACACTGACGCAGGTCGAGCTCAGCTTTCCAACTCTGAAATCTGCGGTTCATTACGCGGAGCGGGAAGGCTTGTCATACGTCATCGAGAGAGGGCGGCAGGCCCCCCGGCATACGAGCACGCCAGGGGCGCACATAAACCATCCCTTCTCCGACGCGACGCTGGCGAAGCTTGGGTTGTCGCACCTGCAGCGAAAGTACGGACAGGCTCTGGAGGGCGCCGCGAATCGGAACGATCCTGCAGGTCCGGAAACATGGGCGTCGCCAATGGATGTCTTGGCTGACGCCGCGCTGTCGCTAGAGGCCAAACGATCGATTCTGATGAACTGGGCCTACACCGAGTACTTGATCGATCTGGCGACCAACGAGGGTATGCCCGAGAACAATCGCCCGACGCGGCTTGATGAGGTCGAACAGGCGTTGCTTGCGCTCGAACGTCGGGTCGCTGCGAACGATGCTCGCGCGACACGAAAGGTGGCGTGAGGTGCGACCATGGACCCATTCGTCGTCTTCGATTGCGAGAAGGTCTTGCGGAATCGCTTCGCGCTGACGGTCGTCGCCGCAGCGCGGAGCAGGGCGCTCAAGACGGGGAGCGACCCTCGGCTCGAGCGGCCCACCACGGACATCGTCGACCTCGCACTGCAAGAGATCGCGGCCGGCGTCTTCACGAGGGACGAGCTTGACCTCTGCCAGCTTGACCGCGACGCCGCGCGGTCGCTGCCGTCGCCGGCCCGACACCAGCTCCCTGCCCGCGCGGCCACTGCAGCGGTCTCTCGTGGCTGGAACGTTCATTGATGATCGTCATCGCGGGATCACTTTTCGGTGGGGCATTTAACGATCTGCGCATGATGGATCCAACCAACAAGGAGGAATAACCAATGGTGAAATCGGTGTCTTTAAAAGGCCCGCGGGCCTTCGATATCATTAGTCTCGTTGCCGGTCTCGGTCTTCTGCTGTCGCCCTGGTATCTAGGCTTCACCTCTGATGCCTATGCCGCCTGGAATGCCTGGGTCATCGGCGCAGCAATCTCGGTGATCGCGGTTTCAGCCCTTTTTGCGTTCCACGAGGCCGAGGAGTGGATCAACGGGGTGGCTGGCCTGTGGGCACTCGTGGCGCCATGGGCCCTTGGGTTCTCGGCCCTGACGCCCGCCATGTGGGCCCACGTAATCGCAGGCGTCGTGGTGGCGTTGGTTTCGGGCGCCTGCATCTGGTTTGCCCACAACCGTACTTGGTCCGCTGTATGACGAATTGCCAAGCTCGGCCGGGTTCATTCCGGGCCGAGCTTCAGGCGTCCCGTCTGACCGTAAGCGGAAAGGACGAAATCGGTCGTTGAGCTATCATGGGGGAATTCATGAGCAAGA
>NZ_JBAFWN020000003.1:0-219002 GCF_043195095.2 Roseixanthobacter glucoisosaccharinicivorans | reverse complement strand
GACTCGAACGGCTGAGGTGATGGCGTCGGCGTAGACGCCGCGTAGCCGAGCGGCGCGCCGCCTTCGTCCGGCGAACACGGCGCCTTGAGTGGCTTGTAGGCACAGCCCGCGAGGGCAAGCGCGAGACCGCAAAGGGCGGCGAGTGCTGCCGAGGTGCGGATCATTTCTTCGGCTCGGCGGGCGAGGTGAAGGTCATGGCGCGCGCCAGGCCTTCGGTATCCGGCTTGCTCTCCGTCTGCGCAGCGGGTGCCGGTGGCGCGGGCATGCGGATGATGATCACGCTGGCGGCGACGATGAGGATGATCGCAGCGGCGACGGCGATGGTGATCTTGTTCAAGCGTCCTCCAAAGTCACTGCTGGGTGAATTTCATGGCGCGCGCGACGGCGGACTCCGCCGCGATGCGATCGAGATTCGCCTGGTTGGCAGCGGCCGCCGCATTGTTCACGACGCCGTTGAGCTCATTGATGGTCTGTCCGGTCTGGATCTGCACCTGCGTGTTCTGGTCGACGCTGCCCTTCAGGTCCTGGGCCTGGCCGATCTGCTGGCCGCCCTGGGTAAATGCGGAGGAGCGCTGCTGGACGGCTCCCTGCGTCGAGTCGATCAGGCCGGACAGGGTCGCCGCGACATTGACGGAGTTCTTGTAGGCGGTGTCGACCGGGTGCGTCTGGCCGCCGGTCATCCCGGTGATGGTCTGGACGAGCTGCAGGCCGTTGATCAGCGTCGAGACGATGTTCTGCGATCCCGAGCCCAAGCCTGCGAAGGACAACGAGCCGCCCGAAATCACCGAGCCCAGTGACGGGGCCTGCGCCATGGAGAAACCACCACCCAGGGCCATCTGCGCCAGGCTGCCCTGCGCCTGTGAGGTGCGATCCCCGGTCACCGCGGCAAGCGTCTTCTGCGTGAATTGCAGGATCTGCTGGTCGGCGTCGAGGATCTGCCGGGTGCTGGTCGCGATCTCCTGTGCTTTCGTTAGATTCGCATTGTCGATCACCGGCACCTGCGCGCGCGCTGCGGACGTGGCAATGACCAGGCCCACGGCGAGACCGAGCGCCAGTTTCAGAACAGATCGCATGGCAGCCTCCTATTGGCCGTTGGCTTGAATGCTCTCGATCGCGGCGGCGACGTCAGCGCCGGACAAGGGCGGCTGGGCGGAGGGCGCGGTCGCGGCAGTCCGCGCCTCGTCCTGAGCCGCCGAGAGGTAGAACAGGACGTTGCCGTCGCTATCCATGTGGCGGGCCGCGACGCATCCTGGGTCCACGGGCGATCCCGGCGGCGTGGTCGAGCATGACCCCGCCGTGCGGCAGGGATCGGCCACGGTCCCCGATCCGACCATGCCGACCGTGCAGGCCGGCATGGTCGGGGTGCCGGACGACGACGTTGTCGCCGAGCGCATCCCAATGGTGGCGCGGCTGATGTCGCTGTTCTGCGCCAGATTGAGCGCGTTCAGGGCCGTCACCCAGATATTCGCCGAGCCCATCACGCCGTTCCAGGCGAGGTTGTTCTGCAGACGCGCGGCACTGTTCATATCGATGGCCGCCATCACCGTCGTCGCGGTGCCAACCTGCGAACCGGCGTTGCGAAACGCAGATTGTGCGGCGCCGAGTGTCGAGCGGCTGGCATCGAGGCCGGCGACGACGTCGCCCGTCGACTTGAACAAGGTCTGGCTGTTGAGCGCGGCGCCGCGGGCCTCCGCGGTCGGGACCGCCGGCATTTCCGGTGCATAGACCTGGATGGTGCGGCTGCCGGCGCCCGATTGCGGCTGCACCGTCGGATCGGTGACGCTGGCCTTCTTGCCCGTCGTGACGGCGCATTTCACGCCCTGATTGGCGTTCTGCCGTTGCGTGGAGATCGGTACCAGTTTGATGGTCGCGCCTGCGGTCTCCGAATGCTGCGTTAGCTGCGCGGCGTCGGTGGTCGGGATGGCGGCAAAGGCCGCGCCTGCGCCGATCCACGACCAGGCAATCACCGTCAGCGCGAGCCGCTTCATGCCTCAGCCCTTCCCATGAATATCGGCAGCCAGACGGCTGGATCGTCACCGACGCGGGCCCGCAGCGCGTCGAGCTCGGCCACGGTCTCGGTGCGGCCCGACAGCACCTTGATGATGTCCGGCATGCCGGCGAGATTGAGTTTGGCGATGACGCTGTCGCGGCCGTGCTTGATCAGGAAGGAACGGCTCTCCGGCACCGTGCTGCGGATCCAGGTCACTTCGCGCTCCGAGAGCCGGAAGGCGCGGGTGTAGCTTTCGTCATCCGCCTTCGGATTCGGGAAGAAGACATTGGTCGCGGTCTGCTCGATCAGCGTGCTCGCCGAGTTGGAGCGCACGATGTCGGCGGCCGATTGCGTCCCGAAGCCGATGATGCCGTTCTGCTTGCGGATCGTCTTCAGCTTGTCCTTGATGAAGAAGGCGAAGACCGGGTCGTCGAGCAGCCGCCAGCCCTCGTCGAGGAAGATCATCACCGGATCGCCCGTCAACAGCTCCTCGGTGCGGTGGAAGATGTACATCAGCGCCGCGGTGCGGATGACGGGATCGTCCAGCACCCGTGTCATGTCGAACCCGAAGATGCTCGAGACCGAGAACTGATCGGCCTCATTATTGAACAGCCAACCGCGCTGGTCCGGCCGCATCCAGCTCTCCAACCGAGCGAGGAGATCGCCCTCGCCGGCCCGGATGCGCCCGCGCAACAGCGTCGAGAAGGCCTTTAGCGTCCGCCCGTCCGGCCCGGCGCTCAGCGCTGAAGCGATGGCGTTGCGGATGACCTGCTCCTCGGAGGCGCTGAGCTCGCCGCCATGGCCTGGCCGCAACATGAAGCCGAGGAGCTGGAACAGGAATTCGCGGTTCGGCGCTGTGTCGGGCAGGGACAGCGGATTGAACCCCGTCGGCTCGCCTGGGACCAGAACCTCATATTGGCCACCCATGGCGCGGATGAAGATCTCGGCGCCGCGATCCTTGTCGACGAACAGCAGCTTCGGTCGCGGCGTGACGCGCTGCGACTGCGCCGAGATGAAGGACAGGAAGACCGTCTTGCCGCTGCCCGAGGGCCCGACGACGGTGAAGTTGCCGAGGTCGCGAACATGGTGATTGTAGTAATAGGCAGTCTGCGAAGTGGTTTCGAACACCGAGATCGCCGGACCCCAATGGTTCCCGTCCAACCGCCCACTCGGGTAATTATGCAATGACGTGAAGCCGGCGAAGTTCTTTGAGGAGATCACCGACTTGCGCGCGATGTAGGGGAAATTCCCAGGCAGCTGGGCCCAGAAGGCCGGCTCGCAATTGAGATCCTCGCGCGTCCAGATCACCGAGCGATCGGTCAGCGCCGCGCCGACCGCGGTCACGGTGGCGGCAACCTCGGCAACCGTGCGACCGAGGCACATCACCGACATGTGGTGCTCACCGTAGATCGCCTCGGACGCAAGGAGTTCGTCACGCGCTTCGTCAAGATGCTCGGCGATGATGGAGCCGGCCTCGTCCGACATGTCGACCTGCCGGGCGACGCGGTCGATCTGCTTGGCCGCCTCGGGGCGGTCGACGATGGCGAAACTCTGCGTCGCGATGAACTCGTGCGGGACACGCAACAGATTGTCGAAGGAGCCCGGTCCGGTCTGCGCCGGATACTCGCGGATCGACACCATGGCGCCGAAGCGGGTGTCCTCGGGCCCGGCGCCACGGATTTCGATGGCGTTCTTGCCGAAGAAGATCCGCTTCATCGACAGCGCATCGGCGAGCGCCATGCGTGGCAAATGCATTGGGCGGGGGATGCCACCATTGACGAGCTGAACGAGGAATTCCAGCGGTTCCGAGTGCCAGACCCCATCCCGGCGTACGACGCCGAGCTGGCGCGCTCCATAGGCGGCGAGATTCTCGCGCACCGCGGTCGAGGCGTCGTGCAACTCGCTCAAGGCCGTCTGCGACGCCACGGATTCGCCGGCGGCGTCCTTGCGTCCAAGCAGCTTCGTCAGCATCGCGTCGAACGTGCCGGCCTGGCCCTGCAGCGGCCGACGCACGATGGTCAGATAGAGATCATTGACGAACATCCGCCGCTGCGACAGCGCCGCGTCATAGCGCTCGTCGATCTCGCGGCACAGCGCATTGTCGAAGCTCGACGCGATCCGCGGCTGCACCTCGCGGCGGATGATATGGCTGACGAGCGCGAAGCGGGAATTGGCCAGCGTGCGGACGAGGTCGTTGCGCGCCAACAGGCGGGAGTTGATCTCGCTAATGTCGGCGGTCTCGAAGGAATAGCCCTCGCATTTCAGGATCGTCATCACCAGACCGTCGCGGGTCTTGATGACGTGATCGTCGACATGGCGGGTATAGGGGATGTGGCTGGCCACCGGACGCTCGCGGCGCGACACCGCACCGTAGGTCAGTTCATCGAGGAGTGCCTTTGCCACCATCTCCTCGCCTCACGCGCGATAGCTGTCGGCGGCCCAGAAGGCGCGCGAGCGGGGTGGGCATCTTGTCGATTTGACGAACAGGATTTCGAAGATGCGATCATCGCGCAGCGTCAATATGTAGCCGAACAGATGCAGCGGGATTGCGACCAGCAGCAGGAACAAATTGTGGGAGATCAGAAAGCAGACCGACGAGACCACGCCGTTGAACATGAAATACATGTACGGCACGCCCATCAGCGTCGGCGCGCGTGTGAGTGCTTTGACCAGCGGGCTGATATGCGGCTCTTCGAGGTGCTGGCTGTTCATTGACCGACCGCCGACTGGAAGAATTGAACGATCTGCGCCGAACCGAACACCAGCACGATGCCGAAGATCACACTGCCGGCGATGCCCCAGGTCAGCCGGCCCGACCAGGCGAAGAAGCCGCAGGCGATGACGGCAAGCGTCGCCAGCGCGGTGGCGATCGGGCCGGTCAGCGCCTGCACGAGGGTGGTCAGCGTCGACTGCACCGGCTGCAGTGTGCCGCCCGACTGTGCGGCGGCGCCGGCGGTCATCAGGAGCAACATGGCTCCGGTGAGGTAAGGAACGCGTCTCGACGGCTGCTTCATCTACGGTCTCCTCAGTCGACATGCATCACGAAGCCGTCGCTCCATTGTGTCTTGGCGCGTGGCTTCGCAGGCTCCGAGGCTGCCGCTGGTGAAGCGCCGCCGGAGAGAGGTTGGATGATGTCGGCAGCGGCCGACGCGACCCGCGCGGCGCCGACTGTCGCGGCCGCGGCGGGGTCTGGCCATGTATAGAAGTCGTTCATGACGTCGGCGACGAAACGCACGGTCTCGGGATAAGGCGGAACACCGCGGCTTTTTTGCACGGCGGCCTCACCGGCGTTGTAGGCGGCGAGAATGAAGAACGGATTCCGGTAGCGCTCGTGCAGCGCGCGCAGAAAGCGGACGCCGCCGCGTACATTGCCTACCGGGTCGCACAGATCGACATCGAAACGCTGCGCCGTCTCGGGCATCAACTGCATCAGGCCATACGCGCCCTTTTCCGATAGCGCCGTCGACAGATAGCGGCTCTCGATCTTGGCGACCGACAAGACGAAGTCCGGATAGAACTTCTCCTCTGTGGCGATCCTCACGATCAGCGCCCTCGCGGCATCGGATGCGAGGTCCGTGGCGGGCGCACAGGGAGATGCCGCGCCCTTCTGACCCTGGAGTATCTCGACCGGTTGCGCCGGCGCTTCGATCGGGACGACGCGGCCGGAACTGTCGACGGTGGCGAGCGTCGTAGGCGCTCCGCTCTGCGCGCTGGCCCCTGCCATCCCGGTCGTCAGGAGCGTTCCGATCGTCAAGCCGCGAATCCACATGCCCTGCCCTCAAATCAATTCGCCATGGACAATATATTGAATGTTGATACGATGGCAACACGACTGGCGACGGGTTTTCCTAGAGGACCGAAAAGGAGGGCGGATGAAGCGGCCTCAGTGGTTGGCGATGGCGATAATCGTCACCGGCGGCGCGCTTGGGCCCGGCGGAGCCGGGGCGCAGGATGCCTCATTTGGCTGCAAGGTACTCCTTTGCGCCGCTGCCACGGCGCCCAGCTGGTCGGGCATCCCCTATTGCGTGCCGGTCATGCAGCAGCTCTTCCGGTCGCTCGCGCGCGGCGGGTCCTGGCCGACCTGCCCGGAAGGCAATGCCGGGCGCCTTGGCTTTGAGCCCTATTTCGCCTGCCCGACCGGCACGACGCCCATGCAACGAACCGGCGGCGATACCGACGCGCTCGTGCCGGCGCCGAACGGTGATCTTTGCGCCGACACCTCCAAACCGCGGCGCGATTGCCATAGTGGTGACGATGGATCGTGTGAGACCACCTATCCCACGACACCACGGCAGGCTCGCACCGAGCCCAATTATGTCGACATCTCCACGGCGAACGGCGCGCAGCGCTTTTATTTCTCGCTGAGGGGATACTGAGATGCGCCGCGTCCGCGTCGCGCTCCTCGTGCTGGCGGCCGCGGTATCGCCCGTGGCGGCGCAGTCCGCCGCGCCGGGCTGGTTTGCCGTCCCAGGCAACGCTGTCTACCAGACCGGCGACAGCTGGACGGACGGCGGCGTGATCTATCGCCTTTATGGGGTTCAGTCCTGCCTGCGCGGCACCATCGTCACCAATGCGCATGGCGTGAAGCGTGACTGCGGCGAGGCCTCGCTCGCGATGCTGATCGCGCTGACGCGGGACCTGAAGCCACAATGCTACCAGGCGGCTGCCCTGCCGGAGGCGCGCACGGTCTTCGTGTTCTGCATCGCGCAACCATTGAGCGGAGCAGGCGCCGGCTCACGGATCGATCTCGGCACCGCGCTGATTTCGACCGGCTACGGCTTCGCGGCGCTGACACCCGACGGCAAGCCGGTCCACCCGCCCTACTTCGTCGCGCAGCTCGTGGCGCAACGCGGACACGCCGGGCTGTGGGCCTTCGCCGACCTGCCCGAACCGAACGCCATCATCCTGCGCGCGCTCCGGGCGGATCGATCGGCTACGACGCCGTCGCAGCCAACAGCCTCGAGCGCCCCGGACACGCCAGGGATCGCGCCGCCATGACCAACGCCACCACCAGCCGAGGGAGCCTTGCCCATGAGAACCACCAACCTGTTCATCCTTCGCGGCCATGTCGGACAGGCACCGAAGGCCTTTGGCAAGACCGCCAAGGTCAATGTCGCGACCGATCGCGTCTGGACCGACAGCAAGGGCGAGCGAAAGGAAGAGACCGACTGGGTGACGATCAGCCTGCTGAACGAAAAGGTCGCCCAATGGGCGCTGACCCATGTCGTCAAAGGCGACGCCGTCTACGCGGAGTGCCGCATCGCCGACGGCTCATATAAGGATAAGGCCGGTGAGACAGTCTACACCACCGACGTCATCGCCAATGCCTTCCACAAGCTCGACCTGGGCAACCGTGATGACGCGGGGGCGTAACCGCGGCGCCAGAACGGGGACCATCGTCATGGTCGCCACGCTTGCCGCGACCACATTGGCCGGCGCGCAATCGCCGGAAAGATCCGGCCTTTACTCGCCAGGTAGCGCGCTGCAATCGCCACCGCTGCGCGTCGAGGTTCTCGACGGGACGCGCTTTCGCGATATCGAGACGCAGGCTGTCTATTGGCTCTACGGCATCGACACCTGTGCGCCAGGGCAAGCCGCTCATCTCGGCCGTCAGCCCTGGCCGTGCGGCACCGTGGCGGCGGCTTGGCTGGTCTCGGCAACGCTCAACAAATGGGTTGCCTGCAACATTCTTCGCGATGAGCAGGGCGAGCACCTCGCGCGCTGCGCCTCGGCGGATCACGCCGATATCGGCGCCGACATGATCCGCGACGGCATTGCGATGACCCTGCCGCCAAGCGAGCAGGATTCCGCGATCCGCGCCTATGTGTCGGCCGAGAGGGACGCGCGCAAAGCCTATCGGGGTATCTGGGCCAGCACGTTCCAGATGCCCTGGGAGTACCGGACCAGCGATCGGCGGCGTGCGATCGCGAAGACAGGCGCCGAGGCTGCTCCATGAACATCACGGTGTATCTCGCGCCCGGGCTTCTGGCGCTCGCCCTGGCGGCTTGCGCCGCCCCGACGTCGCCGGTTGTCGAGGCGTTGCCTCTGCCATCGCGCGACACGCTCTACGAGCCAGACCGCGTTCAGCCCGGGCGCCTCGAATACGCTCCCGATCGGACGACGTTCGCCCCGATCCTGACCGAACGCTTCTCCTATCCGACGCAGGCCCAGGCCAACGACGCCTATCGCCGGCTGCTTGGCGACGACCCGATCCCGCCGTCGCGCGCGACCTCTGTCTGGCTCTTCGGCTGCAAGCCCGGAGCGCTCGATGCCCAGACCGCGCGCGTCAGCCGCTACCGGGGACCCGTCGTGCATTGCGCCACAGATTTTCTCGATGCCGGGGGCAGACGTCTCAGGCGCGAGACCGCGAACTTCTATCATTACCGCTCTGTCTGGAACATGCAGCCGGTCGATCCGCCGCGAACCCTTGTCCCCTGGCGCGGCGGTGAGCGCTCGCCGAAAGACGCGTGGCGCTGGGTCCCGGGCCGCGATCGATACGAATAGCGCGGCGGGGGCTTTCCACGGGTGCGACATTGGTTCATTATACTAGATGTTGTTGAAGGAATGCGCACCTGCTTTCCACGGCATATCGCGCGACGAATGCCAGCGATCGCCGCTGCATGGATGTCTCTTGTGATCCCGGCACTCGTTCATGCTCAGGCGCTCACCACAGATCCAGGAGCGTGGCGTCCGATGTCCTATGCCGATCTCCAGCACGCGACGGCGGACACCGCCACCTATGCCGACATCTGGAAGGACGCCATCGAGGACAACAACCGCGCCTATCTCGCGCGCGGCGACACGCGCTACGCAAGCGCCAACGCCCCGGCGACCGAGGCGCATTTCGTTATCTGGAGCTCCAGGAAGTCAGTCGTGCTCAGCATCCTGAACACCGCGACCGGCTGCACGCTGAAAGAGGTCCAGGCGTCGGCGCGTGCCACGATAAAACTCTGTCCGCTGCGGATCGCCATCTATGAAGGCATTCAGGTTCGCACCCTCGACGGGGGAAGCGCCTGCTTCCTCGAGCTCGCGCCGGCCGCGGCGGGCGCACCCGTGGACCCCGCCCGAACCGTCGCCTACGCTGCCTATGATGTCGCGACGAAGACCGTGAAGACTGGCCTGGTCATCGACCATCAGGCCGTCGACGGCTGCTCGAACAACATCCCGCTGGGCGCGCCATGATCAAACGGCTGCGCGCCCGCCATCATCCCATGTCCGCTGACGGCGCGGTCAAGGCGACCCCTTGCGGGGCGCGGCTTGCGCCGCGGCCCGGACCGCCCCTGCGGCCATGCCATGCTGGCCGGCCATCTCAGCATCAGGAGGCTTCGATGCGTTCCTTTCTCGTCATCGCACTTGTCGGGCTTACCACCCTCTCAACGGCCGCCGTTGCGCAGGACCAGGGCTCCGGGGCCTGGCAGCCGATGACGTTCCACAATTTCCAGACGCCATCGAAAACCGACACCCTGCAGACGCTCGTCTGGCCGGACGTGATCCGCGAAGCGAATGCCTACGTCACCACCGAGCTCAAGCGACCGCTCAATGGCAAGAATGCCCTGGTGACGGCCCTGTCCTCGACCTATCGCGACGGGTCCCGCACGATCATTGTCAGCACCGCGCTCTCGCGCGATTGCGACAGCGGCGCGAACGACGCCGGCGCCGAGATCGAGCCATCGACCTGCCCGCTGCGCATCGTCACCATCGAGGACGGCAAGGTTCTCGCCATCAAGACGGCAACGGGCTGCTACGCGGATCACGCCGATCCGGACATCCCGGCGAAGAACCGCAATGACAATTCCTACACGCGCTTCGATCCGGCAGCCGGCACCATCGCCTTCCGGACCAATGTCGGCGGTCGCGACGTGCCCGGCTGCGCGCGGACCTATTCGATCAGGTGATTCCCTGCACCAGGAGGCGACCATGGGTAGACAGCTTGCCAGATTGATCACGACGCTCGCATTCGTTCCGATGTTGCTCGCGGCGGTGACAGGCCATGCGCTGGCGCAGAAAGGCCAATATTGCGAGCGCACCAATTATTCAGCCCAGGAGATCACCGACGCGGTGAGAAACTCCTCCCTGCGCGACGATCTCAAGGGGACGTCATGCTCGCTGGGTGGTCTCGGGCGTTTCGAATCCGGCGGCAACAAGGGCGTCTACAATGGCAGTTGCTGCACCGGAATCTTCCAGCTCAACAACGCCAATGTCCAGAAATATGCCGGCACGGATCGCGCCGGATACGGGTGCATGTCGCTGCAGGATCAGGTCGATGCCTGGGCCAGGCTGACGAATGCGGGCTACAACGCGCCGGCCGTGAAACAGCTGGCCTCGATGTCGACCTTCGACGGCCAGAAGGTGGACGCCAGTTTCATCGCGGCGTGTATCCAGCTTGGCACCGGCAACTGCCAGAAGATGGTAAATTCCGGGTCATGCTCAGGCTTCTCCGACATCAACGGGACGACGATCTGCGGTATGGCAAGCAACGCCCGCGCCATGGCTGATCCCAACTGCAAGGATGGACAGGCTGTCTGCGGACCGTCGGGACCTGGAGACTTCCCGACGTTGACGGGCTTCGCCGCCAACCCACCGACGGCAACCACCGCATCGATCATCGTCGCGCCGACCGACGTTTGATCGTCCGACTGGCTCAGTTCAGGTCGGGCGGATCCGGCAGAATATTTTTCCGGAATGCCGCGAGCTGCTCTTCAGTCGCGTCACACAGATCACCGCCACGATAGTGTGCGTAAACCAATGCCCAAAACACCACCTCGTCCGCCCTGCCGGCAAAGAGGGCCTTCTGCAACGTCCGTCCGATCAGCGCGACGGCGCGGGGCGGCTCGTAGCGAGAATGCAGTTCACTCGCGATGAGCTTCGTATCGGCGGTTCGGATCACGGCGCACCTCCTGATCTAAGAGAGTTGGGTTATGCCGCCGAAGGCAGTGATCCGGGGTCAGGGAGAACCGAGCCTTCGCAATGCCGCGCCTGCTGGATCGTCGTGAGGGTTTCCCGGTTGAATGACATGCGCAGCGCCACGACCTCGTCGCGGCCGATGCGCTTGGGAAAGCCGAGAGGGCGCACGAAGAACCGCAGCTGCATCGCGATCACCATCAGCCGCCAATCGATTGCCACGGTGACGGTATCCACGCGATGCGCCATGCCCCATTCGACCACGCCTTGCGCCAGCTCGAGGAATGGTCCGTTTGCGCTGGGGCGGAGCTCGCGATGACGGGGTGCCACGCAAAAGCGTGTCCATTCGAAGACGCGTGGCCCCCGCGGCGGCTTGCTCCGGCAAAGATCGGTCAGGACGTCGCTCAGCAAATGCGGGCGTGTCGTCGGAAGCAGTCTTTGGTAACCGACGATCTCATCGTCACGCAGGCAGACCTGATGAATCGCATGCGCGTCGTCGAAGCGGTCCCGTTCGAGCCCGTCCGGTTGGCGCAGGTCGCTCCAGCCTTTCTCTTCGACGAAGATGGCATGCCGGAAGCGGAAGACGCGCTCCATCAGATCGCCATGCTGCGCGATCTCGGAGCCAGGGATGAGCAAAAGCATGAGAAATTCCTCGGCTTGTTGGGTAACGAGCCGAGGAGTTCATGAATCAAGCGCGGCGGGTATGGTTAGAAATCACCATTGCGCACTGGCGCCGCGATCATTCGTGACGGCTATCGGGCAATCGAGTCGTGCCGTTCCCACCGTGGAGTGCGGGCGCGATCCGAAGCTGATAGCCGCGCCGAAGCTTGCGATCCAGCCACGTTCCAAGCGCCATGCGCGCATCTTCGCGCTGCGCGTAGAGTTCAGTGCGGCGTTGCCCAAAGCTCCCGATCCGCCCCCATTCGCGCACCATCGCCGTCTCCCCGAATAACGTCGGCTCGATCGACAGCACATAGTAACGCGCCATGTTCTGCGACGCGTCGATACGGTCGAGCACGAGAACCTGAAGCATTGATGGCGAGGGCCGATGATCGTCTAGCATGATGCACAGTCCCACGCGCGTGCGCGCATGGTCCAACGCAATGATTGAATCAGTTGCCCGTGATCGATTCGTTTTGGTGATGACGGTCGGCTCGGATCAGCCGACGTGACGGCCAGCAGGCTGCGGAGGCAGGGTACGGCCCGCTTCTGACAGAGTTCTGCGACCCCGGCACCCGGGGCTTCCACGGTGAGCCACCCCGCTCTCAATCAGCGCAATTCCTTGGTCTCGGCCATGGCCTTCTGCGATCAACCCGCCAGGGGTCCGCTATGCGCGCATGCGGCCTCTGCGGCTTCGCCTGCGAGGTGATCGCGGCCGTAATCCGGACGCTTCGGGCGCCTGTCGAGCGGGGATGGTCCCCGCCGCAAGACGGGAGCTGATACGATGTCGCAGAACCTCACCCTTGCTCAAGACCACGCCTGGAACCTCGCCAAGACCCTGATGGTCTGCATCACGCTCTTCGAGTCCGACGGCGGCTATGGCGTTCTCCCCTCGGACGAATTCGACGGCGACCCTGCCTCGGTCATTCACGAATATGATCCCTATGCGCGATGAGGCGCTCTCGACGCGGGGCCCCGGCGGGGTCCCCGCGGTCAGGGAATCTCGCTATCCGGTGGCAGCTCCGCCAATCCCTTGATCGCCTCTTTCAGGCGATGGCTACGATACGCGCTGTCGGCAAACCAGAGCTCGATCTCGGCAGGGTCGAGCGTATCGGCATAAGCCGATGTCGGCACTGGACATCCGGACTCCCGGATGGCGCGTATGTTGTGCTGGTAGCGCCGGATCCGCTCCTCCATCGGCAGCTCGGGTCCATGCTTCAGCAATTTGTCCTTCGGCCAGGTCGGCATGGCAGAGCTCCAAACATCCACTCCAGTCAGCGCAACTCGTCGGCCATCTCCGGATGGCGATCGAGCAGCTTGATCAGCTGGCTGGTCGGGCCGCTCGGCTCGACCAGCCCGCGCTCGTATTTGTCGAAGGCGTTCTCGCCGACCTTGAGCAACGCGCCAGCGTCACGCTGGGAGAGGTTCAGCTTGGTGCGCACACGCCGGATCGTCGCCGGCGACGGCGTGCCGTCAACCTGTTCCTTCAGCGTCCGCAGCGCCACGTCAACCACCGCCATGTCCTTGCCGACATGGATGCCGTCGCCCTCGCCGGCCGGATAATAGCCGGGCAGCTCGACCATGAGGCTCACGCCCTTATAGGCCACCACGAACGGCCGCACGCTGCGCGTCAGGATCTCGCCAGTTTCCGGCGCCGTCATGGTGTCGGGAAGCACCGTCTCTTTCATCGCCATGGTCATTTCTCCTTGAACGACATGACCGTGAACTCGGTGATGACGTCCGCCTGGAACTTCACATAGAGCGTCAATCCCCGCGCCGGCACATGATAGACGTCCTGCCAGACGCGATGATCGGCGAACGTTGTCATCGACTTGAAGAACATGCGCCGCTCGATGCCGATAATCGTCTCGACGATGCCACCACGATCGAATCCGAGCGCCGTCGCATCCCGCAGCGCCGATGTCGTCATCGCCAAGCGGTCGACCGACCCCAGTGCCAGTTTGATGGCCTCGAGATCATAGGTCGGCCGCCGCTTCTCCATGGTCGAAATATGCCACCATAAAGGTGGCAGTTCAAGGGCGCGTCCGATGGGGGTCGGACCCCGCTCTATGCCGCCGGCTGCACCGTCTCCACGCAGCCCCGTCCCGGGTCTGCGCCTGCGGTAACGATCGGTCGCGCGGCAGAGGCCAAGCCGCGGATCGCCGGGAAAGGATGGGCGCGGGAGGCAGGCCCTCCAGGAGAGCGAGAGGGTGGCCGGTCCGGCCGTGACGGGTCGAGGGACCAGCGAGAGTGGCTCGCGGCCGGCCCGTCGCGGAGACCCGCCATGGACCATGCAGCCACCCGCCGGCGCCCTGCCCCGAACCGGGCGTCACTCTACCAGGACATCACCGACCGCATCATCGCCGAATTGGAGGCCGGCCGCGTCCCCTGGGTCCAGCCCTGGTCCGCCGCCGCCGCCCCGCTGGCCATGCCGCGAAACGCCACGACGGGGCGAAAATACTCCGGTATCAACATCCTCATTCTCTGGCACACCGTCATCGAGCACGGCTTCAGCACCCAGCACTGGCTCACCTTCCGCCAGGCGCTCGGGCTCGGCGGCAGCGTGCGCAAGGGCGAGCATGGCACCACCGTCGTCTATGCCAGCCGCTTCACGCCGGGCGAGGACAATGCGCGCGACAGCCGGGACCGTGACGGGCGCGGCGGCATCCCCTTCCTGAAGCGCTTCACCGTCTTCAACGCCGACCAGTGCGACGGTCTCCCCGACACGCTGACGGCGCCGGTGCCCGCTGTTCCCGACGCCGTCGTGCCGCCGGCGATCGACGCCCTCATCAAGGCCAGCGGCGCCGATTTTCGTCTCGGCGGCGACCAGGCCTTTTACGACACCCGGCACGACTACATCCAAGTGCCACGTCCCGGCGCCTTCCACATCCCGATCAATTTCGCCCGCACCGCCGCCCATGAGCTGTCGCATTGGACGGGGGCACGGACGCGTCTCGGACGCGACCAGAGCGGGCAATTCGGCTCTAAGCCCTACTTCGTCGAGGAATGCGTGGCCGAGCTCTCGGCCGCCTTCGTCTGCGCGTCGATCGGCATCGTCCCGACCGTGCGCCATGCCGACTATCTCGGCGCCTGGTTGGACGTCGTTCGCGAGGACAATCGTGCCATCGTCCGCGCTGCCAGCGCCGCCTCCAAGGCAGCCGACTATCTACTGACCCTGCTTCCGGACGCTGATGGATTGGCAGACGAGGACGCGGACGGCGACAAGCAGGAGGCGGCGTGATGCGCGGCCCCCTGCCCGGACCCAAACCGACTGAGCCGTTCCGTGTCCTCAGCCTCGGCGCCGGCGTACAGTCGACCACCCTCGCCCTGATGGCCGCGCATGGTGAGCTGGGGCCCCGTCCCCACTGCGCCATCTTCGCGGACACCGGCTGGGAGCCACGCGCGGTCTACGATCATCTCGCCTGGCTCCGTTCGGAGGCGGTCCTGCCATTTCCGGTGCATGTGGTGGCGGCTGGCAATCTCCGCGACGATCTCCTGGACGGCGCCTGCGGCCTGCGGTGGGCTTCGATCCCCGCTTTCACCCGCACCGTGACGCCCGCGGGCTCCCCGATCGCCGTCTATGGCGAAGATGAGGATGGCGAAGACGTCCAGATCGGCGAGCGGGTCCTCGCGACCGATCTCGTCGACGTCGGCATGATCCGCCGCCAATGCACGTCAGAGTACAAGATCGTGCCCATCCGCAGGAAGGTCCGGGAGCTCGCAGGTCTCACCGGCCGACACTCGCCGAACCACGCTGTCGTCGAACAGTGGATCGGCATCTCGCTAGACGAAGTGGTCCGGATGAAGCCGAGCCGGGAAGCCTGGCAGGTCAATCGCTGGCCCCTGATCGAACAACGGATGGGCCGTTGGGATTGCCTGCGCTGGCTCGATCGGCACGGATATCCTCGACCGCCGAAGAGCAGCTGCATCGGGTGTCCGTTCCACAGCGACGCCATGTGGCGCGCTCTTCGCGACCACGACGCGGAAGGGTGGCGTGACGCGGTCACCGTCGACCGCGCGATTCGAACAGGCATGCGGGGCATGCGCGCCGAGCTCTACCTCCATCGTTCGGCCGTTCCGCTGGAGCAGGCGGATCTGTCGACCGCCGCCGACCGCGGTCAGCAGGATCTCTTCGCGAACGAATGCGAAGGCCTGTGCGGCGTCTGAGCCGATGATCTCAACTCCGCTTCAATGCGACGAAGCTAAATCACAGCAGGCCGATAATTCTTCCGCCGGCAACGCAATAACATGGCCGGCGGGAACAAATCCAAGTTCGTCACAGAGATCACGGAACGCGATCCGACGTGATTCTTTCTCGGCTTCGGCAGCGACACAGACTTGCACACGCTCGTTCTCGCACAGATCTGAAGGGCTGCAGATTGCGCAGTTCATCCGGTGCAGCGTGCGCTCCCACGCGACCAGCGCCATCAGATAGGCGCGGTGCGCGGCGACGGCGCGCTCCTCCAGGGAACCTGGCTCGGGTGCGGCAACCTTCGCCATATTTCAGGTCTCCCACTCCCAGGGCATGTGTCTGCGGTCCGCCCCCGCAAACATGCCCTCGACCACCCATGATCGGGGAGTTGGAAAACCGAGAGTACCCGGTCCCTACGACCTTTAGCACCCGGGGGCGCCTGGACATACGTCGCAGGCTCCCCGACCGCATGGTCAAGGAATCCGGCGCCGTAACGGCCGGCGCCAAACCGGTACTCTTGGGGTTTCCACGCCCCAGGGCGGCGCGTACCGCCCCGCAGTCTTCATACCGAGTCGGGGCGCTCGGTTCCAGATCGTTGTTCGGCCGTCAACATTTCCGTCGCGGGCGCCGGCCGGGCTGCGGCCGTTCGTGCCCGAGCCGAGAGCGAGAGAGGGGCCGGGTCACTTCGTGACGGATCAGGAGGCGGGGAGAGAGGCTCCCGGCCGGTCCGCCACGGAGAACGAACATGGCACCTGCCATCCAGAAGATCGTCCTGAACGGCGCCCGGGACATCGCCTTCAACAAGCTGATCCTGTCCCAGGCGAATGTTCGCCGGATCAAGGCCGGCGTGAGCGTCGAGGAACTGGCGGAGGATATCGCCCGCCGCAAGCTGTTGCAGAGCCTGAATGTCCGCCCCGTGCTCGACGAGGAGGGAACCGAGACCGGCATGTACGAGGTTCCCGCCGGCGGCCGCCGCTATCGTGCCCTCGAACTCCTCGTGAAGCAGAAGCGCCTCGCCAAGACTGCGTTGGTGCCCTGCGTCGTCGGGGACGCCTCGTCCGGCACCTCGGCGGAGGAGGATTCGCTTGCCGAGAACGTCCAGCGCCAGGCGCTCCACCCGCTCGACCAGTTCCGCAGCTTCAAGGCCCTGATCGACAAGGGCCTTAGCGAGGAGGAGATCGCCGCACGCTTCTTCGTGCCGGTCAATGTCGTCAAGCAGCGGCTGCGGCTCACGACCGTCTCGGAAAAGCTGCTCGAGGTCTATGCGGCCGAGGATATGACGCTGGAGCAGCTCACCGCGTTCAGCGTCTCCTCGGACCATGCCCGCCAGGAGCAGGTCTGGGACAGCCTGTCCCGTTCCTACAACAAGGAGGCCTATTACATCCGCAGGCTTCTCACCGAGAGCGCGGTGCGCGTCAGCGACCGTCGCGCTCAGTTCGTCGGCCTCGACGCCTATGAAGCCGCCGGCGGCGTGGTGATGCGTGATCTCTTCACCGACGATCATGGCGGCTGGCTGCAGGATCCGGCGCTTCTCGACCGGCTGGTCGACGACAAGCTCAAGGTGGAGGCGCAGGCCATCGCGAGCGAGGGTTGGAAATGGGTCTCGGCGGCACTCGACTTCAAGTACGGCTACGCGAACGGCCTGCGCCGTCTGGTTGGCGAACCGATCGACATGTCGACGGAGGAGCTTGCGGGCTACGAGGCGCTCAAGGCCGAGTTCGATGCGCTGAACGAGCAGTATGACAGCGCCGACGAGCTTCCCGACGAGGTCGACGAGCGCTTCGGCGAGTTGGAGACGGCGATCGCCGCCTTTGAGCTTCGCCCGCTTCGCTACGATACGGCCGAGATCGCGCGCGCCGGCGTGTTCGTCAGCATCGATGAGGATGGTGCGCTCGAGATCGAGCGTGGCTTCGTCAGGCCGGACGACGAGGTAGCCCCTGACGCCGATGCCGGCTCGGAGATCGGGGGCGACAACCCCGGTGCGGGCGTTCGTGCATCTACCTCGCAGGCGGCGATCACCGTCGGCGGCGAGCCCGCAGGCGAGAGCGGTGGCGCGGAGTCGGAACCGGAGGAGGACGCCCTCCGTCCGCTTTCCGAGCGTCTGATCATCGAGCTGACGGCGCATCGCACGCTGGCCCTGCGCGAGGCGGTCGGGGCGAACTTCGACACGGCCTTCCTCGCGGTGCTGCACGTGCTCGTGCTGAACGCCTTCTACCGCTATGCGTCGGACACCTGCGTCGAGATCACCGCCAAGAGCACCGGCTTCACGGCTCAGGCACCGGGCCTGAAGGACACGCCGTCCGCCAAGGCGATCGGCGAGCGGCACGAAGAATGGCAGAAGCACCTGCCGGAGAAGTCGGCAGACCTGTGGAATGCCCTGGTCGCTTTCGACGGCGACAGCCGCCAGGCGCTCTTCGCGTACTGCGCGTCGCTCTCGGTGAACGCCGTGCATGAGCCCTGGAACCGCAACAAGGACCGGCAGGCTCACGCCGATCATCTGGCGCGCGCCGTGACGCTGGACATGGCGGCAGTCGGCTGGGTTCCCACCGTCGAGAACTATCTCGGCCGCGTGCCCAAGGTCCGGATCCTCGAGGCGGTTCGCGAGGCGAAGGGCGAGCAGTCCGCCCAGCTCATCGACCACCTGAAGAAGGCCGACATGGCGGCGGAAGCCCAGCGCCTGCTCGCCGATTCCAGCTGGCTTCCCGAGCCGCTGCGCACGCGCGAGATGTCCGACGAGGAACTCGACGCATCGGCCGGCGACGCGGGCGACGAGGACCTGCCTGAATTCCTCGCCGGTGACATCGATGCCGACGAAGGCGCGGATGGCGATCCCGACGGCGAGCTCGAACACCTCGACGCGGCCGAGTGATCCGCTGACACGCCGGGGCGGCATCGGTCGCCCCGGCACTTTCTCACCCATCATCCCGCAGACGAGCCCGGCCCCGCGCCGGGCTTCGTCGTTTCTGGAGCCTCAGCATGTCCGCGAAAGCGATCTACGACACCGCCCCGCTTGGCGCCATCATCCGGTTCTCCGACGGCCGCCCGCGGCCACCCGCGCGTTTCACCAGGAAGCTCACAGCGTGGGAGCGGTCAAACGGCATCGGCCGGCTCATCCGCAAATCGCCGCCCTTCGTCACCGGCCGGCTTGCCAGTCCCGCCACCATTACCTTGCATGAGGGCGACATCAGCAGCGCCAATGTCGTGCTCGTCATCGTCCACCGTACCTATGGTGTCGACAGCGCCTTGCAGTTCGAGGTGATCGACGTTCCCAAGCCCGATAGCTGGCGCATCGTGCGGCCCTATGGCGAAGCCGTCGAGCTTCTCCATCTCGCCAATGACCGCGCCGCGGCCGACGCCTGGCTCAGGCAGAACCGCCACCCCCAGGCCCGCATCGAGCGGGTCGACGACCTCGGCGATGCATCCGCCGACGCCGACGCATCGGGGTCTCCGGCGCGGGAGGCCGTGTGATGGACTGGTACGCCGACTGCTCCTATCACGCTGAACGTAAGCGCCGGTTCCACGCGACGGCCCGAGCGCGCCTGCGCCAGCTCGTCGCTGAATTGCGGCTTCCTGCCGGCCGCTTCGATCTCCGCTCGAACCAGGGCGGCATCGCCGTCTCGGGCGAAATCACTCTCCATGGCGAGCAGATCTATGTGCAGGTCTGCCAGCCGGCGACGCTGTTCGACGCGCTCGCGGCCGCCGGCATCACCAGTGTCGCCGTCAATTTCGACGGCTATGGCGATAGTGGGCAGATCGAGAGCATCGACGCCCTCGCGGGAGCCGAGGCCGTCTCGCTTCCGGACACCCTGGTCGAAATAGCCGGGCTTGCGTGGGGTGAGCCGGAAGCCAGGACGCAGTTGCTGTCGCTGCGGGCCGCCATCGAGGAACTCGCCTACGACTTCCTCGGCCAGACCCATGGCGGATGGCCGGACGGCGACGGCGCCTATGGCGATTTCACATTCGACGTCGAACAGCGGTCGATCAGCCTCGACTACAACGAGCGCTACAGCGCCACCGAAAACTACGTCCACGAGTTCTGAGGAGGCGACGATGGCACATCCCTATCACCACGCCCTGTCCTCGGTGAAGAAATGGGGCGGAACGGTCGAGGACTATCTCGCAATTCATAGCTGGTTCGATGCATCGAAGCAGATCACCGCGGACTTTCGCCACCGCGCCTTGCGGCACCACGCCGAGGGCATCTTCATGGCGGAGACCATTTTCGGCACCACGATCACGCTCTCGACCGGCCGTGTGATCCCGACCCGCTGGGTCGGCGAACAGCACGTTCAGGAGGATCTCGGCTTCATCCCGTCCTTCGCCGATTGGGTTCGGACCATCCGCCCGGAGCCCTGGATGGGGCGCGCGCAGCGCCTTGAACTCCAGGTCGATCCCGCCCTGGCGGCAGCGAGCACGGAGGCGGCCTGATCATGTACGGCACTTATCTTCGGCTCGACATCACCGTTCATGCGAGCTGGCAAGCCGTCGTCCGCGCCGCGTCTCGCAAGCTCGCGCGACAAGCCCGGCACGATCCCGCCAAGCGTGCCCAGCGCAAGCAGTTCTATCGCGTGATGCTCGAACATCACCGCAACGCTCAGGAGCTCGTCCGCACATTCCGCCTGTGACGCGCTCGTCGTCCACCATCGCGATCCGTCGCATCCGCCGATGCGAACACGTCGTCCGTCCTTGCCGCTTCCCGGCCCTCGCGCCGGGCTTTTCATTTCAGGAGCAGACCTAATGGCTGACTATCACTCTCCCACGGTGATCCAACCGACCATCCCCAGTGCCGACATGACGGCGCTCGAGCGCTTGATCCTCGGCCACATCTTCGACACCGAGGCGGACGGAGACGGTCTGTACCTCTTCGCCGAGATCGGTCCGAGCGACAGCTTCGAGCTCCCGGTTCGAGACCTTCGGCGTGCGATCGCCGCCTCGGCCGACACCGAGAGTACCGTGAACGCCTATATCTCTGAAAGGATCGCGGCGCTCACCGATGACGACACCCATGTCGAGATCGACCTCAGCGGGATGTCGTGGGAATTCATCCTGCAGGACATCGTCCGGCGCTCGCCGACGCTCGACCATGTCACCGCCATCTCCGCCTTCACCTGCACCCGGATGCGTCCGGACGGTTTCGATGGCATGGCCGTCGTCATCACGGCTGACGCCATCCGTGGCAAATCCACCAACGACATCGTCGAGGACTTCCTTGGAGACGATGCGCATGATGCCCTCTATGCCGGCACGCATGTTCTTCTTCGTGTCCGCGAGCACGCGGTCAAGGAGCAGATTGCCGAGGCGATCGGGGCCGACCCCGATCTCACCTCGATCAACCCGGACGCGGTGACCGAGAGCGACATTCGCTCCGCCTGTCTCGATGTCGTCGCTTGCAGCGATCTGTCGGAAGAACAAGGCGCCGCCGAGTTTCGCGCGGCGGTCGCGGCCATTCGTGCCGCCGAGAGGCGCGATCAGGCGCCCGGCTGACCTCCCCTTCCCTGCTCACGCCTCCGTTTGCGCCCGGCCACTGTGCCGGGCTTTTGATTCAGGAGACCTGCCATGGCTATACCCGACCATGCACGCGCGAACTTCCAGACGCTCCTGCGGGCCGCCCGCGACGGAAACCTCGCTTTGCTGGAATGTGCTGACGCGGTGACCGGTGCGCCGCGATACGTGATCTGTGCCGTCGGTCGCGACGGCGCCGACTTCACGATGACCCCCTTTGGTCGTCTCGCCGATGCGGACCCCTACGACGCCTATCTGCCGCCTCTCGAACCGCCGGCGACATCGCCGTCGACCTGACGCGCCCGCAACAGGTCCTGTCTGGACGCCGCACTTTGCGGGTCAACGGACACGCCGTTTCCGCCCCGACCATGAGGTCGAGCGTGACCTGCAAAGCCTGGCTGCGTCCCGCCGACATGCCGTTGCAGCGCGGATCAGGAGGTGACGGCGATGTGCAAGGTTCTCAACAAGCACAAGGTCGGCGTCCCGCACGGCGCCATCTATATCGGCCGCGGGACAAAGTGGGGCAATCCATTCAGGATTGGCCCCGATGGCGATCGTGCGACCGTCATCGCGAAACATGAGCGCTGGCTGCATGACCAGCATCATCTTCTTCGAGCTCTCGACGAGCTTCGCGGTCACGATCTCGTCTGCTTCTGCGCGCCGGCAGCGTGCCATGGCGACCTCCTGCTGCGGCTCGCCAGCGCGACGCGCGAGGAGCGCATCGCCTGGTGGCGCCAGGCGGCCTAACGCCGCCGATTCATCATGTACCCATGGAGGCGTCCCCGCTGTTCCGGCGCGATCCGGCATAGTTCCGGTTACGGCATACCGTCTGTCCTGGCGGTCATCTTGCCCATGCCCCGTGTATGAGCCGTGGCCATCCCTTCCATTGCCACCTTGGTAGCGGTCTCGCCGGCTGTGTCGGTCAACCCGCGAGGGGTTCCCCTCGTCTACTCGGTGACCGCGCCGTCCAGCCCTCTCCTATGGCGTCATCGGGAATGACCCCGACCAATTTCAGAAAGACTGGATCATGAGCAGGACGACCATGCAGACGCCGCCGTACCATCCCTACGATATCGCAGTGTGGCCGGATGGGGCGTGGGCGACGCTCGGAGAGGTGTGGCGCGGCGAGTTCAGCCACCGATCCGACGACTTCGAAATTGTCCGTCTCGAAGATGTCGCGAGGCTGAAAGAGCTTGGCCTGGCTGATGACTTCGATGTTTCCTGACCCGCCGCGCGCTGGCCGCCGCCAAGTGCCGCGGCCAGGCGTGCCGACCCGAGAGTGAGAGAAAGGCCGGAACGGGGGGATCCGGCCGGGACTGAGAGAGAGCGACCGGCGGATTGCCCGTCCCAGCTCTCCCGGATCGTCCCACATGAACGGCCTTTCCCCCTCGTCTGCAGCAGGTGCCGCTGTATCTCCGGCTCCCGCCTCGTCCGCCCCATTGACTGCAGCCCAAATTCTTGCGGCCGCCGAGTTCCTTCTGCCAGAGCTCGCACGCGGGCGCCGCATCACCACCCCCATTCTCCGCAGTGCGATGGAGGCGGCCACCGGCGGCTCGGATTCGGATGGCAGGTGGCTCTGGCGCGACGCCTATGAGGCCTGCGAGGCCGCGCAGGTCCTGTTCCTGCGCAAGTATGGCCCGGCCATGCGCCGGCAGGCGGCAAAGCCCGCGGCGCTTCTCGCGATGCTCTCGCGCGTCGCGGCGCTGCTGCCGACCCAGACCCGTCGCTCCGAGGAAAGCCAGAGCTTTCAGCAGTTCTCGACGCCGATCGACCTCGGCTTCGTCGCGGCTGTTGCCGCTGGCGTCACGGACGGGGACGTCGTGCTCGAACCCTCGGCCGGCACCGGGCTCCTCGCCATTCTTGCGGAGCAGCCTGGCGTGAGCATGATGCTCAACGAGCTTGCCGCGACGCGCGCGGATCTGCTCGGGATGCTGTTTCCTTCGGTCACGGTCACGCACCACGATGCGGCCCAGATCGATGATCGGCTCGACGAGGGCAGTGGCCCCACCGTCGTCCTGATGAACCCGCCATTCTCCGTTGCCGCTCATGTCGATGGGACAGTGCGGGACGCCGCGTTCCAGCATCTCGTGTCTGCCTTCGCGAGGTTGAGGGACGGCGGCCGACTGGTCGCGATCACCGGAGCGAGCATGGCGCCGGATGCGCCACGGTGGCGCGACGGCTTCATCCGCCTCCAGGAACGTGGGCGCGTCGTGTTCTCCGCAGCCATTGACGGCCGCGTCTACGCGCCTCACGGCACGACGATCGAGACGAGGCTGACGGTCATCGACAAGGTGCCAGCCGAGGATGCGAGCGCGTTTCCGGTCTCGCCCGGTGCCGCGTCCGACGTCGGCATGCTGCTGGACTGGATCGCCGAGCGGCTGCCGAAGCGCGCGCCCATTGGGATGGCGGCGGCTCGCTCGTCCTCCCCGTCGATCGTCAGGCAGCCGCGCCAGATCCCATCGACCGCGTCGCGTCCACTTCGTTCGACCATGCTGCCGGCGCCTGACGAGCCGGTTGTCGAGCTCGCATACGAGACCGTGGATTGGGCGCCGACCGAGCGCGGCAGCCTCTCGGACGCGATCTATGAGGGCTACGCGCTGCAATCGATCCGGATTCCGGACGCGATGCCGCATCCGACCCTTCTGGTGCAATCGGCGGCAATGGCCTCGGTCGCGCCGCCCAAGCCGGCCTGTCGCCCGCGGCTCCCCGCGAAAGTGATCACCGAGGGCCTGCTCTCCGACGCGCAGCTGGAGAGCGTGATCTATGCCGGCGAGGCCCATGCGGGTCATCTCGCGGGGTCCTGGACGGTCGATGCGACCTATGACGTGGTCGCCGCGGCGCCAGACGATGCCGAGAACGCGGTTCGTTTCAGGCGCGGCTGGTTCCTCGGCGACGGGACGGGGGCCGGTAAGGGCCGCCAGGTCGCCGGCGTCCTGCTCGACAATTGGCTGCACGGCCGTCGGCGCGCCGTCTGGGTCTCGAAGTCGGACAAGCTGCTGGAAGATGCGCAGCGCGACTGGTCGGCCCTCGGCCAGGAACGTCTCCTGGTCACGCCACTGTCGCGGTTTCGCCAGGGCTCGGCGATCCGCCTCGACGAAGGCATCCTGTTCACCACCTACGCCACGATCCGCTCGCAGGAGCGCGAGGGTAAGGTCAGCCGCGTCCAGCAGATCGTCGACTGGCTCGGCAAGGACTTCGATGGCGTGATCGTGTTCGACGAGGCCCACGCCATGGCCAACGCCGCCGGCGGCAAGACCGAGCGCGGCGACCAGGCGGCCTCGCAGCAGGGCAAGGCCGGACTGCGGCTGCAGCACGCGTTGCCGGACGCCCGCATCCTCTACGTCTCGGCGACGGGCGCGACGACCGTCGAGAACCTGGCCTACGCCCAGCGCCTCGGCCTGTGGGGCGGCACCGACTTCCCCTTCGCCAATCGCGCGGAATTCGTCGCCGCCATCGAAGACGGTGGCGTCGCCGCGATGGAGGTGCTGGCGCGCGACCTGAAGGCGCTCGGGCTCTACGCCGCGCGGTCGCTCTCCTATGAGGGCGTCGAATATGAGCTCGTCGAGCATCAGCTCACCCCCGATCAGATCCGCATCTACGATGCTTATGCCGGCGCCTTCCAGATCATCCACAACAACCTGCGCGCGGCGATGGAAGCCTCGAACATCCGCTCGAGCAAGGGCACGCTCAATGGCCAGGCGATGTCGGCCGCGCTCTCGGCGTTTGAAAGTTCGAAGCAGCGCTTCTTTAGCCACCTCATTACCGCGATGAAAACCCCGAGCCTGATCGCTGCCGTCGATCAGGATCTCGCCGCTGGCCACGCGGCGGTTATTCAGATCGTGTCGACCGGCGAGGCTCTGCTCGAGCGACGGCTCGCCGAGATCCCGACCGAGGACTGGGGCGATATCCAGGTCGACGTGACGCCGAGGGAATACGTGCTGGACTATCTCCAGCATTCCTTTCCGACGCAGCTTTTTCAGCCTTTCACGGACAGCGAGGGCAATCTGTCGTCGCGGCCGGTCTTCGAGGATGGCCATCCGGTGCAATGCCGCGAGGCCGTGGCGCGCCGCGACCGGATGATCGAGCATCTCGCGGGGCTCGATCCCGTCCAGAGCGCACTCGATCAGATCATCCAGCGCTTCGGGACGGATATTGTCGCAGAGGTCACCGGCCGGTCCCGCCGTATCGTGCGCAAGGCCGGCAAGGACGGCCTCGATCGCCTTGCCGTCGAAAATCGCCCGGGCTCCGCAAACCTCGCCGAGACGCAGGCGTTCATGGACGACGACAAGCGCATCCTCGTCTTCTCCGATGCGGGCGGCACCGGCCGCAGCTACCACGCCGAACTCTCGGCGCGGAACCGGCGCCTGCGCGTCCACTACCTCCTCGAGGCCGGGTGGAAAGCCGACACGGCCATCCAGGGCCTCGGGCGGACGAACCGCACCAATCAGGCGCAGCCGCCTCTCTTCCGTCCGGTTGCGACCAATGTGAAGGCGGAAAAGCGCTTCCTGTCGACGATCGCGCGCCGGCTCGACACGCTCGGCGCCATCACCAAGGGCCAGCGCCAGACCGGCGGCCAGGGCCTGTTCCGCGCCGATGACAATCTCGAATCGGCTTACGCGAAAGCGGCGCTGCGGCAATTCTATCTGCGCCTCCTCACTGGCAAGATCGACGGGTGCTCGCTGCAGCAGTTCGAGAGCGCCACGGGCCTTTCGCTGACCGATAGCGACGGATCGATCCGGGAGGAGCTGCCGGCGATCACCACCTTCCTGAACCGTTTGCTCGCTCTGACCATCGGCACGCAAAACCTGCTCTTCGATGTCTTCGAGACCATCCTGGTGGCGAAGATCGAGGGGGCCATTGCCTCGGGTCACTACGACGCCGGCGTCGAGACCGTGCGGGCCGACAGCATGGTCGTCGCCAAGCGCCGCACCGTCTACGTCCATGACGCCTCCGGCGCCGAAACCCGCGTCTTCACGATCGCGCGGAAGGATCGCAACGAGCCGATGTCGCTCGACGAGGCGTTGCAGCGCGTTGCCGAGCGTGATGCCAGGCTGCTGATCAATGCCAAGTCGAACCGCGCCGCCGTCCAGGTTTCCGCTGCGAGCCTGATGCTCGACGACGGCGAGGTGGAGCGCCGCGTCCGCCTGCTGCGGCCGACGGAGCGGCATGCGATCGGCCTCGACGCGCTGTCGCAGACGCATTGGGAGGAAGCGGATCGCGAGAGCTTCGTTGCGGCCTGGTCTGCCGAGATCGCGGACCTGCCGGAGTTCACGACGTCGACGTTTCATGTCGTCACCGGCCTTCTGCTCCCGATCTGGAAGCGAATCCCCGACGAGACCTGCAAGGTCTACCGCCTGCAGACCGATGACGGCGAGCGCGTCATCGGCCGGCTGATTTCGCCGGCGGCACTCTCGACGCTCTATCGCAATCTTGGCCAGGATGGCGCGCCGACGCTCACCACAGGGGAAGCATGGGAGGCGGTCTCGGCCGGCCGCGCCGTCCTGCAACTTGCCGACGGGCTCCAGCTTCGCCGGGTGCGCGTGATGAACGATCATCGCATCGAGCTCACCGGGTTCACTGAGGGCATGCGGGACCGGCTCCGCGCGATGGGCCTTTTCAGCGAGATCATCGCCTGGAAGCTGCGCTTCTTCGTCCCGGTCGGCGTGTCGGGCTTCGATGTCGTTGGCCGGCTGCTGGATCGCCACCCGTTCACGACGGTCATCGACCGCGCGGCCGCTTGATCGGAGGCCGTCACGATGTCCTCCGCCAACTCGACCTCCGAGCTGGCACGCCGCCTCGCGCATCACGCCGAAGCGGTGTGCCGGCATTATCTCCGTGCCGGTCACAAGGAAGGTCGCTATTGGCTTGTCGGCGACACGCTCGGCACGCCGGGGCGATCCCTCTATGTCAGGCTCAGCGGCCCCGACTACGGCAAGGGTGCTGCCGGCAAGTGGACCGATGGCGCAACCGGTGAGCATGGCGACCTGCTGGATCTGATCGCACTCAACCGTGGCCTCACCGACATCCGCGACGCCAAGGATGAAGCGCGGGCTTTCCTCAGCCTGCCCCTGCCGGAGCCTCCTCCCCTATCTGGATCACGATTTTCGTCGAAGCCGCGCAATACCGCCGAGGCGGCACGGCGTCTGTTCGCCATGGCGCGCCCGATCGCCGACACGTGGGCCGATGGTTACCTGAAGCACCGTAGCATCGCCTCAGCGATCGTCGATGACCGGTTCCTTCGTTTCCATCCGCATTGCTATTATCGCGACCATGATGATGCACCGACACGCACGTTCCCGGCTCTGATCGCAGCCGTCACCGACGATCGCGGACGCATCACCGGCGTGCATCGCACCTGGCTTCATCCCTACGACATTGGCGAGAAAGCGCCGGTCGCGTCGCAGCGGCGGGCGATGGGAGACCTTCTCGGCAACGGCGTTCGCTTCGGCATGCGCTCCGACGAATCCAACCCGGTGATGGCGGCCGGCGAAGGCGTCGAGACCATGATGTCGCTGCGCATGGTCATGCCCAGGATGCCGATGATCGCTGGCCTGTCGGCCAACCACCTTGCCGCGATCCAGCTCCCGCCTTCGCTGGGGCGTCTCTACGTCGCTGTCGATGCTGATCCTGCCGGACGCAGTGGGATGGAACGGTTGAGCCGGCGTGCGCGGCAGCTCGGGATCGAGGTTCTGACGCTGTCGCCGAGGCTGGGCGATTTCAACGAAGACCTTCGACGGCTCGGCAGCCCCAGTCTCACTGAGGATCTGGGGTCTCAACTCGTCCCGCAGGACGGAGCGCGGTTCCTGCTCGCGGCGTGACGGAATGCGCCGGGAGGGGAAGAGGTGCGCGGCATCGGGGAGCCGGTCGTGCTGATCGCAGGAGATTGTCCCTTGGCGAGAGAGGGCCGCATCCATGGCCTTCTAGAGGGCGAGTGGGCGTCAGAGCGGCCGGGCCGGCAAGT
Organism: Roseixanthobacter glucoisosaccharinicivorans; assembly: GCF_043195095.2. Classification (NCBI taxonomy): domain Bacteria; kingdom Pseudomonadati; phylum Pseudomonadota; class Alphaproteobacteria; order Hyphomicrobiales; family Xanthobacteraceae; genus Roseixanthobacter; species Roseixanthobacter glucoisosaccharinicivorans. The sequence continues at coordinate 190,796 of NZ_JBAFWN020000003.1, read as the reverse complement.
GCGGTCGGCAACTGTTTTCCGCCGGCAGGCAAGCCTGCCTTTGCATCGCGAATCAAAACAGCCGCCGCCCTGCCCTCCTCCGCGATGCTCCGGCCGCCGCGCTGCGCTTGGCGGTGCAAGCCCGACCCCTCCGCCGCCTGATCGCCACGAAGGCCGCGATGGGCGCGGCCGCCGCCCCACGGAGGACATCCCCATGGCGATCGACCAGCACCCCGACGACGAGCCGATCCACGCTTCGTCCGCGACATCCCAGGTCATCCACGAACTGCAGCTCTACGGCCACCGTCCGCACCAGGACGAGCCCGATCCGAGACCCCTCCCCGACGAGCCCGTGGTCCGGGGCGCCCTCGCCGACATCTTCGATGCCCTCATCGCGACCCTGGCCGACACCCGGCTCGAGCCCGACCTCGAGGACCTGCTCTGGTCGACCGTCAACCTGTTCCACCGCGCGGCGGGCCGCATCCAGCGCGAGCTCGACCGCAATGAGGACGACCAGCGCAAGAGCCAGCAGGAACAGGACGGCTCGGAGGTGCGCTCCGTCGAACTCGAGCGCCTCATCGCCCAGGGCACGACCATGATCGAGCGCCGCGAGACCATGGAGTTCTTCCGTGAGCACGCGGCCGACCTCTTCGAGGCCCATGTCGGATCGGTGTGGCATCCGCGGACCGGTTCGAAGGTCAACCATCGCAACCTGACCGCCGCAGTCATAGACAGCCGGGACTTCCTCGCCGCCAAGCGCCGGATCGAGATCGAGCCGCTGATGCCGGCCGGCGTGAAGGTCGCCTTCGCCGGCGGCCTCGACTGCAACGACTACCAGGCGATCTGGGACGTGCTCGACAAGGTACATGCCAAACATACCGACTTGGTGCTGCTCCATGGCGGATCGACGAAGGGCGCGGAGTTCATCGCCTCAAGGTGGGCGGATGCGCGCAAGGTACCGCAAGTGTCCTTCAAGCCCGACTGGACGCGGCACGCCAAGGCGGCGCCTTTCAAGCGCAACGACGAATTGCTCAGGGCGCTGCCGATCGGCGTCGTTGTCTTCCCAGGCTCCGGGATCACCGACAACTTGGCCGACAAGGCGAAGGCGATGGGCATCCCGGTCTGGCGGTTCGGGGGCGGCGCGTGAGCGTCGGTTCCCTTGAAATCATGGGAAACATGGATATGATGGAAATCATGGATATTTTCGGGGAGCATTCACATGCGCGCCTTCACCACCAATGACCTCAACAAGCAGGTCGGCGAAGTCACCGATGCGGCGACGAAGTCGCCGATCGTCATCACGCGGCATCGCAAGCCCCGCTTCGTCATGATGAGCTACGAGCACTACCAGAAGATCAGGGGCGAAGGCGACCCCCGCCGCGCATACGCCGCCGGTGAAACGCCGGACGACGTCGCCTCGTTGTTCTCGGCTGAGGTCGACCGTCTGGCGACGGGCGAAGGCTACGACGATGACCGGTGACCTGCGTCCCGGCACGATCGTCCAGTATCCGTACCTCTGGAAGTGGCAGCAGGAACGCGGCGAGACGGAAGGTCGAAAGGATCGACCCGTCTGCGTTATCCTCGCAGTGCGCGGATCTGACGGTCTGACCCATCTTGCGCTCCTGGCGATTTCAAGCCGCCAACCGGGCTCCGAGCAGGTCGCGATCGAGGTTCCCGAAATCGAATGCCGGCGCGGCGGGCTCAGCGATCTCAAGCGGGCCTGGATCAGCGTCAGCGAGTACAATTATGATATCGCCGAGCGGTCCTTCTATCTCGATGCGGGCGAGCCCGCACTCGGACGTTTCAGTCGTTCCTTCATGATGAAACTTGCGAGCGCGGTGTCTCCCCTCTTCCGGGCCGGACAGGTGCGCATAGATCGCATCGACTAGGGGTGTTACGGACTTGCCGGAAGGCTTCTGTGCCGACCGCGGAGCGCGTCGGCCTCTTCGCTCACGGCGGTTGCTGAGCGCCGGCCCCGCTTGCCGATGGTGCCCGGCAGCGGTTCTGGCGGGCCGATGTTGCCCAAGATGGGAATGACTCGTCGCCTTGCGAGTTGTCGGGGATGCGCCCTGGACCGTGGCTGGGGATCGACGTGAGGGTTCCTGCCATTGGTGGCGGTCCGTGGTTCCGGCGGGCGCCGGCGCGGCGCCGTCGGCGTGATCGACCTGCGTATGCCGGATGTCCGCGAGCGGGCGTGAACGTCGGTGTCCCGACTGGCGGTGGCCGGGACGGGGAGCGAGTGCGGCGGTGCGGGTCCTGCCTGGTGGGGGCGAGGGCGGGGCATGGCCTGGTGGCAGGGGCTCCTGTGGTCGGTGGCTTCGAAGCCCATCCCCTCCTCTTTGCCGCCTGTGTCCGGGTCTCGGCCGCCTAGTGCCGTCAACCCCGCTGGCCACCCCACGATGCGGGCATCGCGGGGACCCCGACCGGGGGTTCCCCTGCGCTGCGGTGACGACGGCGTCCGGCCCCTTCCTTTGGGCGTCATCGGGGATGGTCCCCGAGCAACCTCAAGGAGACTTCACATGGCCACGATCGCAACCCTCACCCAGAAGGCGGACGGCAACCTCGAAGGCACGCTCGCCACCCTCAACGTCACCGCCCCGATCGCGCTGGTGCCGAACACCCGCAAGGCGAAGGACAACGAGCCTGACTACCGCGTGATCTCGCGCAAGAACGGCTTCGAGCTGGGCGCCGGCTGGAACCGGATCTCGAAGACCACCGGCGAGGAGTACATCTCGGTCTCGCTCTCGGCCCCCGAGTTCGGCACCATCTACGGCAACGTGGCGCCGGCGCCGGGCGAGGATCCCGCCAAGAAGGTCATCATCTGGAACCCCGCCAGCTGACCCGAAGCCGCCGGCCCCGCCCAACAGCGGGGTCGGCGCTCAGTCTTTGAGTTGACAGCCGTCAACTCCGCCGTCCCGCAGCATCCTCCGGATTGGCCGCGAGGAGATCGGAGCGCTCGCGGTCAAAAAGTTGACGGCAGTCAACTCGGACGGACCGGCCTTGTACGGTTCAGACCAAGCGAGCGGCAATCAAACTCCGTTCCTGCCATGCCTCCGGGCGCCTTCCTTGGTTGGCCTTCCTGGAAGGCGCATTTGCAAAGATGCGCCCCGATGAGGCTAGTCCGTCACCGCGCGCGCTGGCTGGTCCGGTGCCGGCTATGGACGTGCCGGGATTGCGATTGTGAAGTCGGGCATGCCTCGTCGCCTTGCGCGTTGTCGGGGATGCGGCCGAGACCGGGCCACCGGTTCGACGTGAAGGCTCTCGCCGAGGTGGCGATCTGCGGTTCAAGCGGGCGCTGGCGCGGCGCCGTCGGCGGGATCGTTGTGCGTATGCCGGATGTCCGCCAGCGGGTGTGAGCGCCGGCGTCGCGACTGGCAGTGGCCGGGACGGGGGGCGGGCGCTGCGGTGCGGGTCCTGCCTGGTGGGGGCGAGGGCGGGGCATGGCCTGGTGGCAGGGGCTCCTGTGGTCGGTGGCTTCGAAGCCCATCCCCTCCTCTTTGCCGCCTGTGTCCGGGTCTCGGCCGCCTAGTGCCGTCAACCCCGCTGGCCACCCCACGATGCGGGCATCGCGGGGACCCCGACCGGGGGTTCCCCTGCGCTGCGGTGACGACGGCGTCCGGCCCCTTCCTTTGGGCGTCATCGGGGATGGTCCCCGAGCAACCTCAAGGAGACTTCACATGGCCACGATCGCAACCCTCACCCAGAAGGCGGACGGCAACCTCGAAGGCACGCTCGCCACCCTCAACGTCACCGCCCCGATCGCGCTGGTGCCGAACACCCGCAAGGCGAAGGACAACGAGCCTGACTACCGCGTGATCTCGCGCAAGAACGGCTTCGAGCTGGGCGCCGGCTGGAACCGGATCTCGAAGACCACCGGCGAGGAGTACATCTCGGTCTCGCTCTCGGCCCCCGAGTTCGGCACCATCTACGGCAACGTGGCGCCGGCGCCGGGCGAGGATCCCGCCAAGAAGGTCATCATCTGGAACCCCGCCAGCTGACCCGAAGCCGCCGGCCCCGCCCAACAGCGGGGTCGGCGCCTCGCAAATCCGATCAAGCCGTCACCGATCCGCTCTGGCGGGGCGTCGCCGGGGAAGCGCCGAACGGCCAAGCGAAGAGCGCCAAAGGCGATGTCCACGAGAGAATTGACTCTGGATGGCCAGAGCGTTTGCCGACGCCTCGCGTCGTTAACCTTTCATTAACCCAAAAAGCCTTGCCGCACCGTTAGAATCGGCTCTAAATGCGGTTCTACGTCAGAAGTGGCGTTGAAAGCGCATGTGCGGGAAAAACGAATGGCCGACACTTCACGCGCCACCGATGCAGTTGATGACGTCGACTCGCTCATCATGGAGCATGGTCGCGATCTATCAGCAAAGCTGCAAGCGCATTGGCTTGAGCATTTCCCGCCCGTGGCGGAGAAGTCGCTGCGGTCGTTTCAGTTAAGTGAGGTAGCCCGATTCCTTGGGGTGAAGCCGGGCTATCTCCGAAACCTGTCGCTCGAAGGCAAGGGGCCGGCTCCGTCGGTGACGCCATCCGGCCGCCGCTCGTACAGCGCTGAGCAAATCCTAGAGCTTCGCCAGTACCTCGACGACAATGCCAGAGCCAGGAAGCGCTATGTTCCGCATCGCCAGGGCCCCGAGCATCTCCAGATCATCGCGGTTGCCAACTTCAAGGGAGGAAGTGGAAAGACCACGACGGCCGCCCATTTAGCTCAACATCTTGCGCTGGCCGGTCATCGCGTTCTGGCCATCGATCTAGACCCTCAAGCGAGCCTGACGGCGCTTCATGGCCTTCAGCCCGAGTTTGATGTCGGCCGCAATGAGACGCTCTACGGCGCAATTCGATATGATGACGAGCGGCGCCCTCTCTCGGATGTCATCCGGAGGACGAACTTTGCCGGGCTCGATATCGTGCCTGGCAACATCGAGCTGATGGACTTCGAGTATGACACTCCGCTCGTATTGGCGACGAAGGAAAGCGGCAGCATGGGCCGCCAATTCTTCGCGCGACTGGACGAGGCACTCGGCCCGGTAGCAGACCGGTACGACGTCGTCATTCTCGATTGCCCGCCGCAGCTCGGCTATCTGACCATGATCGCCCTGTGTTCAGCGACCGCCCTGCTCGTCACCGTGCATCCGCAGATGCTCGACGTGATGTCCATGTCTCAGTTCCTGCAGATGCTCGGAGACGTCATGGCGCATCTGAAGAAAGCCGGCGGCAAGATGCAGTACGATTGGGTGCGTTACCTCATCACGCGCTACGAGGCGTCGGACCAACCGCAGACCGAGATGGTCACCTTCATTCGCACACGGTTCGGACGTCACGTCCTGACCAATCCGATGCTGAAGAGCGTCGCGATCTCCGATGCCGGCCTTACGAAGCAAACGCTCTATGAGGTCGAACGAAAGGAGTTCACGCCGAGCACATACGATCGGGCGATCGAGTCTCTCGACGCGGTCAATGGAGAGATCGAGGGGCTGATCCACAAGGCCTGGGGGAGGGGGTAATGGCACGCAAGGGACTGTTCTCCGCCTCACCTGAGAAAAAGTTGACGGCAGTCAACTCCGACGATGCTCCCGCGGTGCCGCAAAGAGTGTCGCCTCCGGCGTTCGCAACCCGAGGCGCTCTCGGTGCCGTCACGCGCTCTATTGACGAGTTGGCCGCGCGAGCAGACGCAGCCAGAGACCTCGAAGCCCGCCTCACTGCCGGCGAGACGGTAATCGATGTCGACCCGGACATCATCGACCCGCCCTTTATCGCCGACCGTTTGTCGCACGACGATGACGCGGACTTCCGTACGCTGGTCGCGGCAATCGAAGCGCGCGGTCAGGATTCCCCCGTGCTCGTCCGGCCCCATCCAAAGGAGAGCGGGCGCTATCAACTCGCGTTCGGGCGACGGCGTTGGCGAGCCTGCAAGGTGCTCGGACGCCAGGTCCGAGCCGTTGTCAAGAAGCTCTCGGATCGCGATCTCGTCCTCGCCCAGGGACAGGAAAACAGCGCGCGAGCGAACCTCTCATTCATAGAGCGCGCTCTGTTCGCCTGGCGGTTGGAGGAAGGGGGCTACGATCGCGAGACAATCATGAGCGCTTTGACCGTCGACAAGACGGTCGTCTCGCGAATGATCTCGGTGGTAAAGAAGATCCCGCTTGCGATCATTGAGGCTATCGGATCGGCGCCGACGACTGGCCGGGACCGATGGGTTGATCTGGCCACTGCTTTCGAGGCGGGTGTCGACATCGAGCAAGTGACCGATTTTCTCGCGTCGGCCGATGTGCAGGCGGCTTCATCCGATGAACGATTTGATCTTGTCTTTGGACTGATCTCGAATCCCCCCGTGCCGGAGGAGCCGGCAGCTCGCGCCGTCGCCAAGAAGGCGCATGGACAATACTGGTCCACACCCGCCGGCGTGCGCGTCGCACGCGTCTCATCGACCGACCGGGCATTCGTTCTGTCGATCGACAAACGCAATGCTCCCGGGTTTGGCGATTTCCTGCTGACGCAGATGGATCGCCTTTTCGAGACCTACAGCAACGAGAAAAAGGAGGACTGACCGACCGTACGAAGCTCACCGCAACCAGCTAGGAGCAACGCGGCAAAAGAAAAAGGCCCCCGAAACGGAGTTCCGGAAGCCCTTCTCGTTCTTTGGCGATTACGAGAATCACACTTCCGCGAATCACAGTCAAGAGTCTCGTGAGAGATTGAGCGCCGTTTCGGTGAGCAGATTTCCTTTGCCCTCATAGAGGCAGAGACATGGAACCACACCTATCGACGACGCCCTTCGGGCGGCGAACGCTGACGCTTGCCCATGTGGCAAATCAGGCGATCGCAAAAGCACGGCCGCTCGAAAAGGCGGTTCACAAATGGCACGTCTATCAGACGCTCTGCATTGCGAGGGTCACATTCGGCGTGTCCGAGCGCGCGCTGTCGGTGCTCAACGCGCTACTGACGTTTCACCCGGAGACCATGCTGACGGGGGAAGACCTGATCGTCTTTCCCTCGAACGATCAGCTGGCACGGCGGGCGCATGGCATGCCGGCATCAACGCTGCGCAAGCACCTGGCCGTCCTCGTCGACGCTGGGCTCATCATTCGCCGCGACAGCCCGAACGGGAAGCGATACGCCCGCAAGGGCCGCGACGGCGAGGTCGCGATGGCCTTTGGCTTCGACCTCGGGCCGCTCGTGGCGCGGGCCGAAGAGTTTGCGCAGATTGCCGAGGCGATCCTGGCGGCCGAGCGTGAGATGAAGCTCGTGCGCGAACGCATCACCATCTGCCGGCGTGACATCGCGAAAATGATCGCGACAGGCCTCGAGGAGGGCGTGCCGACGAAGCGGGCAGGGCAGGGTCCGGCGGACTGGGCGGAGATCCACGGGCTGTTTCGCGCGATCATGGCTCGGATTCCGCGAAGCGCCACACTCGCTGAGCTCGAGCCAGTTGCCGAGGAGCTCACCATGCTGGCTGATGAGATCCTTATGTTGCTGGAGGCTCATGCAAAAACAGAAAAAACGAGCACCAATGAATCCACATTTGAGCGCCACATACATAATTCAAATCCAGACTCCCTAATTGAACTTGAACCTGCTCTCCGAGAAGAGAGGGGGGCGAAGGCAGCGCCAGAACCCCAAACGCCGCGGATGCCGGAAGGGTCCTACCCCTTGGGGATGGTTCTCGACGCTTGTCCCGATGTTTGCGACTACTCCAAGTCCGGGATTTCGAACTGGCGGGACTTCCTGGCGACCGTTGCCGTGGTCCGGCCCATGCTGGGGATCAGTCCGAGCGCCTGGGAGGAGGCGCGGACCGTCATGGGAGAGGTTCAGGCTGCTGTGGTGGTTGCGGCGATCCTGCAGCGCGGTGCCGCGATCAATAGCGCCGGCGGCTATATCCGCGATTTGACGAAAAAGGCGGAAGCCGGAGGGTTCTCTCTTGGCCCGATGCTGATGGCGCTGATCGGCAGCAGAAAGCGCGACAAGAAGCGAGCATGACCCATGTCGAACCGCGGGAATAGCCGTGTAGTCGTCCGGCGACGCTCGGTAACCATCGGGTCGTTCCATTCGGTCGAGAACAACGTTCGTCTCGTGCCCGCACAATCGGACGGCTCGCCTTATGGAAGCCCATTAGGCTGCGGCGGTCTCAAATTCGGTCTCAAGCCCCTCGCGAGCCAGGCGGCCGTGATTCACGAGCAATGTACGAATCGTCAGGGGCGAGACTTCGAAGTGTTCGGCAACGTCCTGTTGATTTTCCATAGAATAATCGTCGCCGAGCATCGCATCGACAACCTCGAACGGGCTGAGCAATTCTGCGGCGAAGGACCGTTGAACTTTCTGTCGGTAGGTGTAAGCGCGAGTCGCGGGCAGAAGAGCTCCGCTCGGCGGTCTGGCAAGACGATCGCCCAGAAGCCGTGCAAGTTCAAAGCGGCGCCCAGTCCGCCATTTGGATCGAAGAACAACCCGGCCCTGAGTGGGCTTTTCGTCGAGCGCGAAAGAGATAGATGCCCCGCCTCGAACGTCCGGTATGATTGCGCGAACAACGCCCGCCATCTCAGCTAACTGGACATCCGTAAGCGGACCCTCACCGAGCCGGTGGTGTTCACGAAGGGCACGGGCCGCCGTGGCTCCTGCTCTGTAAGCGGGGGTCAGACCGCTGCGCTTCGGCACTTCAGTAGCTGGTAGCCGAATGACATCGCGTGGCGAGGCATCGAAACCGCTCCTCTGAGCTGCTTCACGAAGGTCGTCCCCGGTCAAAAGCTTGCCGCTTTGGCCGTGTTCCGCTGCCAGCTCCTCAACACCAGACAACCCAAGATCCTCGATGTCGCGAACCAATTGATCGACAAGTTGCTCCTGGGAGTCAGGATCCTGACCCAGCAGAGCCTCCAATTTGCGAGTGCGTACGAAAGCTGGTGTTTTACGCTCTGCAATTACGCCCGACCAAACTGTCTGGAGATTGCTGTCTTCGATGCCGGCCCAGCTAAGGCGCTCCAACACCTGACTGAGGAACAGGTCAATGCCAGCCTCGAACTCGCTGGCGGGCAGGATGACCGCGTGATCGGTGATGTAGCGGAAAGGCGTTTGGGGGCGTTCCGTCGTGGGTTTCGAAATCAATGCGGTTCGTTCGCCATCGGAGAAAATCGTCAAATTTGGCCAGATATACCCCGATCCAATTGTCGTCAGACGATGGGCGTAAGCCCAATCCTTGGAATTTGAGCGTGGCTCCCAACGCAAACGCCACCAATTCCAGGCGAGCCACTCGGCGAGGTGGTAGGCAGAGAGTAGGGGCGCTTGACGCAGCCTATTGGCTAGGACGTCGTTGCCTTCTGTCAGCCAAAGATCATGCGCCTTGATGCCAAGCGCAGAAAAGCATGCACGCTCCTCCGGCGACCCGGCATCGAGTTGCTCCCATTCGGCAGCTATTGACCAACTGACAGGCATCGTTGCTTCCAAATATCTCTTACGTAGTCGCGCAGATCGTCCTCTTCTTCAAGACGGTAGCCGTGATATACCCCTAACGTAGATGGGTCAGTTTTGCCTCATAAACCTCGCCATCTTCGTCGACGCACCAGATGAATTTTGGAAAACCATTGTAGGCGAGTTCGCTGACTGCTCCTCGAGAAATGCCTCGACGCATTAGCTCGCTGGCTTGCTCCAACCGGATCACCTTAAGAGCGTCACAAAGCGACTTTGTCGGCCGCGGATTGGTTCTCTCTAGGCCGTAGTCCGCTGGGTTCCTCTTATGATGGCCGCTGCCACCGTATCGCGCATTGACCGCAAGCTCGGCTTTCCGTTCGTCTGTCAGGAAGCCTTCGCGCGCTATCCGTCGCTTCGGATTGTTGCCAGGTCGAGCCATGCTTAACTTGCCTCAAGACGCCTTGGACCGTCACCTTATCAGAGGTGCCTTCCAATTCCCGAAAAATCAGCGGGCAAGTCCGTGAAGTGGCTCGCTGGGCACGCACCGGCAAGGTCGGAGCATGCTTCGGCCGACGCTACAATCCTGCCGCCTTGGTGAGGTTAACGCGGAAGCGGTCGCGCCGGCGCTGGTAGCGCCGGGTCATCTCGGCCGAGGCATGGCCGAGCTGCTTCTGCACGTAGCGCTCGTCGACCTCGGCCGAGGAGGCGAGGCCGGCGCGCAGCGAATGCCCAGCGAACTTACTCTCTCGTTCGCCCTCGCTCAGATCCGGCCGCACGCCGGCGGCGAGCGCGGTGCGCTTGACCAGCCGCGCCACCTGCTGGTCGGTGAGCCGATCCGGGCCGACGTCCTTGCCCTGGCCGGTGACCCGCCGGAATAGCGGTCCATGGGGAATTTTCGCCAGCTTGAGCCAGGTTTGCAAGGCGACGACCGGGCAGGTCGAGTCCGAGGAGCCGCGGCCGATCTCGACCTCGCGCCAGCCGTTCTTGCCGCGTAGCGTCACCAGCATCCCCTTGTCGAGGATCTCGACCCAGCCGCGGCCGTCCTCGGTTTGATCGCGGCCGGCATCGAGCGCGACGATCTCGGACCGCCGCAACCCGCCGGCGAAGCCGAGCAGCAGCATGGCGCGGTCGCGTAGGCCGCGCAGCGTGCCACGCTCGAGCGTCTCCAGCATGGCGATGACGTCCTCCGGCAGCACGGCTTCCTTCTGCACCGGCGGCCGGCCATGGGTGTTGCGGATCCCCGCGAGCACGGTGGCGATATGGCGGTCGGCGCGGTCGAGCGGCGTGCCGCGCTGGGCATAGTTCCAGGAGAGGGCCGACAAACGCCGCTCGATCGTGCCGACGGCGTTCGGCTGGCGATCGGCGGTTGCCGCACCGGAGGCGCAGGCGGTGATGTAGAGCCCGACCACCTGCGGGTCCGGGGGCAGGGGAGACAACGCCTGGCGCCGGCACCAGGCGGAAAAATGCTTCCAGTCGGCGGCATAGGCGCGGCGGGTGTTGGCCGAGCTCGCTGCTTCGGCATAGTCGCGGGCGCGATCGGCGAGGCGTTCGAGATGGGCGGGCAGGTCGGCCGACGGCTGCGGCGCGGAAATGACGACGGGTGGCGGCGCTGCAGGGGAGGGCGGCGCGTGCTCCTGGGCGTCGTTTTCGGGGCTCGGAGGGCTCGTTTCATGCATGCTTCTATATAAAGACAGAAACGAATGATAATGCAACATTATCGTTCGTTCTGGAGTCGCGACAGGTGCGGCGGTTAGCGGCCAAATCTCTGGCAGAAAGCGCCGCCATCGGATACGATCCGGCATGGCCTCGCGCGCGCGACTCATCCCCGAGCCCCCTCCGACCTTTCCGGCCTTTCCCGGCTGGGCGCGCCAGCCCGCGACCGGCGAAGCCGTTGAAGATACGGAGTTTCTCGCCGGGGCGGCGCTGGCGGCGCTGCATCCGATCGCCCGCCACGAGCACCCGCTCGGCACCCTCTGGCGCCAGCGCCTGGCGCTTGGCTGCGCCGCCGCGCTGGCGCAGCAGAACGGCCGCACCGAGGACGAGGGGATGCTGCGCGACCACTGGTATCTGCGCCGCGAGGGCGACGACCCAGGGCCCGCCGGGCAGCTCCTCAAGGCCTGGCGCGCCTTGAGCGAGCGGTCGGCGATGGCCGCCGGCGACTGGGAGCTCAAGCTCGCGGCGCTGCTGGCCCACCGCTACGACGACGCGCTGCAGGACGTCATTGCCTTCGCCACCGACCAGCTCAAAGGGCCGGGGAGTGCGGTGCGCGCCGCGGCGGGAGTGGCGGCGACCAGCCTGCGGTTTCGGCCCGACAGCCGGCCGCTGGCGCTCTGGCTCGCCGATGCGGTCCTGGCGCATCGCCTCAAATGGCCGGCGCCGGTGCCTTTGCTCGCCGCCCATCTGAAGCGCGCCGATTTCCGTCACGCCGCCGCGCATGTCGCCGGCGACAGCGGCTGGCTTGCCGCCTGCAACCTGGCCTATGCCCGGGGCTCGGCGGCCGCGGCCGACCTGCACGCCGATCTCGCCCGCCGCGCCGAGAAGCTCCTCGCCGCCGCGCCGCAGCTGCGCGGCAAGGACGCCGACATGATGGTGGCGATCCTCATCAGCGAGGACGCGCAGGCGGCCAGGACCGGCAAGGCCGCGAGCGACCGCTCGAGCCGGCGGCTGTTCGAGCGCCTGGTCGCGCTCGGCGGCGTGCGTGAGCTCACCGGCCGGCCGACCTTCCGGCTCTACGGGCTCTGACCATGGCCCGGCGCGCGCGAGCCAAGCAGGAGCTTGACACCGAGCTCGCCGATCTGCCGCCGGAGCTTCGCTGGCGCGAATGGATGGGCCGGGTCGAGGCGGTGATCTTCGCCTCGCCCGAGCCGGTCGGGCGTGAGGTGCTGGCGCGGGTCGTCGGGCGGGACTGCAATCTCGACCTCATCATCGACGATATCCGCGGCGAGCTGCGCGGCCGGCCCTACGAGCTGGTCGCGGTCGCCGGCGGCTGGCAGCACCGCACCCGCAAGAGCTTCGCCGATGCGATCCGCACGGCGACAGGGCTTGGAACCGAGACGAAGCCGCTGTCGCAATCGGATGCGCTGATCCTGATGTGCATCGCGTATTTCCAGCCGATCACCCGCGGCGAGCTTGGCCAGTTCTTCAGCAAGGAGGTCAGCCGCGACACCATCGGCCATCTGCGGTCGCTCGGCTTCATCGCTGCCGGGCCGCGCAGCCCGACGCCGGGTGCGCCCTATACCTACGTGACGACCCCGGGGTTCCTGTCGCATTTTGGCTTCGACACGCTCCGCGACCTGCCGGACATGGAGGCGCTCGAGGATGCCGGCCTGCTCAGCAAAGAGAAGCTGCTGGCTGGAGATATTCCGATCGCCGGCGGAGAGGCCGACGATTTTGACGACGGCGCGAGCGAGTAAGATTTCAAAATGGATCTGTATTTATGGCCGGGGCGAAGCCGCCAATTCATCGTCGGTCAGAATCCGTAGCGCTGGTCAGCCCACCGCAACAGCACCTTGGCATCATGGTCTGGCAGGCGCACACGCGCGTCACGCAGGCCCTGCGCGATCGCGTCGCCAACATCGGGATCGACTCGGTTGCCGTGCGTCATGAGAAAGTACCAGCCGAAGGCAAGGCCGACCTCGCGATCGATCGCCTCTGTGCGATCCATCAGCATATGCACTGAGGCATCGCCGGCCTCCAGGCTCTCCTTCGGCAGATGCAGCGGACGGGTGATGAACCCGATCTCTCGCTGGCCGTTGTGCTCATAGTCGGTGATGTCGAGTGCCCAATGCTCGAAGACGCGCGCGCTGCGCGCGCTCGATTCCTCCCAGTCCTGAAAGAAGCGCACCTCGCGCGGCACCACATCGAACCAATTGGGCTGCAATTCCAGGAAGGGCCTCTGCGTGCCGTCGGTGCCGATCCAGACGCGCTGTTCCATCTCAGGGCGGCGCGCCTCACGCTTCTCGCGCTCGAGGCGCGCGCACCGCGCGAGGAATGTCCGGACATGCACGACACTGCTGCCGGTACGCTTGCTCAAACGGTAGAGCGGGCCCGCGATCACCTTGTCGTCGGACCTGGCGTCATGGTCGATCCATGACGGATCAAGCAGCTCCAGCTCGCTCCAGGGGCGAGATGATGGATTGACGATCGGCCCAGCACGCCACTCCACCTCGCGGCCGACCGAAATCTGCACGTAGTCGGCCGCGCCCGATCCGGTCGGCGCGAAGGCGTACACGCTGTTGCCGTGCCATTCCGAGATCTGAAGTTCGGTCTGCTGTAACCGAGACCAGAGAGCCCCGACGTTGCCCTTGTCCTTGGCGAGTTCTGCTTCCATCCACGGTCGGTACTCGGCGATCCGGGTTCCGTCGGCGGCAAGCACCGAGCGCTCGACCCGCCAGTACTGGTCGTCGTCAATCGCCGCCAAGAAGGCGAACCCAGGAAACGCCTCGGTCAGCGCTGCTGCGAGCGCGGCTTCGTCGGCGCCGGCCGGAAGGCGCGCCAGGGCCGCTCCAACCGAGGCACGGTCGGGCAGTCTCACCGGTGCATTTTCCAGGATGTCAGCCATGCGATGGTCCTAGCCTTCTGGCTCCGTCCGATTTTTCCGTGTCTCGCCGAGCGGGCCTTCCGATTTGCGACCGACCATTTATCGGCCTCGATCGTTCGCCATCTGCTCGATCTCTTTCATCGACGTCAGAATGTCCGCGAAGAGAGGGGCGTCCCCGAAGATCATCGGTGTCATGTTCGCATAGTCTCGCGCGAGCGCGTCAATCATGGCCGCGGACGGCGCGATCGCGAACGACCCGGTTGCGGCCGACGCCAGATCGTAGTCGGGCCGGTTGAAGAACATGAGGGCGTGCCGAACGCAGTCGGCTCCCAAGGCGGCATCGGCTATTGCCGACCGGCCGACCTCGGAGGCGAAAAGGCAATGGAGGTCGTAGAAGTGTCGCGAGACGCGCTGGCCTGCCTGGCGCAGCTCGCCGCGGCGCTCAAACCAGCGCCGCAGGCCGTGCGCGATCACGACCTTGTCCCAAAACGTGCGCTCGGCATTGATCGTCGTGACGTTCGGGACCGCCAGCTCGAGGCCCGCCACATCCTGGGCAATGTAGGGGCGGATTTCCTTCGGATGGTTCGGGTCGAGGGCCGACTTCGCTCCAGACTCGATCCGCACCGCCGGCCGCACATAGGCCTCGTCGCGCGGCTCGACCTCGGGATACCAGACCAAAAGCGTCTGCCCCTCGGGGTCAGCCTCATCGATTTCGACGCGGCCGCGTCCGTCCGTTGCCTCGGCAAGGTGCTTGGTCAGGAACCCGTGCAGCGGTCCGGTAATATAGCCACGACAGGCGTCTCGGATCGCGTCCAGTCGAGCCCGCCGCTTCTTGTTCGATAGCGCTTCGAGCTCGTCGACGGAGGCGGGCTCGGCGAGATCGTCGCGAAAGACCGTCACATCGATGTCTTCGGAAAATCGCTCGATCAGCCCGAAAGCCTTCGACAACGACGTCCCGCCCTTGAACAGGAGGCGCGGACCTCCGGCGGGCCGTTCGTGATAGAGGGCGTTGAGGGTCCAGCAGACCCAAAAATCCTTCTCGATGTTTCCGATCGGTGCGCCGAGCCGGTTCGCCGTCGTCAAGAAAAGGTCGAGCTTCTCGCCGGGCGCAGCGGAGATGACCTCGCGAAAGGCTGCGCTGCTCACGAGCGATCCTCCGGCGCAGCGTCGGCAGTATCGAGCAAGGGCCGTAGAAAATCCTGCATCCAGATCGGCATGGCTGAGAGACCCGCGCGAAGATCGTCGCGAAGCTCCTTGCCATGCTGTGGGTCGGCGAACAGCTTGCGCAGGCGGTTCTCGACGACCCGTCGATCCTCCTCCTCCGTCATCATGTCCTGCATCCAATGAAGCGCCTGGACGACGCGCATACCCGGCCGCCCCGCCCAATACAGGCGGCTGGGCGCAGCCGACTTGAAATGGATGACTTGCTTGCCGAGCGTGATCGGCTTCAGGCGCGCGTCGATCAGGACCTCGATGCGTGCGGGGACGGCTGTGGTGAGGCCGAGATCGTTCGCCGCAGTCATGCCGTCGACCACGACGCGGGCCTGGTCCCGCCGCGTCACGGCTCGGATCACGGCACGATAGTCGGGGACCATCGGCTTGCCGGTGAGGTTGCTCTTTCGCGGCCGATCATAGAGCCCACGGTCGATCCGGCGCAGTTCGCCGGCCGCAGCGAGGCGCTGTAGCGTCTTGTCGACAGCTGCGCGATTGCCGAGGTCGGCGAAATCGCCTGGCGTCCAGACCTCGCTCGGCTTCGCGTCGACGCGGGCCAGAAGGCGAGGGCGGAGGTCGGCGGTTGGTTGATCGAGCATGTCCGAAATATGATGCAAATTTCGGACATAAGCAAGGGGCGTCCGAACGATGCTGCATTCTTCGGACATCTTGGCATGCTTTTCCGGCGTGGCCTATAAGAGCGGGAGCTGAATCTACCTCTCGGCCTGACGAGGCAACCCATCCAGTGATGAGACTGTGACGCCGATCAATCGTATGCCCTTTGCGACCGGGAACAGCGGCGCAAGCAAGGACAACGCAAGAGCCTCGATATCCGCTGACGCCGAAAACGCCATGCCGACCGTCCGGCTGCGCGTGACCTGCTGGAAGTCGGCGTATTTCCTCATCTGTAGCCGCGCGGTTCTCTGTAGGCCAGTGACCACTCGGCACTCTGCTTATCGCCAAGCAAGGGCACTCTCCGGGTGAGAGGGTAATAGCGAGGTTTAGGTGGCTATTGCGCAGACATAGTGCCCATCTTCATCGTTCGTAGCCCGCGAACCCCGTCGATTCCACGTTATGGCGCGCTATTCTGCGAGATAGCTACCCAATCACCGCCGATTGCCGCGCTCGAACGAAGGCGAACCGCCCGATTATCCAGATAATTCCTGCGTAAACATATGGAGGCGGCCCTAGCGCGGACATCACGTGCCCAAATTCGTCCGCCAGTGGGCCTTCCCTCGTGTCACACAGGTAAATAGCTGACAAAAACACCGGCCACCGCGCAAAGGCCGAGCGTCGGGATCATTCCGACTTTGAAGCGCAACATGGCAATCATCGCAGCGACAGCGAGAACTGCGGCCCGCCAGTCGATCGATGTGAGCACCGGCAGGTCCGGACCGACGCCGAGAATCTCGAACGTCCGCACCTCCCGAAACACGACGTGTAGCGCGAACCACAAAGCAAGGTTCATGACCACGCCGACGACTGCGGCGGTGATCGCTGAGAGCGCCGATGAGATCGCCTTGTTGCCGCGCAGAGCCTCGATGTAGGGCGCCCCAAGAAAGATCCAGAAAAAGCACGGTGCGAACGTGACCCAGGTGGTCAGGAGAGCACCGAGACAGCCGGCCAGTAGCGGATCGAGAACGCCGGGCGTCCGATAGGCGGCGAGGAAGCCGACGAACTGGAGCACCATGATCAGCGGCCCCGGCGTCGTTTCGGCGAGGCCGAGCCCATCGACCATCTCGCCCGGCGCGAGCCAGCCGAAGGTGTCGACGGCGGCCTGCGCCACATAGGCGAGGACAGCATAGGCGCCGCCAAAGGTGACGACCGCCATCGAGCTGAAGAAGGCGCCGAGCTGGGTCCAGACGCTGGAGGTGCCGGTCAGGAGCCAGAGCAGCAGGACCGGCCCGAGCCAGATCGGCAGCCAGATGGCGGTCACCCGAAAGGCCCGCCCCCAGGAGGGTTCGGCATGGGTGAGTTCGCCGCGCTCGAACATGAGATCGACGACGCCCTTGAACTCAAGAACGGCTCCCTTGGAACCATGCCCTCCGGCGGCGAAGAGCTGCGGCGCTTGCCGACTGCCGATCCAGCCCACAAGCCCTGCGATCAGGATGATCAGCGGAAACGGAATCCTGAAGACGAAGATGCCGATGAACGCCGCAACGGCAATCGCGATCATCGCGCGGTTCTTGAGCGCCCTCCGGCCGATCCGCAGCACCGCCTCGACGACGACCGCGAGGACCGCCGCCTTGACGCCGAAGAACACGGCGTCGATCAGCGGCACCTCGCGGTACAGCACATAGAGGATGCTGAGGCCCAGCATGACGAAGGCGCCCGGCAGGACGAACAGGATGCCGGCGACGAGGCCGCCGACGGTTCGATGCATCAGCCAGCCGATATAGGTGGCGAGCTGCTGCGCCTCGGGTCCTGGCAGCAGCATGCAATAGTTGAGGGCGTGCAGGAAACGCTGCTCGCCGATCCAGCGGCGCTCCTCGACCAGTTCCTTGTGCATCAGGGCGATCTGTCCGGCCGGCCCGCCAAAGCTGAGAAGGCCGATCCTGGCCCATACCCTGGTGGCTTCAGCGAAGGTCGGGGCTGCAGGCGTGGAGACGGAATCATCCGTCGTGAGGGTGATCGACATGGTCGCCTCCCTCATGCCAGCTTCTGGCTAGACGGCCAGTTGTGCGTTTCCTCGGTCGCGTCGCGGGACCAGCGATAAAAGGCGTCGTAGAGCAGCAGGCCCGCTTCGAGCTGTTCGAGATCGTTGCGGAACATCCGCGATAGGCCCAGCGAGGCGGCGAGGAAGCCGGCCGCCTGCGGCACGAGATCAAGCCGCGCCGTGTCCGCCGCTCGCACGATGGTTGCCAGGCGGTCCAGTGGCTCCGAGGTCAGGCCGAACTCCTCGACCATGGTGTCGAAGGTGCAGCGCTCACCACGGTGGCTCCAGAACACGTCGTCGATATCGAAGGCTATCGCGTTGAAGCGTTCGGCGACGGCGGCCACTTCGGTCGCCGCGACGAACAGGAACACGGCGGTCGGATCGATGAAGCGGCGGATGAGCCAGGGACAGGCGATGCGGTCGACCTTCGGTCGCGCGCGTGTCGCCCAGACGGTGCGGCCTTGCTCATCGCGCGGCGGCAGCTTTTCGGTCTTGACCAGCAGTCCACCGGCCGACCGCCAGGCCTCGAAGCCGCCTTCGAGGGTCTCGGCATTGATCCCCTCATGCCGGAGCCAGGCGGTCACGCCCTGGCTGAGCTTCTGCCCCCTCTGGCAGACGACAACGACGTCGCGGCCGGCGAACTCGGCCGCCCAGTTCGTGACGGTCTGGAAGTCCCGGCGGACAGCCGCCGGGAGGAGACGCGGATCGGCGTCAAAATCCTCGGCCAGGCGCACATCTACGATAGCCGGCGCGGATGGAATACCGACGAGGCGGGCGAGCTGAGACGTGGTTATTTCAGTGCTAGACGGCATGAGCGTCCACTCCCTTCTGGGGAACGATGGACGCGATGTTTGGGCTGCCGCCTCACGGGGCAATCGCGAATAACCCCTTAACCTCAATCTACCCGCAAGGTCCTCCATTCGCAAGCCTATGGCTGGCCTCAAGACCCCTCCACGTGCTCCCGACGGGCCAGCAGCTTGTCGATTCGTCTCCCGTCCATGTCGATGACTTCGAATCGCCAGCCCTCATAGTCGAAATGCTCGCTGACCTCGGGAAGATGCCCGAGCCGGGCGAGCGCGAACCCGGCGATGGTGTGGAAGTCGCCATCCGCCGATCGCAGCTTGAAGCCGAGCCGGGCGAAGGCATCATGTGCCGGCATCATACCGTCGATCAGCAGCGAGCCATCCTCCCGCTCGACGATATCCGGGTCTTCACCTTCCGCATCCGGCAGATCGCCGGCAATCGCTTCCAGCAGGTCGGTCTGGGTGACGATCCCTTCCAGGGCGCCATATTCGTCGATGACGATCGCCAGACGCACCGGCGCCTTCTTGAACTGATCGAGCACACGGAAGATCGGTGTCGCCTCGTGTACGATCACGGGTTCACGGATCGCCGCCATTGGATCGATGGTCTTCCCGTCGAGGACCTGATCGAGGAGATCCTTCTTCAGGATCATGCCGAGCGGCTCGTCGATGCCACCCTGACCGACAAGGAGCTGCTCATGGCGACATTCGCGAATGGTGCGGAGCATCTCATCCGGGCCGTCATCGGCATCGATCCAGTCGATGTCACGCCGCGGGGTCATGATGTCGGCGATGCGCCGATCACCGATGTTGAATACGCGCTCGACGACCTCCTGTTGGGCCTGATAAAGAAGGCCCGCTTCCTGGCTTGCGGCGACGAGCAGCTTCAGCTCCTCGGGTGAATGCAGTGATCCCTCACCGGCACCCGGCTGCAGTCCGCAGAGCCGCAGCACGAGGTTGCCCAAGCCGTTGAGCAAGATGATCGCCGGTCGGAGCAGGAACAGGAACATGCCGAGCGGCCGCACGACCCAGAGCGCCGTGGTCTCGCTGCGCTGGAGCGCAAGGCTCTTCGGCGCCAGTTCGCCGAGCACGATGTGCAGCGTGGTGATGATGGCGAAGGCAATGACGACGGCGATGGTGTGCGAGCCGGCGGTGGCGAGCGATCCGGGCAAGCCGCTCAACAAAGGTTCGATCAGATGGGCCAACGCCGGCTCGCCGACCCAGCCGAGCGCCAGCGACGACAGGGTGATGCCGAGTTGTGTCGCCGCAAGGTTGGCGTCGAGATTGTCGACGGCGCGCTCGAGCGCGGAAGCGTTTAGCCGACCTACTGCGACAAGTTCCGTGACGCGGCTGCGGCGGACGGCAACGAGGGAAAATTCAGCCGCGACGAAAAATCCATTTGCGGCAACGAGAATAAGTACGGCGAGTATCCCGATCAGGTCGGTGATACTACTGCCATCGGTACTAGGCATGGTCTCCTCTCGGGCGGCTCCTGCCGCCTCGGGTTGTTGATAGGCAATACACTTCTAACATCGCCGCGTGACGATGGGGCAGACCGCCCGGCGGATGAACTGGACTGCGGCTTCATCGCCAGATCAGCTCGCGCACGGCAATGGTTGTGAGCAACAGCCCGGCGATCCCCTCGATGGCTCTTGTGATCCTGTCCAGCAGCAGTGGCCGGCCTTCGATCAGATGAACGACCCTCTGGCGAAAGAGGATCGTCGCGACCGCCACCAGCGACAGGACCAGCGCAACGCCGATCATCATCGTGACCGCGAAGGCGACACCGGCCTCCGGCACGCCCCGTGAAATCGCGAAGGTCATGACGAACAGCGTCAGCGGACAAGGGATGAGGCCGGCCATGAAGCCGAAGGCCATGCCTTCGCCGTGGTCATGCTGGTGCGGCCTATGCCGGAAGGCGCGATACAGCATCCACAGGCCGATCAGGCCGAGAAGCCCGCGGCTGACGTCTTCGAGCATTGGCGCGCGCCCGACGCTGCCCAGGCTGATCGAGACCAGCGGCAGCGCCAACAGCGCGATGATCACCGACATGGTGACATGGGTGAACGACAGTGCGAGCGACACGCCGAGCCCGCGAACGAGGCCGGACGGCGATCCGGCAAGATAGGTGGCCAGCACCGCCTTGCTGTGGCCCGGCGTCATGGCGTGGGCGGCGCCGAACAGGATGCCCATGGGCAGATAGACCAGAAACGCGCCCCAGCCGCCGCCATTGGCGAACGCGGTGATCTGGTTCGCAAAAGCCAGATAGATCTCGCGCTGGAAACTGATCAGCTCCTGGAGCATCTGCGTCATGCGAATCCCAGTGTTGCGGCCGCGAGAACAAGGTAGCGGCCAATCTTGGCGATTGTGACAAGCAGCAGGAACATCGGGAACGGCTCACGCAGAACGCCGGCGACGACGGTGAGCGGATCGCCGATGATCGGCGCCCAGCTCAGCAGCAGCGACCATTTCCCGTAGCGGCGATACCAGCGCTGCGCGCGCTCCAGTTTCCCGCCGCTTGCCGGGAACCAGGGCCGGTCCCGGAACCGCTCGATGCCGCGCCCGAGCAGCCAGTTGATCACCGATCCCAGCACATTGCCGACGCTCGCCACCGTGATCAGCAGCCCCGGCGAATAATCCGCGACCAGCAGCCCGACCAGAACCGCTTCCGACTGCATCGGCAGGATGGTCGCGGCGGTGAGCGCGGCCAGGAACAGGCCGGCATAGACGGCGAGATCGGCCATCACTCTGGTCCTGTCGAGTAGCGACGAGCATGCGCAACGGCGAAAGGCCACAACGCATTGTCAAACGTCACGGATGCGAATGCGCAGCAATTTTGCCGAATTCAGGAACACCAGGATATCAGGACCCAAGTGCAACATGGCAGCCTCGATGGGGCCGATCCAGCCCATCAGCGCCGCGGTAATGCCCAAGACATGCACAACACCGACGCCAACGAAGAGATTCTCTTGAATTGTCCGGTAAGCACGTCGAGCAATCGCGCGGGCGCTGACAATTTTTGTGAGATCATCCTTCATCAATGCAATGTCGGCGGCCTCCAGCGCCGCCTGCGTGCCGCCGCTGCCCATCGCAATGCCGACATCGGCGCGTGCCAGCGCCGGCGCGTCGTTGATGCCGTCGCCGACCATCGCCACGCGATGACCCTGCCTTTGCAGTTCGGCGATGGCGGCAACCTTGTCCTGCGGCATCAAATCGGCACGCACTTCATCCACGCCGAGTTCCTTGGCGATGGTCCGCGCCGTGGCCTCATTATCACCCGTCAGCATGACGATGCGCTTCACCCCGGTCGCGCGGAGTCGTGCCAGCGCTTCGCGCGCACCGGGCCGCAATGTGTCTGCAATGAAGATCACGCCCGCGAACCTGCCATCGATCGCGACGTGAACCGGCGTCTGTCCGCCATTCTCGATCGCATCGG
Source organism: Roseixanthobacter glucoisosaccharinicivorans (assembly GCF_043195095.2). NCBI lineage: Bacteria > Pseudomonadati > Pseudomonadota > Alphaproteobacteria > Hyphomicrobiales > Xanthobacteraceae > Roseixanthobacter > Roseixanthobacter glucoisosaccharinicivorans. The sequence goes on along the minus strand of NZ_JBAFWN020000003.1, from coordinate 168,774 downwards.
AAAGCGGCACGCCGCTCTCGCGCAACAAGGATGCATTTCCGACCAGCACGGCGCGGCCGGAGACCGTCGCCTTCACACCGCGCGCCTGCAACTGCTGATACTGTTCCGGTTCCGGGACGTCGATTTTCATCCGGGCGGCGTAGTTGACGACTGCCTTTGCCAAGGGGTGAGCCGAGCGCCGATCAGCAGCGGCGGCAAGGCTGATCAGATCAGCTTCCGAAATCGTGCCATCTTGCATCTCCACGCCGACGACCTCCGGCTTGTTCGCCGTCAGGGTGCCCGTCTTGTCGAACACCAGGACGTCGACCTTGGCCAACGACTCCAGATAGATGCCTCCTTTGACCAGAATTCCGCTGCGTGCGGCCCGCGCAATGGCTGCGATGATCACCAGCGGGGTCGCCAATCCGAGTTCGGCAGGCGATGTAAAAATCAGCAGAGTGACGATCATCCGGATGTCGCGAGTATAAAGATAAACCGCAACGAGGAAGATCAGCACGACCGGAATCAGCCATGACGCGACCTTGTCCGCCAGTTTCTGGACGGGTGCCTGTTCCGCTTCGGCATTCTCGACCAGACTGATGATGCGGGCAAAGGTGGTGTCGGCACCGACCTTCTCGGTCTCGATGTCCAAAGCGCCGGATTCGACGATGGTCCCCGCAAAGACATCGGCACCGTCGCTTTTGTCCTTCGGAATGCTCTCGCCTGTGATCGACGCTTCGTTGACCGAAGCCGCTCCGCCGACGACGGTGCCGTCGACCGGGATCTTCTCGCCGGCCCGCACCAAGACAACGTCGCCTGCGCGCAGTTTCTCGATCGGGACAATGCGTTCGCCGCGCGCGTCTCTCACAAGCGCAACCTGCGGCACGGAGCCGATCAGGTCTTTGATAGAGGCTCGCGCGCGATCCATATTCAGATCGGCGATGAACTCGGCGATCAGAATGATCACCATGAGGACCGCGCCGGCGACGGTCTCGCCTCCGATCAGCGCGACCACCGTGGCGATGGTGACGAATATCTCGGTGCCGATCTTACGCTCTTTTACGAGGTCAACGACGCCGGTCTTGACAAGCGGATACAAGCCGATGGCAACGGCCACCCACAAGGCTTGTATCGGAATGAGCTGCCGCCAATACAGCAACGCCATCAGGCCGGTAAAGACGATGCGCGCGACCTCGAACCAGCGCTCGCGCGTCATCAGCGATCGCCAACCCGATGGACCCGCTACAGGCGCCGGTGCAACGCTTTCGGCGCCTGATATCTCGGACATCATGATCGGCTCGCTGTCTCGGATTGCGTTCTTGGCTTGAAACGTGAGCGCATCAGGCCCCGGCGGCGGATAGTCCCGCCCAACCGTGGTATCCGACGTAGAGGCCGACCGCGATGATGAGGAGGCTGGAGAAATAGGGGGCCCGCCGGGCGAAGGTCGAGAACCACGACCAGCGCTTGGTCGCGTGGCGGACGCTCAGTGCCGCAGCCGCGCCGACCGTCACCAGCGTGATCGCCAGACCGATCGAGAAGCACAGCACCAGCGCGAAGCCGAGCGTGAACTCCTTGAGTTGAAGGCAGAGCAGCAGGACGGTGATCGCCGCCGGGCATGGGATCAGGCCGCCGGTCAGCCCGAACATGATGATCTGCCAGGTGGTGACGTCGCGGTCGGCAAACTGGCGGCGGATGTCGTTGGCGTGCGCCAGCTCGTGCGCGTCTTGATAGCCGTCGGTCGCCACCTCGAGCCCGCGCAGTTCCTCGTGCATGCGGTCGTGGCCCTGTCCCTCGACGAAGGACAGGTCGTAGTCGTGGGTGTGGCCGCCATGGCCGAGGCTGACCCGCGCCATGAACTCATGCGGCTCGGGAATCTCGTCGACGGATTCGAGATAGCCGCCACGGTCGACGAAGGTGAAGGCCCGCCGTGCGCCGTCCGGCCGCTCGGTGACGACGGTCACGTCACCGGCCGTCCAGGCGTGACCGCGCTCGGTGCGGATGCGCCAGCGCGGCGGCACGCCATCCTCGAACACCTCGACCGCGACGACGCCATGGCCAGTGTCGATGCGGCGGATATCCTCCCCATGGGCATGACCGCCATGGCCATGGCCATGATCGTGCCCATGATGACCCTCATGGGCGTGGCTATCATCATGATCTCCATGTGGGTGAGGATGATCGTGCCCATGGCCGTGATCGCCGGCTGCGGCCTTGGCCCGCTGCTGATCCTGCCACGTGCGCCAGAGCATCCACAGCGCGATCGCGATGATGATCGCTGCCGAGGCGAGCTGGAAATACGGCTCGAACGTCTCGGCATCGACACCCCGCCAGAGATACATGCCGCCGAGCGCGATGCCCCACACGACGAGGGTGTGCGACGCCGTCGCCGCCAGGCCGAGCAGCACGGCCTGCGTCACGGTTCCACGGACGGCGACGATGAAGGCCGCCATCATCGTCTTGGAATGGCCGGGCTCCAGCCCGTGCAGCGCACCGAGCAGGATCGCGCTCGGGATGAACAGCCAGGCGTGGCCGGAACTCTGTTGGATCAGCTCGGCGAAGGACGGCATCGGGGACTCACAGGTACTTGGTGATTTCCTTGAACTCGTCGATCGAGCGGCGCTGCTCGCGCGCCAGCGGGCCGACGACGTCTTCAAGGCAATGGTCGAGATGGTCCTGGATCAGCGTCCGCTTGGCCTGACAGACTGCCTTCTCGACCGCATGAAGCTGCTGGGCGATATCGAGGCAGGGTCTGCCGGCCTCGATCATTTCGATGATGCCCTTGAGGTGCCCATCGGCGCGCTTCAGCCGCTTGACGATCTCGGGGTGGGTTTCGTGGACGTGAAGGGTTTCGTTCATGGGCTTGATACTATCCCCCTGGAGAGGATATCACAAGACACTGGCCAGGAGATGATTCCGGCCTGACAACGATTCGTTAAGATTTGAGTGAATAGTCGTTGAGCATGCCGAACTGGGCCTACAGCGCAGCCTTTCGCTTCGTCATCGCCGTCGCGATGACGATCGGCATGCTGTTGTCCCCAATGGGCAGCTCCGCCTCGCACAATCCGGTCGCGCTTGCGTCCGCCGAAGCAGCCCGTCATGCTGAATTGGCAGCGCAGATCGAAGCACACGACCACAGCCATGACGACGGCGAAGCCGACGAGCAGAGCCCTGGCCATTCCCACGGCCACAATCCAGCCGATCATACCCATGAGACAGCGAGCATGCTTTCCGGCATCGCACAGCCGGCTCCCTCGATAGGTCGGAGTTGGCTGGCTTACCCGCCGTCGTTTGCCGATCTGGAAACCCGTTTCCGGCTTGAACGCCCTCCGAGACCGATCCTCCTCGCATGATCGCGGCCGCGCACGCGGCCACCCTCAAACGACGACGATAGGAATTCTCATGCAAGGACCCTTCTACGAGGGCCCGCCACGCACGCCTTGCGCGCGCTGGCGGCTCGCCCTTCCCATGCTCATCGCTCTCCTGACCCTGCCGCTGCTCGGCGGGGCGGCCTTCGCCCATGCCGTGGCCGAAGGCGACAAGGGCTACATCCAGGAGATCACCGGCATCAACCTGCTGCCCTTCATCTATCTCGGCGCCAAGCACATGGTGACGGGATACGACCACATCCTGTTCCTGTTCGGCGTGATCTTCTTCCTCTACCGGATGAAGCACATCGGCATCTATGTGAGCCTGTTCGCGCTCGGCCACTCCACGACCATGCTGCTCGGCGTCTATTTCAACGTCGGGATTAACAGCTACATCATCGATGCGATCATCGGCCTGTCGGTGGTCTACAAGGCGCTCGACAATATGGGCGCCTTCCAGCGCTGGCTCGGCTTCCAGCCGAACACCAAGATCGCCACCCTGATCTTCGGCTTCTTCCACGGCTTCGGCCTGTCGACCAAGATCATCGAATACAACATCTCGCCCGACGGTCTCGTGCCGAACCTTCTCGCCTTCAATGTCGGCGTGGAAATCGGCCAGCTCCTGGCGCTCGCCGCCATCCTGATCGTCATGGGCTACTGGCGCCGAACCGACAGCTTCTGGCGCCATGCCTACACTGCCAACACCGTCATGATGACCGCCGGGTTCGTGCTGATCGGCTATCAGCTCACCGGCTGGGTCGTCTCCTGAACATCCGAAAAAGGATTCCTCCCATGTACAACACCGATATTCCGACCCGCGCCGAGCTGCCGACCTCGAAGCAGCTTCTCCGCTCCACCATCATCGCCATCGTCGCGGCGGCGGCGATCCTGGTCACCATCGTCCTGCCGGCCGAGTACGCCATCGACCCGACCGGCATCGGGCGCGCGCTTGGCCTGGCCGAGATGGGCGAGATCAAGACCCAGCTCGCCGATGAGGCGGAACGGGATCGTGCAGCCGGCCAGCAGGGAGAAATCCCGGCCGCGCTGCCGACGCCTGATCAACGTTCCAGCCTGGCCGCCAGGATCTTCGCCGAGCTGGTGATCGGTTCGGCTGCGGCGCAGACCCCGGCAGGCCGCACTGATGTGATGACGATCACGCTGAAGCCGGGCGAAGGCACCGAGGTCAAGCTGGTGATGAATCAGGGTGCCCGCGTGAACTTCTCTTGGACCGTCACCGGAGGTGTCGTGAACTTCGACCTTCATGGCGACGGCGGCGGGCAGCAGACCAGCTACGAGAAGGGGCGCTCGGTGCCGGGCGCCGAAGGAGTGCTGGAGGCTGCCTTCGACGGCAACCACGGCTGGTTCTGGCGAAACCGCGACCGCGCCGACGTTACGTTGACGCTGCGTACCAATGGCGACTACGCGGAGATCAAGCGGGCGCTTTGACCAAGCCCCTCATGGCCGACTTTCGACGATGAAGCGAGGCGGCCTGCTCATCGAGCAGGCCGCCTGACGGAACAATCTCGCTGGCCGAGGCATTCGTTCACGAGGCTGTCGGCCTCACCGAGGAGGATTCGTCCAGCTCCGTCAGACAGGCCTTCTACGAGGGCTCGCGCGCGACGGCTATGTTATCGTCCGGGGCGAGCGGCGCGAGCCGCCAACATTGCGCGCCGCTTTCCCTAAAGATCTTCATGGCCGAGTCGGATTCCGATGATCGAAAGGGACCGTGGAGACCGCTCGATCGTTAGTGGTTGCCGGTGCAGCGTTGAGGTGCTGCTCGAGCTGCGCGATCGCTCCGGAGCCGAGGGCGACGCGGGCAAATCCCGTCGCCAGGAAGGTTCGGCGGTCCATCGGAAAACCTCCCGAGCAGAATGGCGTCGACATGACGATAGGGAATGGACCAGCCTCGCGCGGCCGGCGCAAGACGCTCCCGCCGATCCGCCATTCACGGCCGCGCGAGCGGGAAGTCACGCCATCGCGGCCGCCACCATCCGCCGCGCCTCAAGGTCGCGGCGTGAAAGCGCCCGGCTTCGGCAACCGCCGCAAGGCGATGCTCAAGGACATCGCGGTCCTGACCGATGTTCACGTCGAGCACAAACTCGTCGAGCAAGCCCGACTCATCATCTCCAGCGCGGGTAGGTGAATCGTGTCACCATGAAAATCGCGCAGGAAATCCTCGTGCTTCTCGACGACCGTCACATCGACGCCGGCTTGGGCGAGCAGCAAGCCGAGCATGGGCCAGGCCGGCCCTGCCTCGACGATGACGCAGCCGGTGTCGAGGTCTCCCGCTGCGCCGACCGTCGTCATGAATCGATGGTTGTGGCGGCCTTGCGTCCCCTCTTGGGTCTTGCGGCCGGTTCCACCACCGGCTCAGCAACGGCTTTCGTCCTGCGTGGTGCGCGCTTCGACGCGGCGGTGTCCGGCGCAGCCACAACCGCGGTCGGTGCGCTTGCCTTGATGCGCGAGGCGCGTTTCGGCTTCTCCTCGACCACAGGTGCGGCCTCGACGATTGGCTCAGGCACGGGAGCGGCAGCCTTGCGCAACTGGCCAAGGCCGGACGCCTTCGCCAGCGCTGAGCGGGATTGCGCATAGCTCGGCGCGACCATCGGGTAGTCGGCCGGAAGGTTCCATTTCTGCCGATACTCTGCGGGCGTCAGACCATATTGCGTGCGGAGATGCCGCTTCAGCGATTTGAATTTCTTGCCGTCTTCGAGACAGATGATGAAATCCGGCGTGACCGATTTGCGCACCGACACCGCCGGTCCCGGTTTCTTCTCCGGCCCAATCGGCGCCGCAGCGCCCAGCGACCGGAGGGCAGCGTGGATGTCATCGATCAATTTCGGCAGCTCGGCCGTCGGTACGGAATTGTTGGAAACGTAGGCTGCGACGAGCGCGGCGGAAACCGCCACCAGGTCGGGGGTGTCGGACTGCTCCGGATGCATCCTTGAGTGCCCTTTGTGTTCAATGAGCGCCGCGCTGGACTTGGAATTGCGCGACAGTCACTATTTCAACCATTCGTGGTCCACATCAACTCCGATCGGCGGCGGCGGGCGCCTTCGGTGCTGGACGTCGGATTACACGGCGCATGTAAATAGAACTCCTTAGGGCAACTGACGATGGGGAAGGCGCCGGATTTCGGGCAACGGCAGGCGAAGCTCATCTGCCAGATGCCCTATGACGAGTTGCTCCGATTTATCGCGGAAGGACTGCCCATTCTCCTGGAGAGTGCCAGAGGATTTTGGTCAGCCTCTTGCCATCTGTCAGCGCAGCCACGCGAGGCTGAGGTGTTGGCAGGCTTCGCGCAGGAGGAAGCGGCAAAGATTCTGATTTTGATGGATGCCGTGCGCTGCCCAAGGCACCTCATCGCCGCGAGATTGAGCCAGATCGTCAGTCGGTTCTACGGCCATCTCGAGCGATTGATTTATGCCGACGTTTGCGACGGATGGAGCCAGGACATTGCGGACCTTCGAAAGCGCGTCGAGCCTCTTCGCAAATCTCATTACATAGAAGGTGATGTCGGAGAGTATATCGTTCCGAACGCAAATCTCTATCGGCGCGAAAGTAAACTCTATGCGGACATCGAAGCCTATGAGGACCGCGTTCCAATCTGGAATGCACCGAAGACCTATCCTGGTTTCTTCGAGCCCCGGAAGCCATCCGTTCTTGCTGTCGCCGAAGCGATGGCCGCATTGGGGATGTTTTCATTGCCTGGCCTGAACGCAACAGCGCAGGTGTGGGGAGCGCTGGATTTTGTCGAGCATGAATCGCTGCGAGATGCAGAACGGCTCACGGATCAACTTGTCGAGCGGCTCGTTACGGAGGCGTTGCCCGCCGACTTTGCAACACAAGATCATGTCTTTGTACTCGGTCGACACTGGCCGTTACCAATGTATAACGTCGAGCTCAAAATGGTTGATGTGTCGCTGGAGGATTTGAAGCAGGAGCAGGACCGGATTTTGTGGGCAGAAGCCGGTTACTAGTCACGAACAGCTCGTTGATTATCGGTTTTCACGCAGGCTTTCGTTCCACCCGTTGCCTTGCGGTCTAATACCGCGTCAGGATTTCCCGGAGACGACCTTCACCCCGATGCGATCCGCGAGGGAGATCAGGTCCGCATAGACGCCGGGTGTGCCGATAACCTCGAGCGACGGGGCGATCATGCGCAGCGCGTCGGCCGGAAGCCGGTTGCCGAACAGGATGATCGCGAGCGCACGATCATCCTGCCTCGAAACCCAACATAGTCCGTGAATGTCGGGGCGTGCGGCGTAGAATGCCTCAGCCCAAGGGCGGGTTTGCGGGTAGCGATCTTTCTCAGTGTCGATGAGCTCGATGCGCCGGACGCCCAATCTGCGAAGTGCCGTGGCGCTGAGATCGGCAAGGACGAGATCCTGGTGTGGCTCCAGCCGCGAATAGGTCTGACCCGTGAGTTTGCCCTTGTCGTAGGTCTTGAGACCCGATGAGAAAGGGACATCGTGAAAAACGGTCTCCATGGCGGCGCAATCGAAAGTCGTGCCGCCATAGAGCGTCGGGATTGCAACGTCGGCGCCGTCGACGATCGGGCTGAAGCGCGCATTGCCCTTGAGGCCCGGGTTGAACTGATCGCCGAGATAGGCGTCCAGGTGCATCCGATGAATGATCTGGCCCTTGGGCCAGATCACCGTTGAGGTCTTTGCTCCCAAGTCCGCCGGAGGAGGGGGCGTTGCATCGTCGGGGGCCTTCGCCTTTGCGTGCTTCGGCTCGGCCGGCGGCTTAGCCATGCGTCACGCCTTGCCGCTCATCTTCGGCCGCCGCGATCACGCGCTGAGACTGCTCCACCAGGAGATCCTGCGGACGCTTGCCGCTGAGGAAGCTGTTGTCCGAGGCGAACCAGTATGCGAGCCCCCAATCGTCCTTGCTGCCGTTAAAGACCTTGAGCACGGCGGCGAGAGCCTTGAGCGGGCGATAGCCCGTCTTCGGATCCAGCGCGTAGCCAGGAAAGTAATCGATCCCCCGATGCCGAACTGCGAAGATAATGCCATCCTTCTTCCACTTGTTCGGCTGGGCGCTGGGATTGTTGGTACTGAAGCCGGCCATCTCGGCGATCTGGGCCGCCGTCAGCCATTCACCGCTCTCCAGCACGGCCTTGCGCGCCTCAGCCGTCATCCGCGCCTCGAGCAACATATGCTGGGGGGGAGGGACGTGAGGCACCAACAGTTCAAGGATCGACTGCATGGCCTCAGTCTCGCGGCGTGCGAGAATGGCGCCGACAAGCGGTGCGATGCTCTCGAACGTCTCGGCGAGCGCGCGCACGGCCGGCTCACTGCCGTGTTCGAGGGTCAAAGCGATGACCTGCTTCGGCTTACCGCCGAGATGGTCGAGACGATGCCGGACCTGCTCCGGCGTGCCGGTCATCGTGGCGAAGCCGGCGAGTGCGCCAGTCGCATCGGTGGCAGCCATGGCCGCGTTCCCTTCGTTGGTTATCATGGTTATCCATATAAATAGATAACCAGAATAATCAAGATGGATTCGCCGCAACCTCCGCGCAGCTGCCGTCTCAGGCAGGTGACCTTCACTACCATGCTTGGCTGGACATGATTCCATATATCGAGTAATCTCGAATTATGGAATCAGAAAGAGCCATTCTCGCCTTCGCGGCGCTTGCCCAGTCGACGCGCCTCGACGTGTTCCGGCTGCTGATCGCACGCGAACCGGAAGGGCTGCCGGCCGGCGACATCGCCCGGCACATGAGCGTACCGCAGAACACCATGTCGACCCATCTGGCGATCCTGACACGCGCCGGGCTCATCGAAGCCGAGCGGCAAAGCCGGTCGATCATCTACCGAGCCAAGCTTGATGCGGTGCGCGAGCTTGCCTTCTACCTCGTCAAGGATTGCTGCGGCGGGCGCCCGGAGATCTGCGCCCCGTTGATCGCCGACCTGTCGCCCTGCTGCACACCCAAAAATGAAGCCACCCAGGAGGCTGTTCATGAGTGACCGTATCTACAATGTCCTCTTCCTTTGCACGGGCAATTCGGCGCGGTCGATCCTCGCCGAGAGCATTCTCAACAAGGATGGCGGCGGCCGCTTCCGTGCCTTCTCCGCCGGCAGCCAACCGAAAGGGACTATCAATCCGTTCGCGCTGAAGGTGCTGGAGAGCTTCGACTATCCGACCGAGGGCTTCCGCTCGAAGAGCTGGGAGGAGTTCGCGATGCCGGATGCCCCTGTCATGGATTTCGTCTTCACCGTCTGCGACAACGCCGCCGGTGAAGCGTGCCTGGTGTGGCCAGGCCAGCCGATGACGGCCCATTGGGGGATCGAGGATCCCGCCGCGGTCGAAGGCACGGATATCCAGAAGCAGGCCGCCTTTGTCGCCGCCTTCCGCTACCTCAGGAACCGGATTTCGGTCTTCGCGGCTTTGCCGGTCGCAAGCCTCGACAAGGCCTCGCTCAAGGCGAAGCTCATTGAGATCGGCCAATTCGAAGGGGCAACCTCGCCCCGCCACAGCGCGGCGTGAGGTCGATCATGGATGTCATCATCTATCACAACCCCGACTGCGGTACCTCGCGCAATACGCTGGCGCTGATCCGCAATGCCGGCGTCGAGCCGCATGTCATCGAATATCTGAAGACACCACCGTCACGGGCGATGCTGGTCCAGTTGATCGCGCGGATGGGGATTTCCACGCGCGGGCTGCTGCGCGAGAAGGGAACGCCCTATGCCGAACTCGGTCTCGGCGATCCCGGCCTGACGGATGACGAGCTTCTCGACGCCATGCTGGCGCATCCGATCCTGATCAACCGGCCGATCGTCGTTTCGCCGAAAGGCGTGAGACTCTGCCGGCCGTCAGAAGAGGTTCTCGATCTGCTGCCTTCGCAACTGGGCGCGTTTACCAAGGAAGACGGCGAGCGCGTCATCGACGAGCGCGGCCGCCGCGTCGCGACGGCGTAAGGAAAACCCATGTCCATTTTTGAACGCTATCTCACGCTGTGGGTCGCGCTGTGCATCGTCGCCGGCATCGCGCTCGGGCACATCATGCCCGGCGCATTTCAAGCGATCGGCGCGGCCGAGATTTCCAAGGTCAATCTGCCGGTTGCCGTGCTGATCTGGCTGATGGTCATCCCGATGCTGCTCAAGATCGATTTCGCGGCACTCGGCGAGGTCGGCCGCCACTGGCGCGGCATCGGCGTCACCCTGTTCATCAATTGGGCGGTGAAACCGTTCTCGATGGCGCTGCTCGGCTGGCTGTTTATCGGCTGGCTGTTCCGACCGCATCTGCCGGCCGATCAGATCGACAGTTATATCGCCGGCCTCATCATCCTCGCCGCAGCGCCCTGTACCGCGATGGTGTTCGTCTGGTCGAACCTGACCAAGGGCGAGCCGCATTTCACGCTGAGCCAGGTAGCGCTCAACGACGCCATCATGGTGGTGGCCTTCGCGCCGATCGTCGGCCTGCTGCTCGGCCTCTCCGCTATCACCGTGCCATGGGGCACGCTGGTTCTTTCGGTCGTGCTCTACATCGTCATTCCGGTGATCATCGCGCAGCTTCTTCGACGCCGACTGTTGGCGACAGGTGGGCGAGCCGCGCTCGATCGGCTGCTGACCAAGCTCGGCCCGGTCTCACTCGTCGCGCTGCTGGCAACGCTGGTGCTGCTGTTCGGCTTCCAGGGCGAACAGATCATCGCACAGCCGCTGGTGATCGCGCTGCTCGCCGTGCCGATCCTGATCCAGGTGTATTTCAATGCCGGGCTGGCCTATATCCTCAACCGAGTTGCGGGCGAGCAGCATTGCGTCGCCGGCCCCTCGGCACTGATCGGCGCGTCCAATTTCTTCGAGCTGGCGGTCGCCGCCGCCATCAGTCTATTCGGATTCCATTCCGGAGCTGCGCTCGCCACCGTCGTCGGCGTGCTGATCGAGGTGCCGGTCATGCTCACCGTCGTCTGGATCGTGAACAGGTCCAAGGGCTGGTACGAGCGCGGCGACAAGGTCGCGGCGATTGCCGAGGCCCACCGTTGATGCAGAACGATCTTCCCAATGTCGTTGTCGACAACCTCGACGTGCCGACCATCGACCGGCTGTGCGCGACGCCCTCGACGCATCCGCCGCGTATTCTGTTACTCTATGGATCGCTGCGCGAACGCTCCTACAGCCGGTTCCTGACGCTGGAGGCCGAACGTCTGCTGAAGCACTTCGGTGCGGAGACGCGTATCTTCGATCCGCACGGCCTGCCGCTACCCGACGGCGCGGAGATCGACCATCCGAAGGTGCGAGAACTGCGCGATCTATCGGCATGGTCCGAGGGTCAGGTCTGGACCAGCCCGGAGCGGCACGGCGCCATGAGCGCGGTGATGAAGGCGCAGATCGACTGGATACCACTATCGGTTGGCGTGATACGGCCGACGCAGGGCCGGACGTTGGCCCTCATGCAGGTGTCCGGCGGTTCGCAGAGCTTCAACGCGGTCAACCAGCTTCGTGTGCTCGGCCGTTGGATGCGGATGGTGACCATCCCCAACCAGTCTTCCGTCGCCAAGGCTTACGAGGAATTCGACGAGGCGGGCCGCATGAAGCCATCCTCCTATTACGACCGGGTGGTCGACGTGATGGAGGAATTGGTTAAGTTCACGCTGCTGACACGCGATCTCTCCCCCTATCTCACCAACCGCTACAGCGAGCGCAAAGAAGCGGCAGAGAAGCTAGCTACCGCATGAACTTCGGCAATCGCCGTTTCCAACGCTGCCCACGCGGCAAACAATCTTGCCCCTCCAGCAGTCTTCGGCGCCGGCGGACTGCCGGGAGTGAAGCGGTGCGCGGCTCGGAAGTCCCAGCCCTCGCTCCATCATCCCCTGCCGGCGCCATCTGCGGGCCTGCACCGACATCGGCAGGCGCGGAAACCGCAACTTGCTTCCGCGCCTTTGTCCTGCGAGGTGACGCTCTCGCTTCGATTGCCGGTGATGACGGGTCATGCAGCCAAAGGGGATCGTCCTGGGTCTGCTCGGTTACAGGCGTGCGGTCGCCTTCAACCGTAAGGACCGGCAAGATACGCGGCTCCGTCGGCACCGAATTGGAGGTGGGACTCGACTGACTTGTGATCTCGAACAGTGCGGAGGCTGCTGCCTGCGGAGATTTCGGGATCGAATCAGCTGCGGGTGTCGGAAGGCTCGCAGCCATATCCCTTGCCGAGATCGTCGACGGTCCGAAGGCTTTTCGCGCGCTGCGCTTGTATTCGACAACAAAAGGCTTCGTCGGGCGTTTCATGGAACCGATTCAAGTTGGGAGATCTTTCTCCATTAGCACGGGTCAATGAGGGCATGAATCCTTAACTTCTCAACCGAGTTCCCGTGAGATCTCGAGTTCGGCGGGCTGCGCGATCGGCTCGGCACGGAGATGCTGGCCTGGCGGGAGCGCCGACCCCGCTGTTAGGTGACGTCGAGCTTCGGGTGTATCGGGCCGATGCTGGCCAGGGCGTGATGGCCCGGCGCTAAGCCTGGGTGTTTGCAAAGAGCTTGGACCGTGGCTGGGGATCGACGTGAGGGTTCCTGCCGTTGGTGGCGGTCCGTGGTTCCGGCGGGCGCCGGCGCGGCGCCGTCGGCGTGATCGACCTGCGTATGCCGGATGTCCGCCAGCGGGTGTGAGCGCCGGCGTCGCGACTGGCAGTGGCCGGGACGGGGGGCGGGCGCTGCGGTGCGGGTCCTGCCTGGTGGGGGCGAGGGCGGGGCATGGCCTGGTGGCAGGGGCTCCTGTGGTCGGTGGCTTCGAAGCCCATCCCCTCCTCTTTGCCGCCTGTGTCCGGGTCTCGGCCGCCTAGTGCCGTCAACCCCGCTGGCCACCCCACGATGCGGGCATCGCGGGGACCCCGACCGGGGGTTCCCCTGCGCTGCGGTGACGACGGCGTCCGGCCCCTTCCTTTGGGCGTCATCGGGGATGGTCCCCGAGCAACCTCAAGGAGACTTCACATGGCCACGATCGCAACCCTCACCCAGAAGGCGGACGGCAACCTCGAAGGCACGCTCGCCACCCTCAACGTCACCGCCCCGATCGCGCTGGTGCCGAACACCCGCAAGGCGAAGGACAACGAGCCTGACTACCGCGTGATCTCGCGCAAGAACGGCTTCGAGCTGGGCGCCGGCTGGAACCGGATCTCGAAGACCACCGGCGAGGAGTACATCTCGGTCTCGCTCTCGGCCCCCGAGTTCGGCACCATCTACGGCAACGTGGCGCCGGCGCCGGGCGAGGATCCCGCCAAGAAGGTCATCATCTGGAACCCCGCCAGCTGACCCGAAGCCGCCGGCCCCGCCCAACAGCGGGGTCGGCGACCTTCTGTTCCCGCGAGCGCCGCCCGGCCAACGCGGTTATCCCGGCAGCTTGCTCGAGCGCGATTGCCGGGCGAGGCGTCGGTCGGCCTGGTTCTTCTTATCGATGGCAGAGACGACCTCGTCATAATCGACGCCGTTCTTCCTGAGAGCACGCCGCGCATCGTCGATCTCGAAGCCGAGCAACTCGAGGACGCTCATATTGAGGCTCGAGGCGATGCGCTCCATTGTCTTCAACGTCGGATTCCCGATCCCCCGAAGGATCGTGTAATAGGTCCCGCGCGCCAATCCTGTCTTCGGCAGGAACGCCTCCATTCCGCCATTCTCGCTCTCGAGCTGCTGGAGCCGGATCGCCAGCATCTCGTTGAGGATGGAGTGATCGACGGGCAGCGGCTTGCGGGCGGGGGGCATGGGAGGGCAGGGGCTCCAAGGCTCAAGATTGAGCCGAGCGGCATGATACAGCAACTCCATCATCTGGTATATTGAATGTTATCGAAATCCTGCCTAACCCCTTGAATCGAGTCGTCTTAAGAGACCTGGCGTCTGCTCCGATTCGAGCTCTGCCGTCGCCGCCGGTCGCGCCAGCAGCCCCGCTGGTTCGACGCCGGCGCGTTCGGCGATCAGTTCGATGTAATCCAGGCTCGGATTCGCATTCGGCGTCATCAGGTGGAAGTAACTTGAGCTCGCCAGACCGAGCTGCGCGGCAAAGGCCTTGCGGCTGAGGCCGCTCGCGCATCGGATCGCCTCGATCGACGCCTGAAAGGTCCGAAGCAGCGTACGACCCTCGGCCGCGTGCGCGGCCTTCCGGCGACAGTCTTTGGTTCTCATCGGCGCGTCCTCGAACATAGAATCCCAAGACGGGCTGCGACCCTCCGCGCAGCCCGACAAGGCGCACGCCAGCACGTTGGACTGACGTTCGACATTCAATATAATGTACGGATTCGGTTTCAACGGAAGAGGTGCGCTCGGACAAAGAAAAACCCGGCAGAGCCGGGTCTCTCAGACGATGGACGGGCCGACGATTGCCGTCGTCAGCGGTGCCCGAAAACACACAAGCATATTAGCCCTCGCCATCCGACAGTTCAAGAGGCCTGCGTTTTCACGCCACGGTCTTTGTTTGCCCCGCGCTCTCGCAAAGAGAGGACGCGAATGCAGATGCTTGGCCAAATCCCAACGACACCCTTCGGGCGGCGGGCGCTGTCGCGCGCCGTCGTCAATACGCAGCGCCTCGTGAAGGAGTGCCCCAACGGCAAACCCGTCCACAAGTGGCAGGTGTTTCGGCTCGTCTGCGAGGCGAAGGCGGCGCTCGACATTTCCGATCGCGCGCTGGCGGTGTTGAACGCATTGCTGACGTTCCATCCGGACACGGTGCTGGTCTCGGGTGCCGGCGACCTCGTCGTTTTTCCGTCAAACAGGGCACTGATGTTGCGGGCTCACGGCATCGCGCCCTCGACGCTGCGCCGCCATCTCGCCGTGCTGATCGAGTGCGGACTGATCCTGCGGCGCGACAGCCCGAACGGCAAGCGTTTCGCGCGCAAGGGCGCCGCCGGCGACGTCGAACAGGCGTTCGGCTTCGATCTCGGCCCGCTCATCGCCAGGGCCGACGAGTTCGCCGCCCTGGCCGAGACCATTCGGGCCGAGCGACGGGCGCTCGCTCTCGCGCGCCAGGCCGTCGCGCTCTGCCGACGCGACATCGCAAAGATGATCGCGACGGGGATCGAGGAGCGCGTGCCGGCCGATTGGCCCGGTCTGCATCGCAGCTTCATCGATATTCTCAGCTCTATCCCGCGCCGTGTGGATCTCGAGGCGCTGGAGCCAATCGCGGAAACACTCGCCGAATTGGCCGCAATCATCCTCACAGCGTTGGAACAACACGTAAAACCAGCGGAATCAGGCGCCACAGAGTCCCGTTCCGAGCACCACATACAGAGTTCAAACACCGAAATCTCGAATGAACCTGAACCTGGCTTTCGAGAAAGCCGGGCGGCGAGGTCGGAGCCAGACCCCAAACCGATGAGGTCGGGGGAAATGGCGTTTCCGCTGGGCATGGTGCTGGAGGCCTGTCCGGACCTCGCCGACTATGCCCGACACGGGATTTCGCACTGGCGCGACTTCATCGCGACCGCCGCTGTGATCCGGCCGATGCTTGGGATCAGCCCGAGTGCTTGGGCCGATGCCTGTGCGGTGCTGGGCGAGGTGCAGGCCTGCATCGTTGTCGCTGCCATATTGCAGCGCGCGTCCGCGATCAAAAGCCCGGGCGGCTATCTGCGAGCCCTGACGCGACGGGCGCAGGCCGGATCGTTCTCGCTGGGGCCGATGCTGATGGCGCTCATGTCTGCCCGAAATCGAGACTGAAATGTTCCGCGCATCAGATGACCTTGGCCTTGGGGACCAGGCCCTTGCGAGGTCCCGCCGGAATTCCGTCGAGCAGGCTCGGAGGCCGCGCGCATGTTGGTTGGTTCCGTGCCTCAACTTTGCGGCCGTTGCGCTTTCCCCACAGACATCGGGAATTCTGATGTCACGTGGTGAGTGAAGCTGGCGGATCCGGGACGGCGTGTCGTTCGCCGCTTCGACGATGTCGAAAACGACCGTCTTGTCCTTGAGTCGAGGTTGTTAACGGCGGCTGTCCAGTCGCGGAACGCGACCGGAGCGTAGCGGAGCAGGCCCGTAGCCGGACCGCGCTTTCATAGAGCGCCGTAGGTACGGCGAAGGGCCTGTGGTCAGGCGCCGCGCGGGGGTGGCAGGCGTCCAATCCGTGTTAGGTAGTGGTGAAGAATGCGATCGATCATGGGCGGATCCAGTTGAGGTCGATCGCACGATCCGGTGCGGACTGCGTGGAATCCGGGGCGAGGTCTTTCTCCATCGCTCCGCCGTGCCTCTGGATGAGGCCGATCTCTCGATGGACACCGATCACGTGCAACGCGATCGGTGGCCCAACGAATGCAAGGGGATGTGCGGTCTGTAGCGGCACTGGCAATCGTCATTCAATTGCATTACATTGCGGCAGGAGGAAGGGAGATCGACATGGCCGCCAATGCCCTGGTTCAGACCCGCATCGACGCAGACGTGAGGGACCGGGCCTCCGCTGTGCTCGAAAGCATGGGCCTGACCGTATCCGACGCGGTACGCATTCTGCTGACCCGGACCGCCAATGAAGGCGCGCTGCCGCTCGAGCTGGTCAGCAACAGCGAGGCGCATGACGCATGGTTCCGCGCAAAGGTGCTCGAAGCACTGGCGGATAGCCGACCCGACGTTTCCGACGACGAGGTCGAGGATCATTTCGCGGCACGGCGGGCGGCAGCCCGGCGCAAGGCCGCCTCGGCCGATTGATGAGGCTTGTCTGGTCCGCCTTCGCGCTCTCCGACCGCGACGGCATCTTCACGCATATCGAGGCAGACAGCCCGAGGGCCGCCATCGCCGTCGACGAGAGGATCGCCGCTGCAGCGCGCCGGCTCGTCGAGTTCCCGGAAAGCGGAAGGCCCGGCCGCGTCGCGGGCACGCGCGAACTCGTGATCTCCGGCACGCCCTATATCGCGGCCTACGCGGTGACCGAGAGCACGATCCGCATCCTGCGTGTCCTTCACGGCGCGCAAATCTGGCCAGAGGATTTCACCGGGAGCTGATACCGGATCCCCGTCTTTGCAGCGCCGGCGCGCCGTGAAGGGAGCCCGGCCGCAGCGTCGAGCCAGGCCGTCTTTCTCTCAATGACCGCCCATCATACCGGCAGTCGGGCCGCGTCAAGGACACGCGGTGCCCCCAATTTTGACGCCGCTGCACGACGACAAAATCGGCTCCCCCACGCGCCGGCGCTGCCGGTCGCTGCGCGATCCCTGACCCGTCCCTCCAACGCCCGGCCGGCTGCCTCCGTCATCAAGACAAAGGAGGTTCACATGACACAGCTTCTCGACATTCACGCCGAAATCACCGAGCTGCGCGCCGAGCTTGCGCACTGCATCCTCACCCGCAAGGAGCGGCGGGACGGGCTCCGGCGCCTCGAAGAACTGCTCGCGGAAGCCGAGCGTCGGGGTCGCGAAGCGGAGGGGGCGTAAGCCCCTTTTTTTGTCAGCGACGGCGTCCCCGGCTGCTTATCCTCGCATGGCGTCCGGGAGAAGGCGCTGGAAGCGGTCTTCGCAAATACGGCGAAGGGCCTGTGGTCAGGCGCCGCGCGGGGGTGGCAGGCGCCCGATCCGTTTCAGGTGATCGTGAAGAATGCGATCGATCACGCGCAGCGGATGGGTCCGCTCTTCAGCTGCGATCTGCCGGACGACGAGGTCGATGGCGTCGGGAAGACGCAGCGCATAAGGGCGTGACGACGAGCGCTCGCCATAGGCATCGAAGGGGTTGCGCGAGATCTCCGGCTTCACCTTTGCCCTGGGCAACGGCCTCGATGCAGCGATCGTCGCCGGCTCTCCCTGGCTGGCGCCGAGCGTCGAGATCGGCGCGTGCGCGCCGTCTTCGTATTCCGGGGTCACGATAACCGGCTTGGAGGCCGGCTCGGCGGTTCCCACGGGGACGAGGCGCTGCGCGCGAAACGCGTCGCGAGGGAGGGCAGGGCGATCAGGGTGCGGGTCTTTTACCGGATCGCTCATGCCGCACTGTCGTCCTGCGTGACGCCCTGGCTAGCGGCGAGCAATTCGCGCACGACCTGATCGGCATTGTAGCGCGCCTTGCGGATCGACTCGTCCTTGTCGCTCATCTGGTAGAGCGTGCCATGTCCGCTCGTCATGGTGCGATAGGTGATGCGGCGGTAGAGCGCGTTGGCGCAGACGGGGACGTTCTCGGCATTGAGATAGGCGAGGACCTCGCGCAGCGGGCGGGTGTTGCGGTCGAGGCTGTCATACTCGTTGAAGAGGACGCGGTGCTGGCTCATCGGCAGCTTCGCCTCGTCGGCGTGCTGCTGGAGATTGCGGATGGTCCGAACGACCTGCGAAGCATCGAAGGTGTGGACCTTGCAGGGCAGAACGACGAGGTCGGCGCGGAGCGCTGATTGAACCAGTACGCTGCCGTAGTAGCCGGGGGTGTCCACGACGACGACGTCATAGCTGTCGAGACGCTCGATCGCCTGCGTCAATGCCTTCTCGTCGGGCGCACGCACCAGATCGACCCCTTCCGGGCTCAGACCGCGCGCGACCGACGAGGCGTGCCATTGATAGGAGGACCCCTGCGGGTCGGCGTCGACGATGGCGGTGGAGTAGCCATGCCTGGCGAATTCGCCGGCGAGGATGATGGCGACGGTGGTCTTGCCGCTGCCGCCTTTGGGGTTGGCGATGGCGAAGATGCTGGGCATGCGTCCCTCGGGTCGATGCGGCAGTGCCGCAATGGCTCACTCCGTTAATGACAACATACAATAAAATAGACAAACGACAACGCTGCAATGATGTCTTGTCGCTCTGTTGGATTCCGTCATTCTGGTGATGCGGCAATAACCGGAGACAGCAATGCGGCCTTGCCGAGGCGGGGCAATGCGGGATTACCGCATTCCATCACCCAGACAATAACGTATTCGCGAAATGCGGCATTGTCTCAAATAGATAGAACGGCAATGGGTGAATGCGTTATGCCCTGGCCTGCCCTGCAGAGCGCTTTGCGGCGTCGAGTGATCCACAAGGGGGGCGCTTCGCGCCATGCGGCCGGTGGATTCATACGGACTGCTCCTGCGGGCGTTGCCGCCCTTTATGCGCAGACTTCTAACATTCAGTGTATTAGATATTGATTGACAAGATACCGGTTTGTGGGCCAAACCCGGGGAGGCTGCTGAACGCAGCCATTGCGCTGACGCGCGCATGCTGCCGATCCTGGTCGGATCGGCAGGAGTTCGGCTCCCGGGTTGCACCCGTGAGCCGGTTCGCCGTGAAGGGAAGGGGAGGCTGGCCTTGGCCCGTTCCGCCGCAATGCCCAGACGCAAGCCCCGGCTGCGGACGGAGCTGTCCGATGCGGATGAGGCGCGCCTCGTCGAGGCGGTCGCGCTGTTTGGACTGCCGAAGGCCGAGGTGGTACGGCGGCTGATCCGGGCTTCGGTGCAGGCGGGACCGGCGCTCTCGGCCGAGAACACCAAGGCGGTCGTCGCGCTCGCCGGCCAGGTCCGCATGGTCGGCCGCAACCTGTCGCAGGTGCTGAAGGCGATCCATCGCGGCCAGGCGGTGCGCATCGAGGACACCGAGCCGGTCTGGCGCGGGCTTCACGATGTGATCGCGGCGATCAACGACGAACTCACCGAGATGACGGTCGCTTATGGCTCGAAACTGCGCCGCGAGGCGCGGCTGACATTGCCGGAGGAGACTGAGCCATGAGCCGCGCGGCGCAGATCGAGTGGTGGGTGGAGCAGGTGGAAGCCGCGCGCCGCACCGTCGATGCCGCGCGCGACGAGCGGCGCCGGCCGCGTCGGTCCGGCGGGCTTGGTGAGGAGCTCAGGCCAAGGGCTGCTCGGGCAGCGCCCGCGCCGGGCTCGACGCCGGCGCATGTGATCATTCGCGGTGCGACGCTGACAGGCGGACTGGATGAGGAGCGGCGGCGCCGGCTGCCGGCGTCGTCCGGCGGCGGCGCAGGACGACAGGCTGCTCCTCCGAGGCCCGGCTCGGCCGCCGCACCCATCGACGGCGGTCTTTCCGGCGGGGGTGGCGGGCAGGGCGGCGGGGGATCGCTCGCCCGCGCCCGGCAGCTCGCGTCGGGCTATCAGCCCGCCGTGGTCAAGGTGCTATCCTACGCGACCGGCGTCACGCGGGCGACGAAGACCGCCCAGTACGCCCAGCGCGAGGATGTCCCGGTCGAAACCCATGACGGCCGGATCCTGTCGGATCGCGAGGCCGTCGCCGACGAGATCAAGGACTGGTCGAAGGATTTCGAGAAGCGCAAGCCCAGCCATGATGTCGTCACCGTCCGCCTCAAGCTTCATGGAGTGGCTGATACGGCCGAGGGGCGTGAGACCTACGCGAAGGCCATCGCCGCCGGATTCGAAGGTCATCGTCATGCCTCCCGCCTCGACCGGCTTCCGTCCGGGGAGATTGAGGCCCATATCGTCACCGCCGCAGCCGGAGGACCGAAGGAGCGTTTCCGTGTTCGCGTGGAGCGGATCGGCACGGCCGAGAACGGCTTCGACCAGAAGCGGTTCGACTACCGATCCGAGGCGGTGATGAAGGCGCGCATCCATGCCGCCGCGGGTATTGCGGAGCATGCCATCTCGCTCGATCCGGGAAAGCCACAGCATGGACGCGAGGGCGTGACCTGGCAGTTGAACAGGTTGGTCGAGCGCCGGGGGCCGCTGGTCGACGATCGCGGCAGAGCCATCGGCGACGTCGCCGCCGCCCGCAACGCCGCGAAGGAGTGGGGCCGCTCGCTGCGCTCGCAATCGCCCCGCGACACGATGCACCTGATGCTGTCGTCGAAAGCTGGCCCCGATCCGGAGGCTTTGCGCCGTGCCGCGCGCAATTTCCTGCACGACCGATTCGCCGATCACCGCTTCCTGTTCGGCGTACATGTCGATCGGGAGAGCGACGGGCACATCCATATCCATGCCGTGATCACGGTGAAGAACGAATCCGGGCAGAAGATCCACCCGGGGCCGAGCGAGTTCCGCGGCTGGCGCGAAAGCTACGCGCAGCATGCGCAGGCGGAGGGCCTCAAGATCGTCGCGACCTCGGCGATGGAGCGGGCGTCGGCGCAAAGCTACGGCGCGCGCGACAAGGCGATCGTCGACGTCGCCGAGCGTCCACGTCCGGCACGCGAAGCGCGGGATCGCGCCTATGCCGGGGACCCGGCCAACCAGCGTCTCATCGACAATGCCCGGCAGCGGATCGCCGCGGCGCGGACCAATCCGATCAGGCTGCCCACCTCCGAGCCCGAGCGGCGTGTGGTCAATGAGAGCCTCAATGCCTGGAGCATGGTGGCGCGCGAGCAGCCCGACAATACTGTGGCGAAGCACATGCTCGAGCGGCTGACGATGGCGGAGACGGTCGGCACTATTCTTCACACCATCGGAAAGCGGGTGGATCATCTCACCAAGGAGGACCAGCACATGGCGATCACGTCGGAGCAGATGGCGAAGGATCTTCGCCTCATGAACGAGGCGGTGTCGCGCACCGGCGACCTCCTCGATGGCGAGACGAAGCAGCAGTTCCGGGAGACGTCGGCGCGTTATCTCGAGACGCTGGCCAATCGCGTCGACCTGCAGCGCGCCCAGGAAAATGGTGCACGGCAGCTCTCGCGATCCGAGGTCGAGGCGATCGCCGGGCCCAATGCGGATCGGCTGATCGCCCACGCCCAGCAGGTTCGCATAAAAGAAGATCGAGAAGCGGCCTCGGCCGAAAGGCTGGCCGATCGCGCGATCGAAGCCGAGCGGCGCCAGGAAGGCCGGGGCGGGCTCGACCCGCAGTCGCAGCGCGAGCTGACGGCCGAGAGGGCAATCGTCCGAGGCTCACAACAAGCCGCAGCCCGCGAGGCGCGCGAGGCCGCCGCTGCCGTTGAAGCCGCGCGTGTTCTCGCCGAGCATCCCGCGCAGCCTTTGCCGCAGACGCTGATCCAGACGGACGCGCTGGCGCAGCTACGGGCCGAGCAAGAGAAGATCGTGCGGGAGATCGAGGCGGAGCGTGCCGAGGCCCAATCCATCAAAGGGCAGCGGACTACCTGAACATCACACACTCTGCTTTTGATTAGCGGAGTAATTTGCTGCGAAGCGCCATCGCAATTGCGTGAGGCTTATTGACCGCGCCGAGCTTCTCGCGGGCGGAGACAATGTGTTTGGTCACGGTTGACCGCGAAATCCCGAGGATGACGGAAATCTCCCAGTCGGTCTTGCCCTCGGATGCCCAGAGGAGGCAGTCGAACTCTCTTGGCGTAACCTTGCCAATGAGACGCTTTCGGCTCTCCTTGTAGTGCAGGAGATTGCCGACAGCGTAGTTTGCGACGAAGCTCAAGGCGGCGCGGCCTTCTGCGCCAATGTCGGCATGGCACCCGCCGAATGAAACGGCAGCGACGCGCCCGTCAAGCATCGTCACCGGGACGACATATCCGACCCGAAGGCCAAATTCAGATGCCTCCCCTTGGATCAGCGCGACATCCTTTGGAAAATCGCAGGAGGTGTACGCCTCTTGCCAATCAAAAGGGTTTCGATCGTGCTGCAGCCGATGAACGATGGGATCGCGAAAGACGTAGCCTCGGTCGTTGTAGCGTCCAGCCCATTCCAAGGGAAACCGCTGGAACAGGATCCGCGACTTGATCTCCTCTGGTGACACGCGGGCAGAGGGTACTACCCCACCGAATAGCGTGCTGAACCCATAGTCGGACGCAATCTCCATCAAGCACTGCTCGACTTGGCCCGCTTCGGTCGAGCGTTCGACACGTTCAATGAACTGCCAGGTCTGGTCGCGTGCCTCGTTCAACTGCCATTGCCCTCTGCAGATAGAACTGAAATCTGCGTTGGTGGTGTTCGATCGATGCCATCTCAGCCCAACGCGCCGCGCCGCTGTCTGGTCATGGCATCTGTCCGGTTGGACGGTGTCCCGAGACTTGCAGGTGTCGATCAGTTCTCGTTGTCCAGACGAGCAGCATCCTTCGCGGTAAGAGGCTGGAACGTGGGACGGTGCCGTTTGAAGCGTGACCGCACGGGTGAGCCGTGCATGACTAAGAGCCGACTATCCCGGCTCAGACTTTGACCCGTGTTAAAGAACGCCGTCCAAGAAGCGCCCGGCAACAAGGTCTGTGGCTTGGGGGCGCGCCACGCGCCGCGCACTGCCAGCGGTTCGCCGCCATATTGTCTGACGAGATGGCGCGCTTCGCGCTTCCGGCCTCTCGATAGTTGAAGCGCACTGGAACGCCCCCGATCCTGACGGGCCGAAGATCGCCTGTCGATCTGCGCAAGCGGGATCGGGCATGGCGCGTGTAGAACGCCATGCCCGATCGTCGTCCCATTGATGTCCGAAAAGCCCGGACGGAAATCGGTGTTCAGCGTCTTCTGGCTATTCCCGTGCCAGACTGATGCGGCCATCAAGCTCGTATCGAGCAGGCGGGAGCTTGCGGCCTCAGGCCGCCTCAGCCCGCTCTGGCACGGCCAGGCCGAGCCAGTCCTTGTAGAAGGTGTCGATGTCGGGCTCGAAGTCGCGGATCACCGGATACCAGGGCGTCGGCGCCTCGACGTCATGGAGCGTGCCGCATTCCGGGCAATAATATTCGCGCAGCACCTGCCAGGTCGAGGTCTGCGCCATCAGGCGCGGATAGATTTCCTCGAGCTTCTGCTGCGTATCGCGAACATGGACCTTCGCGAAGAGCTTCCAGTTCTGGCGCCAGTCGCAGAAATCATGGCCGCATTCGCAGCGGATCTTCCATTGCTTGTTGTCCTTGCGCTGGACGATGTAGAGCTTCGGTCCGAGCGGCAGCACGATCCTGTCGTCCCAGGGCACGCGATCCTGCAGGATTTCCATGTAGGTGACGAAGCGCCCCGGATCCTTCGGCGTCGAGAGCATCTGGTGGAGCGTGTCGTGATCGATCTTGCCGTCGACCAGATCGGCGATCTTGGCGCGTGTATAGGCCATGGTGTTCCTCCGTGTTTTCTATGATTGGGAGCGTCGGGGCACAGGCGCCCGGCCTGTGCCCGCCTGCGGCTCATTCCTCGACGAACTGGACAGTCTTGACGTCCGGCAGCTCCGACACGTCCATGTGGTAATGCGAGCCGTAATGGGGGATGCCGATCTCCTCCTCCAGCAGCTTCCAGTCTTCGGGAAGGTCCCAGAACGACTTGAAGTCGGAGAGGAATTTCGGGCCGAGCTTGAAGGACGAAGCGAACATCTGCTTGACGTGGTCGCCCGCCCCCTCCTTGGCCAGGATCTTCTGCCGCTCGCCCTTCATCCAGTCGCGGGTCGGCACGGACTGGGCGATCCGCTCCTTGCGGACGGCCTTGCGCCGCGCATCCGTCGCCGCGCCGTCCAGCGCGAAGGCGCCGTCGGCGGCCTTCGTCACCACCACGCCGTAGACCTGGGAGGCGAAGCGCTCGATCAGGTAGCCGCCATTGAGATCGTCGACCACGCTTTGGGGTTCGCGGTCGATCGGATCGCCGAAGCCGGGTCCGCCGCGCATATAGTTGAGATAGAGATCGTAGTCGGCGAACATCTCCTCCGTCGTGATCGCCTGCTTGTCGCGCTTGATCACGGCATCCTTGATGAGGCCGTCCCAGACCGGGTTCTCGGGGTCGGTGTCGCCGCCGAGCGGGATCGGCGCTCCGCTGGCGATCAATTCCTTCAGCCCGGTCTGGTGGGCGGCGAAGCGGTAGCCCGAGGCTGCCGGATAGCCGCCCATCAGCCCCCAATCCGAGGACATGTGGCCGTTGCCCATGAAGAACATGGTCCAGTCCTTGGCGTTCCAGACCATGCGCAGGCTCTCGAAGCCGCAGCCGCCGCGGTACTTGCCGGCGCCGCCCGAGGATGCCTTGATCTGGCGGCCGAGATAGACGAGCGGCTCGGCCAGCTCCCAGATCTCCATGTCGCCCATGTCGCCTTCCGGATTCCAGATGGCGGCGGCGTGCGACAGGCCGTCATGGACGGCGGTGGCGCCGGTGCCGTTGGCGGCGCATTCGAACGAGTTGACGGCGTGAATCTCGTCATACTGGTTAAAGCCACCGCCCTGGAGCCAGTTCGAGGTGTTGGCGTTGCCGGCGTTGACCTCCTCCAGATAGCCGCGCCCGTAATAGGAGCGTGACAGCCCGCGCCAAAGCGCCGTCCAGGCCGAGACCAGGAAGTGCCAGGAATAGGAGAAGGCGACGCGGCGGTCGTCCGGGTTCATCCAGGTGCCCTTGGGCAGGCGGAACTCGGTGCCGTAGGCCGCCCCGTCATTGATCATCTCGGAGGGGATCAGCGTCTGCGTCATCATCACCCAGATGCCCGAGGTGAAGCTGACCTGATGGGCGTTGTAGGTGTGCCAGCCCCAGCGGCTCGATCCCTCGAAGTCGAGCCGCCACGTCCCGTCGCCCCGGATCGTGATCTCGGAGGGTGCGTGCATGATGGTGTCGAGCTTGGCGAAGTCCGACGGGACGCGCACGTCGTCATGGGCATAGGGCACGTCGACGAAGCCGACCTGCCGGTAGGTGCCGGGAATGGTCATCGCCTTGATGCGGTTCTGAAGGCCGACACGGCCGTGCTCGACCGCCTCATAGGCGAATTTCCAGTAGTTCTCGATGCCCTCCTCGGCGATCACCTCCTCGACCAGCTTGCGGATCATGTGGCAGCCGGCGATGCGGGTGCGCTCGTCCAGCATCCAATAGCGCGTGGTGCGCACCATGCGCTGGCTCTCATGCAGCCAGTCGCGGAACAGCGTGTCGTTCTCGCCGACCCTGCGGCAGGTGATCTGATAGCCGTCGCCGAAACGCTGCACCTGGCCGGTGGACATGGAGCCCGGGCCCACCGAGCCGGTGTCGATGACGTGGGTGACGCCGCCGACCCAGCCGATCAGCTCGCCCTCCCAGAAGATCGGCACGATGGTATGGATGTCGCAGGGGTGGACGTTGCCGATCAGGCAGTCGTTGTTGCAGAAGATGTCCTTGTCGCGGACGCCGGGATTGGACTCCCAGCCGTTCTCGATCATGTATTTGATCGCCGCGCCCATCGTGCCGACGTGGATGATGATGCCGGTGGAGGTGAGGATGCTGTCGCCCGCCGCGTTGTAGAGGGTGAAGCAGAGCTCGCCCTCCTGCTCGACGATCGGCGAGGCGGCGATCTTCTTGGCGGCTCGCGAGCGTCGACCACGCCGGCGCGAAGCCGCGAG
Source organism: Roseixanthobacter glucoisosaccharinicivorans (assembly GCF_043195095.2). Taxonomy (NCBI): domain Bacteria; kingdom Pseudomonadati; phylum Pseudomonadota; class Alphaproteobacteria; order Hyphomicrobiales; family Xanthobacteraceae; genus Roseixanthobacter; species Roseixanthobacter glucoisosaccharinicivorans. The sequence goes on along the minus strand of NZ_JBAFWN020000003.1, from coordinate 142,401 downwards.
AACAGCTTGTTGTACTGGATGGGCTGGCTGTCGCGCAGCTCCATCGTCTTAAGGCCGGCATAGTGCTTCGTCCGCTTCGTCGCCTCCATCAGGCGGTCGCGGTGCTCCTTCAAGGTCTCGCCGCCGCGCACGATGCCGCGCGTCGCGCCCTCGATGTCCTCGGATCGAACATTGACGTTCATGGCTCTGTTTCCTCAGTTCGTTGTTATGGGAGGGGCCGCGCTTAGACTTCCTTCAGGTGGAAGAGGCGATGCCCGTCGAGGAAGGTCTCGAAGCCGTCCGGGACGACGAAGGTGGTCGCGTCGGATTCGATGATGGCGGGGCCAGCGACGCGGTTGCCCGGGCGCAGGGACTCCATCCGGTAGAGCTGCGCATCGACCCAGCGCTTCTTGCGGTAGAATTTGCGCGTGCCGAGCTTGGCCTCTTCCGGCGGGGTCTCGCCTTCGAGGGGCTCCTTGGGGATCTTCGGCTTCTGGATCGGCACGGAGCCGCGCATGATCGCGCCGGTCACCGAATAGCCGAGCTCGGGCGAGCGGGCCGAGGCGGCATAGACCCGCCCGTAGGTGGTGTTGAAGGCATCCACCAATTGCCCCCAGTCGTCCGCCGTATCGGCGGAAGGCAGCGGCGATTCGATCTCCAGATCGTTGAGCTGGCCGCGATACTGCATGCGATAGCCGGGCTGCAGCGTGACCTGATCGGCGTCGTAGCCGTTCAGCTTGAACTCCTCGAGCACGTTGCGGGTCAGCTCGTCCCAGGCCGACTGGAGCGTCTTTGACGCCTGCTCCTGCTGGCCGGCCGGCGCGTCGGGCGCGAGGTTGATGTCGAGCGACTTGTCGTAGCGGTATTCGAAATCCGCAGCCGCGCAGCCGAAGGCCGAGAAGCCCGCCGCCCAGGCGGGAACGATCACGTCCTCGAAGCCGAGCCCCTCGGTGTAGCCATAGGTGTGGACCGGCCCCGCGCCGCCATAGGAGAAGCAGACGAAGCTCTGCGGCGAGTAGCCCTTGGCCGAGATCATTGAGCGCAGATAGTCGCGCAGGTCGGAGTCGAGCAGCTCGATGACGCCGGCCGCGGCGTCCTCGACCGACAGGCCGAGCGGGTCGGCGACCTGCGCCTTGATGGCATCCACCGAGCGCTGTCGGTCGAGCTTGACCGCGCCGCCGAGGAAGTTGTCCGGGTTCAGATAGCCGAGCACCATGTGGCAGTCGGAAATCGTCACCGTCTCGATGCCGCTCTCCTTCCAGCACACGCCGACGCGGTAGCCGGCCGAATCCGGTCCGAGCTTGATCGCCTTGGTGTAGGGGTCGAGGCGGATGAAGGAGCCGGCCCCGGCGCCGACCGAATCCATCGCCACCAGCGGCAGCGACAGCACGAGCCGGGCCATGTCCGGGTCGTTCTTGATGGTCAGCTCGCCCTGGGTGATCAGCGCCACGTCGAAGGATGTGCCGCCGATATCCGAGCAGGCGATGTTGCCATAGCCCAGCACCTCGCCGAGATATTTGGCACCGATGACGCCGCCGATCGGGCCGGAGACGATGGTGCGGGCGAGTTCCTTGGCCTTCCAGGAGATGGTGCCGCCATGGGTCGCCATGACGCGGAAGTCGAACTTGGTGCCGTGCTCCTTGAAGGCGTCGGAGATCTTCTTCAGCGTCTGGCGCGATGGCTCGGCCGCATAGCCTTCCAGGATGGTGGTGTTGGTGCGGTGGGTCTCCTTGCGCACCGGATAATAGTCCGCCGAGGCGAAGACCGGGATCGCCTTGCCGCTCTTCGCGATCTCTTCCGTCACGATGTCGCGCACCCGGCGCTCATGATCGGCGTTCTTGTAGGAATGCAGCAGGCTGATGACGACGCCCTCGACATCGGCGGCGATCAGATCACGCGCCGCCTGGCGGGCGCTCTCCTCGCGCAGCGGGATGACCACCGTGCCGAACATGTCGATCCGCTCGACCACGCCGCGCGTCAGGTTGCGCGGCACCAGCGGCGGGTCGTAGCGGTGGGTGTTGAGGTGGATGCGGTCCTCATAGGCGTAGCCGAGATAGCACTGGATCGCCCGGCCCATGCGGTGGAAGTCTTCCATGCCGCTGTTGACGATGAGGCCGCATTTCAGGCCCTTGCGCTGGACCACGCGGTTCAGCATCGCGGTGCCGGAATAGACGCCGGTCTGAAGACCCTTCAGGCCGTCGCCGAGCGAGAGGCCCCAGGCGCCCAGGCCGTCCTCGCTTGAGGCGATCAGAGCCAACGCTTCGTTTTCCGGGGTGCTTTGCGCTTTGCCGACGACGAAATCGCCGTCGGAATCGACGAAAAACGTATCCGTCATGGTGCCGCCGGCATCGATGCCGAGCACTTGCACGCTTCTACTGTTTGGGGCGTGGATGTTCACAGGCGTCCTCCAGCTTGAGGCCGGCTTCTGACGAGCCGGACAAAAGAGGAAGCGCAGGACCCGTGCCAATTGAGGCCGGCAACAGGAGGTTTAACTTTTCAGAAACTTACCGCAGGCGCGAATAAGTCTTTTCGCGTCCGCAACCGTCCGATCGTCGGACGGTTCGTTCGATGAACGGACGAAACCTCAGTGTCCGGCGGACGGCTCGATGCGATATTCCGCCAGCTTCAGATAGAGCGTCGAGCGGGCGATGCCGAGGCGTCGAGCGGCTTCCGTCAGATTGCCGGTGCAGGCTTCGACTTGCGAGAGAATCGTCGTGCGTTCGGCTGCCCTGAGATCGGCTTTTGAAGCGAGCGGAGCGGGGGACAGCTTGGCCGCAGCCGCGAATATTTCCCTGGGCGCCGGCGCCTCGCTCAGCTCAGGAGGCAGATCCTCCCAGCCGAGCCGGTCGGATTCGGCCAGAGCGACCATGGCGTCGACGACATTGCGCAATTCCCGGACGTTGCCCGACCAGTGATGCGCCCGCAGCCGCTCGAGCATATCGGGTGCAAAATCCGGGACCGCCTTGCCCAGCCGGGCCGCTGCCGCCGTTGCGAAGCCCCAGGCCAGGGCGACAATGTCCTCGCCCCGCTCGCGCAGAGGCGGGATGCGCAGGCGCGTTGCAGCGATGCGATAATAGAGGTCCCGCCGGAAGCGGCCGGCCTCGACCTCCGCCATCAGATCGCGGTTGGTCATGGACAGGATACGGATGTCGACCCGGCGCCCCTCATGCTCGCCGATGCGATAGACGACGCCGTCCTCCAGCACGCGCAGCAGATAGGATTGCAGGTCGAGCGGCATCTCGCCGATCTCGTCGAGGCAGAGCACGCCGCCATCGGCCGCCTCGATCTTGCCGGGCCGGCCACGCTCGTCGGCGCCGGTGAAAGCCCCCTTGGCATAGCCGAACAACTCGCTGGCGATCAGGTCGCGCGGCATGCCGCCGCAATTCAGCGGCACGAACGGTCCGCTCGCCGCCGGCCCGGCCTGCTTGATCGCGCGCGCGAACAATTCCTTGCCGACCCCGGTTTCGCCCTCGATTAGCACCGGCAGCGCGTTCGCCGCCAGTTTGCGCGCCCGTTCTCGAGCCTCCCGCATGGGCGCGCATTCTCCCACGATCTGCTCGAAGGTGATCGTCGCTTCCCCATTCGACTTCGCGGTGATTGGCGCGGCCCGAGCGCGACGCGCCTGGTGCATCACGATGATGCAGCCGATCGCCTGCCCTTCATGCCGCACAACCTCCAGGCTGGCGTTCGGGAAGCGGGCGCGGCAATTCTGCTCCCAGCGCTCCGCCGGTGCGGCTGCGTCGATCATCCGCTTCATCTCACGGCTGAAATCGTCCGGGGTCGCGAAGTCGAGCCTGCGGCGAGCACTCTCGGCCGCGTGCACGACGAAGCCGCGCCGATCGACGACCAGCATCTCCTCGCTGAGCCAGATCGAGCGCTTAGAGACGAAACTGCGCAGCAGGGCCTCGTGCTCGATCTTGGCGGCTCGGCCGAGCGTGGTTTCGATCTCCTGGCCGATCGTCACGGCGAAGGCGAGGCTCTGCGAATTGAAGGCGGTGACAGGTCCGGAGATGTCGACGACACCCAGCAGGGCGCCGTCGAGCGGATGACGCACCGGGGTCGCGGCGCAGGTCCAGCGCTGGACATCCTCGCAGAAATGCTCCGCGCCGCGGATCTGCGTGGGACGCCCATCGGCGAGCGCCGTCCCGATCGCGTTGGTGCCGATGACGCCCTCATCCCAGCGCCCGCCGGTTTCGAGATGGTTGCGCCGCCCCTTGTCGACGACACGGGGATCGCCGGCCGTCTCGATGATGAAGCCGCTGGCATCGGCCAGGATCATCATGGACGAAGCCTCGGCCAGAAAGTGGCCCGCGCGTTCGAGCGCGGGCCGCGCCGCGACCAGGATGTCGGCATTCTGCGAGCGCTGCCGGAAGATTTCGGGCGTATCGGCGAGCGGGGCTTCCGTGACGCGCGCGCCCACGCCCAGGGCCTGTGAGCGTTTCCAGGATGCGAGGAGAGCGAGAGGAAGGTCCGGCGGCCTGCTGCCGCCGGTGACAAAAGCTTCCCAGGCCGTGCGGATCGCGTGCTGCTCCAACTCGCATCCCTTGCCTTAGGGAGACGATGCGTGCCTTGTCGGCTTCGCGCCTCCCGATGCCGCAGAGGCGGGGGATCGAGCCAAACTCCGAGCCGGCGTCCATGATGGAACGGATCGAGGCTTCGACTCTTCCGACCGTAAGGCCTCTGCTGGCGTTTCCTGCAACGGGGGCTTCTTTGGCCCCTCTAAGTTTGACGATAGGCACGCATGCCCGTCGCGTGCAAGTCACGATCCCGGTCGGTGGCTCGAGCGCAGTCCCAGACCCGGCGCGGATTGGAAGTGCGCGCGCCGCCCAGCGCTTCGTCCGGGGCTGGGGCTGGGTATCGAGGCTTCTGCATCATCGTGACAATGAAGGGGCGTCGGAAACTCGTCCAAAGAGCCCTCAAGGTGAGCCACCGCGAATGACCCTCCTGGCGACCGCGTAACCTTCCGCTTGATGCGCCTGAATGGACTTGTACGAAAAATCATAGTCGAGGGAAGCAGGCTCCCGGTCTCGTCCTTGCCGCACGAACCGCGTGATGGTCGTCGCAGCTCCGTCGCCCATGAGCTGAATATACGCTGGCAAGTGTTTGATCCTCGCGATCTCAGCCGGCGCGAGATGGGTGAGAAGGTGATCGATGAGCTTGCGGTATGCGCCGATCGTTTCGCGATGGCGCAGGTCGCTTCTGATCCGTTCGGAATAGACGATCTCGTCGCGCCGGAGCAGCACCTCCATCATGTTGGTTGGAAGCGGACTTGTGCCCGAGAACAGGTCGACGATGAAAACGCGCTTCCCGTCCGGACCGCAGCGATCGATGACAAGATCGATCGGCGAGTTGCTGACGATGCCGCCGTCCCAATAGGCCTTGCCGTCGACGACCGTCCAGGGGAACCCCGGCGGCAGGCTGCCGCTCGCCAGCACATGCTCGGGAGTGAGATCGTCGACATAGCTGTCAAAGACTTCAAGCTCCGCCGTGGTGACATTGACAGCGCTGAGAAGCAGTCGCACCGGGCTAGTCTTGAGAGCCGCGAAATCCACGTATCTCGCAAGAAGCTCCCTCACCGGCGCGGTGTCGTAATAGCTCGTCCAGTTTATCGGGAATTCGGTGAGTGAATGGAACGGCTGCATCCAGCGGGGTCGGAAAAAGCGCGGCACCCCGAATGTCAGGATCTGCAATGCCGCGGCCATTCCCTCACCGCAGGCGAACGGCAAGTCCGCGGTCGCGACGGCCAGTTCGGCCCAGAATGCTTCAAGCGCCGGCGCCGCGTGGCGAGGGTGGCTGGCGATGATCGCGCCGTTGAACGCACCGATCGAAACGCCGGCGACGACGTCCGGGAAAATCTGCTCCTCCTCGAGCGCCTTGACGACGCCGCACTCGAAGGCGCCGCGCGCACCCCCGCCCTGAAGAACCAGCGCCGTCTGCGCGGGAACTCGGTCGAGGGGAAAGGCGGGGTCATTCAGCCGGTCCTTGATCGCGCCCAGGTTCATCCGATAGCGGATCCAGCTTTCGGCGAGCCGGGTTTCGTCGACAGGCCTGTCTATCGAGAACAGCGCACGCGGCACGTCGCCCCTGAGATAGAACAGCGCGAAGGATCGGTCCTCGATCGCGCCGCGACCGATCCGTTCTTCCGCCTCCGCCGGCCAGCCGAGCATGTTGAAAGCAATCTCGCCGATCTGGCAGAAGAAATAGGAGACCTCGTCATAGGGCAGCCGGCGCCCCATCATGTTCCTGGCGGCGAGACGGCCCTGCTTCACCGCATTGTCCCAATGTTCGATGTGGCGGCGCCGCGCGTAACCCGGGTCATAGAACGTGGTGACATCGCCGGCCGCGAAGACATCCGGCACGTTCGTCCTGAGCAGCGCGTCCACCACGACGCGTCCATCCTCGAGGGCGATGTTGCTGCCGCGCAGAAACTCCGTGGCCGGCACGACGCCGATGCTGACGATGGCGAGCTCGCAGGATATCCGATGCCCCGATGTCGTTTCGAGTTCCCGAAGATGGTCCTGGCCGCGGAACGCCGCTGCTGTGTCGTTCAGCAGCACCGAGACTCCACGACTTTCGACATAGCGTTGGAAGTGAGCGGAGAGGTCGGCGGATTCGAGACGGGGAAGAAGCCGTGCGCCGAATTCGATGATGGTGACGTCGAGGCCGCGCTCGACGAGCGACATGGCGATTTCCATCCCCAGAAAGCTGCCGCCGAGCACCACGGCACGCCTGGCCTGGACGGCCGCCCGACGAACCGTCTCGGCGTCGCCTTTCTGCCGCAGGGTATGGATTCCGGCGAGGTCCGCGCCGGGAACGGGAAGAGGCTTCGGTGTCGCGCCGGTGGCGATCAGGAGCCGAACATAGTGAATCCGTTCGCCCGTTGCGGTCGTTATCGTGTGGCTTTCCGGATCGACGGATGCCACCCGGACACTGAGTTCCAGATCGATCGCCTTCTGGCGATAGAAGCTTTCGGGGTGAACGAAGATCTGCCGCTCGCTGCCGGCATCGAGCAGCATCTGCTTGGACAGAGGCGGCCGGTGATAGGGCGGCAGATCTTCCTGCGACAGGATCAGAATCGAACCGGCCGCTCCTTCCGCTCGCAGCGTCTCGGCCGCGACGGCGCTGGCGACGCCGCCTCCGACCAGCAGGAAATCGATATGTCGCGGCGGGGAGTGCGCGTTGCTGCCGGACGGAGCCGCGTCCGTCGCCACCCCTTGGCCGGGCTCGAACCCGGGCATTATGACGTGGGTCCTGTACGCAATATAGGGCTGGGCCGCGCCTGAGCGAGATAAGCGCCGGGAGCGGCCCTCCCGGGCCGGAAGGCATATTTCTCCCCGGGCGGCGGGACCGGAATCCCGCGCAGGATACGTGCGGCCGAAGGGCTCAATTTCCATTCTCCCGAATGAAGCGGCTGATATGCGGAAGAACCTCCTGCCGCCAGCGGGAGCCGAAGAACAGCCCGACATGACCAGTGTGCGGGCAGAGCAAATGGCCACGCCGTTCGGCGGGTATCCCCTCACAGAGATCATGGGCTATCCGCGTTTGGCCTGGACCTGAAATATCGTCAGCCTCGCCTTCGATGGTCAGCAGCGCGGTCCCGGTGATGCGTTCAGGGGTGATTGTCGTGCCCTGCCACGCCAGGTGGCCTTCTGCCAAGGCAGACTGCTGGAACACCAGGGCGACCGTGTCGAGGAAGAATTCCGCCGGCACATCGTAGGTCTGGCAGAAAAGCCTGAGGAAAGGGTGGCCCACGGCATCGCTGCCGTCGTCCTGAAAGATCTTGGCGAGAAGTTCGCCACCGCTCGCGCAATGACGGAACAGATAGGTCGAAAGCATCATCAACTCGGTGCTACCCGGATAGACACGCCGGCCGTGCCCTCGCCGGGAGGCGGGAACGGTGGAGATGGCACAATTCTCGAACCACGCCGGAGGCAGGCTGCGTGTCAGGAGATCGACCCGGGTCGGGTTGATGCGCGTGTCGAGCTTGCCGCCCAGGAGCGTCAGCGTCGCGGGCCGCCCCAGATCCTCCGAGAGGATCGCCGCCGCCGCCAGCGCGGGCAAGGCGGACTGGCAAAGTCCGATCACATGGGTTCCAGCCCCGAGATACCGGATCGTCTCGACGACATAGGTGATGTTGTCTTCGAGGCGGAACGGACCGTCTCCGGCGGGAACGTCAGCGGCGTCTTTCCAGGCGAGACAATAGACGTCGTGCCAGGGCAGTAGTCCAAGGATCATGTCGTAGAGAATTTCTGCCCTCATGCCGGAGAGAGGCGCCACGAGGAGAATCGGGGGCCTTTGTCCGGTCAGATCGGCCTCGAAATGCAGAAGGCGGCCAAATGATTTTTCGACTACGCTTAGTTCTCGAACGCTCACCAACCTCCCGTCGATCACTATATGTTCGATACCAATCCTTGGACCGAGCGGTAAGTCGTTTTGTGTTGTGAGACCACTGATGTGCGCTCGAGGGCGACCCGAGCGTGGGGCTTGTTCCTCTTCCGCAGAGTGCTTTTTATGCGGCACTGGAAGCTGCCCCGTAAAGATCAATCTCACATCCTTTCACAGTTGCCTGAATACGTGATGCACCAGCTTCACGTCCCCCGAGGCTGCGGCGAACAAGTCGACGTCGTTGCGTGCGGCGATCAGCACCAGAGAGGCTGTGCCTCCGGGGCTGCAGCGCATTGAAGGCGTGATTGGTGAGGAAATCCCAGGTCATCACACCCTCATCGCTGCAAAACGTAGGTGCCCGGCGCGTCCTCGATCGGCGGATAGCCTTTGTCCGGAGCGCCCATGCCGGGGTGCGGTATGGGTTCCGATGAGGAACGGGCACCGAGCCACTGCGTCCACTCGATCCACCAGGAGCCGTCCTTCTGTTCCGCCGCGAGGAGCCATTCCTCCGGACCGAGATCGAGGTCGGCAACGTGCTTCGTGGCCACACGGAAGCGGCGCCGGGGATGGCCGGGCTCGCTGACGATGCCGGCATTGTGGCCGCCGCTCGTCAGGACGAAGGTGACGTCGGTGTCCGTGAGCTGGTGGACCTTGTAGACGGACCGCCACGGCGCGACATGGTCGCGCTCGGTACCGACGACGAACATGGGGACGCGAATATTCTGCGGCGCCACAGGGCGGCCGTCGACCATGAAGCGGCCGGCCGCCAGCTCGTTGTCGAGATAGAGGCGGCGCAGATATTCGGAGTGCATCCGGTAGGGCATGCGGGTGGAATCCGCGTTCCATGCCATGAGGTCGATCATGGGCGCGCGCTCGCCCATGAGATATTCGCGGACATGACGCGACCAGACGAGATCGTTGGTGCGAAGAAGCTGGAAGGCGCCGGCCATCTGGTCAGCCGCGAGATAGCCCCGGTTCCACATCACGCTTTCAAGGAAATGCATCTCGCTGTGGTCGACGAAGAGCGCGAGTTCGCCAGGCTCGGTGAAATCGATCTGGGCGGCAAACAGGGTGACGGAGGCGAGCCGGTCGTCGCCGGTCCGTCCCATGGCCGCGGCGGCGATCGCCAGCAGCGTGCCGCCGAGGCAGTAACCGGTGGCGTGGATCTTCCGATCGGGAACGATCTCGCCGACTGCGTCGAGGGCGGCCATCACGCCCATGCGCCGGTAGTCGTCCATGGTGAGGTCGCGATCGGCGGCGTCCGGATTGCGCCAGGAGACGCAGAAGACCGTGTGTCCCTGCTCGACCAGATAGCGAACGAGCGAATTCTCCGGGGACAGATCGAGAATGTAGTACTTCATGATCCAGGCCGGGATGATCAGGACCGGCTCCGCCCGAGCCTTGTCGGTCGTCGGGGCGTATTGGATCAGCTCGATCAGGTGATTGCGGTAGACCACTTTGCCGGGCGTGACGGCAACATCCTTGCCGGGAATGAAGCCGTCGGTTCCGACCGGCGGCTGATTGGTGGCGGTACGCGTGGCATCCTCGACGAAGTTGCGCCAGCCCTGGATGAAGTTCGCACCGCCGGTCTCGACGGCCTTGGTTACGACCTCGGGATTGGTGAGCGGATTGTTCGAGGGTGAGAACATGTCGAGCAGCTGGCGGGCGAGGAAGGAGATGACGTGCTCGTGGTGCGGTGTGACGCCGGGCACCTCATGGGTCACGTTGTGCCACCATTGCTGATTGAGCAGGAACGCCTGGGCGAAGGCGGCGTAGGGCTGTTTCTTCCAGCCCTCCGCCGCAAACCGATAGTCCCCGGGCAGCGGCTCGATGCACGGCGGCGTATCGGAATGGGTGCTGGCCGCGGCGAGGTAGCCCAGAAGGCGGCTTGTCTTGCGCTCCGCCTTGTTGACGAGCTCAGCGCGCTTGCCCGGGGCCGCCGCCAGATGAATTGACCAGTCAAAAAAGGCGAGCGCGAGGGAGGCCGGGGAAAAGCCAGCCGTGGCCTGGGCGACGAACACGTCACTCATGCGGTCGATGGCACGAAACCCTTCGGTGCCGACGCTCTCTTCGCCTGCCGCGACTACCGCCGTCGAAGGCTTGGCGGCGGAGGCTGCTGCCGTCATCGGTCGTCTCCTTCAGCCGCGCGCGCGGCCACATCATAGGGACGGTCGCCGATCAGAACGTTGAGGAGTTGGACGGTGAGCTGCTGGACCTCTCCGTCCTCGGTATCAAGCAGCGGCTCGATCGTGAGGACCTCCCTGACGGCACCGATTCCCAGGAGCACGGCGGCGATCAACGCGGCGCGCCGCGCGGAGGACGGATAGGTCATCTTTGAAATCGGCTCGATGAAATCGGCCAGAGCGCTGTCGTGCAGGATCCTGGAGGCTTCACGGCTGCTCAGCGAGCGCATGACGATATCGAACGCCCCCACCTCGTCGTCGTCGCGTGGTGCCTTGTGCGAGAGGAGCTCGGTCGAGAGCGTGGCGGCAAGAAGGCCCGGCGAGATCCCAAGGAAACGTTCCGGGCGTGTCGTTGCCCGGATAGCCTCGGCGAAGAGCAGTTCCTTCGAGCCGAAGGACCTGTGCACGTGCGCGACGTCGACACCGACATCGGCGGCGATCGCCCTGAGCGATGTGTCCTCATAGGACTGCCGCGCGAACCGCAGGATCGCCGCCTCGAGGATTTGCTCGCGCTTGGCTGCTGCGGCGCGGGCGGTGGATCGGGCCATAGGGAACTCCAGATTTCGTTTGCGTTTATGAAATGCCTACCGGTATCATAATTTTGGTCAACGCGCGTTGCGCTAAATCAATGACGACCGGCGCCTTGATAATAGAATAATGGTGTCAACCACTTTTCTTGAAAGGATTACCTTGTCATGGCGACCGAAACGACAGTGCCGAAAAGCCAAACGGCCGCATCCAATCCCCTATTCGCGTCTCTGGGCAATACAGACTGGGCAAAACTCTGGAGCGACGCGCCAGCAAGGATTTACGCCGACGGATGGGGGAAGGTTCTGGGCCTTGCCGCAGACAGGCTGCAGGATCAGGCAACTTACCTGAGACAGGTCTCCCAGTGCACTGATCCCGCTGAAGCGTTGAAGCTGAATGCCGCGTTTGCGCAACAGTCGGTGTCGCATCTGCTGGAGGACGGAACGAAGATATTCGACGGCATCCGCACCAGCATCGCAGCGGGTGTGCCGGGCAAATAATATCTGAGCCGCCTCGTCCGCTGCCCTGGCGGCGGACGAACCCGATTTTCCAGTAAGACCTTCGTTGCGGATAGCTCTCGTGCGCGCGGCAACCCATGTGCGCGATGAATACTTGCGGGCTCAATCCGGGGAGAATTCGAGACATGAAGGAAAGCCGGAGGCGCTGGTTGGTCGTTCTTCTTGCTGTCGTCGTGCTGGGCGCCGGCTATTACGCTTGGAGGACCTTCGCCAATCCTAGCCTTCCGGCCGGCATCGCCAGCGGCAACGGCCGGATCGAGGCGACGGAGATCGATATCTCGGCCAAGACGGCCGGACGCATCAAGGAAATCCTCGCCAACGAAGGGGATTTCGTCACGGCCGGCCAGATCCTCGCCCGCATGGACACCGAGCAGCTGGAGGCGCAACGCCGTCAGGCGGAAGCGCAATTGCGCAGGGCGACCATCAGCATCGACACTGCCAGGAGCCTCGTCGTCCAGCGCGAAGCGGAAAAGGAGGCGGCTGTTGCAGTGATCGAGCAACGTGACGCGCAGCTCGACGCGGCCCAGCGGAAGTTCGCCCGCTCGGCGCAGCTCGTGAAGACCAATGCTGTCTCGCAGCAAACCTATGACGACGATTTCGCCAACGAAAAAGCGGCAACGGCGAACGTCAACGCGGCCCGCGCGCAGCGCGCCGCCGCCGAGGCGGCGATCAGCGCGGCGAAGGCCCAGGTGGTGGATGCGGAAGCGGCGGTTGATGCGGCGCATGCGGCCATCGAGAGCATCACCGCCGATATCAACGACAGCGTGCTGATCTCACCGCGTGATGGGCGGATCCAATATCGTGTGGCGCAGATCGGCGAGGTGCTGTCCGCCGGCGGCCGGGTTCTCAACCTCGTCGATCTCGGCGACGTCTACATGACGTTCTTCCTGCCGACCGCGCAAGCCGGGCGCGTGGCGATCGGTACGGATGTGCGCCTCGTACTCGACGCGGCCCCACAATATGTGATTCCCGCCAGGGTGACCTATGTCGCCGATGTCGCCCAGTTCACGCCCAAGACCGTCGAGACGGAAGAGGAGCGTCAGAAGCTAACGTTTCGCGTCAAGGCGCAGATCCCGCCCGAGCTCCTGCGCAAATACATTCAGCAGGTGAAAACCGGCCTGCCGGGCATGGCCTATGTACGGCTCGATCCTGAGACCGAATGGCCCGCGGACCTGAACAGGGCGCCGGTCGAATGAAGCCGGGGCCGGAGACCATCGCGGCGCCTGCCGTGTCAGGAAAGCCGGTCGTCCGGCTCGCGGCCGTCGGGCTGTCCTACGGCAAGACCCGTGCCCTCGACGCCGTCAGCCTCGACATGCCGTCGGGCTGCATGGTCGGGCTGATCGGCCCGGACGGGGTTGGAAAATCGAGCCTCCTGTCCCTGGTCGCCGGCGCTCGCGCGATCCAGGACGGCCGGATCGAGGTGCTTGAGGGCGACATGGCCGATCGCGTCCATCGCCGGCAGGTCTGCCCGCGCATCGCCTATATGCCGCAAGGGCTCGGCAAGAACCTCTACCCGACCCTTTCGGTGTTCGAGAATGTCGATTTCTTCGGCCGCCTGTTCGGACAGGACCGGGCCGAGCGGGAGCGCCGGATCGGCGCGTTGCTGGAGAGCACCGGCCTCGCCCCCTTCGCCGATCGCCCGGCGGGCAAGCTGTCGGGGGGCATGAAGCAGAAGCTCGGCCTGTGCTGCGCCCTGATCCATGATCCCGACCTGCTCATCCTCGACGAGCCGACCACCGGCGTCGATCCCCTGTCGCGCCGCCAGTTCTGGGAGCTGATCGAGTCCATCCGCGCCGGCCGGCCGGGCATGAGCGTCATCGTCGCCACCGCCTATATGGAGGAAGCCGCGCGTTTCGACTGGCTGATCGCCATGGATGCCGGCCGGGTACTCGCCACCGGGACGCCTGCGGATTTGCTCGCGAAGACCGGTGCTTCCAATCTCGATGCCGCCTTCATCGCTTTGCTGCCGGAAGAGGACCGCGCCGGGCACCGGGAGGTGGTCATCCCGCCCCGCGCTTCCGGGGCTGACGGGGAGATCGCGATCGAGGCCGAGCACCTTTCGATGCGGTTCGGCGATTTCACCGCCGTGGACGATGTGAGCTTCCGCATCGGGCGCGGCGAGATCTTCGGCTTCCTCGGTTCCAACGGCTGCGGCAAGACCACCACCATGAAGATGCTCACCGGGCTCCTCGCCGCGAGCGAGGGCACGGCGCGGCTGTTCGGGCAGGAGGTCGATCCCGACGACATGGAGGTGCGCCGCCGCGTCGGCTATATGAGCCAGGCCTTCTCGCTCTATACCGAGCTGACGGTGCGGCAGAACCTCGACCTGCATGCCCGCCTGTTCGCCATGCCGGCCGCGGCCATTCCGAGCCGGATCGAGGAGATGGCGCAACGCTTCGATCTCGCCGAGGTGATGGACGCGCTTCCCGACGCGCTGCCGCTCGGCATCCGCCAGCGCCTGTCGCTGGCCGTGGCGATGATCCACGCGCCGGATATGCTGATCCTCGACGAGCCGACCTCCGGCGTCGATCCGGTGGCGCGCGACGGCTTCTGGCAGATCCTCTCCGACCTGTCCCGCAAGGACCAGGTCACGATCTTCGTCTCCACCCATTTCATGAACGAGGCGGAGCTGTGCGACCGCATCTCGCTCATGCATGCCGGCAAGGTGCTCGTCAGCGACACCCCGGCCGCGATCATCGCCAAGCGCGCGGCGGCGACGCTCGAAGAGTCCTTCATCGGCTATCTCGAGGACGCCATCGGCGCGGGACGCGAGATGCCTGTGCCCACCCCGGTGCAGAGCATGGCGGTGGATGGGACGGCACCACCGCCCCCCGCTGTTCCATCCACCGATCGTTTCTTCAACCTGCGGCGCATGCTCGCCTACACACGGCGCGAGGCGCTCGAACTGCAGCGCGACCCAATCCGCGCCACGCTCGCGATTCTCGGCACGGTCATGCTGATGTTCGTCGTCGGCTACGGCATCAACATAGACATCGAAGACCTTTCCTTCGCTGTGCTCGATCGTGACGACACGGCAATCAGCCGCGACTACGCGCTGCAGATCGCCGGCTCGCGTTACTTCACCGAGAAGGCGCCGATCACGGATTATGCCGACCTGGACCGGCGTATGATCAACGGAGAGCTGAGTCTCGCCATCGAGATTCCCCCCGGCTTCGGCCGTGAGGTGGCGCGCGGCCGGAACGTGGAGATCGGCGCCTGGATCGATGGCGCCATGCCGACCCGCGCCGAAACCGTGCGCGGCTATGTGCAGGGCATGCACCAGAGCTGGCTAACGCAGAAGGCGCGGGAGCTGTACGGCGACGCGGCGACCGTCGGCGATTTCCAGCTCGCCATCCGCTACCGCTACAATCCCGGCGTCGAGAGCCTCGTGGCGATGGCGCCGGCGGTCATTCCGCTGCTGCTCCTGATGATCCCGGCGATGCTCGCCGTGCTCAGCGTCGTGCGCGAGAAGGAGCTCGGATCGATCATCAATTTCTACGTCACGCCTGTGACGCGCCTCGAATTCCTCATTGGCAAGCAGCTTCCCTACGTCGCGCTCGCCATGCTGAACTTCTTCATGCTGACGGCTGTCGCGGTCTTCATTTTCCGCGTGCCGTTCACCGGCAGCTTCCTCGCCTTCACCTGCGCGGCACTGCTCTACGTCATCGTCACGACGGGGATGGGCCTGTTCATCTCGACCTTCATGAACAGCCAGATCGCGGCCATATTCGGGACCGCGCTCATCACCCTCATTCCGGCCGTCCAATATTCCGGCATGATCGACCCGGTTTCGTCGCTGCAGGGCGTCGGTGCCCTGATCGGGCGGATTTATCCGACCACTTATTTCGTGACGATCTCGCGCGGCACCTTCTCCAAGGCACTTGACTTCAGCGATCTGTGGGGCTCGTTCGTGCCATTGCTCATCGCCATTCCCGTGCTGCTCGGCCTCAGTGCCATTCTCCTCAAGAAGCAGGCGGGCTGAGCATGCACACTGCCAACATCCTGCAGCTCGGCATCAAGGAACTGCGCGGCCTCGCCCGCGATCCCATGCTGCTGGTGCTGATCGCCTATGCCTTCACCGTCTCGATCTATACCGCCTCGAAGGCGATGCCGGAGACGCTCAATCGGGCGGCGATCGCGATCGTCGACGAGGATCAGTCCCCCGCTTCGTCGCGCATCGTCACGGCGTTTTTTCCGCCCTATTTCTCGATCCCGAAACTCATCACCCAGTACGAAATGGACAGCCGGATGGATTCCGGCCTCGATACCTTCGCGCTCGACATTCCACCGAACTTCCAGCGCGACCTCCTCGCCGGTAAATCGCCGACTATCCAGCTCAATGTCGACGCCACAAGGATGTCGCAGGCGTTTAGCGGCGGCGGATACGTTCAATCGATCGTGTCCAGCGAGGTCAGCGAGTTCCTGAACCGCTACCGGAGCGTGGCAAGCGTGCCGGTCGACCTGACGCTGCGCGCCCGCTTCAATCAGGAACTGAACAAAGGCTGGTTCGGCGCCATTACCAATGTCATCTCGTCCATCACCATGTTGTCGATCGTCCTGACCGGTGCCGCGCTCATCCGCGAGCGCGAGCACGGCACCATCGAGCATCTGCTCGTCATGCCCGTCACGCCCACCGAGATCATGGTGAGCAAGATCTGGTCGATGGGGCTCGTGGTCCTTCTCGCTTCCGCCTTTTCGCTCGTCGTCGTCGTGCAGGGCTTGCTTGCCGTGCCCATCGAAGGCTCGCTCGCCCTCTTCCTGTTCGGCGCCGCCCTGCAACTCTTCGCCACCACCTGCATGGGCATCTTCCTCGCCACCATCGCCGGCACCATGCCGCAGTTCGGCCTGTTGCTGATGATGGTGCTCCTGCCGCTTCAGGTTCTCTCCGGCGGCGTGACCCCGCGCGAAAGCATGCCCGAGATCATCCAGATCATCATGCTGGCGGCGCCCAACACGCACTTCGTCATTCTGGCGCAGTCCATCTTGTTCCGCGGCGCCGGACTTGACGTCGTCTGGCCGCAGCTCGCCGCTCTGTTGGCGATCGGGGCGATTCTGTTCTTCTTTTCGCTGCGGCGGTTCAGACAATTCCTGAAGTAGAACGTGATCGAGGGATTCGCGCTCTTCCAGCAAGTCGGCTCCACAAGACCGGCGACGTCTGCGACCAGGTAATCACCGAGCCGCGCAGGCCGAATGTCCGCGCAGGCGGTTTCAAACCAAAGGAGTTCCTTGAATGAGTCGTATTGCTCTCATCACCGGAGGCGTCACAGGGATCGGGGCCGCCACTTGCCTCGCCCTCAAGGCGGCCGGCTACCAGGTCATCGCCAACTATTTCGGCAACGATGCCGAGGCGAAGGAATTCGCCAATGCGAGCGGCCTTCCCGTCTATGCCTGGGACGTGGCCGATCTCGATGCCTGCACCAAAGGAGTGGCAGACATCACCGCCCAACACGGGCCGATCGAAGTGCTGGTCAACAATGCCGGCATCACCAGCGACGCGATGCTCCACAAGATGACCGGCGAGCAATGGCGCTCGGTCATCGACATAGATCTCGGCGGCTGCTTCAACATGTGCCGCTCGGTGATCGAGGGCATGCGCGAACGCCGCTTCGGCCGCATCGTCAACATCTCCTCCGTGAACGGCCTGTCGGGTCAGGCGGGCCAGACCAATTACGCCGCCGCCAAGGCCGGCGTGATCGGTTTCACCAAAGCGCTGGCGCTCGAGGGCGCCTCGCGCGACATAACCGTGAACGCCATCGCCCCTGGCTACACACAGACCGCAATGGTGGCAGCGGTGCGACCCGACATTCTGGAGAAGATCATCGAGGGGGTGCCGGTGAAGCGGCTCGCCACCCCGGAGGAGATCGCCCGCGGGGTCGTCTTCTTGGTCGCCGACGACGCCGGCTTCATCACCGGCCAGACGCTGTCGATCAATGGCGGCAAATACATGACCTGACGGTCGTCATCGAAGAGCATGGATAAGATGGGGCGGCCGGCCTACTGCTGGCGGACTAGGCCAGTTCCTTTTTCCCCCTGCGGCAGCTGCTTGGGTAGGTCGGCCGTGGCGCGCCGGCATGTCGCGGGACAGGTGGGGATCCGCCATGGGGCGGGGCCTGCGTCGCGCGCTTTCCCGATCGATCAGGCCGTCCGCGATCATGCCGATCGTTCGGAGACGCCAGCGGATATCGTGTCCCCGCCAATCCTTCGCGTCGCGATCTTGCTCAACTCGCGCAGCCACAGCACCGAACTCGACACCGCCGCGCAGAACAGCCAGTCTCCGGTGTTCAAGCTGACGGTCGAGAACGCGTCCTGCAGGAAAGGCGTGTAAACGACGCAAGCGTGCAGCAGCAGCGAGAGCACGACCGCACTCCAGAGCCAGCGGTTGGTGAAGAGGCCATGGAATACGCTGCGCTCGTCGGAGCGTGCATTGAAGACGTTGAAGAGCTGGAACATTACGAGCGTCGTAAAGGCCATCGTCTGGCCATAGGCGAGAGTGCCCGAGCCTTCGATCATTCCTCCAGGCAGCGCGGCGTCGAAGACGAATAGCGTGCCGACCGTCATGATCGCTCCCACGAAGAAGATCCCCACCCACATGCGCCCCGTGATCACGCCCTCGCCCCGCGGACGGGGCGGCTGGCGCATCACGTCCTTGTCCGCCGGGTCGACGCCGAGCGCCAGCGCCGGCGCACCATCGGTGACGAGATTGATCCAGAGGATCTGCGTCGCCAGGAGCGGAAGCACGACGCCGCCGGTCGCCGCGCCGGTCAGTCCGATCACGTCGGCGAGGAGAATGCCGAAGAACATCGTCATGACCTCCCCGATATTCGACGACAGCAGGTAGCGCAGAAACTTCCTGATGTTGGAGAAGATCGCCCGCCCCTCCGCGACGGCGGCGACGATGGTGGCGAAATTGTCGTCCGCCAACACCATGTCGGCTGCTTCCTTGGAAACGTCGGTGCCGGTGATCCCCATGGCGACGCCGATATCGGCGGCCTTCAGCGCGGGGGCATCGTTGACGCCGTCGCCCGTCATGGCCACCGTCTCCCCCGCGCGCTGCAGCGCTTTGACGATCCGCAGCTTGTGCTCGGGATTGACGCGCGCATAAACGCAGACCTCCTGAACGGCTCGGTCCAGCTCCGCCTCGGTCATGGCCGCGAGCTCCACGCCGGTGATGGCGCGCCCTCCCGAGGTGATGCCAAGCTCGGCGGCGATGATCGCCGCGGTCACTGGATGATCGCCGGTGATCATGATGGAGCGGATGCCCGCGGCCTGCGCCCGCGCCACCGCCGCGCGCGCTTCCTGGCGCGGCGGATCGATCATGCCGATCAGGCCGAGGAAGACGAGATCGTGCTCCACATCCTCCTCGAAAGCGTCATGGTCCGGACGATCGGTCGGCAGCGAGCGGAAGGCGACGCCAAGCGTCCTCAGCGCCTCCTGCGCGAGTGCATCGTTGCTCGCCATGATCTCGGCCCTGCGCGCCTCGGTGAGCGCGACGGCGTCCCGACCGACAAGCTCATGGGTGCAGCGCGCGAGCAGAATATCAGGCGCCCCCTTGGTCACCGCGACCAGACGCTCGGGCTGCTCCGCGTCGGTATGGACCGTGCTCATCAGCTTGCGTTCGGAAGAAAACGGCACCTCGCCGACCCTCGCGAAGCGCGCATCGAGGACTTCCGGAAGCAGGCCTGCCTTGCGCGCCGCAACGATCAGGGCGCCCTCCGTCGGGTCCCCTTGGACGGACCAATTGCCGTCGCGCTCCTGCAGCACCGCGTTATTGGCCCGTTCGGCGGCCGTCAGCGCGCGCGTAAGCTCGAACTGCAACGGCTCGCCGCGCGATTGCGGTCCGACGAGCTGTATGTCGCCGTGCGGCGCATATCCGGTCCCCGACAGATTCGCTCCGCCGCTCGCCGTTATGAGCCGGCGCACCGTCATCTCGTTCCTGGTCAGCGTGCCGGTCTTGTCGGAGGCGATGACGGTCGCCGAGCCAAGCGTCTCCACGGCGGCGAGGCGGCGAATGATCGCCTTGTTCTTCGCCATGCGCTGCATGCCGAGCGACAGCACGGCGGTCACCACCGCCGGCAGTCCTTCCGGCACCGCGGCGACGGCGAGCGCGACGCCGAGAATCAGCACGTCGAATATCTCGGAGAAGCCGCTGATATCGCTGACAAGGAAGATGGTGCCGATCATCACGAGTGCGATAACGACAACGGTGACCGCCAGTGCCTTGCCGACGCGGTCGAGCTCTCGCTGCAGCGGCGTGATCTCGTCCGGGGCCTTTTCCAGCATGCCGGCGATGCGCCCCATGGCGGTCCGCATTCTGGTCGCGGTAACGACCGCGCTGCCATGTCCATAGACCGCCGTGGTCCCACTGAAGACCATATTGTGCTGGTCGCCGAGCTCCGACGTGCCGGTGATGGGCGCGACGTGCTTCGAAACCGGCAGGCTCTCGCCGGTGAGCGCGGCCTCCACCGTCTGCAGGGAGGTGGATTCGATCAGCCGCGCATCGGCGGGAATGGTGTCGCCTTCCGCAATGAAAACGATGTCTCCGGGCACGAGTTCCGCCGCCGGAATGCTCCGCCTGTCGCCGTCGCGGATGACGCTCGAATGGGTGGCGGACATCTGCCGCAGGGCCGCAGCGGCCCGCTCCGCCCGGGCTTCCTGGATATAGCCCATCAGAGCGTTGAGAATCACGATGGCGAAGATCGCCAGCGCTTCGTAGGGCAGCGTCGTGTCGCGCTCCTGCAGCCAGATCACGGCGGAGATCATCGCCGCGGCGAGCAGCAGAAGCACCAGCACGTCGGTGAACTGGTCGAGGAACTTCAGCCACTGCGGACGCGGAGGCACCGCGTCCAGCTCGTTGCGGCCATAGTGCTCCAGGCGCCGCGCCGCCTCTGTCAAGCTGAGGCCGGACTGCGGCTGCGTCTTCAAGGCGGCGACGACCTCTTCGGCAGTCTGCCGGTACGGCTCATCGATGATCGGGTCGGCGGATGTGACGGGCATGCCGCAACGATACGCATCCGCGATGGATTGCAATACGGGACTTCTCTTGGCGCCGCGATCTATGCCAAGCCGGCCATACCGCTTCAATCACGAAGGTGCTCTTCGACGAGATGGACAAAGCCGGCTACAGTCGCGACGGGGACGAAGAACGCGAGGCCGTTGCCGGGCGTGGCCAGTTCCGTGGCAATTTCCAGAAGGATTGCATCCTTCATATCCATTGGCACGTCGGATTCAGGAATGCAGCTGCTCCTCGGTGAACAGCGACCAGACGGCAACAAACAACGCCGCGATCAGGGGACCGATGACGAAGCCATTCATGCCGATCAACGAGAGGCCGCCAACCGTCGATATGAGGACGACGTAGTCTGGCAAACGCGTTCCTCTTCCGACCAGGGCCGGCCGTAGGATATTGTCGATCGTGCTGATAACCAGCACACCGACCGCCAACAGGATCGCGCCTTTCAAATAGTTGGCCGTAACCAGATAATATATGCCTGCGGGGGCCCACACGAGCGCGGCGCCGATTGCAGGAAGCAGCGACAGGAACGCCATAAGCACTCCCCACAGGAGCGCCGCCTCGATGCCAAGCATCCAGAATGCAATCCCGCCAATCCCGCCCTGAATCGCCGCTATGATGACGTTGCCTTTGACCGTCGCTGTAACGACGGACGTGAATTTTCCGAAAATATAATCCGTGTAGCGGCCGCTGAGCGGGCTCGCGTTCCGCATCATGCCCGCCAATTGCCTCCCGTCGCGAAACAGGAAGAAGAGCAGGTACAGCATCACGCCGAGGCTGACGAAAAACTGTGCCGTGTTCTGCCCGATGCTGAATGCTCGTGTGGCGACCTCCTGGCTCAGCTGCATAAGAAAGGAAGTCAGCCTCGTCCGGATTTCTACGAAATCGCCTAAGTTTAATGTGGAGAGCGCTCTCTCGATAAGGGGCGGAAGCGCGCTTTGGATTTGCCCGAATAACGTCGCGAGATCGAACTCACGTGTGCTGATTCTATTGTAGAGGCTGGCCGCCTCCTGGGCCAGAGAGGCCAATATCGCTGCACCGGGAATGACGACGATGCAGATGCAGGCCAGGACGCTGACCGCCGCCGCAAGATTTCGGTGCCCGCCCAGCCAAGTCTCAAGTCTCCTGTGCAGCGGATTGAACAGGATCGCCAGGATGACAGCCCAGAGGATGGCGCCATAATAGGGAAGCAGAAGCCAGACGAAGGCCGCCGTCACCGCAATGACGACTGCGAGAAAGCTGAGCCCCTGGATCGTCGCCTTGGGCACTAGGCAGTGCTCCCGTCTGCGGTTTCAGGCGCTCCGATTCAGAGCGCTATAACGTAGATATAGCGCTCATCACCGTCGGTTGTGTTGTGGCCCATCGCAGGTGGGCGGGCTTGCGCGGCACCGGTGGCGTCGTTCCGGCCGGGTGGCCTATGATGATTGGCGCGACCGGCACGAACCCCTCGGGCACGTCGATGGCGCGTCGGCCCTCGGTGGTCTCCAGCCAGCGCTGAGCGAAGCCGATCCAGCATGAGCCGAGGCCTTCAGCATAAGCCGCCAGCATCAGGTTCTCTGCGGCCAGAGCCGCATGCTCCGCAGCCCAGCCTCCGGCACTCACGGAAATGACGATCAGCGCCGGCGCGTGATAAAAGATGTGAAAGTCAGGATTTTCCATGCTTTCACGAAGCCAATGCGGATAGGTGCCGCTGTCCATGGCTTCGAGCATATGCGCCTTGGCCGCGACCGAGATGCGGTCGAGCAGAAGCGCGTTCTGAATGACGACAAAGTCCCAAGGCTGTTCATTGACTGCACTGGGTGCCTGAATTGCCGCGTCGACCAGGCGCTCCAGCACCGGCCTCGTCACGGTTTCACCCGTAAAGGCCCGGGTGGCGCGACGCCCATAGATCGCCTCTGTCAGTTCCATCGCGATTATCCTTGCTGTGTCGCCTACGGATCGCAAGCCGTGCGCGCGACGTGATGCGAATGACTGCCTGCCGCACGCCCGGATCGCTGGGGGAGCCGCCACCTTGATCCGAACGGCGATGGCGAGAGGTCCGTCCGCTTTTCTGTCGATCGCTACGAAGATCGCCGTCGCACCCTGCACCCGTAGCCGCTCGACTTCGACGGCCAAGGCCGACAGCTCGACTTCCGCTTCCGCCATGATGCGATGACTGCCAGTGGCGAGCTTCCTGCCTTCGACCGACCCGCCGACGCCCTTGCCGACCGAACTGCCGAAATCCCGCGCTTCGCCGAACCGGTTGCCGCGTTCCTTTGGCGCATCCACGATCGCGGAGGCAAGTGGATGGTTTGTCGCCGAGGTCGGTTGTTCTCGGATACCCGTCGTGGAGGGCAGATGATTGGCATGTTGCTGCATGACACTCTCCCCATTCACGCGTCGTAACTGACGAACGACATCATGCCGGTCGCCATGTGGTAGAGATGGTGGCAGTGGAGCGGCCAGCGGCCGGGGTTGTCCGCGTCGAATGCCACGGTCACGCGCGCCATCGGCGGCAGCAGGACGGTGTCGCGCAGCGCGCCGCCAACCGTCTTGCCGTTGATGCCGACCACCTGGAATGCGTGCCCGTGCAGGTGCATCGGGTGGGCCATCATGGACATGTTCGCCAATGCGACCTCAACGCGCTCTCCCCGCTTGATCTGCAGCGCGTCGCCCCCTCCGATACCCCAGCTATAGTCCGCCATGTTGCCGGTGAGGGTGAGCGCGAAGCGGCGGTCGGCGGCGCGCTGCGCCAGCGGTTCGATTGCGCGCAGCCTCTGCTCGAGGTCGAGCCCGAGCACCGGTCCCTTGGCCTGTCCGAGCACGGGAATCTTGGCGATGGCTGCGCCGGCGGATGCGAGGATGATCCCCGCTCGTTCTGCGCTGCCCTCGCGAAGGGCGAGGATTGGGTACGAACCGCCCGCCATCGGCAGGGCCAGCCGGATATCCAGTCGCTGGCCCATGGAAATCGGGAAGGACCGGCCGGCGATCGGCTGGACCGCTTGACCGTCGACTGCGATCAGTTCCCCATCCAGCCTTCCAGTATCGATGGTGAAGGCGGTCGCCGTTGCGCCGTTGATGATGCGCAGGCGCACCCGGCCGCCCTTGTCGACCGTCACGACCTCAGGGTCACCCAGCGTGCGGTCATTGGCGAGATAGGCGTCATAGTCGATGTCGTTGAGGTCCATCGCCATGCCCGGCATGCCTTGCATCTGGCCCGTCGCGCCGGAGGCCGTCATGCCGGCCATGCCCTTCATCGCATCGCTCCGGCCCATCGCGCCGTGATCCATCGGCATGCCGCCGGCGGCAGGGCTTCCTTTGAGCTTCGCGAGCAGTTCTTCCGCAGGCGTGAACGAAAAGTCGTGCAGCAGGATCACCACCTCCTGCTCGTCCCGCTGCCGGTCGGCGGCGGTCCGGACGATCAGCGGCGCCGCCAGCAGGTTCTGCTCCTGCAGCGTATGGGCGTGCATCCAGTGTGTGCCTCCGGCGCCGGCCGGGAACGTGTAGCGGCGAGTTTCGGAGGGTCCCAGGAGCGCGGCGGGATTGTCCGGCACGCCGTCCATCGGCCAAGGCGGTGTCAGGCCGTGCCAATGGATCAGCGTCGGCTCGCCGATCCGGTTGGAGAGGGCGACGTCGAAGCTGCTCCCGGCATCCAGCGTCAGGCCCGGCGTGCCATCGGGTTGGGCAAGCCCGAACACGCGCGCGGCCTTGCCATTGACCTCGATGGTCCGACTGACCACGCCAAGCGGGCGCGGCGTAGCGTTTGACGCGGGCGGCGGAGCATCGGGCACGGCCTGCGCCCAGGCGTTGATTGGATGGAAGGCGGCTGATGTGCCGAATGCGGCCGCTCCGGCCATCATCCGGTTCAGAAAGTGACGACGATTCATGGTGTGGGTCCTTGTTCCCTTGCCGGTAGCAGGCCGGCTGACTGATCATGCGAATGCGCATAGAGCGACCCGATGCCAGTGCAGCATCGGGTCAGGTCTGATCAGGCACGGGTTCGAGGAGGACCGAGGGTGGGTGGAAAAGCTAGGCCGCGGACGATCTCATCACGCTGTGCGTAACGCGCAGTGAGCACGATGCGCTGCGGGACTGTCGTACCCGGTGCAGCGAGCGCTACGACACAGGATGCGCAGGCACTGCTGCAACAGAGCGTATGGTCGACAGCGTGAGAATGACCTTGGAGCCCATCGCCGCTGATGGCAGCCTGAAACTCGCCGCTTACCATCATGGTTGCTTGCTCGTGGCGGACAAGGTCGTGACACGGCATAGCCTGCGCGCTGACGACAGGCGCAACCAGCAGCGCGATCGCGACCAGAAAGGCCAGCAACGCTCTCATCTGTCCTATCGTTTGCAACCTGACGCTCATGCCCGACCCCTGCCTCCTCAAGAAGGCACCCTCCGCACAATTCCACCTTGACCCACATCAATGGCCTCTCTGAGGCGTTCTCTCGTCACGAGAACTTGTCCCTTTGCGAGGCCCTTGGGCCGGGACAGCCGATCCGGCCTTGGCTCACGTCTCATTCGGCGGCGAGCCGGCCGGCGACGGACTTCGAGCTCGCGGAGTCGGACGCCGCAGCAGTCGACGACAGCCCCCACCCCTTGACCAGGCCATAGATGGCCGGGATCACGATCAGTGTCAGCAGGGTCGAGGAGACCATACCGCCAATCATCGGGACGGCGATCCGCTGCATGACTTCCGAACCCGCTCCCGTGCTCCAAAGGATCGGGATCAGTCCGGCCATGATGGCGACCACGGTCATCATCTTGGGCCGCACGCGCTCGACGGCCCCTTCCATGATGGCATGCTGGAGATCGGCCCGCGTCAGACTTCGGCGCGCCGCCTCAGCGACCGCACGCTGTTCGCTCCAAGCGTGGTCGAGGTAGATCAGCATGATCACACCCGTTTCCGCGGCCACGCCGGCGAGCGCGATGAAGCCGACAGCGACCGCAACCGACATGTTGAAGCCGAGCCACCACATCAGCCAGAGGCCGCCGACCAGCGCGAACGGCAGCGACAGCATCACGATCAGCGTCTCGGTAATCCGGCGGAAGTTCAGATAGAGCAGCAGGAAGATGATCAGCAGCGTGACCGGGACGACGATCTTCAGCCGGGCCTCCGCGCGCTCCAGATATTCGAACTGACCGCTCCACGAGACATAGGTCCCGGCCGGGAACGCGATCTGCGTCGCGACGGCGCGCTGCGCTTCGGCGACATATCCGCCGAGATCGCGGCCGGCGATGTCGACATAGATGTAGATGGCGAGCTGGCCGTTCTCCGTGCGGATCGAGGTCGCCCCGCGGGTGAGCTGCACCTTGGCGACCTCGCCGAGCGGCACGGTCCCGCCGTTCGGCAACGGCACCAGCACATTGCCGGCGATCGAGGACGGGTCGCTGCGGAAGTCGCGCGGATAGCGGATGTTGACGCTGTAGCGCTCGCGCCCCTCGACCGCTGTAGTGACCGCATCGCCGCCGAGCGCCGTTGCGATCACATCCTGCACGTCGCCGATCATGAGCCCGTAGCGCGCGAGTGAACTCCGATCCGGGACGATATCGAGATAATAGCCGCCGATCACCCGCTCGGCATAAGCGCTCGACGTGCCGGGAACCTTCTTGACCACGGTCTCGATCTGCCGCGCCGCGGTCTCCATCTGCGTCAGGTCCGTGCCGAATACCTTGATGCCGACGGGCGTGCGGATCCCTGTCGAGAGCATGTCGATACGGGCCCGGATCGGCATGGTCCAGGCATTGGAGACACCGGGGAACTGGAGCGCGGCGTCCATCTCGGCCTTCAGGTTGTCGATGGTGACGCCCGGCCGCCATTGATCCTTCGGCTTCAGGTTGATGATGGTCTCGAACATCTCGGTCGGCGCCGGATCGGTCGCCGTCAGTGCGCGTCCCGCCTTGCCGTAGACCGTTTCGACCTCGGGGAAGGACTTGATGATGCGGTCCTGGGTCTGGAGAAGCTCCGCGGCCTTGGTGACCGAGATGCCCGGCAATGTCGTGGGCATGTACATTAGCGTGCCCTCGTTCAGATTCGGCATGAACTCGGAGCCGAGCTGCGTGGCGGGCCACCAGGAGGCGCCGAGTGCCGCGAGCGCGACGAGGATCGTCAGCGTCTTGGCCTTGAGCACGCCGCGAATGACCGGCCGGTAGATAAAGATCAGGAAGCGGTTGATCGGATTCTTGTGCTCCGGGACGATCCGCCCCCGGACGAAGATCACCATCAGCGCCGGCACCAGCGTCAACGAGAGCAGCGCGGCCGCCGCCATCGAGAAGGTCTTGGTGAAGGCGAGCGGCCCGAACAGGCGGCCCTCCTGCGATTCCAGCGTGAAGATCGGCAGGAACGAGACGGTGATGATCAAAAGGCTGAAAAACAGCGCCGGGCCGACTTCCCTGGCCGCTTCTATCAGAACCTCGACGCGGGGCTTGTCGGGCGGCGCCCGCTCAAGATGCTTGTGAGCGTTTTCGATCATCACGATGGCGGCGTCGATCATAGCGCCGACGGCGATGGCGATGCCGCCAAGGCTCATGATGTTGGAACCGAGGCCGAGCAGTTTCATCGCCACGAAGGCCATCAGCACGCCGACCGGCAACATCAGAATGGCGACCAGCGCGCTTCGGACATGCAGGAGGAACACGATCGACACCAGCGCGACGATGACGCTCTCCTCAATGAGCGTTCCCTTCAGTGTTTCGATGGCCGCGTCGATGAGTTGCGAGCGGTCATAGACCGGGACGATCTCCGTGCCCTTGGGCAGGCTCGGCATGATCTCCGCAAGGCGCGTCTTGACGTTGTCGATGACGTCGAGCGCGTTCGCCCCGAACCGCTGCAGGACGATGCCGCTCGCGACCTCGCCTTCGCCGTTGAGCTCGGTGATGCCGCGCCGCTCGTCGGGGCCGAGCTCGACATAAGCGACGTCGCGCAGGAGGACAGGCGTGCCGCCGTCATTCTTGAGGACGATCTGCTCGAGATCGCCGACGCCCCTGAGGTAGCCGCGGCCGCGGACCATGAACTCGAACTCGGACAATTCGACGGATCTGCCGCCGGTGTCCATATTGCTCGCCCGGACGGCCTCGCGGATCTTCTGGAGCGGGATGCCGAAGGCGCGCAGGCGCTGCGGGTCGACCACGATATTGTACTGCTTGACGAAGCCGCCGACGCTGGCGACCTCGGCGACGCCTTCCGCCTTGGCGACCCCGTAGCGGATGGTCCAGTCCTGAAGCGAGCGCAGTTCGGCCAGCGTGCGCTCCTTGGCGATGACGGCATATTGGTAGACCCAGCCGACGCCCGTCGCATCCGGGCCGAGGCTGGGCGTCACGCCCTGCGGCAGGCGTTGTGCCGCGGCATTCAAGAATTCCAGGACACGACTGCGCGCCCAATAGGGATCGGTGCCGTCCTGGAAGATCACATAGACGAAGGAGACGCCGAAGAAGGAGAAGCCGCGCACGACTTTCGACTTCGGGACCGTCAGCATCGCCGTCGTCAGCGGATAGGTGACCTGGTCCTCGACGACCTGCGGCCCCTGGCCAGGATATTCGGTATAGACGATGACCTGCACGTCGGAGAGGTCGGGAATGGCGTCGAGCGGCGAGGTCCGAATGGCGTAGACGCCGGCCGAGACGGCGAAGACCGTACCGATCAGGACAAGCATCACATTGCGCGCCGACCAGGCGATGAGGCGACCGATCATTTGGGAACCCCGCCGTTGAGGCCGCTCAGTGCCGCCTTGAGGTTGCTTTCGGCATCGATGAGGAAGTTCGCCGCGACGACGACCTTGTCGCCCGCCGTGACGCCGTCCCGGATCTCGACGTAGTCCGCGTCCCGGCGGCCGAGCTTGACCGGGCGAGGCTCGAAGCGGCCCTCGCCCTTGTCGATGATCACGACTTGGCGCATGCCGCTGTCGATCACGGCGCTCGCTGGCACGGTGACGACCGAGGCCGCGGCGCCGGTGGCGATGTCGGCATCGACATACATGTCGGGGCGCAGGATCCCGTCGGGATTGGCGAGTTCGACGCGCACGCGGGTGGTGCGCGTCTCCTTGTTGACCTGCGGATAGATCATCGCGACCTTGCCCGCGAACACCCGGTCGACGAAGCCGCGAGCGCGCACCGAGACGGGCTGCCCGAGCGCGATCATCGGCAGATCGCGCTCGGCGACATCGACCAGCGCCCAGACGATGGAGACATCCGCAAGCCGGAACAGGACGTCTCCGGGAGCGGCCTTCATGCCCTCGACGGCATTGCGCTCAAGCACGACACCGTCGCGCGGAGCAGTCCAGGTGACCAAGCGGGGAACCTTGCGCTGGCGTTCTATCTCGGCGATCGCGTCCGCCGGAACACCGAGGTTCTCAAGGCGCAGGCGCGCGCCGCCGGCGAGGGCGTCGCGCCCGGCGCCGTTGAGATCGGTCAGATAGAGCGCACCGGCGGCGGTGACCTCCGGCGAATAGAGGCGCAGGAGGGCCTGGCCTTTTTTCACCCGGTCGCCCGTCGTCACTTCGGACACGTTCTCCACGAAGGCGTCGGAGCGCACAGCGACGACGACGATCCGCCGTTCATCGAGCTGGATCGTTCCGGAACCGCGGATGGGGACCGAAAGGACGCGCTGCTGCGCGGGTTCCGAGCGCACGCCGGTGCGTTGCAGACGACCTGGACTGACCCTGACGGTGCTCCCGTCATCGTCCTCGCCCGCATAGACCGGGATGTAGTCCATCCCCATGGAATCTTTCTTCGGCACCGGCGAGGTGTCGGGCAGGCCCATCGGGTTGCGGTAATAGAGGACGCGCTTGGTTCCTGCCGCTCCCGAGACTGCGGACACGTCTTCCAGCGCATCCTCGAAGCTGACATCTTCGCTGGCATGGACCGGCCGAAAGGCACGCCCATCCGCCGTCTTGCGGGGCTCGGCGGCGTAGAACGGTCTGCCATCGGGGTCGCGATGATAGATCACTGGTCCCGACACCACCTGCGCGGCTCGGGCGGATGGAAGCGGAAACGCCCCGAGTTCCGGCAATCGGAGCTCATGGCGGCCGGCGTAGTATCCCCCGGCCCCCGCCGCCATCAGGGCGGCGAGGGTGAGGACCACCGAAGCGATCCGGGGTCTCATGGGATTGCCTTGAGAACCAGCTTGCTCTCGACCGTATCGGCCTCGCCCTGCACCTTGGCGCCGAGCGAGAGCTGCCAGCCGCCGGCCATGCTGAGATTGGCCTTGAACTGGTAGACCCCCGGTTCCGCGCCGGACACTGGCTCCAGTTTCGTCGCCATGCTTTGCATGCCCTCGGGTGCCATATCGAGCCGGGTGGCGAAGATGACGGCGTCCGGCACGGGCTTGCCGGTCTTCTTGTTGATCAGGCGGACCGCAATGAGGGCGTCGCCTTTCTTGATATCCGTCTGGACGAGCTGGAATTCGTAGTCGCTCGCGGCAGCGAAGGTGGACGTCAGAGGCACGGCCAATGACAGGGCGAGGATCGCCGCGCCAAAGGCGCGCGCGGAATTGAACGTGGTCATGTGTCGTTCCTGGAGTCTCAGTGTGTCAGATCCACCGGAAAGGCGGAGTGGCGCGCGGCAGCACATGGCGGCGCGCAAGACCGCCGCGCAGCGCCCAGGCTGCCCGACGATCCGCCAGCCCTAAGGCCGGCGCTGAGACCTAGATTCGCGGAGGTCGCATCAGTGGCGGGGGCGCCAGGCTGGCGAGCCGGGTATCGGCCTTCAGGCCGAACAGTTTGCCCGCGTGTATCGGCAACGACCGGACGACGGCTGCCGGTGGTCCGCTTGAGAAGCACTTGGCAAAGCAGAGCGCCATCGACGGGCAGGTCGCCTTGCCGCAATCGGGTGTCTGTTGCTGCTGTTGGGAGGGGCAGCATGGCATGTCGTCGGACATCGCCGCATCCGACATGTCCATGTCCGACATCGCCATATCCGACGGCTCGGCCATCGACACAGCCGCCACCATGCCGGCACCCGCAGGTGCAACGACGGGAACAGCGACCATGCCCACGATCGCCAGGATCGAGAGAAGTCGAAAGAGCTGGGACCGGATCATCGCATCCTAAATCTCACAATGGCTTGACCGGCGGAAGAGCATTGCGTTCACGTTCTCGGCAGATACCGCAGCAATGACGGCCATCGTCACGTCAAAGTCGCGTGGATAATTGTTTCGTCATCCTGAGCCGTCTAACACGTCGTACTCACGGGTTGGCGTTCAACAGCGGAAGCCTTGCAAGGAATTTTCGTGTGACTGCCGAGCACCAGCGTCGGAGCTTTTTCACATGACGCCAAAATGGTCCTTGCCATTCACGGCGTCACCCGTATTTTGCGATGCGATATGATGCACTCGCTTCGTTCCTTTGTGATTCTTCTGACCGTGCTCGCCTTTTCGGTGACAAGCACGGGTTGGGGCATTGCGAGCAGCTTGATGGTATCGAGCGGCGGGAAAGGGCACCACGCGCCGATCGAAGCCAGCCATTCCAGCGGATCGCATGAGCACGGCGACAGCGACCTCGCCCAGAACTCCGCTTGTCTGGAAGCAGACGGCTCGGCCTGCGCGGCCAAACATCAGCGCGGCGATGCATCCAACTCCTGCTGCGCCATGGCCTGCCACACTGCGATTCCCGCCAGCGCATGCGCTATGGCGATCATTGCTTTTGTGCGGACCATCGATCATCCGTCGCTCGAGGCGGGTGTAAAGGGATCGTCCGCGACGCGCCTCGAGCGCCCGCCGAGGTCCGCCGACGTCTGATCGTCGGCCGACTCCCTTCACGACCTCTGATCGCTGACGGACAAGATCCGTCTCCGTTTCCGTCTTCGGGTTTCTGCCGACGGCCTTCGCCGCTGCGTCTCCGCAGCCGCTGAAGATCGCTGTTCGATGCCGCGCGGCCATGCCGCTCAGGCCGACTGGGCCGATTCCGAGGATCTCCATGAAACCTGTCTTGATGACGGCCTTCGCCGTCGTTCTGTCCGCATGTTCCGGACCGCCCGCGATCGAGGTGGGGCCGAGCCCATCCGATGCGAGTTCGAGCGTGAAGCCCTTGCGCTACGCGCCCGTCACCGCGGGAACGGTTGATTACCGTCCGGTCGATCCGAAACCCTGGATCGAGCGCAATGAGCGCGTCGCTCCCAAGACGGGGGGCGAATAATGGCGCTCACAATCGATAGCCAGGCGAAGCCTCTTCCTGCGCCGCCTTGGAAGCGGCTTGTCGCGATCGGCGCCGTCGCCACGACACTGGGTGGCTGCGTAACCTTCACGCCGGACGGCGGCATGAGCCCGGTGTCGGCGGAGGTCTCGGCCGCGATCGGCAAGGACACCGTGAAGATCGCGTCCTCCGCCGAGGCGTCCGCGGTCCAGAGCCGCGTCAAGGCGCTCCTGGCCAAACCCCTGACCGCAGACGGCGCTGTCCAGCTTGCGCTCATCAACAATCGCGGTCTTCAGGCCGAGTACAATGCGCTCGGCATTTCCGAGGCCGCCTTCGTCGAGGCCAGCCTGCCGCCAAATCCGGTCATCGGGGTCGAGCGGCTTTCCACCGGTGCTTCGCTGGATATCGAACGTCGCGTGGTCGCCAACATCCTGGCGCTCCTGACACTTCCGGCCCGCAGCGACATCGCCAGGACGCAGTTCGAAGCCGCCCGGCAGAAGGCAATCGAGGCAACCTTCCGCACTGCGGCGGAGACCCGCCGCGCCTACTACCGCGCTGTGGCGTCGCGGCAGACCGCGTCCTTCCTCGAGCAGGCACGGGTCTCGGCTGATGCAGCCGCCGACCTCACGCGCAAGCTCGGAGAGACAGGCGCCGCGAAGAAGCTCGACCAGGCGCGAGCGAGTTCCTTCTACGCAGAGGTGTCCAACGAGCTTGCCCAGGCTCGATTGAAGGTCGGGACGGACCGCGAGGCCCTGACCCGCATCCTGGGCCTGTGGGGGCCCGACGTCGACTACAGATTGCCGGGTCAGCTCCCGGGCATGCCCCGCATCCAGACCGCACAGCAGGTCGAAGTCGATGCCATTCGAAAGCGCGTCGATCTCATCGCGGCGCGCCTCGAGCTCGATGCCATGGCCAAGACCCTCGGGCTGACCGAGGCGACGCGGTTCATCTCCATGCTCGATGGTGGCTGGCGCGGCAACTACGAGCGATCGACCGTGGACGGCGTACGGGAGAGCTCGTCGCCGCGCGGCTTCGAGCTCGAAATCCAGATCCCGATCTTCGACGGCGGCGAAGTCAACGTGCGCCGATCGCGGGAGACTTACATGCAGGCGGTCAACCGCCTGATGGAAAAAGCCGTGAACGTGCGCTCGGAAGCGCGCGCGGCCTATCTCACCTATCGCGGCAGCTACGACATCGCCCGCCAGTATCAGAACAGCATTCTGCCGCTACGCCGGACGATCAACGAGCAGGCCCTGCTCGAATACAACGGCATGCTGATCGACGTCTTCGAGCTTCTGACGACGGCGCGGGAAAGCATCGCCACCAACGTCGCGGCGATCTCCGCCAAGCGCGACTTCTTCATCGCCACCGTGGACTTCGAGACCGCGATCATCGGCGGAGGCAGTTCAGCCGGCTCGGCTGGCGAAGGCTCCGTCATGGCAGCGGCCGCCGAAGGCGGCGTGAACTGACCCGAGAAAGGAGACCATCATGACGATCTCACGTCGAAATTTCCTCGGCGCCTCCGGTGGCATGGCACTGATCAGCGCAAGCGCCGTCTCAGGCCGCGCCCAGGCGGCCGCGATCCCCGAAGCCGCCACCATGAAAGAGGCGGTCATGCAGCCACCGCTCGTTCCGACGAGCGGTCCGGACTACCAGCCCGTCGTCACGCTCAATGGCTGGACCCTGCCCTGGCGGATGAACGGCGACTGGAAGGAGTTCCATCTCGTCGCCGAACCGGTCGTGCGCGAGTTCTCGCCGGGCATGGTCGGCCATCTGTGGGGCTATAACGGCCAGTCGCCCGGACCGACGATCGAGGCGGTCGAGGGCGACAAGGTCCGCATCTTCGTCACCAACAAGCTGCCGGAACACACCACCATCCACTGGCATGGCCAGTTGCTGCCGAGCGGCATGGATGGGGTCGGTGGGCTGACCCAACCGCATATCAAGCCGGGCAAGACCTTCGTCTACGAGTTTCAGCTCCAGAAGAGCGGCACCTTCATGTACCACCCTCATGCCGACGAGATGGTCCAGATGGCCATGGGCATGATGGGCTTCTTCGTGGTGCATCCGAAGGATCCCGCATTTCGCCGCGTTGACCGGGACTTCGTGTTCCTGATGGCGGCCTACGACATCGATCCCGGCACCTATGTGCCGAAGGTCGCCGAGATGACCAACTTCAATATGTGGACCTGGAACAGCCGGGTCTTCCCCGGCATCGACCACATCGTTGCCGGCAAGGGCGATAAGGTCCGCATCCGGTTCGGCAATCTCACCATGACGAACCACCCCATCCACATGCACGGCTACGACTTCAAGGTGTCGTGCACTGATGGCGGCTGGGTTCCCGAGGGCGCTGCTTGGCCCGAGGTCACCATCGACTGCGCGGTCGGGCAGATGCGGGCCTTCGATTTCGTCGCCGACAAGTCCGGCGATTGGGCGATCCACTGCCACAAGTCGCATCACACCATGAACGCCATGGGCCACGACGTGCGCAACTTCATCGGCGTCGACAAGAAGGAGTTCGCCAAGAAGGTCCGCAAGCTCGTCCCCGACTACATGCCGATGGGCACGGCCGGCATGGCGGACATGGGCGAGATGGAGATGCCGCTGCCCGACAACACCCTGCCGATGATGACGGGCTTCGCCCAGTTCGGGGCGGTCGAGATGGGCGGCATGTTCTCGGTCGTCAAGGTGCGCGAGGGGCTCGCATCCGGCGATTACAAGGATCCGGGATGGTTCAAGCACCCGGAAGGTACGGTCGCCTTTGAGTGGAAGGGCGAACCGAAAAGAGCCGAACGCGAGCCTCCTGCCGCGTTCGACAAGTCGAGGACCGCCGAGTTCAACGTCGTGAAACCCGGCAAAAAATCCCCCCATGGCAATCATTGAGAAGGATTCCTACGTGCAACCACGATTCCTGATCGCCGCGCTTGCGGCCCTTACCCTGTCGACCGCAGCGCTGGCCGACGCTGGCCATTCCCATGGGGATGACCGCGCGTATGGCGAGCCTGGAGATCCCAAGAAACCGGCACGCACCGTCCAGATCACCATGCGCGAATCGGACGGGAAGATGGTGTTCATCCCGAACCGGATCGACATCCGCAAGGGAGAGCAGGTCAAGTTCGCCATCCGTAACAATGGTGAGCTCGATCACGAGATCGTCGTCGGCACGCTCGACGGAAACCTCAAGCACATGGCCGAGATGATGAAGAACCCGGACATGGAGCATGACGATCCCAACGCCAAGCGCCTGGCACCGAAGAAGACCGGCGAAATTGTCTGGAAGTTCACCAAGGTCGGGGAGTTCGACTTCTCTTGCCTCATCCCCGGTCACCGGGAATCCGGCATGACCGGCACCATCATCGTCAAGTAGTTGCACTCAACAAAGGAGCATAATTATGCGTAAGCTTATAATGGCAGCGGCGATCTCCGCGTTTTCGACCGCCGCCTTGGCGCAGGCGGCTCCGGTCGATGGACAGATCACCAAGATCGACCAGGCCCAGGGCAAGGTCACGCTCAAGCATGGGCCGATCAAGAATCTCGACATGGACGGCATGACCATGGTGTTCGCCGTCGCCGACCCGGCCATGCTGAAAGCGGTCAAGGTCGGCGACAAGGTGAAGTTCGAGGCCGATCGAGTGAGCGGCCGTCTGACGGTCACCAAGATCGCCAAGGCGAACTAACATCTCGCTATCCCGGGGAGCGCTGCGGCGCTCCCCCTCCCCCGGAGGACCACCCGATGAACATGGATCGCAGACGCGTGCTCCTGCTCGCAGGCGCGACGCTGCTCGCGCCAGTCCCTGCCAGGGCCGCCGGCCAACCTCTCGTCACGGTTTACAAGGATCCGTCCTGCGCCTGTTGCGGCGCTTGGGCCGACCACGTCGCGAAGGCCGGCTTTCCCACGACGATCGTCGAGGAGCCCAGGATGAACGCAATCAAAGTTCGCTTTGGGATTCCCTCGGCCCTCTGGTCCTGCCACACGGCCGAGGTCGAAAGCTACCTTCTCGAAGGCCATGTTCCAGCCACGGCATTGATCCGGCTCCTGGCCGCGCGTCCGTCCGTACGCGGCATCGCCGTTGCCGGCATGCCGGTGGGATCGCCGGGCATGGACGTCGCGGGGATGGAACCCGAGACCTACGACGTGATGGCTTTCGGTTCCGAAACGCCGAACCTGTTCATGCGCTTCCGCGGCGCCAGCCCGATTCCGAGCTGAGCGCACAGCCATGGACGAACAATCGGGGAGCATTCGGAAGGCAAGCCGGCTAACCAGCGCGCTCTTGGTTGCACGCCCTGCAGCAGGCTATTCCGTGGTCCAGCGGCTCTTGCATTGGGGCGTGGTCCTGCTGTGCCTGACCCAGATTCCCACGTCATGGGCCATTGCCCGCACCCACATGACGCATGCCTTCATGCAGCCGGCTCCATTCGACCTCTTCCTGCACCGCGTCCACGCCTGGGGCGGCTGGCTTGTTCTGGCCTTCGCAGTAGTCCGTATCGGCCTCAGATATCTTCATGGTGTCCCGCCGCTGCCAGCGGCCTCCTCGCAGATCACGCGTTGGGGGGCAGCGATTAGTCACGCGCTGCTGTACGGCCTGCTCTTCGCGCTGCCCATTACTGGCACCGCCGCGATGTACGTGGACAGCGCTGCCTTTGCCCCAATCCATCGGGTTCTCACATGGTCGCTGCTCGCCGTCGTGGTCGTTCACGTGAGCGCAGCCCTCTGGCACCATCTCATCCGGCGCGACGAGGTTCTTCGTCGAATGATCACGGGGGTTCGAACCGCGAAATGACCACGAATGGGTCAGGTGCGGTCCTGACTGGCGTCCTCTAAATCAGGACGGCTCAAT
The DNA here is from genome assembly GCF_043195095.2 of Roseixanthobacter glucoisosaccharinicivorans. Classification (NCBI taxonomy): domain Bacteria; kingdom Pseudomonadati; phylum Pseudomonadota; class Alphaproteobacteria; order Hyphomicrobiales; family Xanthobacteraceae; genus Roseixanthobacter; species Roseixanthobacter glucoisosaccharinicivorans. Next base: position 105,849 of record NZ_JBAFWN020000003.1, on the reverse strand, counting down.
ACAGAGGCCAGCCCCCAGGGACTCGACAATGAAACGCGAGTGGAAAATCGGAACAGGCGCAATTCTACTTTCCGCTTGTTTGACACCAGCGTTTGCCGCCGATGATGACAGTCTCGTGCGAATTCTTGCGAAAGCAGATATTGCTCACAATCTTGTAGTATATTGCGCTCAATACGATCCATCGATCATAGAAAGGACAAGAGGCAGTGTCGGCGATGCGCAACAGCTCATGCTGCACGTTCGAAGCGAGGTGATCTCCGGTTTGCCTCAAGCTGAGGCGACGGAAGTTGTGGTCCGTTCGGCGAATGCAGCGCGCATCGGTGCGTTGCTCGCTATCAGAGAGCGCTACGGACCAAAGCAAAGCGAAGAACGCGCGCGACTTGCTAACTGGTGTGAAAGATCGGCAGCGTCTTCGGTCAAAGAGTTCGTCAGTAGCCACGGCGATCATCATGATGCGTTCGATGCGGAAATTGCGAGGGCCAACGAGGACCTGCAGCTCCCTAACAAACATCCTTCCTTCAAGTGAGCCAAACGAATGTTGTGGATAGAATCTGACGCCTGGTACCCGCGCAGAAACCTCCGTCCCGGTCGTGGAAGGTCATTCTGACCCTGCCCCGAAGCAGAAATTCCGAATGTCGCAGGAGGGTGGAAAGCGGCTGTTTGTATTGTCCACCCAAATGAGCAAGGAGTGCCAGAAGCGAACGTCTCGTTCAGGAAGTCGCGAGTCTTGATTGGGGCCGAAAGCGGACTGTCAGTTTCACGGTGGGAACCCTCAAAAGCGGCGTTCGGGTAGACGCGGATAACGTCGTCGTCTGATCCAAATTGGTCCCTCTGATTTTCGAGAGAACATCGACGCGGACGAGCGGCGAAAGGACGACCGGAACGCCCCAAGCGATGCAAAGCACGGGGGCCTGCGCGAAAGGCGCCTTCTCTTAGAAGCTCGAGTCGGATTGCAGATCGTAGAACGGGCCGCCATGTGCCGCGAGGTACTCTTTTGACCTGGGGCGGGTATTCGTTGTCATGGCATCATCCACACCCGCGGCCCCCGGGGCAGCGGGTGTTGATACTAGCTCAGAACGGCGCCGTCGCCGCTTGGAACTTGTCGGTGACGTTGCCGGTGAGATCGTCGTTGTGGGGATCGAGCGTCATTGCCGGCGCGCCCTGATCGAGGTTGAGCTTGTCGACGTCGATCCAGACAACGTTCGGCCCGGTGGTGAGCTCGAAATAATAGCGCTTGTTGCTGAGGTCGCTGACGACGCGATATTCGGTGTCGAACGTCGAGTCGTTGACCGGTGCACCAAACGGGATCGAGACCGAGCGGATCAACGTGAACATGCCGGCGATCGCGGCGCGTTCCGTCCCCGGCTTTGTCAACGTCGAGAGGTAGTAGCTGGCGCGTTGAAAACGGTCGCGCGGGTTGACGTTGCCGGGAACGTCGGTCTCCATCGTCGGGTTTGCGAAGTCGCGTTCGGCGAGCATCTTCAACTGCTCATTGTAGGCCGGCGCGTTAGTCATGACCTTGTACTGCGGGCCATGATAGACGACCAGCTTGCCGTCGATATATTCGAGCACCGCCGAGTCGCCGGCCGCATCCTCGATCGCAAGGTGAACGGTGCCGCGCTGCTTCTGTCCGCCGACATCGACTTCGACCAGGATGATCTGAACCTTCTCGACGTTTTCGATCGCTTCCGCGACCGTCGCCGAATTGTCTAGCACGTACTGCGCCCACAGTGCGGACTGGATGCCGGGTTTTGCTTCGTCGCGCGCGCCGAAATCGGCGGGCGGAAAATACAGCATATGCGCGGCAAGTCCCTTCTCGTTGATCCCGTCAGCGGTGCCGACCCCGTAGATGGTGGTGACGACGCTGCCGTATTTGGAGGTCCATTTCATCGGATTGCTCGGGAACACGGCGTGGGGCCCGGCCATGGACCCGTCGCGCGCCATCCCGCGTGGAAGCACGGTCAGGACCGGCTCCGTGGTCGTCGCCCAATCCATGCTGCGCGCGACCACGTATGGTCCGCCAGCTTCGTTCAGGAAAATTCTGGTACAGGCAGACGCGATGGGCACCGCAGCGCCTAATGAGAGGGTGAATGCAAGTCCAATCGCAGCGTAACGTGAAGTCCGGCGTGAGATCATTTCGGTTCCCCCAAAAACAACGGGTCGCGTGTAACACCGATTTTTTGGCCCCTTTGCTGCAAACACAACAATCGTCAAAAAAAATGGTTATGGCTATGAGGGCAATGAGGGGCAGTGCGAATGGACAGGGCCGACGCTGAACGCATTCTTGCTTCAGCCGGTTGGCTTTCGCGCCAGCCGGTCTCGTTCCAGAATGCGCTCTTTCGCCAGGGCTATTTGGTCAATTTCGCCAAAGGCGAGTACCTCTACCGCATCGGCGATGCCGCCGGTGGCATATACGGACTGCTGGAGGGCGGATTTGCCGCCGAGGTGATGGTCGGGCGGTCGCTATCGCGCGTGGCTCATGTTCTTCGCAGATACAATTGGATCGGTACCGGTCCAGCGCTTTCGGGCCAAACTCGCGTCTTCACGTTTCGTGCGATCGAACCCGGCTCCGCACTGCACCTCCCCATCGCTGGGGTCAACAAGCTAAGGACGGAAGATCCATCGGCCATCCAGCGGATTGGCGCGCTGGCTGAAGAAAACATGAAGCTGGCGATCCACGTCGTCAGCGATCTCCTCATTCGCTCTACGGACCGTCGCATTTCGGCCGCGCTATTGCGAATTTCAGGTGCATCGGTGGCCGATCCTTCACCGCCGCCGCACGAGGTCATGATGACGCAGTCCGAGCTTGGCGAGATCGCCAACGCGTCGCGCGACGTCGTCAGCCGGTTGCTCAAACGAATGCAAACGCAAGGATGGGTCGAACTGGGTTACAATCGCATAAGGATTGTCGATGCCGACGCGCTCCAGTCGTTCACATATGACGGTGTCGATTGAGTGGTTGAAATGTCCGCTTATGGCGGGACATCGTTGAAAAAGTCCGGGGCGTTACTTGGCCCGCCGTGTACGAAGAACCTCGCGAGCAATCACCCCCGACTTTTTCAAAGATATTAGCGCAATCTAAGACGTTCAGCCTTGCCGTTGGCGACGTGCGCGCAAGCGGTCGTTCCGAAACACCAACGCTTGTTGCCGTTTAATTAGCCACAACATCAGGTTGTAGTGGCTACCGGGACCGCGCCTCTGTGCAGCCGGCACAGGGGCTCGACTAGGCTAGGTCTTGTCGACGCGTCAGCAAATCAACCGCCACTGCCGCCGGTTAGACGTCTGCTTCGGGGACCGATTGCGGACTGGCAGGTTTGGGGTCAGAGACGGCCAAAGCGGACGGTCGGACTGGCAGTGCCTGGCATTCCCGGGCTCGGAACCGGGCAGGCTGACCCGTCACAATGCCGGTGTGGATGAGTCCAGGATCGAAGCCTCGGCTTCGGACCAGAAGCGGCTTCCGTTCAGCTATTCCAGTTTGAAGCAAGGATGATGCTGCACATGTCGACCCGCCGAAAGTTCGGATCCTTGAACGCCAGGACATCGTCGTTGAACGTTCCGAACGTGCTGTGCGGACGGTGCTTCATGCCCCGGTAGAAGGCGTCGATGATCCCGTGCTTGAAGTCGGCTTCCCGGGGGAAGGCGGCGATGACGGAATCGCGCTGCGCGTCAGTAAATTCGTCATAGCCGCGGCCGGCGACATCCATGCCGGCCCCCGCCTGCACCAGCGCGATCTCCGGGCGCATGAATTCCGGTATGCCAGGCGTGGTGTGGAGAGCGACGGCGTTCCAGACGATCTCGATATCGCTTTCGGAGATGCCATGCTCCCGCAGGAAATCACGCGCGGCATTGGCGCCGTCCACTTCGAAGCGTAGCTGGCTATTCTCATAGCGGGTGGTAAGGCCGATGTCGTGAAACATGGCGGCCGTATAGAGCAGCTCCGGGTCAAAGGTCATACCCCTCCGGCTTCCCGTCATGGCTCCCCAGAAATAGACCCGGACCGAGTGATGGAAGAGCAGATCGCCTTCGGTGTCCCGAATGAACTCGGTCACCTCACGCGCAATCTTGCTGTCGGGGATCCTTGTCCCGGAAATCTCATCCATGGGCATGGCTCGTACTCCATCAATTTTCGAGCACGGCCTGCGGCGTGTTGCGGAAGCTGATGGCCATGCGATTGTAGCTGTTCATCACGCTGATCGCGATTGTGAGGTCGACGAGCTGCTTCTCGTCGAAAACCTCCCGCGCGGCCTTGTAGGCGCTGTCCGGCACGCCGGTCTCGGCGACGAGCGTCACGCTCTCGGCCCAGGCGAGCGCGGCACGCTCGGCCTGGCTGAAGAGGCTGCCGCCTTCCGCCCACGCCTGCACCAGCGCGAGCTTCTCGACCTTCACGCCCCTCTTGATGAGTTCGCGCGTGTGCATGTCGAGGCAATAGGCGCAGTTGTTGATCTGCGAGATCCGCAGATAGACAAGGTCCACCAGTTCGCCGGGCAGGCCGCTCTGCAGGACATAGCCATAGACGCCGCCGAGCGCCTTGGCGCCGTTGGGAGCAATCTGATTGTAATCGAGCCTGTTGGTCATTTTCAGGTTACTTCCATCTCACTTGACGGGGGTGGTGAGTGTCTTGTCGTCGGAATCGACGACGAAGACCGCCAGCAATTTCGCCGGCTCGGTCTTGCTCGCGTTGCGGCTGATCGAATGGATCGCGTCCGGCGGTTCGGACCAGCTCTCGCCGGCACTGTAGATGCGGGTCTCGCCGTCGTTCACCTTCGATTCGATCTCGCCCGAAAGCACATAGGCATAGATGAACGCTGACTTGGCGTGCCGGTGCGACGGGGAAGCCGCGCCCGGCGCATAGTCGACTTCCACGACCACGAGCGACTTGCCGGGGATGTTCGGAATCGCCTGGCCGAATTTGCGCGCGACCGTCTCGGTCTGACCGTCATGGGCCGAGGCGGGCCCGGCGATCACGGAGGCAAACGCGATCCAGATGGCAGGGATGATGGTTCTGGCCTTCACGGGGTTTCTCCTTCTGATGCCCCGGAAGATGACCCATTTTGGGCCAGACAAAAGAACCAAGAACACGAAGAAATCGTGTACTATGGTGGCGTGAATAAGCGACTGAACTTGAATGTCGATCGTTCGGCCAAGGCTCCTCTGTCGGAGCAGATCCGAAAGGCGTTGGCCAAAGCCATCGAAGATGGCGTGCTGGAGCCGGGTGCGCGCTTACCATCATGGCAGGATCTCGCTGCCCAACTCGGCGTCGCGCGCGGAACAGTGCGGACCGCCTACGAGAAGCTCGCCGCCGCCCAGTTGATCGAGGCATCGAGGGCGACGGGCACACACGTCGCTCAACGCCCCCGCGCCGCGACCAAGAGCGAGCTGCCGCCGGACGTCGGCTCGTTCCTGGAGAACTATCTGGAAATGACGCAGGGACCCGCGTTCTTCCAAATGGGCGTGCCGGCAACCGAGACCTTCCCGGCAACCCTATTCGCGCGCATTCGCGCGCACGCGGTCCGCGCCGAGGCGAGTGCGCCTCCTCTTTATCCCGACCCTCGCGGCGAGCTTGAGCTGAGGCGCGAAATCGCAGGCTATCTTGCCGTCGCCCGCGGCATTAATTGCCTGCCATCGCAGGTCATCATCACCGCAGGGTTTGGCGCCGGGCTGGGACTGGTGGCCAGCGCTCTCAGCCTGAGCGGCAGAATCGCGTGGGTTGAGAATCCCGGCTTTCCATGGTCGAGAAAGGGCCTCGAACTGGCCGGCTTATCCCTGGCTCCGATCCCGATTGATGCCCACGGTATCGATATCGATCACGGGCTTCGCCATCACCCTGATGCCAAGCTCGTCCTCGTGACCCCCGGTCAGCAGGCGCCACTGGGGGTCACCTTGTCGCTTGAGCGGCGCCTTCGTCTGCTCGAATGGGCAGCGACGAACCAGGTCTGGGTGATCGAAGACGACTATCTGAGCGAGTTGCAACTGGCGGGAAGGGCTGCGCCGGCGCTCGCGTCGCTCGACCGGGACGGGCGCGTCATCCACATCGGCTCGTTCAGCAAGACGATCAGTCCGACTCTTCGGCTTGGCTTTCTGGTCGCGCCGGTCGAACTGATCTCCCGGTTCGCGGAGGTGGCAGCGTGTCTCGCGCCGCCACCTGGCCCCGCGGTGCAACTCGCGACTGCCGAGTTCATGCATGAAGGTCACTATATGCGCCATCTCCGGCGCACCAAGCGCGCCTATGCCGCCAAGCGACAGGCGGTTCTGGATTGTTTTCAAGCGTCGGTCGGCGCGGATCGCGTTGCTGCGCCCGGATTGGCCGTGCTGCTTAAGTTGTCGAAGAGAGCATCGGACGTGGCCGTGGCACGCGAAGCTTTGACGTTCGGCATGTTTCCGGCGCCGCTTTCACCCTGGTATGCGACGCCCGACGGCGCCGCTTCCGGGCTCTTACTTGGTGTCGCGACTGCGCCGACGCGGAGCCTCGCTCGATCCTGTGATCGGCTCTTAGAAATGATCCATCGGTTCAGCTGACCAATTTGGAAACTGAACCGTCAGCTATTGCCGGGACATCAACCGGCTAGCGCCACCCATCGCGCATCAAACCTTTCTATCGCATGGACTTTGACTAGAATATCTGGAGGTATTTTCTAGATTAAACTACTTCGACTTCCGCAGCACTGCACTCGACAGATGCGCTAGCGGCCGCTGCATGCAGGTAGAGGCCTCCGCTGAGACTGCTAGTGGAGCAAGACAATCCGGCGGATTCGCGTGTCGTCAGCAATGTCTGCTTTCAGGCATCGGCAAAGCTGATTTCAACGGCCGGGATTAAGGCGCAAGCGGTCACCTCCAGCACTGCTGCGGAAGTTGGCTTCGGGTCATGGGTGTGAGTTTAACCGAGGGCGAGTGAACTTCCGCTTGGGGTCGAACTTCCCCTTTGGTCGCTAGCCGAAGATCGGACATCCGGTGCGACGATAGGATTGCCGCGCTGACATGCCCAAGGGCTATCGGACGGAAGTTAGCACTTGGTGGCCGCGGGCAGCGGCGGCGGTGATTTTGTTAGGATCGGCGGTCCAGACGAAGGGCTTTGGCTGCTGGTTATGATCGACGACGAAGCAGTTGATACCGGCCTGGAGATCGACGACGCCCTTGAAGACCCTGCGCGTGAGGCGGCGCTTGGTGAGGATGGCGAAGAAGCCCTCGACGGCATTGAGCCAGCTCGCCGAGGTGGGCGTGAAATGGAACGTCCAGCGCGGGTGTCGGCCCAGCCATTCGATCACCTTGGAATGCTTGTGGGTGAGGAAGATCCTGTTCGGTGGCATGGTGGCGCTGCTGTCTGCGGCACCTGCTTTCGCTGACTATTATCCGTCTACGCGTCCCCAAAAGGAGCGTGAACGTCACGAGTTTCTCGACGTCCAGAAGGAGGATTTCCCAAGCGGACAGGCGCCCGCGTATATGTCATCCATGCCGCCGGGCGATCCGCAAATGCCGACGATGACGGGTGGGGCCACGATCCCCTCAAAGCCGAGGCTCTAGCAGGCCCTGCATCGCACCACTCGGAGATCGAGCCGCGCCCTTTGTTGGCGCGGCTCAGCACTCCCGCAAAACCTATGAGTGTCGTCCTGAAGCGACGCCGCGGTCGTGTTGCGGCACCTTTGTGCGCTTATCGAAGGTTCCTCACGTTACTCTGAATCTCGCATCCAGCAGATCGACTTCCCTGACCAGCTTGCGCGCCGCCTCGTCTGTGAGGCTCCGGCTGCGAACAATGCGATAGATCTCGTCGCGTTCGGCACGCAAGCCGGCCAGGCGCAGCCTGCGTTCGATCTCGTCGATCTTCCGGGCGAGATCGCGCTCCTCGCCAGTCTTGGAACGGCCATCGATGCGCTGGCGGTAAAGCTCCATGATCCGCGCTCCGGCATCCACGTAAAGATCGGCGTCGCTGCGTCCCTCGCCCATATCATGCTGGGCCCGCTCGACGGCCCGGATCGCCGCCTCGGACGCGGCGATCCGGGCGCGGTCTTCGTCTTCCTGATGCGAAGGCTCCGGCGGCAGTTCCAGCCCCTTGAGAAGATGTGGCAGGCCGATGCTGGCGGCGACGAGCGACAGGATGATCACGCCGGCGGCCAGGAAGATGGCGAGGTCACGCGCCGGAAACGCTGTCCCGTCGGCCATCACCAGCGGCAAGGTCAGAACGCCGGCGAGCGTGATCGTTCCGCGCACGCCTGCAAGCGACATGGCGGCGATCAGACGCCAACTCGGCGTGACGAGAGCTTCACCCCGGCGCGCAGCCCGGAACAAGGTGAAACGCAGCGAGGTCCAAACCCAAAGAAGCCGCAATGCCGCAAGCGCCAGGTTGATGGAGACGACGTAGACGAGGAGCCAGGCCGGCTCGTGATGCCCGGTCTCGTGCACGACCTGCGCCGCCCCGGCCAGGATCTGAGGGAGCTGCTCGCCCAGCAGAACGAAAATGATTCCGTTGGCGGTGAACTGGACCGTGTCCCAGACGGCGCTGCGACGGACACGGGTGACGGCGAGCGCTTGTCCGGTCTGCTCCACATAACTCATGGTGATGCCGGCCGCGACCGCGGCGAGAATCCCCGAACAATGAAGACGCTCGGCCAGAAGATAGGCGGCGAAGGGGATCAGCAGACTGATCAGGATCTGCGAGCCGGTTTCTTCCCCGAATTTGCGCGAGATCCAGTTCTTCGCCTTGGTCGCCGACCAGGTCACTCCCATGCCGATCGCGATGCCGCCGATCGCAACCCAGAGGAATGTGCCGGCGGCCTCGGCGAGGGAGAATGTACCGGTCAGGGTCGCGGCAACCGCGAAGCGCATGCAGACCAGGCCCGACGCATCGTTAAGCAGCGACTCGCCTTCGAGGATGTGCATCAGCCGCTTGGGAATGGGCACTCTGGCAGCAATGGCCGACACCGCGATCGGATCGGTGGGCGAGACGATGGCCGCCAGCGCGAAAGCAACCGCCAGCGGCATGGCCGGGATCATCCAGTTCACCAGGAAGCCGACGCCGACCACGGTGAACACGACCAGGCCGAAGGCAAGCTCCAGGATCGTGCCCTTGTCCCGGAACACACCCTCCTTGGGGATGCGCCAGCCGTCCAGGAACAGGAGCGGCGGCAGGAACAGCAGGAAGAAAATCTCCGGTTCCAGTTCGACGCCGAGATTGGCCACCGACGCGATGACCACGCCGAGCGCGATCTGAAAAAGGGGAAGCGGTAGGGCGATCGGCGACATGCGCGCGAGCGCACCGCTGATCACAACGGCTAGCAGAAGGATCAAGGCAACTGAGATGGTCTCCACGTCTGCTCCAGTCCCGGTTGCATGGGCGCGGCCTGTCGATAGCCGGCTTCATCCCGCGCTCGGGACCAGACCCATCTCGCCTCCCACGTCGATCGGCCGCGTATGCAGGAGCCCTATGGTGAAGGTTCGTGGCGGCCGTAGTGCGGATTCCGGTCGAGCGAACTCAGCCAGGGGAGGATGAAGCGCAGGTTTGTCGCACAAATGATGGTAGCGTGTCGGCGACATTTTTTCCGGCACTGGAGTTTTGGAACGGCGGCAAATGCAACCGGTTCTGAGGTCCGGCATGCTCAGGCTGGTGCACGCCGGGTGGCTCGGCGCCTCTCCGTCCGTGGGTTGGGGTTACCGTCTCGACAATCGTCTGCCGCCCGAGCCTCGCACAATCCGACACGGCAGGCCGCTACCGCTCGGCCGTCGGAGTACGACACCGAGATTGAGCTTCACCTATGACCTTTTGGCCCATCGGCGAACTTAACCTCGATCAAAGACGTGCCGTGGGGAACCGGCGACCAAGCTGGCTCGGCACGAAATGGCGCTCACGTCGCTGGCGCGCGGGCCGAATCTCGTCGAGCATTCCATAAGCACCATGGTCTCCCAAAGGCCGTAGCAAACAGCAGGATCTCGTAGAATGACCTCTGACCGGCCACATGCCCACGATCACAATGGTCATGCCGATCACGCTGGCGGCAGGCGCCAAGACGATCGTCACACCGATCCCAAGATCGTGGCAGCGGCCGGTTCCAGTCATTCCGAGCATGCCGGGCACGATCATGGTGCGATGGTCGCCGACTTCCGCCGAAGGTTCTGGGTCACACTCCTTCTCACGCCGCCGGTCCTGCTTCTGTCGCCGATGATCCAGCACTGGCTTGGCGTTGCCGAGACGCTGGCCTTTGCGGGAGATGGACTGGTTCTCTTCGCTCTTTCAACGATCGTCTATGTTTATGGGGGTTGGCCGTTTCTCACCGGCTTCCTGTCCGAGCTGCGCAAGGGGCAGCCCGGAATGATGACTCTGATCGCGCTGGCGATCTCGGCCGCCTACTTCTTCTCGGCCGCCACCACCTTTGGCTTTCCGGGAGAGCCATTCTATTGGGAGCTCGTGACTTTGGTCGCGATCATGCTTCTCGGCCACTGGGTCGAGATGCGCTCCGTGATGGGTGCATCGCGCGCGCTCGAGGAACTGGTCCGGCTGCTGCCTGACAGCGCTACGAAGATCGGCGCCGACGGCTCGATGCAAGAGGTCCCCATCTCCGCATTGCAGCCGGGCGATCGGGTTCTCGTCCGCCCGGGCGCCAAGGTGCCCGTCGACGGGAAGATCATCGAGGGGTCGTCCGGCTTCAACGAGGCGATGCTGACCGGCGAATCCCGCCCGGTTTCCAAGACCGTCGGTGCCACCGCCATCGGCGGCGCGATCAACGGCGCCAACGCCGTGACCATCGAGGTGACCGCCACGGGCGATGCCACCTATCTCGCACAGGTCATCGATCTCGTGAAGAAGGCGCAGGCGACGCGCTCCAGGACGCAGGACATCGCCAACCGTGCTGCCTCGTGGCTCACTTACATCGCCCTTACCGTAGGCTTCGGGACGCTCTTCGTCTGGTGGCTCGTTCTCGGCGCGTCGCTTGAATTCGCGCTCGAGCGCATGGTGACGGTGATGGTCGTCGCCTGCCCGCATGCGCTCGGGCTTGCCGTTCCGCTCGTCGTCGCCGTCAGCACCTCGCTCAGCGCCGGAAACGGACTTCTGATCCGTGACCGCGCGGCCTTTGAACGCGCGCGCAATCTAAATGCGGTGGTCTTTGACAAGACCGGAACGCTGACCGAGGGCCGGTTTGGCGTGAGCGACATCGTGCTGCTCGCCGGCGGTGACGAGAACGAAGAACTCGCCTTGGCGGCAGCGGCCGAGAGCCAGTCCGAGCATCCGATCGCCCACGGCATCGTCGCCGAGGCCAGGGATCGCAACTTGACCGTCCCGAAGGCAAGCGAGGTCAGCAACATCACCGGAGAGGGCATCGTCGCAAAGGTTGACTGCGCCGACATCCGTATCGTCAGCCCCGGCCACCTCGCAAGGCAGGGCAAGGCGATCGGCCACGAGCGGCTCAAGCAATTGGAGGCCCAGGGCAAGACAGTGGTCGTGCTCGTCCGCGACGGCGAGCCGCGCGCGCTGTTCGCGCTGGCCGATATCGTCCGGCAGGAATCGAAGGAGGCCATCGCCGAACTGAAGGCGCTCGGGATCAACTCCGTGATGCTCACTGGCGATGCCAAGGGGGTCGCGCAAGCGGTGTCGGACGAACTGGGCATAGCTGAATATTTCGCCGAGGTGCTGCCGGATCAGAAGTCCGAGAAGATCAAGGAATTGCAGGCGCGCGGACTGCAGGTTGCCATGGTTGGCGACGGCGTGAATGACGCGCCGGCGCTGGTCGTGGCCGATCTCGGGATCGCCATCGGCGCTGGCACTGACGTTGCCGTGGAATCGGCCGACGTCGTCCTGGTCAGAAGCGATCCGCGCGATGTGGCCGCGATCCTCGGCCTGTCACGCGCCACCTACCGCAAGATGGTACAGAACCTGATCTGGGCGACCGGATACAACGCAATTGCCATCCCGATGGCGGCCGGCATCACCTTCGGAACGGGTTTCCTGATGACCCCAGCCGTCGCCGCCGTTTTCATGTCGGCCAGCACCGTCATCGTCGCCATCAACGCGCAGTTTCTGCGGTTCTACCGGAAGAAATGAGGAGCATGATCCATGCGCCTGATCCTTCCCTTGCCCGGAAACGAAATCTTCGCCCGACATCTTGCCGAGTCCGGGGGATGGGAACTGGGTGCGATCGAGACGCGCCGCTTTCCCGACGGCGAGACCTACGTTCGGATTCTCTCCAATATTGCGAACCGTCCCGTCGATCTCGTCTGCACCCTGGCGCCGCCGGATGACGGGTTCCTGCGTCTCGTTTTCGCGGCCGATGCGGCCCGGTCGCTCGGTGCGCGCGAGGTCACGCTCGTTGCGCCCTATCTCGCCTATATGCGGCAAGACCGTCGCTTTCTGCCCGGCGAAGCGGTGACCTCGAAGACCTTTGCCCGCCTCGTGTCCTCGACCTTCGACCGGTTGGTGACCGTCGACCCGCACCTTCATCGCTATGCCGCTCTTTCCGCACTCTACACGATCCCGACAGAGACGCTTCATGCCGCGCCGCTTCTCGCCGACTGGATCGCGGCTGAGGTGCAGAAGCCTCTCATCATCGGGCCGGACGAGGAAAGCGAGCAGTGGGTCTCGGCCATTGCCGCGCGCATCGGCGCACCCCATGCCGTTCTAAGCAAAACCAGGCACGGCGACCGCAGCGTCGACGTCGAGCTCCCCGACCTCTCGCAATGGAGCGGCCTCCGGCCGGTCCTCGTCGACGACATCGCGTCGTCCGGCGACACGCTCTTTGAAGCCGCATGCAAGCTTCCGCTCCAGGGGTTCGCGCGGCCCGTCTGCGCCGTCATCCATGGCCTCTTCGCCGAGGATTCCTACCAGCGCTTATTGGCCGTCGCCGACAGAATCGTTTCGAGCGATTCTGTCCTGCATGCGAGCAACGCCATCCGTCTCGCACCCCTGATAGCCGCCGCCATCTCGGCCGCCCGGAATGTCCCGCGGGATATTGTCCGCCACAGGCGGCCGGCCGAACCGCTCGATGAAGTCGAACGCGCCGGCATCGACTCCTTTCCGGCCAGCGATCCTCCGCCATGGACAAGCGGCGTCAGTCGAACGCGGACGCCGGTCCCACAACAAGGAAAAGGTGATAGCGCAACATGAGTGAAATGACATCGGACGCATTCGCGATCTGGCAGAAGGGCTACGGGCCCATCGAGCACAGCGCCGAGACGGTCGAGCGTGTTGCAGCACTCGCAGCCTCGGGATACATGGCGCCCGACAGGCTCTACCGGCTGCTCGCCGCTGCCGACCGTCTGGCCTGCGCGGCGATGTGGACCGTCGTCCACATGACCTATGCCAGCCGGGTCAATCTCTCCGGCGCGCCGCTGCCGGCCGCTGCGTTCAAGCCGACGCCTGAAGGCCATACCGGTGGCTCGCTCAACATGGTTCCTGCTTTTGTCGGCTATCTCACCGCCAACACGATCACCGCCAAGACCCGCTCGTGGCTGATGGGGCAAGGCCATTGCGTCGCAGCGATCGAGGCCGTCAATGCGCTGACTGGCGACGTCTCGCCGACGCAGAAAGGCCGCTACGACCGGACCGAGAAGGGGCTCTCTCAGCTCGCGGCCGACTTCTATTCCTATGCGATCGATGCGGAGGGTCGCGCCGCGGTCCCGCTGGGCAGCCATGCTGGTCCCAACACCGCCGGGGCGATCTCGGAGGGAGGCTATCTTGGTTTCGCGGAGGTGCAATATGTGCACATGCCGCTTCCCGGAGAGAGTCTCATCGCCTTCCTGAGTGACGGTGCCTTCGAGGAGCAGCGCGGCTCCGACTGGACACCCCGCTGGTGGCGCGCCGAGGATTCCGGCCTCGCGATCCCCATCATGATCCTCAACGGACGCCGCATCGAGGAGCGCGCTCAGATTGCCCAGCAGGGCGGGGCCGACTGGCTCGCGGCCCATCTTCGCCATAACGGCTTCGATCCCTTCGCGATCGACGGCCGCGACCCGGCCGCGTTCGCCTGGGCGATCCTCACGGCCGAGGAGCGGCTCGGACGTTTCGCCGCCGATGCCGATCACGTCTATCCCGCGCCCATCCCCTATGTGATCGCCAAGACGATCAAGGGGTTCGGCTTTCCGGGCGCCGGCACCAATGCGGCGCACAACCTTCCGATCGACGGCAACCCGTCGCGCGATGACGCGGCACGAAACGCCTTCAACGAAGCTGCAGCAGCGCTCTTCGTTCCGCTGCAAGAGATTGACCGCGCGGTCGGCGCGCTTGCCATTCACGACCCGCAGAACCGGCCGCTCGAAAGCCGCCATCCCCTCGCACTGCGAAGCCCGCCGTCACCCCAGCTCCCCGAACCCGAATGGATCCGCGTGGGCGATGCTCCGGACTGCGCCATGCATGCGCTAGACCGCTGGTTCGTGCGCGTCGTCGATGCCAATCCGGATTTACGGCCGCGGCTCGGCAATCCCGACGAGTTGCGCTCCAACCATATGGGCGCCGCGCTCGATCGTCTGCGGCATCGCGTCAACGTCGCCGAGCCCGGGGTAGCCGAAGCCGTTGATGGCGCCGTCATCACCGCGCTCAACGAGGAAGCAGTTGCAGGTGCGGCGCTCGCCAACAAAGGCGGGCTCAACCTGATCGTCAGCTATGAGGCCTTCGCCATGAAGATGCTGGGCGGCCTCCGTCAGGAGATCGTCTTCGCCCGGCGTCGTCGCGAGGTCGGTCAGGAGTCCGGCTGGATCTCGGTGCCCCTCGTCGTCACCTCCCACACCTGGGAGAACTCCAAGAATGAGCAATCGCACCAGGACCCGACGATTGGCGAGGCACTGCTCGGCGAGATGTCGGACACAGCCCGGGTGCTCTTTCCAGTCGACGCGAACAGCGCAATGGCCGCGCTGCGATCGGTCTATGACGGACGCGGCCAGGTAGCCTGCCTGATCGTATCGAAGCGCGACATGCCGCACCGGCTCGACGGCGAGGCGGCTGGCCGGTTCGTGTCCGAGGGCGCGGCCCATATCGATGGCAATCCCGGCGAAGCCGACCTGCAACTGGTGGCGGTCGGGGCCTATCAGCTCGAGGAGGCGCTCAAGGCGTCACGACGCCTCTCGGCCCGTGGCCTCAAAGCCGTCGTGACGGCATTGGCGGAACCGGGTCGCTTCCGTGCGCCGCGCGACCCGATCGAGGCCGCCTTCACCGCGAGCGACGAGGATCTCGCCGCACTATTTCCCCCGCAGCTTCCCCGCGTCATCGTCACTCATACGCGGCCCGAGCCGATGCTTGGTCTGTTGAGGCGGCTGGACGGGGGACCGCTGAGAACCGCCGCGCGCGGCTATATCAGCCGGGGCGGCACGCTCGATGTCGACGGCATGCTGTTCGCCAATCGCTGCTCCTGGGCTCACCTGATCGATGCGGCGACCCCGCTTGCCGGTTGGTCACGCGACGATCTGCTCACGCCCGCCGAACGCGCCGCCGTCGACAGTAGGGGTAACCCCGCCGATCTTTTCCAACCCGTGATCTGAAGGCCGCCATGCTTACGCTGACCTCGCTGGGCGGTGCCGGCACCGTCACTGGCTCGAAACATCTCCTGACTCATGATGGAAAGCACATCCTGATCGACTGTGGCCTGTTCCAGGGCCTCAAGAACTTGCGCGAGCTGAATTGGGAGCCCTTGCCGGTCGAGCCCTCCAGCATCGACGCCGTCGTGTTGACCCATGCCCATCTCGACCATTCCGGCTATCTGCCGAAGCTGGTGCGCGACGGCTTTCGCGGCCGCATCTTCGCAACCGAGGCCACGCGCGATGTGGCCGAGCTGATCCTTCAAGACAGCGGCTATCTGCAGGAGAAGGACGCCGAATACGCCAACCGCAAGGGATTCTCGAAGCACAAGCCGGCCTTGCCGCTCTACGGAGTTCGCGACGCGGAACGCGCGCTCGAGTTCTTCTCAGCCGTTCCCTTTGGAAAGCTCGTTCAGCTTCCTGGCGGTCCGACGCTGATGTTCCGCCATGCTGGGCACATCCTGGGCGCTGCAACCGCGGATATCGGCTGGGCCGGCCGTCGCGTTACCTTCTCCGGCGATCTCGGACGCTACGGCGATCCGGTCATGCCGGATCCCGAGCCAGTCTCGGAAGCCGACTTCATTGTCATCGAATCCACCTACGGCGATCGCATTCATAAACCGGGCGACATCACCGAGGTTCTCGGCGCGGTGATCGAGCGCACAGTCCAACGCGGCGGCACCGTCGTGATCCCGGCCTTCGCGGTCGGCCGCGCACAATCGCTGCTCTATCATCTGTGGAAGCTGAAGACCGCCAGCAGGCTGTCGAACATTCCGATCTATCTTGACAGCCCTATGGCGATCGACGCGACCGATTTGCTTCATGCGCACCCTGCTGATCATCGCCTCACACCGGAGGTCTGCGGCGCGATCTGCGGAATTGCTACGTATACGAGAGATGTCGAAGGGTCCAAGGCGATCACGGCGAGCCCCTATCCCAAGGTGGTGATCTCGGCGAGCGGCATGGCGACCGGCGGTCGCGTGCTCCATCATCTGAAGGCTTTCGCGCCCGAACAGAAGAACACCATCCTGTTCTCCGGCTTCCAGGCCGTCGGAACGCGCGGACGTGCCATGTTGCAGGGTGCAAGCGAGATCAAGATCCACGGCCAATGGATTCCCGTTCGCGCAGAGGTCGACGATCTGACGATGCTCTCGGCTCACGCCGACGCCAACGACCTGATGCACTGGCTCTCGGGTTTCCGTCACAGCCCCTCGCGTGTCTTCATCGTGCATGGCGAGCCCGAAGCCGCTGAGGCGCTGCGCGTACGCATCGACAGGGATCTCGGATGGAGCGCGAGCGTTCCCCGTCAGGATCAGGTGTTCGATCTATGACCGCAGCCCTCGAACGGACCGACGCCCTTGCACAGCCGATGCTCCGCGCCAAGCGTCTTGGCCTGCACACCCAGCATCAGGCCGTGGTCATCATGCGCACAGACTGCCATGTCTGCCGTTCGGAGGGCCTTGCCGCACGCTCGCAGGTTCTTGTTTCGACAGGCAATCGGGAGGTGCAGGCAACGCTCTTTCAGATAGAGGGCGGCGAATTGATCGCGCTCGACGAGGTCGCTCTTTCTGAGACCGCCTGGACGATCCTCGGCATTGCGGACGGCGAAGCCGTTAAAGTCACACATGCGCCGGCGATCGAATCGTTGGCAAGCGTGCGCCGGCGCATCTACGGCAACCGCCTCGACGCATCCGCCTTCACGGCGATTGTCAAAGACATTGTCGCCGGACGATACACCGACGTGCATCTTGCCGCATTCCTGACGGCGGGCGCCGCCTTGCCTCTGGACGAGCAGGAGACCGCCGATCTGACCGGCGCGATGGTCGAGGTTGGCGAGCGTATGCGCTGGGATGCCCCGATCGTCGTCGACAAGCACTGCATCGGCGGCCTGCCGGGCAATCGCACCACGCCGATCATTGTCGCGATCGTCGCAGCGCAGGGCCTCATCATGCCCAAAACCTCTTCACGCGCGATAACCTCGCCGGCAGGCACGGCCGATACGATGGAGACGCTCGCTCCAGTCGACCTCGACATTGCGACGCTCCGGCGCGTGGTGGAGGCTGAAGGCGGCTGCATCGCCTGGGGTGGCGCGGTGCATCTCAGTCCCGCCGACGACATCTTCGTGCGCGTCGAGCGTGAGCTCGATGTCGATACCGAAGGCCAGCTCATCGCGTCCGTGCTGTCGAAGAAAATTTCCGCGGGCTCGACCCATGTGGTGATCGATATTCCTGTCGGCCCGACCGCCAAGGTCCGCAGCGAGGAACTCGCCGGTCACCTCGCCGAACGCATGGGGGCGGTCGCCGCGCGTTTCGGCCTGACCGCGATATGTCTCCAGACCGATGGTTCACAGCCGGTCGGCCGGGGGATCGGGCCGGCGCTCGAGGCTCTCGATGTCCTGGCTGTCCTTCAAAATGCCGGCGATGCGCCGGACGATCTCAGGAGGCGCGCCGCGACGCTTGCGGGTGCAGCGCTCGAAATCGGCGGAAAAGTGGCAACGGGTGAAGGGACTCGACTGGCGCTCGAAACGCTCTCCGACGGGCGCGCCTGGGCGAAGTTCGAAGCCATCTGTGAGGCGCAGGGCGGGATGCGGACACCTCCGACTGCGTCCAACGTCCATCCGCTTGTGGCCCCGCATGCAGGACGCATCGTCCATATCGACAATCGAAAGCTCGCCCGGCTTGCAAAACTCGCTGGAGCGCCCGAGGCCAAGGCCGCCGGCGTTCGCATGGACGTGCGGCTGGGCAACGAGATCGACAAGGGCCAGCCAATGCTTCATGTCCATGCCGAGACGCGTGCCGAACTCGCCTATGCCCTGGAATACGCCGCCCGGTCCGGCGATATCGTCAAGGTCGAGGCATGAGGCGGCAATTGGTTCTCGCCGGCGTCGTGGCAGCGCTTTGGGATCAATTCTATCGGTGCGACAAGGTGCTGCTCAGACGAACAGGCGACCGTCATGATCAGCTGCGCTGATGACGTGACTTATCCATCACGGGCCACGCCATGGACTTCTTGATCCTGCAGCTCGGTCTGGCACTTGCCATTGGCTTGCTCGTCGGCCTGGAGCGTGGGTGGCGCGAGCGCGACACGCCGGATGGCGGCCGCGCGGCGGGCATCCGAACATACGGCATCTCCGGACTGCTCGGCGGCGTGGTGGCGGCTCTCAGCGCCAGCCTTGATGCTCCCTCCATTCTGATCGCCGGCTTCCTCGCCTTCACCGCGGTCTTCGCCTGGTACAAGGCACGCGAGTCCCTCCACGATGAGGATTACAGCGTGACCGGCATCATCGCCGCGCTGGGCGTGTTCGCCTTGGGGGCGCTTGCCGTCGTCGGGGATCAGCGCGCCGCCGCCGCCGGTGGGGCCGCGCTCGCCGCGGTTCTCGCCAGTCGCGAGCTTCTGCACGGGCTTCTCAGGCGAATTTCCTGGATCGAGCTTCGTTCGGCTCTGGTGCTCGCGGTGATGACGGCGATCATCCTGCCGCTGCTGCCCGATCGAGCCGTCGATCCCTGGGGCGGCTTCAATCCCCGGCAGGTGTGGCTCTTCACCGTGCTGACGGCGGCGATCTCCTTCCTCGGCTACATCGCGGTCCGGGCTCTCGGCACGACCCGGGGTATTCTGGTCAGCGGTCTTGCCGGAGCCGTCATCTCGTCCACCGCCGTAACTCTGTCGCTGGCGCGGATCGCCAAGACCGGAACGAATCCCTGGCCGCTGGCAGGTGCCGCGATCCTCGCGGCGGGCGTATCCGTGATACGGGTCACGGCAATCGTCGCCATCGTCGCGCCGTCGGTGCTGGGCGTCGCGGGTCTGGCCATCCTGGCCGCAATCGGCGGCTTTGCGACCTGCGGCATTCTCCTCCTGCTGTCGCGCCACACCATTTCGGGCGAAGGTACGCAACCGCCGCGCAACCCCTTCGAGGTGGGGCCGCTGATGTTGTTCGCGGCGCTCTTCGCGGTCGTCTCCACCGTGAGCGCCGCTCTTTCGGTCGGAAGCAGCAGCGGGATGGTGGCGACCTCCGCCATCTCGGGAATATTCGATGTCGACGTGGCAGTGCTCAGCGCGTTGCGGCTGCTCGGACAGCCGGCAACCATGGAGGCGGTCGGACACGCCGTGCTTCTGGCGCTCGCTACGAATGCCATTGGCCGCCTGGCCGTCGCCGCCGTTGCGGGACCGGTTCGCTTCTGGCTCCCGCTGGCGGCCGCTACGGTGGTGGCCATTGCGCTCGGCTACGCTGCCTTTGCGACGCTGCCGCATTTCGAGTGGCCGGGACCGTCAGCCGTGATCGGCTCTTGAATGGACGAGGCGCGGGCATATACCGTCGTCCCGCACCCGGACCGCAGATTTGCCGAGGACGGAGCTCCGTGCCTGAAGTCGCGTCAGAACTCCCACCGTCTGCTCGATCTCATGTTGTTCGGACGGCATGATCTGAGAGCACAGTTCGGTGATCTCGGCGTCGTTGATCTCGGCTTCACGGCGCATCGGGATGGCTCCGGAATGGTGGACGGCTCCCAGCGTTTCCGCACCGAACAACGCACTACAGCGCCGGTCCGCTCCAGGCCAGCGGACCAGCGCCTGTCCTTGCCCCGAGAGAAAGGCGCGTCAGCCGGGCTGAACCTCTGCGGGATAGCCTGCCGACTTGAGCACCGCGCTGATTTGTTCGACGTCTGCCTTGCTCTCCAGCTTTACGGTCTTCAGCGCCGTGTCGACGTCAATCCTGGCGTCGACGTCGATGCTCTTGAGAGCTTTGGTGACGGTCGCAGCACAACCGCCGCAGTTCATGTTGGGGATTTTCAGATAGACCATGGCTTTTTTCCTCAATTTGGCACTCCGTGAGTGAAGGTGGTGCTTCCAACAATGGGAAGGTCAATAGGTCTGCCCGCCGAAAAAATGCACCAGTCGGCGTTGACCTTCCCATTGTTGGAAGCACCATGTTCGCGGTCAGCTGTGATTCAAGGAGCTGACGACATGCCGACCTCAACCGCATTCGCCTCTCCATCCGCAACGTTGCGGCTACGCATCGAAGGCATGACCTGCGCTTCGTGCGTGGGGAGGGTCGAGAAGGCCTTGAAGGCACTGCCAGGGGTGACGCGCGTGTCGGTCAATCTCGCGACGGAGCGCGCCGAGGTCGATTTTTCCGCACAACCCGACCCGGTTGCCGTGGTCGGCGCGGTCGAGACCGCCGGCTACGAGGTCGGTAGCGAGACGGCGGAACTCGTCGTCGAAGGAATGAGCTGTGCGTCCTGTGTCGGACGCGTTGAGAAGGTCTTGAAGGCGCTTCCCGGCGTTCTTGATGCATCGGTCAACCTCGCCACGGAGAAGGCGCGGATCCGGTATCTCGACAATTCTGTTTCCGCCTCGGATATGATTGCTGCGGTAGTAAGCGCCGGCTACGGCTCGCGTCTGGTGACGAATGGGGCGGTTGCCGAGGATCGGGAGGCCGCTCGGCGCGAGCGGGACATGCGGTCGCTGCGCAATGCGCTGATGCTCGCGGCGGTCCTTACCGTGCCGGTCGTGGTTCTCGAAATGGGCAGCCACTTGGTTCCGGCAATCCATATTTGGGTGATGGAGACCATCGGGCAGCAGGGGAACTGGTATCTGCAGTTCGCTCTGACGACGCTGGTATTGTTCGTCCCCGGTCTGCGTTTCTTCATCAAGGGCGTCCCGGCGCTGCTGCGCGGCCGCCCTGACATGAACACGCTGGTCAGCCTCGGCACCGGAGCGGCCTGGGCCTATTCCGTGGTCGCGACCTTCGCGCCTCACCTGCTGCCGGAAGGCACCCACAACGTCTATTACGAAGCGGCGGCTGTGATCGTCGCGCTGATCCTGCTCGGCCGTTGGCTCGAGGCGCGCGCAAAAGGGCGCACGAGCGAAGCGATCAGACAGCTGATGGACCTGCAGGCAAAGACGGCGCAGGTCCTTCGCGACGGGAAAGCGGTACAGGTTGCCCTGTCCGAGGTCGTTGCCGGCGACATTGTGCAGGTGCGTCCCGGCGAGCGGGTGCCGGTCGATGGCGACGTGCTCGATGGTTCTTCCTTCGTGGACGAGTCCATGATCACGGGCGAGCCGATCCCGGTTCAGAAGGGCGCGGGCGCGGCAGTCGTCGGCGGCACGATCAACAAGACGGGCAGCATCACCTTCCGCGCCACCAAGGTCGGCGGCGACACCGTGCTGGCGCAGATCATCCGCATGGTCGAAGCCGCGCAGGGCTCCAAGCTACCTATCCAGGCGCTGGTCGACCGCGTGACCGGCGTCTTCGTGCCAATCGTCATAGGAATCGCGGCACTGACCTTCGCAATCTGGCTGGTGTTCGGTCCCGATCCGGCGCTCGCCTTCGCGCTGGTCAACGGCGTCGCTGTCCTGATCATCGCCTGCCCCTGCGCCATGGGTCTCGCTACGCCGACGTCGATCATGGTTGGCACGGGACGCGCCGCGAGGATGGGCATCCTGTTCCGCAAGGGCGAAGCGCTCCAGACGCTGAGGAGCGCGAAGGCCATCGCGCTCGACAAGACGGGCACGCTGACGAAGGGGCGGCCGGAGCTGACCGACCTTTCGCTGATCAACGGGTTCGGGGAGTCCGACGTCCTGTCTCTCGTCGCCGCCGTCGAGGAACGCTCCGAGCATCCGATTGCCGAGGCCATCGTCGCCGCCGCGAAGCTGCGCGCTCTCACCTTTGGGACCGTCCAGAACTTCGAGGCGGTTCCGGGCTTCGGCGTCGCTGCGACCGTCGATGGCCGTCAAGTCGAGATTGGCGCGGATCGCTACATGAAGAAGCTCGGTTACGACCTCGCGGAGGTCGAGCCGGTCGGCCAGAGTCTGGCGAGCCAGGGCAAGAGCCCGCTCTATGCCGCGATCGACGGCCGGCTCGCGGCAGCGATTGCCGTCGCCGATCCGATCAAGCCGACGACACGCGATTCCATCGCAGCGCTGCATCGGCTGGGGATCAAGGTAGCGATGATCACCGGCGACAACGCCAGAACCGCCACCGCCATCGCCAGGCAACTCGGTATCGACGAGGTGATGGCGGAGGTTCTGCCGGACGGCAAGGTCAAGGCGATCAAGGCGCTGCGCCAGCGCTTCGGAACCGTGGCCTTTGTCGGCGACGGCATCAACGACGCTCCGGCGCTCGCCGAGGCCGATGTGGGCGTCGCGATCGGGACCGGCACGGATGTGGCGATCGAAGCGGCCGATGTTGTGCTGATGTCAGGCGATCTGCGCGGCGTGGTCAACGCCATCGCGCTCAGCAAGGCGACGATCCGCAACATCAAGCAGAACCTGTTCTGGGCATTCGCCTACAACGCCAGCCTGATCCCGGTGGCGGCCGGCATCCTCTATCCGTTTAACGGAACGCTGCTCTCGCCGATCTTCGCGGCAGGCGCCATGGCGGCATCGAGCGTCTTCGTGCTCGGCAATGCGCTCCGTCTGAAGCGCTTCCGACCGCCGATGACCGTGGACTCCACTCCCGCGAGGCGGGCGCATCGGCCGGCGCTTGTTCCGGCCGAGTGACCCCAGCCGAGCCGCAGTAGGAGAGTTTGGAACATGAACATCGGTGAGGCAGCGAAGCGTTCGGGCGTCAACTCCAAGATGATCCGATACTATGAATCCATCGGACTTACGGAAACGGCAACCCGACAGGAATCGGGGTATCGTGACTATTCGGACAATGACGTTCATGCGCTCCGCTTTATCCGTCGGGCTCGGGACCTCGGCTTCTCTGTCAAACAGATCGGCGATCTTCTCGCGCTTTGGCGCGACCGGGATCGCAGCAGCGCCGATGTGAAGGCAATCTCCCTCCAGCACGTGCGGGACCTGCAGGACAAAAGGCAGGCCATAGAGGACATGATCGCGACGCTCAGCAACCTCGCTCAGCATTGCCATGGCGACGGACGACCAGACTGCCCGATCATCGCCAATCTCGCCGATGCGGACGTCGAACTGCGTGAGCCACAGGCCGAGAGCCGTCCGAGCAAAGCTCCCATCGCTCCCCTCGAAAGGGGCCACCTCGGACGGACGTCCACTCGTAAGGCCTGACCTTGGAAAAGCGAAGAACAAGCTTCCCGTCCTGCAGTGTCATCATCGATGGAAATAGATCGAATTGCGCCTGTGGGCGATGCCGGTCTCTTCGCCAGCTCCTTCCAGCTCGCTGCTTCATCAGCATTTCCGCAGCCGCCCTGCGCCTCGTGGAGTCTTCCCAATCGAGCGATGGCGCTAGGTGGTGTGGACGGATTTGACCAAGGTGAATCCGGCTGCGATAGCGACGATGGATGCGAAGTTTCGCTTGGTCTTCTCGCAGCGTAGAGCGACGCGTTTGAAGCGCTTAAGCTTGCCGACGGCCTGTTCGATGCGGGCCCGTCCTCGGTAGAGGGCCTTTGCGAAGAAGCGAGGTTTATCCTTCTCGTTGGCCTTGTGCGGAATGACCGGGATGATGCCGCGAGCACGGGCGGCTTGCCGGTTGGCCTTGCTGGCGTAACCCTTGTCGCCGACAACTGCTCGCGGATCGACGTCGGGACCGAGGCCAAGCAGGATCGGGAAATGCGGTGCGTCGCCTTTTTCGCCTCCGGTCAGGTCGAAGGCGATGGGATGGCCGTCGAAATCGGTCTTCAGATGGATCTTGGTGGAGAAGCCGCCGCGCGAGCGGCCGAGCGCCTGACCCTTCTGCCCCCTTTGGCGCCTGCCGCCGAGACATGAGCGCGCACGATCGTCGAGTCGAACATCTGCACGAGGTGCGCCGAGGACGACAGTGAGGCGAGATGATCGAAGAAGGTCTCGAACACGCCCGCCTTGCTCAACCGGTCGAAGCGCTTCCAGACGCTGTTCCACTTGCCGAACCGCTCCGGCAGCGTCCGCCAGGTGATGTTGTGAACCGAGAAGTAGTGCAACGCTTCGAGGAAGAGCCGGTCGTCCCGACCTTTGTCGCCCCGGCGCGGCAGCGAGGCACGCAACACCTCCAGCGCCACCGACCAGTCTGCATCCGTCATCTTCGTGGACATCGCCGACCTCCAAATCAGTCGGCTCTCCATGAATCAGACAATACGCTTCAGAGGAATCCTCGCCATACGACATGCGGCAATCCGTCCACACCGCCTAGGTCTCCGCAAGCGACTTGGCAGTGCCGGTCTGGGGGCTTGTCAGACAGTCCCCATAGCCGAACCGGTTCGCGGCTTACGCAATGTCATCGCGACAAGATAAAGCGACATGAGCGCTCCGCCGAAGCAGAAGACGGAGATATAGGCATAGGCAAAGAATGTGTATGTCACCACAAGAACACCCAGGACCAGCAAGCCAAAGACCTTTACGGCACGGTCACGCGACAACAGGAATGGAACGGTGACGAGCGCAGCGTAGATGCCATAGGTTGTTTCGCGCGTCACCACGAAGTCGAGAAGATTGACATCCTGATAGCGGACTGCCCTTTCGAGGAACGTTGTCGTCAGCCAGCCTTCATGCGCGAAATACGGCACATATTGCAGTGCGCCTAGCATGCCCCCGGCGATAGCGAAGAACAAATAGAGGCTCCGGCGCCGCCCGTGCTCGATGAAGTAGGTCGAGACCGGCGCGCCGACCGGCCAGGCGAGCCAAGTGAAGAACATGTAGGCCAGCGAATAGCGCGTCACGAGGTCCTGATCGCCCCACTGTCCGGCAGTCCATACGAGCCCTTCCGTCGCTTGCTGGAGACCGAACAGGAATGGCAGGGCAGCGATCGCGAGGTATCGCCGATCGGTCTGCCAGGCGCGATAGGTGCTCAATACTCCGGCAGGCATCAGAATCGCGGCGGCCGTGAAGCTCGCTTCTGCGGACAGGCACATCTCAGATCATAGCCTTACAGGACCTTTTTTCGAGATACTGAGATCATCCTTGAACCCTGGTCCGGCAACACCTTCAACGATCATGCGAATCGCATCATGCTCGTCTTGGGACCGAATATCACCTGCGACATGCACGATCCCGCCCTCGACGGCGACGACCGGCTGGGCTGATAGAACCGAAGCGGCTTCGGCGAGGCGTGCGACAATGGCGCGCCGCACAGCCTCGTCGCCTCGGATCTCGGCATCCGGCTTGCCGGTCGCAATGACCTTCAAGAGATCAGCCCGGCTGACGATGCCAACCAGTCGCTCCTTGCGCATGACCGGCAGGCGCTTGATGTCATGCTGGTCGATCAGCTTGGCGATCTCGTGCACAGCGGCGTTCTCGTCGATCGTGATGACATTCTTCGTCATGACATCGCCGACCTTCCAGCTCCGACTCTTCACATAGGCCCTCGCAACCGCATCGGCGTCTTGCAAGGGATTGGGGAACGCCTCTGCGGTTCCGAGCTCCGTGCGCCGCAGGAGGTCGCCCTCGGTCACAATGCCGGCAAGCAGGCCATCATCGGCAAGTACGGGGACCCCGCTCACATGTTCAGACAGCATGATCTGAGTCGCGTGCCATACACTGTGCTCTGGACTCACGGTCGTCGGCACCTCTGTCATCAGATCCTTTGCGTTCATCGTTCAGCCCACGTCCCTCTGCATTGCAGAACCCTGCGTTGATCGATCTCGGCACCTGGCCCCGCGTTCTCTACCCGGAATCGGTACAAGCAATCGGGGCCTTTTCACCGCTCGAGTCGAACCAGCGTCGGCCGCTGTGGTCAGCGCATATAGGCTTCCGTCGCATAGCGGCGCATCATGCGCTGGCTGTTGAAGGTCGCGCCGATCTTGCTGATCGACTGCTTCATCATCCAGATCCAGCGCGCCCTGTCATTGTAATAGAGCGGAAGAACGACGGACTGCAGCTTGTCGAAAAGCGCCGAGGCGTCTCCTGCTCCCGGCGGATGTCCTTCGATCGCCCATCCGGTAACTCCCTCGACCCAACCCTCGATCCACCAGCCGTCAAGGACGCTGAAGTTCAACACGCCGTTCAACGCCGCCTTCATGCCGCTGGTGCCAGAAGCCTCCAGAGGTGGAAGTGGCGTATTCAGCCATATGTCGCTGCCCGAAACCATCGCAGCGCCAAGTTTCATGTCGTAGCCGGGCAGGAATACCACGGGCACGACACCGGCAAGCCGCTCGATGTGCCGGTGAAAGCTCTCGATCAACCGGTGCCCGGGTTCATCGCGCGGGTGAGCAAGACCGGCCAGGACGACCTGGAACGGCTGGTCCTGGGCAATTGTCATCAATCGCTCGAGGTCGCTGAAAAGCAAATCCGGTCGCTTATAGGCCGTCATCCGCCGCGCAAGCCCGATAAGCGGAACATCCGCATGCATCAGCGTGCCAGTTGCATTCCTGACGTGTTCGACAAGTTCCGATTTTGCCACCTGGTGGGCGTTCCACACATCCTCATCAGCCAATTGGTCCGCAAAGGCCAGGATCTCGGGCTCGTGAGCCCAGTGCGGGAACCGCGCCACATGGAGTTCCGCCAGTGCCCGATGCGTCCACGTGTGGGCATGAACACCATTGGTGATCGAGCGTATTTGATAGCCCGGAAACATCTTCCGGGTGGTCTCTGCATGCCGCCGCGCCACGCCGTTGACATAGCCGCTCAGATTCAGGGCGAGTTGCGTCATATTGAGCCGATCCTGGCCGGCCAGCTGTTTCAACTCGTCGACTTCCAGGTAGTCGCCCAGTACGCGGTCGATGAGAGCGTAGTCGAACTTGTCAAACCCTGCCTCGACCGGAGTATGGGTCGTAAATACGCATTTTTCTCGCACCACGCCGCGATCATAGAGACTTCCGCCAGGAGCGAGATCGTCGGTCGGTCGGCGTGTTTCCCGAAGCAACTGCAGCGCAAGAAGCGCCGCATGTCCCTCGTTCAAATGGTAGGTGCGGATCGAGAAGCCGAGCGCGCGCAACGCGAGCAGGCCTCCGATCCCGAGCACGATGTCCTGCTTCAGCCGATAGGCATCGTCGCCGCCGTAGAGGCGGTCGGTTATTTTCCTGTCCTCAGCAGCGTTCTGGTCGAGGTCGGTGTCCAGCAGCAACACCGGAACGGCGTGCCCGATCGGGCATGCCAGGCGGTAGAGCCTCGGCTGGATCCAGACGCTCCGCCCCTCGATGGAAATGGCCACCATGGCGGGAAGCGGATGTGTCGAGTCCGTCGGCGTCCATGGATTCGGCTTATCGATCTGCGCGCCACCGGCGCTCAGCTCCTGGCGAACATAGCCTTCTCGACTGAGTAAGGTTACGAAGACCATCGGGAGATTCAGATCAGCCGCTGAGCGGGCCGTGTCGCCCGCCAGGACGCCAAGCCCGCCGCTATAGGTGTGAATGTCTGGACGGAGCGCGATCTCCATCGAAAAGTACGCGACAGTCGTGTGATAGAGGAAGGGTTCGAGGGCTTTCATGAAGGTCCCCTATTCCCATTCCAGCCAGACTGGCCGGATATCGCGGCAGCCCGGCATCGCACAAAGGCTCGATCGCGTCCAAACCTCCCGCCTACCATCGCCGGCCAAAGCCAGAGCACACCAAGATCACTTTTCAGTACGCACTGCCATGGACGCCCGAAGCAGCCGATGAACACTATGAGGCCTTCTTCGCAGCTGCGGCGCTTTTCAAAGCGAGTTTGCTCTCGGGTTCTGCCGATGTGACCTCGGCTTCGGCTCGCAGCCAATGCTCCAGATCGCAGCCATTCGGACTGCCTTCGCCCACCCAGATTTCATATGCGCGGTGCTCGATCTTCAGCTTGAGAGGGCTGTCGGCCGGACTTTCCTGCTCTGTGCTCATCGTCTCGTCTCTCCTTTTCCGCGCGACATCACGCCCGCCCAATACAGGTCTCCTGCGTTCCGCCGCATGTCATTGATGCAGGTTAAAGATGGCCTCGGGCTCAGCCAGCCCGATGGCCTGCCAAGCCCGACGCCGGATGCGAGGTACAGCTTCGATGCCACCCACGCCGGCGCGATCGGTGAGCCGATGCTGACGCCATGGGCTGCGTTCGAGGAACGTCGCCGGATCGGCGAACAGCGATTTCTGTACGCGTTAAATTACTCAATGCCGCCGTCGGATCCCGGCACATAGCAGCTTGCCAAGAACTGGCAGAGCGCGACGAGATCGGCGTAGCCGGCCGCATCGATCCACTTCCGGCGCACCACGAGTTCGTCGCGGAAATAGCCGAGATCGGCGATCGGCCCGGCGAAGGAGGTGAGGCCCAGCTTGAGGAAAGCGTGGAACACTTCGGGCGGCGTGCCCCAGTCCCGCCTGTCCGCCTGCGGACGATCATCAGGAATGCTCATCGGTGCCTCCGGCCGGGATTGGCCGCAGCGCCCTGAGCGCGTTTAGGATGACGGCGACGTCGATCAGTTCCTGCGTCAGCGCGCCCTGCACCGGCGGAAGGAACCCGAGGGAGGCAACAGCCATCGCCATGACCGACAGACCGATCCCGGCGATGACGCTCTGCAGCGCGATCCGCTTCGTGCGATGAGCCAGGAAAAGCGCGTCGGCCAGCCGGTCGAGCCGGTCGACAAGGAGAACGATGTCGGCCGCTTCCGAGGACGCTGCCGAACCCCGGGCGCCCATCGCGACGCCGACATCAGCCGCGGCGAGCGCAGGCGCGTCATTGACCCCGTCGCCGACCATCATCACCGCGGCGGCGGCTCGTTCGCGCAGGACGACCTCCACCTTGGCGGCCGGGTCCAGCTCACCCTGCGCGGCGTCCAGTTGCAGCCGGTGTCCGACATCCGCCACGACATCGTCGCGATCGCCGGAGGCAAGGACGATGCGGCGGATGCCGGCCTTGCGGAACGCGGCGAGCACGCCTGCGGCATCGGGGCGGATGGGGTCGGCGAGCGTGATGATGCCCGCCACGGTGCCATCCACGGCCACGGCGACCACCACGGTTCCCTGAGCGAGCCCGGTCCCCAATGCACGCGGATTGCCCGCGGCACTGCGGGAGCGGACGAAGTCGCTGCCGCCGACCACGACACGCCGGCCCTCGACGATGCCTTCGATGCCGGTGCCTGCCGTCTCCTGAGCCTCGGAAGGGCTCGACAGAACAAGCCCGCGCTCATGCGCCGCCGTCACCAGCGCCTCTGCCGTGACATGGGCCGAGGCCTGATCGAGCGAGGCAGCGAGCCGCAGGATCTCGTCCTGGTCCCAGCCTTCCACGGTCCGGATTCCGGTGACGGCGGCCCGGCCGAAAGTCAGCGTTCCGGTCTTGTCGAGAATGACCGTGCGTATCCTGGCCAGCGCTTCGAGCGCCCCGCCGTTCTTGACGAGGACGCCGCGCGCGGCCGCGCGCGACATGCCCGATATGATCGCCACGGGCACGGCCAGGATGAGCGGACAGGGGGTGGCAACGACCAGAACCGCCAAGGCGCGCAGGCGATCGCCGCTCAGCCCCCATGCCGCGCCAGCGAGAACGACCGTGAACAGCAGGAACCAGATCGCATAGCGGTCCGCCATGCGTACCATCGGCGCCTTGCTCTTCTGCGCCGTCTCGACCAGACGGACGATGTTGGCGTAGGTGCTTTCCGCCGCCTCGCGGGCCACGACGAGATCGAACGCGTCACCCACGCAGGTGGAACCACTCAGGATCTCCTCGTCGGCGAGCCTGCGTTCTGGCAACGCCTCCCCAGTGAGCGCCGCCTCGTTGAGCAGCGCTTCACCCGCCGCGACCTTCCCGTCAGCCGGGATCACCTCGCCACGGCGCACCAGAATGCGATCGCCGGGGCGAAGGCTTTCGATCGTCACCTCCTCGAGTAGATTGCCGGCATAGCGCATGGCGGTCCGCGAGACGCGCCCGAGCAGCGCCGTCATTTCTCGCCGCGCCCGGCCCTCGGCGAAACTCTCCAGTTGTTGGCCGCCAGCATACATCAACGCCACGACGTTGCCGGCGAGCGGTTCGCCGAAGGCGAGCGCCGTCGACATGGACAAGCCGGCAACGATGTCGAGCCCGATCTGGCCGCGTCGGAGGGCAGAGAAGATCTCGATGATGAGCGCCGCCAGAACGGGGAGCGTCCCTGCAGACCAGAGGCGTTCAGCCCAAGCGCCATTGTCCGTCAGAAAGGCGATCCCGCCGCCCGCCAGCCCCAATAATGCGATGACGACCAGCAACAGTCTGGCGCGGGCCGTGGCCAGGCCGGTGAACAGACCCACGTCGAACCTCTGGATGGCTGGTCGCCGACTGCCACGGCGGGCGAATGCCCTTCCTTATAATCATTCTAATTAATACGCCATTCAAAAGTCGCGAACAACAGAGCCAGCAATACCGTTGATCAACAGGCTCACGATTCCCCTTTTTCATCTTCAAAACAGCCCGCCCCGAGAAAGTGTTTCAGTCCGCTGTTCGTACAACGTCCAAACGGTCGAATGCCGCGATCAGTAGATTCTTTGATATCGATTAAGGTTTCCGGTGTTCCCCCCGGCCAGTGTTTGCGCTGGCAATGCAAGGGGATTTCGACATCGTGTCCGGAACGACAGATCGCAATATCGCCGCCCCTTCAGAGCAAGGTTCGAGGTCCCAGTCTGGCCGCGCGCCTCAGGAGCCATCTTGGCTCCGCTCGCATTGGGGCCTGCTTACGGGTCTTGCGGCGCTTATCATCGTCATCATGCTCCCGACCCCGGAGGGGCTGCCCGTCGCGGGCCAGCGCATGCTGGCGGTGCTGGCCTTCGCCGTGATCGTGTGGATGACGGAAGCGGTCGATTACGCCGTCTCGGCCCTGATCATCGCTGCCCTGATGGCGTTCCTGCTGGGGCTGTCCCCCTCTCAGACGAATCCTGACGTGCTGATGGGCACCAGCAGAGGGCTCGGCCTGGCCTTTGGCGGCTTCGCCAATACTGCGCTCGTTCTGGTCGCGGCGGCGCTGTTCCTCGCCGCCGCGATGACGATCACCGGGCTCGACAAGCGCATTGCCCTCGTCATCCTCTCGCGCACCGGCACCCGGAGCCGCGACGTCGTCATCGGCGCGATCATCGTGGGCATCGTCATGGCTTTTCTCGTGCCATCCACCACGGCCCGCGTGGCCAGCATCGTTCCCATCATGCTCGGCATCATCGCGGCGTTCGGCGTGAACAAGAACGGCGCCTTCGCCGGCATGCTGATGATCACCACGGTGAACACCGCCAGCATTTGGAATATCGGCATCAAAACGGCAGCCGCCCAAAACATGGTGGCCGTCGGCTTCATCGAGCGAACCCTGAACTACACCGTTACCTGGCTGGAATGGTTCGTCGCCGCTGCGCCCTTCGCCGTTATCATGACGGTGGTGCTTTATTTCGTCATGACGCGGATGATGAAGCCAGAGGTCGATGAAGTCCCGGGCGGACGGGCGGCGATCCGCAAATCGCTCGCCGAGCTCGGCCCCATGAAGACGGCAGAAAAGAAGCTGCTCACCCTGTCGCTCACCCTGCTCGCCTTCTGGTCGACGGAAGGGGTCCTGCATCCGTTCGACACCTCGTCGACGACGGTCGCCGCGGTAGCGCTGATGTTTGTGCCCGGCATCGGCATCATGACGTGGAAAGAGGCGCAGCCGCGGATCCCGTGGGGCACGGTCATCCTGTTCGGTATCGGCATCAGCCTCGGCACCGCGCTTCTCCAGACGGGCGGCGCGGTCTGGCTCGCCGGCATCGTGGTGGAGCGGTTCGGGCTCGCCGGCGGAACCTCTCTCTTCATCCTCGCCGTGCTCAGCCTGTTCCTCATCGTGATCCATCTCGGCTTCGCCAGCGCGACGGCACTCGCCTCTGCGATGATCCCCATCGTCATCGCCGTGCTGCAGAGCGTATCGACCCCCGGCATCAACATCATCGGCATGACCATACTGCTGCAGTTCGTCGTCAGCTTCGGCTTCATCCTCGTGGTGAACGCGCCGCAGAACATGGTGGCATACGGAACCGAGACCTTCGAGGCGAAGGACTTCGTGCGCACCGGCCTCGTGCTCACAGTGATCGCCTTCGCGCTCGTCATGCTGCTTGGCGCAACTTACTGGAAATGGATCGGATATGTCTAAGATCCGGCAGCACCCTGCTCCCAGTCTTGGCGGCAGACCTTTGACGTCGCGCGTGAAGGCACCCCGGATGCAGGAGATGATGAGATGAAACTGACGGACATTTCCGCACCTGACTATTTTCACAAAGTCGTGGACTGTCAGTGGGCCTGCCCGGCGCATACGCCGGTTCCCGAATACATCCGTCTGATCGCGCAGGGCCGCTATACCGACGCATACATGATCAACTGGAGATCGAACGTCTTTCCGGGAATCCTCGGGCGCACCTGCGACCGGCCCTGCGAGCCGGCCTGCCGGCGCGGCCGGGTCGAGGAGGCGCCGGTGGCGATCTGCCGGCTCAAGCGGGTCGCGGCCGATTTCAAGGACGACATCCGCGACCGCCTCCCCAGGCCGACTGCCCACACGAACGGCAAGCGCGTCGCGCTGGTGGGCGCAGGTCCCGCCTCGCTGACGGTCGCGCGCGATCTTGCGCCGCTCGGATATGACTGCACCGTGTTCGACGGCAACCCCAAGGCCGGCGGCATGATACGCAGCCAGATCCCGAAATTCCGGCTGCCTGATTCCGTGATCGACGAGGAATGCGGCTATATCCTCGATCTCGGCGTCACCTTTCATTCCGGCAAGCGCATCGACAGCCTTAAGGCGCTGCTTTCGGAGGGTTATGATGCCGTGTTCATCGGCTCCGGCGCCCCCCGCGCCCGAGACCTTGACATCCCCGGCCGGAAAGAAGCGGCAGGCAGTGTCCACATCGGACTCGACTGGCTGGCGTCAGTGTCGTTCGGGCATGTGACAAGCACAGGCCGGCGTGTCGTCGTGATCGGCGGCGGCAACACCGCCATGGATTGCGGCCGCTCTGCCCGGCGCCTCGGCGGCGAGGAGGTCAGCGTCATCGTCCGCGAGGGCTTCGACGACATGCCGGCGGCAAGCTGGGAGAAGGAAGCGCTCCTCCACGAGGGGATCACCATCTCGGCCGATCTCGCGCCCAAAGCCTTCATCGTCGAGGGCGGTCGCCTGACGGGCCTGCTGGTCGAACCAGTCACGACCGTCACCGAAAACGGCCGCTCCACGTTCGTACCGACGGGCGAGCCGCCGCGGCAGATCGACTGCGACGAGGTCGTAATCGCAATCGGTCAGCAGAACGCCTTTCCATGGATCGAACGCGATATCGGAATCGACTTCGACAAATGGGACATGCCGGTCGTGGCGGAAACGACCTTCGCCTCGACCCACCCCAAGGTGTTCTTCGGGGGCGACGCGGCGCGGGGCCCGAAAAACATCATCAGCGCCGTCGCCCACGGCCACGACGCAGCGCTGTCGATCCACCGCCTGCTGTCAGGCGAGGACATCGGCGAACGCCTGTTACCCCATGTGCAGATCGAGAGCGAAAAGCTGGGCATCCACGAGTGGGCCTATGACAGCGAGGTCACGCTCGACCACCGCTTCCCGGTGCCCTCGCGCGATAACAAGACCGCGCTGAAGGACATCCGCACGGAGGTGGAACTCGGCTATGACCCGGCCCTGGCGCTCGCCGAGGCAGATCGCTGCCTCAACTGCGATGTCGAAACGGTGTTCAGCGGGCCGTCCTGCATCGAATGCGATTCCTGCGTCGACATCTGCCCGATGGACTGCATCACCTTCACCGAGAACGGCGAGGAGCAGGAGCTGCGCCTGCGGCTACGGGTGCCCGCGCTGAACCCGCTCCAGGATCTCTATGTCGCGGACGGGTTGAAGACCGGACGCGTCATGGTGAAGGACGAGGACCTTTGCCTGCATTGCGGATTGTGCGCCGAGCGCTGCCCGACCGGCGCCTGGAGCATGCAGAAATACTTCATCGACATGACCCATGCAGGTGACACATGCCCGACACGCTCGCGATAAGCCGCGTCAACGACTTCGTCGTCCGCTTTGCCAACACCAATGGATCGGGGTCCGCAAGCGCCAACGAGCTGTTCGCGCGGGCGGTGCTGCGAATGGGCGTGCCGGTCGCGGCGCGCAACATATTCCCATCGAACATCCAGGGCCTTCCGACCTGGTACGAGGTCCGCGTCTGCGAGGCCGGCTATCTGGGCGCACGCGGCGGAACCGATCTCGTGGTGGCGATGAACCCCCAGACCTTCGCCAAGGACCAGGCCGGGCTCGAACCGGGTGGATACCTGATCTACGATTCGACGCGTCCCGTTCAGAAATCCCAGTTCCGCGAGGATATCACCGTCCTCGGCGCTCCGCTGGGCGCAATCTGCAACAAGGAATACAACGACCCGCGGGAACGGCAGCTCTTCAAGAACATCATGTATATTGGTGTTCTCGCCGCGGTGCTCGAGATGGACACCGGTGAGATCGACACGCTTATCGGCCGACAATTCGCGGGCAAGGAGCGCCTCATCGAGGCCAACGTCCGGGCCTTCCATCTCGGCCGTGACTGGGCGATCGAAAATCTCCCCTGTCCGATCGGCCTGCGCGTTCGGCGCGCGGACGCCGTCGGCGGGCGCATCTTCATCGACGGCAATTCCGCGACGGCGCTCGGCGCGGTGTTCGGCGGCGCTACGGTCTGCGCGTGGTATCCGATCACGCCCTCGACCTCGATCGCCGACGCCTTCTCCGCCTATTGCGCGCGCTTCCGGATCGATCCCGAGACCGGAAAGAAGCGCTACGCCATCATCCAGACAGAGGACGAGCTCGCTTCCAGTGGCATGGTGATCGGCGCCGCCTGGAACGGCGCGCGGGCCTTCGCGCCGACCTCCGGACCCGGCATCTCGCTGATGCAGGAGTTTCTCGGGCTAGCCTATTTCGCCGAGATCCCGGCCGTGATCATGGATGTGCAGCGCGGCGGCCCCTCGACGGGCATGCCGACGCGCACGCAGCAGTCCGACATCCTGCTCGCGGCTTATGCCTCGCACGGCGACACCAAGCATGTCCTGCTCTTCCCGGAGGGGCCGGCAGAGGCTTTCGAGTTCAGCGCCCTCTCCTTCGATCTCGCCGACCGGCTGCAGACGCCGGTCCTGCTCATGCTCGATCTCGACATCGGCATGAACCATCGGCTCTGTGCGCCGCTGCGCTGGGACGACGACCGGGTCTACGACCGCGGCAAGGTGATGACCGCAGCCGATCTCGACGCCGGCAAGGACTTCGGCCGTTATCTCGACGTCGACGGCGACGGCATTCCCTATCGTACCTACCCTGGCACCCATCCGCGCAAGGGCTCCTTCTTTACCCGCGGCACGACCCGGGACCGCTATGCACGCTATACTGAAGAGGGCGGCCCCTATGTCGACAACATGGAACGGCTGCTAAAGAAGTTCGAGACAGCAAAGGATCTCGTTCCCGGCCCCGTCATCACCCTGGCCAGCACCCCTTCGCGCTACGGGGTGATCTATTTCGGCTCGACATCTCCTGCCATGGACGAGGCAGTCGATCTGTTGGTGGCTGATGGCCATGCTCTCGACCGGATGCGGGTCAGGGCGTTTCCCTTCAACCGCGATGTCGACGCTTTCCTGCGCACACATGAGGCGGTGTTCGTGGTCGAGCAGAACCGCGACGCCCAGCTTCGCACGCTGATCATCACGGAATGCGGCGTCAATCCTGCGAAGCTGACGCCGGTGCTGCATTTCGACGGAACGCCGATCACCGCCCGATTCATCGCGGCCGCCATCGCCGCCCGTCTCGGCGAAGCCGCGAAGCAGAGCGAAAGGGCAGTCGCATGAGTTATCTCGCCAAGCCAAAATTCCATCACCCCGCACTGCCGGAAAACACGCTCGGCTATACGCGACGCGACTATGAGGGGGCGATTTCCACGCTGTGCGCGGGATGCGGCCACGATTCCATCACTGCTGCGATCGTCGAGGCATGCTTCGAGCTATCGATCGCACCGCACCGAGTGGCCAAGATCTCGGGCATCGGCTGCTCCTCGAAGACGCCGACCTATTTTCTGGGAAATTCCCACGGCTTCAACTCCGTGCACGGGCGCATGCCGTCGGTCCTGACCGGGGCCAGCCTTGCCAATCGCGACCTGATCTATCTCGGCGTGTCAGGCGATGGAGACAGCGCCTCGATCGGCCTTGGCCAGTTCGCGCATGCGCTGCGCCGCGGCGTCAACATGGTCTATATCGTCGAGAACAACGGCGTCTATGGCCTGACCAAGGGCCAGTTCTCCGCAACCGCCGATGATGGATCGACGTCCAAGCAGGGTGTCGTCAACATCGACAAGCCCATCGATCTTACCGCCCTGGCACTCCAGCTCGGCGCAAGCTACGTCGCCCGCTCGTTCTCCGGCGACAAGGCGCAGCTCGTCTCGCTCATCAAGGGCGCGATCGAGCACGAAGGCGCGGCCTTTGTCGACGTCATCTCGCCCTGCGTCGCCTTCAACAACCACGAGGGCTCCACCAAGAGTTATGACTATGTCCGCGAGCACAACATTGCGGTCAATCGGATAGACGTGATCGTCGGGCGCACGCCGATCACGGTCGACTACGAGCCCGGCAAGCTCGAATTGGTTCAACAGCACGACGGGTCCTGGCTCCGGCTGAGAAAGCTGAACGCCGAATACAGCGTGCACGATCGCCGCGCCGCAATAGACTTTCTGCTCGAACACGAGGCCAAGTCCGAGATCGTGACGGGCCTGCTCTATGTTGCAAGCGACAAGGATGAATTGCACGCCGATCTCAACACGACAGATACGCCCCTCAATGCGCTGTCGCAAAAGGAACTGTGCCCAGGCATGGCACGATTGGAGGAAATCAATGCAAGCCTTGGCTGAATGTCGCCTCTCGACGATGTTTCTGAGTTTATCGTAACTGAAACGGCGCCATGGCACTGGCGATGGGCGGGCGAGGAAGTATCAATGGACGACCGCGAGCGCCACGCTCCGCGGATTGCGCGAACAGTTGCCGGCTATTCGGTGGAAGAGGCAGGTCTCGACCACTCACGAACAGCACCTTACGACTGTCGTACGAGCATCGACCTGAATCGTGAGAGAGCGGCGGCAAGGAACACCGCCCCCAATGCGGTCATGACCATCAAATCCTTCCAGACGACATCGAGTCCCGCACCTCGATACAAGATCGACTGCGCAAATCTCACAAAGTGCGTCGAGGGCACCGCATACATGATGTCCTGCAGGATCGGAGGCATGCTCTCAAACGGCGTGAACGTGCCTGACAGCAGGAACATGACGACGAACACCGGGATCGCCAGCAGCGCGAACTGCGGCATCGAGTTCGCGATCGTCGCGAGCAAAATACCGAGCGACGTCACCGCGAAGAGATAGATGGCGGTTCCAGCCAGGAAAAGCTCGACAGAGCCGATGATCGGTATCTGCAGCACGAACTCTATGACAACGTGCAAAGAAAAGCCGGCTGCCAGGAGAATGATCAGACCGTTCGCCCAGATCTTCGCTGCGGCAATCTCACTCGGCCGGACCGGCATCACCAGCAAATGTTCAATGGTGCCGTGTTCTCGTTCGCGCATGACGGCTGCCCCGACGAGAATGATCCCGAGCATCGTTACGTTCATGATGATGTCCATGCTCGCATTGAAGCGGATCGCCTCAAGGTTCTGGTTGAACAAGGCGCGGATGACCGGCTCGATGGGAACGACTTCGCTCGTGCCGTGCTGATGCAGAAAGTTTGCCGCCTCGCGGGCGATGATTTCCTGGATATAGGCCGTTCCCACAGCGGCTTGGCTCACGGCCGTCGCGTCGACGTTGATTTGAATCGAGGGGCCACGATTTGCGAGGAGGTCCGCTTCGAGGCGGGGGGGTATCTCCAGGACAAACGTATATGACCCTTTGTCCAACAGCTCGTCGACTTCGGAACGGTCGATGTCGCGCGCTGGGCTGAAGTAAGGCGGCTGCAGCGCATCCTTGATGCGAGACGACAGTGTCGAACGGTCGGCGTCGACGACAGCGACGCTGGCATTGTTCACTTCGGTCTTGAGACCAGTGGCCATAGAATAAACGGCAACTGTAAAAACGTAGATGATCAGCCCGACCATCGCCACGTCACGCAGGACGCTCGCGATCTCTTTGAAACCCAGATAAAGTACGTTGAGGATCCATTGGCGCATCGCTACGAACCTTGCTTGCGGACGGCGAGGCGCGCCAGCAGGAGAAAGACGACCCCGAAGCCGAACAGCACGGCGATTTCGCGCACGAACGCATCGGCATCGAGCCCTTTCGCGAAGACGCCCAGGCTCACGGTCTGAAACCAGAATGCCGGAAAGCCGACCCCCATCGCGCGCGCCAAGCCTTCCAACGTCGAGGCCGGATAGAGGAACCCCGAATAGTGCGCCGTGGGGATTACGGTTAGAACGGCCGTCGCGAAGATCGCCGCGACTTGCGTCGAGACGAACGCGGATATCAGTAGTCCAAAGGCCGTTGCCGCGAACACGTACATGAGCGCTGCGAGAGAAAGGCCGATGAGAGACCCTTTGGCCACAACTCCAAAGAGCGCGCCGGCCAAGAGCACGAGACTGGCGAAGCTGACAAACCCAATCGCAATATAGGGCAATTGCTTGCCGATAAGATATTCGCCCACGGTCGCGGGCGAGGCATACACATTGGTGATGGACCCCATCTCCTTTTCACGCACGACACCAACGGCTGTCAGCATCGCGGGGATGAGGATCAGGAGAAGCATGATCGCGCCGGGCGTGATCGCGAAAACGCTGCGGAAATCCTGATTGTAGCGAAACCGGGGTTCCACATTGATCGGGAGGACCTGTGGAGCGCGGCCGTGCAGCTGGCGGTAGCGATCCGCGGCATAGGTTAGAACAGCGCCCTGGATATAGGCCCGTGCCGTCTCTGCAGGGAACGTCGCGCCACCGTCGAGCCAGAAGCTCACTTGCGGCTGGCGATCCTGCAGAAGGTCGCGACCGAAGCCGGGCGGAATATCGACGGCAAACCGCAGCTCGCCGGATCGGAGACGCCGATCAATCTCAAATTCGTCGTCCAGCCGCGTTTGTTCGACAAAATAACGGGATTGCGAAAACTGCTCCAGGAATAGCCGGCTCTCGTAGGACTGATCGCGATCAAGAACCGCATAACGGAGATTCTCGATGTCGAACGAAATGCCGTAGCCGAACCCGACCATAAGTACGAGCGGGCCGAGGAGCGCAAAGGCGAGCCGAATGCGATCCCGGAGGACTTCCACAGCCTCTCGCCGGGCAAAGGCCCAGACTCGGCGCAAAGAAGCCGACGACGACCTATGCGATGATTGGGATACCGACGATGTTCCCTTTTGGACATTATCCGGGGCACCGATCGGCTTTGGGGCAGCCGCCAATGAAGGCGCTTCCTTCATCACTTTGGACGCAGGCGGCGCTGACGCCTCCTCCAGATAGGCAACGAAAGCGCCCTCGAGAGTCGTGGTGCCACGAGCGACGCGAAGCTCCTCCGGGCTGCCGACGGATAAGACACGGCCCGCATGCATCAAGGATACGCGGTCGCACCGCTCGGCCTCGTTCATGAAGTGGGTCGATATGAAGATCGTTACACCGTCGCGGCGCGACATCTCGACGAGGAGGCGCCAGAACCTGTCGCGCGCTGCCGGATCGACGCCGGATGTGGGCTCGTCAAGGATCAATATTTCAGGCCGATGCAAACAGGCGGCGGCAAGCTGGAGCCGCTGACGCATCCCGAGCGGGAGCGACGCCGGCGAGGCGTCGGCAACGGCGTCGAGGTCGAAACGGGTAAGCGCCGCGGCGACGCGCAGCCTGAGTTCGCCCGAGGGAATGCGGAAGAGACGTCCGTGCAGCTCCAGATTCGCGCGGACGGAGATCTCTTCATAGAGCGAGAACGCTTGCGACATGTAGCCGATGCGCATTCTTGTTGCGATATCACGGGCGTCGATCGGTTTCCCCAGCAGCTCAGCTCGCCCTTCGCTCGCCGGCAGCAGTCCAGTGAGCATCTTCATCGTCGTCGTCTTGCCGCAGCCGTTCGACCCGAGAAACCCAAAAATCTCGCCGCGCCGGATGCGGAAACTGACATGATCGACGGCGGTGAAATCGCCGAAGCGCATGGTCAGGGCCTCTGCGACGATCGCCGGAGGCCCGCCGCTCTCCAGCAGCGGCGGGATTGCCAATGCCGCCTGATCGCCGCGCCGTTCGGGGCGCTGTAGCGCGACATAGGCCTCCTCCAGCGTACGCGTCGCGGTCCGATCAAGTAGCCCCGCCATGTCGCCGGCGGCGATGACCTTGCCCTCGTCGATCGCTATGATGTGGTCGAAACGCGCGGCCTCCTCCATATAGGCGGTCGCCACCAGAAGTGTCATGCCGGGGCGCTCAGCACGGATCCGTTCGATCAACTCCCAGAACTGACGCCGTGACAGGGGATCGACGCCGGTCGTCGGCTCGTCGAGGATCAAGAGGTCCGGATCGTGGATCAGCGCGCAGCACAGGCCGAGCTTCTGCTTCATCCCGCCCGAGAGCTTGCCGGCGAGGCGGTCCGGGAATGGGTCGAGCCCCGTGGCGGTCAGCAGGCCCGCGATGCGTGAGCGACGTTCGTTCTCGCTCTGGCCATAGAGGCGCCCGAAGAAATCGATGTTCTCGACCACCGAGAGCGTCGGATAGAGGTTGCGGCCGAGGCCTTGCGGCATATAGGCGATGCGCGGCGCGACGATGTCACGGTGAGAGCTCGATGCCATGTTGCCGGAGAGGGCCGTCACGGTTCCGGACTGGATGCGCTTGACGCCGGCGATCAGGCCAAGGAGAGTCGACTTTCCGACGCCATCGGGGCCGATGAAGGCCGCCGTCGATCCGGAGGCGATCGATAGGCTGACGCCGTCAATCGCAACGGTGTCACCGTAGCGGTGATGGACCGAATCGACTCGAACGGCCGGCTCGGCATCAGCGGACATCCGGAAGCCTCGGCGTCAGATTCGTCGGCCACGCCGCTCCGGGCTGGACCTTGACGTAGGCGTTGCCGGTCATGCCGGCTTTGACGTAAGCGCGATAGGTCTCGATGAGCTTCGGATCGATGTGCAGCTTGACGCGGTACATCAGCTTCTCGCGCTCGTTCGCGGTCTCGACATATTTCGGCGTGAACTGCGCTTCCGAGGCAACGAAGGCGACTGTTGCGGGAACGACGTAGCCGGGCGTACCATCCAGCATGATACGGGCATCCGACCCGAGTTCGACGCTGCCGACCTGGCTCGTCGGCAGGAAGATCGTCATGTGGACGTCGGAAAGGTCGAGAAGGGTGAGTACCCGCCCGCCGACAGCTACGACCTCCCCGGCCTGTGCAAGACGATACTCGACGCGACCCGATACCGGCGCTTTCAGCGTCATGTCCGCAATTGCGGCTTCGATCTGGCTGACCTGGGCCTCAGCCGCCTCGACGGCCGCCTTGGCGTCCTCGATGGCGACTTTCGCGCTATCCAGCGAGGCCTTTGAAATATCCCTTTGCGCCGTGCGGCGATCAAGTTCCGCTTGCGTCGCCGTATTCGTGCGCATCAGTTCGACGATGCGCCGGAGCTCGACTTCGGCAAGCTTCAACTCTGCCGAGCGGAGAGCCACATTGGACTCGGCGATGGCCACACCCTGGTGGCTGCGGTGCACGGCAGCTCTGGCTGCCGCGAGTTGCGCAAGAATTTCGGTCGTGTCGATGCGGGCGAGGATGCCATCCTTCTGAACATCGGCGCCCTCGTTGACGCGCACTTCGGCGAGGCGGCCCGCGTACTTGGTAGCGATGTCGACGCGTTCGACTTCGATCCGGCCATTTGCCCGGGCCAGTCCCGCGGGGACGCGGGTCGCCTGTTGCCTCCACCAATAGGCATAGCCGGCAGCCCCGGCGGCCGCGAGGATGACGACGGCAATGATCGGAGCAATACGCACATTCTCATCCATGTTAGGCGAGTAGTCGGCGCCATCGTGGAAACGACTTCAGCCAACCCTGGGGAGAGCGATTTCTGGATGCGCGATTGACCCCCTTCGGCGTATCGCAGCGATGCAATTCGAAATGCCGCCAAATGAGACAAGCGGAACACTGAGTCTGAAGGGGTCGTCAGCTCCGGGAGCGATGCGCGACCCAAGGATGCCGATCCTTAATCGAGATTAAAGATGGCTGACCGGGCCATCGCCTAAGTTTGAAAATCAGGAAATGAGAGTGCGGGTGCGGCATGGGGCGACAGCGCCCGCAATGGCGCTATCTATCGTCGTGCCCGCAAGCAGGAGTCACCGGAATGAGCACCACGTCTGCCGACCAGACCAAGACGACCTCCGAGCATTCGGTCCCAAATGCCTCTTCCTGCTGCGATGGCCATGCCGGCGCAGAGGCCGCGGAGAAAGCGAATGCTCTTGGCTCCTGCGGCAATTACGAAAATGCTGCGGCGCCCGACACGGTCGCGCCCGCTGGCGAACTGGACAAGTCAGTCTCCAGTGCTGGTCATCACCCGAAGAAGACCGGCTGCTGCGGCGGCAGTTGACAGCGCGATCCGTGAAAAAGGCGGGTGGTTCGTGGTGGGCATCCGCTCCGATTTCGACAGGAGACGCCGGTTGTGACGACCACAACAATTGACGTGGAGCAATTCTTCGATGTGCTCGATCCGCTCGTGGTCGAGAAGCGCCTGCGTCGATTGCCCGGTGTCACCTCCGCCGCCGTCAACTTCGCGTCCGGCACGGCTACGGTCGGCTTCGACGAGACACGTACCAGCCTGGAGACCATCCAGGCCGAGGTGATCGCCTGCGGCTTCCATTGCCGCGGCGAGGTGGTTCCGAGGCACCAATGCGTGCCAAACGAGACGACCGTGCCGCCGGCGCATCCGGCGGCGCCGCATCGTCATGGCGCCGGTCACGCGGGCCACGGGGCGCATCCTGCCTCTGGGACGCCGGGTAAGGCGATGCCGATCTCGCACGATGCCATGGCCCATGAGATGGGTCATGGCGCGGGAATGGACATGCAGGGCATGGTCCGGGACATGCGCAACCGGTTCTGGGTCGCGTTGATTTTCTCCGTGCCGATATTTCTG
This sequence comes from Roseixanthobacter glucoisosaccharinicivorans, assembly GCF_043195095.2. NCBI lineage: Bacteria > Pseudomonadati > Pseudomonadota > Alphaproteobacteria > Hyphomicrobiales > Xanthobacteraceae > Roseixanthobacter > Roseixanthobacter glucoisosaccharinicivorans. Next base: position 62,502 of record NZ_JBAFWN020000003.1, on the reverse strand, counting down.
CTGCAGCCGATGGGCATGGATTTCCTGCGCATCGATCCGCCATTCGGCCTCGATCGCGAGATCCTCCTTTTCGTTCTCGCGAGCGCCGCGATCCTCTATCCGAGTTGGCCCTTCGTCGTCGCGGCGATCCGCGCGCTGCGCAACGGCGTGCTCAACATGGCGGTATTGGTGCTGCTCAGTGTCGGCACGGGCTACCTGTTCAGCGTCGGCTCGACCTTTTTCTTCAAAGGCCAGCAGTTCTACGAGGCTGTTGCCGTTCTGTTGGTGTTCATTCTGCTCGGACACTGGCTTGAGATGCGGGCACGAGCTGGCGCGTCGGAGGCAATCCGTCAGCTCATGGACCTCGCGCCGCCCAAGGCCACGGTGCTCAGGAGCGGTGCCGAGATCGAGATCCCGACCGCCGAGGTCCTACTGGGCGATACGGTCATTCTGCGTCCCGGCAACAAAATCCCTGTGGACGGCGAGGTTTTCGAAGGTCGCTCCGACGTCGATGAATCGATGTTGACGGGCGAGTCGATGCCGGTCTCGAAGAAGCCGGGCGACATGGTCATCGGAGCCACCATCAACAAGAGTGGCAGCTTGCGCTACAAGGCGACGAAGGTGGGTGCCGACACGGCCCTCGCCCAAATCGTCAAGCTCGTCCAGGAAGCGCAGAATTCCAAGGCGCCGGCGCAGCTTCTCGCCGATCGGGCCTCGCAATGGCTTGTGCTCGCGGCGATCCTGATCGGTCTCGTCACCTTCGCGGTCTGGTATTTCTGGATCGGTCAGACCCTCCTCTTCGCGCTGACGCTGACCATCACCGTCTTTGTCATCGCCTGTCCCGATGCGCTCGGGCTCGCCACGCCGATGGCGGTGATGGTGGGAACCGGGCTCGGCGCGATGAACGGCATCCTGTTCAAGAACGCGTCCGCGCTGGAGGATGCGACCAAGCTCGACGTCATCGTTTTCGACAAGACCGGCACGCTGACCATGGGTCAGCCGCGCGTGGTCGACGTGATCGCGGCAGGCCAGGCGTCGCCCGATGAGGTGCTGCGCATCGCGGCCGCGGTCGAGCACGGTTCGGATCATCCGCTCGCGCTGGCGATCATCGAGCGCGCTGAAGGGCTCACTGTGCCGGACGCGCAGTCCTTCCTCAATCTCGAGGGGAAAGGCGCCCGCGCCGAGATCGAGGGTCAGACGACGTTTCTCGGCAACCGTCGGCTCATGGACGAGGAAAAGATCGGCCTTGACGAACTCGCCGATGCGGCGGAGCAGTTGAAGGGCGCCGGCCGAACCGTGGTTCATGTCGCCCGTGGCGGCCGCCTTCTCGGCATCGTCGCGATCGCCGACGCACCGCGCCCGACCGCCCAGGCGACCGTAGCCAAGCTGCGCGAGCGTGGCGTCCAGGTCGCCATGCTGACCGGCGACAACGCCGGCACGGCGAAGCGAATCGCCGCAACTCTCGGCATTGATATGGTGCTGGCCGATGTACTGCCGGGCCAGAAGGCGGCGAAGATTCAGGAGCTGCAGGCACAAGGCCACAAGGTCGGGATGGTCGGCGACGGCGTCAACGACGCTCCGGCACTCACCCAGGCCGATGTGGGGTTCGCCATCGGTGCGGGGACGGACGTCGCCATCGAGAGCGCCGACGTCGTGCTGATGAAGAGCGATCCGTACGACATCGTCGGCGCCATCGAGCTCTCCCGCGCAACCCTGCGCAAGATGCACCAGAACCTGTGGTGGGCCGTGGCCTACAATGTCATCGCCTTCCCGCTCGCAGCGGGCGTGCTCTACCCAATGCTGCTGAGCCCCGAAATCGCCGCTCTCGCCATGTCGGGCAGCTCGGCTCTGGTGGCGATCAACGCCCTGATGCTCAAGCGCACACGGCTGGCCGGCATCACGCGCGACAGCAGAGTCCAAAGTGGTTCAACGGAAGCCGCAGTCGAGGCGGCGGCGTGATCGCGGCAAGTTCCTTCCAGCCATTGCGATGGTGGATGATGATCTCATTGCTTCTAGCAATGTTCACGATTACCGTGGGTTACGGGTTCCTTCTGCCGATACTTCCGCTTGCGATTCAACGGATAGCAGGAACGACGGATCCTACTGTCCTATCGCGGCATACCGGCATACTGACCGGAACCTACACCCTCGCGCTGTTTTTGTTCGCACCACTATGGGGCCGCCTTGCGGATCGGCATGGTAGCCGCCCCGTGCTGCTCGCGGGACTGATGGGGTTCTCCTTGACCCTGGCACTGTTTGCGCTCGCCGATGGCCTCCCTCTGCTCTATCTCGGCCGCTTCCTGAACGGGTTGTTCGCGGCTTCCATTGTGCCCGCAGCCTATGCCCTTGTCGGCGACTATGCTCGGACCAAGGAATGGCGCGCGCGCCGCTTTGCTCTGCTCAACATTGCCGGTGCCATCGGCTTCCTGGTCGGGCCGATGCTGGGAAGCTTCACCGTGGTTGTCGCCCGCGAACTCCTTCCAGGCTCGGGCGAGGCTGCAATTTCCCTTTCACCCTATTTAACGACATCGGGCTTTTCGCTTCTGGTGGCGCTGGCAGTATGGTTCTTTGTGCCTGACGCCATGGAGCGCGGCGTAAATCAGGAGGGAGTTGCAAGTGGGCCTGAGGGCCGTGCCGCCCTTCCACGCCTCCTTGTCATTTCGTTCGTAACCGCCGCGGCTGTGGGTGCCTTCGAAGTCGGCCTGTCGCTTCGCGGAATGCAAGTTCTCGACATGAGTACCTACCAGATCGGGCTCATGTTCAGTGTGTGCAGCCTCGTCATGTTGGTCGCTCAAACGATCATCTTCTCGCCGCTCGTCAAGCCGCAGACCACACGCTGGTTCCTCACGCCCGCCCTTGTTGTCTTGGCAGTGAGCGTCGCCGCCGTGCCATTCGCCGCAGCGACCGTGCCTACGGCCATCGTCGTAGCCGCGATCGCGGCCAGCGCTGGTATCCTCTCCCCCATCGCGACGTACTGGATTTCGCTCAGTGCGGGGGAAAGGCAAGGAGCGGAATTGGGTCGGCAGACTGCGGCCGCAAGTCTCGGCCAAGCGGCAGGATCGGCCGCTGGCGGTCTGCTGTTTGGGGTTTCCTTCGTGCCAAACGCGCCCTTCACGCTAACGGCCCTCGTGGTGCTGGGAGGCGTCGTCGGAAGTCTTGGTATCCCGGGCCTCCTGGCACGGGTTAACTCTCCCGCCGCTCTTGAAACGGCGCACTGATGGATTTCGGCGCCTTTAGATCGCGATTCAGCGAGAGAATGGGAGTTACGAATTGGCAAGCCGAAGATATCCGACTGAGTAGGATCGGCCCCCGGTGAACGCCTGTCTAGGTTGGCAGGCGGCTGCGCTTTCGTACCGTTGAATTGCAACCGACGATACTTCGGAATGCAACAAACTTCATGACAGGAATTCCAGATGGGCAAGAAAGAAAAACACGAAGCCACCAGACAAGCACTTCACGAACTCCAGGTGGAGCTGGCGGGCCTTCAGAAGCACCTCATCAAATCCAGCAAGAAGGTTCTCGTGATCTTCGAAGGACGGGACGCCTCCGGCAAGGATGGAACGATCAAGCGAATCGTTGAGCATCTCAGCCCGCGCGAGACGCGGGTGGTCGCACTGGGCAAACCGTCCGACCGAGACCAGAAGTCTTGGTATTTCCAACGTTGGGTGCCGCATCTGCCGGCAGGCGGGGAGATCGTGCTGTTCAACCGCAGTTGGTACAATCGCGCCGGGGTCGAGCGGGTAATGGGCTTCTGCAGCAACGAGGAATATGACGAGTTCCTCATGACGGCCCCGCTGTTCGAGCAGCTGCTCGCCCATTGTGGCGTCACCATCCTCAAATACTATTTGGATATCTCGCGAACCGAACAGAAGCGCCGGCTGAAGGATCGCCGCGACGATCCGCTCAAGCAGTGGAAGCTGAGCCCGATCGACGATACAGCGACAAAGCACTGGGACGATTATAGTGTAGCCCGGAACGAGATGCTGGCCCGTACGCACACGCCATTTGCGCCCTGGACCGTCGTGCGCGCGGACGACAAGTCAGAGGCACGGCTTAATGTCATCCGAGATTTCCTGACGCGCTTCGACTTCGACGGTAAGGACCGCGCTCGCGACCTCCCCGACCCCAATCTCGTATTCTTGTACGACAAGGCGGCGGTTACGAACGGCCTTATCTCGGAGTAATTAGTCCAGCATAGAACTTGCCATCTTACGATGAAATCGTCGCACGTTAGGTCGGCATGGCTGCTGAGACATGTCAATTGGTGGTGTTGACACGAGAAGTATCTGGCTTTGCGTGTTGCCGCGACGAGCCTGGACGGAGGGCTCGCCCCTTCGCAGATTCTTGTATCTCAGGTTGTGAATTCACGCAGCAAAAGTGCTAAGGACATTCTAATGATGGACCAACCCTATATGATGATTGGCTATTGGTCGGCTTGGCACTGGATCGCTTTCGTCTTGTTTGTCACGCTGCTGCTTTACCCCGTCGGACGCATTCTCGCTCGAATTGGATTCTCGCCACTTTGGTCGATCGTTGCGCTCGTGCCTCTGGCCAACTTGGTGGGTCTCTGGATTGTTGCGTTGCAGGAATGGCCGCGGGATAGGTCTGGATCGCGCTGACGCGCGACCCCTGTCGCTCAAAAGGCCTTGGGGGCCCGAATGCCGCTTGGCGGGAAGTCGAGTTCGGCACTCCGGCGTTTGCCAGGCAGTCCGGTCCTTCGAGTGACGATGTATTGGTTGAGGTAAGTGTGCCGCTGCGACGGAATTGACTGAGATCAAACGCCAGTCACATCGGTGTCGTAGCATGCAAGCCCTGCCGAGAGATTGGAGAGGACGGATGAAACAGTCGGTTCGGCCCTTCGTGGTTGAGATCAAGCGGAACCGGAAATTCTCCGCGAAAATTGAAGCTGGGCTCCACAACTCTTCGAACGGTAAGGGTGACCACCGATATCAGGGCGAAGATGGTGTCGTGTCACCCCGGGGATCGAAGGGTGAAGAACTGCTTTCCTCCCGAGACATCTTGAGGCTTCCGAATGTTTTAGAAAAGCGCTTGGTTAAGGACCAGTAGTTCGTCGCAGCAGTGTATCGGCAACGAGTGGCGCTTCAGGCGCTACGGAGTAATGGCAACCTTCAACACCCCGTCACGCTGATGGGAGAAGAGGTCATAGGCATTCTCGATGTCGTCGAGCTTGTAGCGGTGGGTGATCAGCGGCGTCAGATCGACCCTTCCGGAAGCGATCACGTCCATGAGCCGCCGCATCCGCTCCTTGCCACCCGGACACAGCGCCGTGACGATCTTGTGATCACCTAGCCCAGCAACGAAGGCCCCAAGCGGGATCCGAAGGTCGGTCGAGTAGACGCCAAGGCTCGACAGCGTGCCGCCCGGCCGCAGCACGCGCAGCGCAGCCTCGAAGGTTGCCTGCGTCCCGAGGGCCTCGATCGCAACATCAACCCCGCGCCCGTCCGTGATCCTCATGATCTCCTCGACAGGGTCAGCTTTCTTGAAATCGATGATGAAGTCCGCGCCGAGCATGCGCGACACGGCCATTCGTTCGGCGATCGCATCGACGGCGATGATCATCGTGGCGCCTCTCAATTTGGCGCCGGCGGTGGCACAAAGGCCGATCGGCCCTTGAGCGAAAACCACGACGCTATCGCCGATGCGAATGTCTCCGTTCTCCGCGCCGACGAAGCCTGTAGACATGATGTCCGGGCACATCAGAACCTGTTCGTCGGTCAAGCCTTCGGGTACGAGACTCAAATTGACCATGGCATCAGGAACGCACACGAACTCGGCCTGACAGCCATCGATCGTGTTGCCGAATTTCCAACCGCCCGCCGGCTTCCACCCGTGCTTGGTGCCTGCCCCGTCCTGCGAGTGATAACCGCCTCGATGCCGACCATCGTGATCGCTGGGCTGCTTGTCGGCTTCGGTACGCGTATGGGATCCGGCTGCACCAGCGGCCACGGCGTCCTTGGCCTTGCAGGCTTCTCACGCCGATCAATGGCAGCGGTCGCCGCCTTCCTTTTGGCCGGGATCCTTACGGTCACATCGATGCGGATGGCGGGGCTATGACGAATCGCATTTCGCAAGGCGCAGTTGCGCTCGGCACCGGGGCAGTCTTTGGCATTGGCCTCTCATTATCGGGGATGCTCGATCCAGCTCGCGTGCAGGGCTTCCTAGATGTGTTCGGAGCCTGGGATCCCAGCCTTGCCTTCGTACTTGGTGGCGCGATCGCCGTCGCCATGATCGGGATGACGATCAAGCGCCGCATGGCGCGTCCGATGCTGGATACGGTCTTTCATCTTCCGATCGCGACGAAGATCGACGCGCGCCTGGTCATTGGCTCCGCGATCTTCGGGGTCGGCTGGGGCCTGGCGGGTCTTTGCCCCGGCCCGGCGCTGTCAGCCCTGTCACTCGGCCTCATGCCGGTCGTAGCCTTCGTCGTTGCCATGGTGATCGGCATGGTCGTTCATGAATCGGCGTGAGCGAGGCCGTGTTTCTTGCCCTTGGTACGGGCGCGCTGATCGGCTTCACCCTTGGCTTGATTGGCGGGGGTGGTTCGATCCTGGCAACACCGTTGCTGCTATATGTCGTCGGTGTCTCCAATCCACATGTGGCAATCGGGACGGGCGCGCTCGCCGTCTCAGTGAACGCCTATATCAATCTGATCGTCCACGCCCGAAATGGGCATATCTGGTGGCGCTGCGCGATCCTGTTCGCTTTGGTCGGGACGATCGGCGCCCTTGCCGGATCGACGCTCGGAAAGGCGATCGACGGCCAGCATTTGCTGTTCCTGTTCGGCCTACTGATGATGGTGGTCGGCGCTCTGATGCTTCGTCCGCGCAAGAACGAAGGTGGTAGTCCGCGTCGCGTCGATTGGCGCATGTGCACGGTGACGGGCATAGTTGCTCTGATTGCTGGCGGCGTCTCCGTTTTCTTCGGCATCGGCGGGGGCTTCCTGATCGTCCCTGGACTGATCCTTGCCACCGGAATGCCGACGATCTCGGCAATTGGTTCCTCTCTGTTGGCGGTTGGCACCTTCGGCTTGGCGACGGCGATCAACTATGCAGCGACCGGCTTGGTGGATTGGACGATTGCGACCGAGTTCATCGTGGGCGGAATTGCCGGCGGTGCGATTGGAACGTTTGCCTCGACGTATCTTGCGTCTCGCAAGGATCTGCTCAATCGGATTTTCGCCGGGCTGATCTTCGTCGTTGCTGCCTATGTGATATACCGCAGTTCGGGGTCCGTGGGATGATACAGGGAGCACCGAACGAATTCCTTGGCGAAAGCTCGGATGATGATGGGTGGAGGGATGATGTGGGGCATGAGCCTCATTGGAATCATCGGCATCGCCGTGTTGGTGCTCGCTAGATACTGTTCTTACGGTGTCCACTGCACCAGGGGCCGCAACCCGTCCGGCGTCCCATCGTCGCATTCTATGAGTCTGGCTTGTTTTCGGCACAGTTTGGGGCGATGCTAAGACTGCCATGAAACTTTGGTCGGCCCGACAGCTCGTTGCCCTATTCCTCGCGGTCTTTGTCACCGTGGGGACGAGCCTGTCCGCCGCCCAGGCCAGCGACATGACCGTGAAGATGGCAATGGCATTCGACATGGGCGGTTCCGGGCACGACCCCTGTCAGGGCTGCCCAGCGGGCGGCGGCGACGATGGCATGAAGGCCATCTCCTGCGCGGCCATCTGCGTAGCACCCATGCTGGCGGTGCTCCCGCTAGCCGAGCCGGTGATGCTGGTCCACAAGACCGTGTCATTCATGGCGCGATACCCGCTGCTTAACGGCAAGGCATCGCCGCCCGAACCATACCCTCCGAGACCCATCGAGATCGGTTGACGCTGCGGCTCTCGCGTTCAGGCGATGAGCCGAGTGAACGAGCGCGTCCGCGCGTCTTCTGCCGCGCGCATTGAGCCCATCGGATGTCATCAGCAATCGAAGGCCGACGCGTTCCGTCATCGACGATGAACGGAGGGGTCGAACGTGAGTATCGAATTCAGTTATCCCGTGTCGCGTCGAAGCTTGCTCGGGGCCGGCGCCGGTCTTCTATTGACCACAGCGTTACGGTCGTTGCCGGCGAGGGCCGCAGTGCCTGTCGATCATCGCATCATGGCGGCGCCAACCCGCGCGCGTCTTGCCGGCGAAGGCCACCCGGAAACCGATGTCTGGGCCTATAACAACACCGTGCCGGGTCCGATTGTGCGCCTGCGGCAGGGAGAGCCGGCGCGGATCATCGTCGAGAACCATCTCGACCAGGACACCACTGTCCACTGGCACGGCATAAGGCTGCCGAATGCCATGGATGGCGTGCCCGGTCTGACGCAGCCGCCGATCAAACCTGGCGAGAGCTTTACATACGAGTTCACGCCACCCGATGCGGGGACTTTCTGGTATCACCCGCACGCTAACAGCTTGGAGCAGCTCGGCCGTGGGCTCGCCGGGGCAATCATCGTCGAAGAGCGCGAGACCGTCCCGGTCGACCGCGATCTTCTCTGGCTCCTGGCCGACTGGCGGCTGACCTCGGGGGGTGAGATCGCCTCAGGATTTGGCAACCGGATGGAAGCGGCTATGTCCGGCCGGGTCGGCAATACGGTCACACTGAGTGGTCAGGTTTCGGAGGAGGAGCCGATCCGGGCCGGCGAGCGCATTCGCCTCCGCCTCGTCAATGGTTCGCTCGCTCGCGTCATGGCCCTGCGCTTCGAGGGGCACCGGCCAGTGATCGTGGCGATCGACGGTCAGCCCTGCGACCCGCACGAGCCCGAGGGCGGCCGGATCTTGCTCGGCCCTGCCATGCGTATCGACGTCGCGCTCGACATGCAGGGCGAGCCGGGGCGCCGCTACCGCGTCATCGACGATTTCTACGACGGCTTGTCCTACTGGGTGACGCAGCTCGCCTACGGAGAGAAGCCGCCCATTCGCGAGCATCCCCCTGACGCGCCGCTCAGCCTTCTACGCAATCCCCTAGCGGAGCCCGATCTCGCCAATGCGGATCGCCACGAGCTGACGCTCCAGGGCGGCATGATGGGGGGCGGCGCCATGACCGGCATGGGCGGGATGATGGGTGGGATGATGGGCATGGGCGGCGGTGCCGCCTGGGCCATCAACGGCATGTCGATGACCGGCGACGGCCATGCCGGCATGGAGCCCGCCCTCACATTCCAGCGCGGGCACAGCGTCGTGCTGGTTCTGCGCAACGAAACCGCTTGGTGGCACCCGATGCACTTTCACGGCCACAGCTTTCGGGTGCTCAGCCGGAACGGCGTTCGGGTGCCGCACCGGCAATGGCAGGACACGGTCCTGATGGCGCCGAGGGATGCCGTCGAGGTCGCCTTTGTCGCCGACAATCCGGGCGACTGGATGCTGCATTGCCACGTCATCGACCACCAGATGGCCGGCATGATGACCGTGCTGCGCGTGGCCTGAATTCGAACCAGACGAAGGGAACCCACCCATGCAACGACGAACTTTTCTGCTCGGAAGCGCCGCCATTCTACTGCTGCCGATGCCGTCGATCGCGGACACCGGCATTCGGGCAACTCTCTACAAGAACCCCCAATGTAGCTGTTGCGAGGGATACGCGGACTATCTGCGCCAGAACGGTTTTCAGGTGGACGTGAAGCCGACCAATGACCTCGCGGAGATCAGCCGCAAGGCCGGGGTGCCGACGGAGCTCGAAGGCTGCCATACGATGTTCGTCGACGGCTACGTGATCGACGGCCATGTTCCGGTGAACATTGTTCGCAGGCTGCTCACCCAGAAGCCGGCGATCGACGGCATCACGCTGCCGGGAATGCCGATGGGCTCGCCGGGGATGGTGGGCACAAAGACCGAGAAGTTCGTGATCTATGCCGTGACTAAGGACGGCAAGGCTCCGACCGTCTACGCGACGGAATGACTGGGAGGTCGCTTCGATGACTGGCAGCACTACCACGGAGCATGCAACCACAGCCGTGGAGCAGCCGGCCGCAGCTATCACGCGGCGTCGGCTGCTCTATTTTGCGCCGGTCGTCGGTTTCGGCGGCCTCGCCGCCGTGGTCGCCTCGCGGCTCGGCAGCGATCCCAGCCAGCTTCCGTCGGCCCTGATCGGCAAACCCGTGCCGGCCTTCAGCCTCCCGCCCGTCCAAGGCCGCACGATCGGCCTGTCGACCGGTGATCTCCGAGGCCAGGTCTCGCTCGTCAATGTCTTCGCGTCTTGGTGCGTCGCCTGCCGGGCTGAGCACCCGCTCTTCCTGCGCCTTGCGCAGGACCGGACGGTGCCGATCCACGGGCTCAACTTCAAGGACCGCCCCGAAGATGCGGCCGAGTGGCTGGATAGGTTTGGCGACCCCTACATCCGCACCGGTGCCGACCGGGACGGTCGCGTCGCGATCGACTGGGGTGTCTACGGCGTGCCGGAGACCTTCGTGGTCGGCGCCGACGGACGTATCGCCCACAAGCAGATTGGTCCGGTCACTGAGCAGGCTTTGACTGAGACGATCCTTCCGCTCGTCGATCGTCTGCGCCAGCAGGCGAAGGGGGGCACGTCATGAGACGGCCCGTCCTCGCCATTGTCGCGATTTTCGCAATGGCGGGGCCGGTGCTCGCCGGTCCGCCCCAGAATTTCGTGTTGCGCGATGTGCCGGCCCCCGTGCCGGAGCTCCGGTTCACGGACGGCGAAGGCAACCCTCAGACGCTCGCCGACTTCCGCGGCAAAGTGGTGCTCCTTAATCTCTGGGCGACCTGGTGTTCGCCCTGCCGGAAGGAGATGCCGACGCTCGACCGGCTGCAGGCGACACTCGGCGGGCCAGATTTCGAGGTGCTCGCCTTGTCGATCGACCGCGGCGGGATCGAGGTTGTGAAGAAATTTTACGCCGACATCGGCATCCAGCACCTTGCCATCCACATCGATCCTTCTAGCAAGGCTGGCTTCGCCCTTGCGACGGCTGGCCTACCGACGACGCTGCTTATCGACGCGCAAGGCCAGGAACTCGGGCGGCTGATCGGTCCAGCCGAATGGGACGCGCCGGACATGGCCGCATTCTTCAAATCGATCATCGACCGCCAAGAAAAGCATCCGTCTGCCCCACAACGAAGTGATCAACCGTTATGACCAGTATTGATGCCACTGACATGCCGACCGATCCCGAGTCTCAGTCGCGTCTAGGCGGGTTAAAACGTTTGCTGCGGGGCCGGCATGGACTCATTCTGCTCGGTGTCCTGGTGCTCGGTATCGGCGGGGCGTTCAATTGGAGCGGGCTCGTCGCAATCGGTGCCGCTCCGCTGCTGCTGAGCGCGCTTCCTTGCGTCGCGATGTGCGCGCTCGGTCTTTGTACGAGCCGGGTGAATGGTTCGTCTAAGGGGACCGGAGGAGCGCAAACGCCCGATGGCCAGGGCAAGGCTAGCAGTTCCTGCGGTGCGCACGCCACGGGCGTCCCTCCAAGGTGAATCGCCATGCGTCTCCTGCATTTCTCAGTGCTCATAATCGCCTTGTTGATGGCGAGCGTTGCGCCGGTCCTGGCCCACTCCCTTGAAGAGGTCGATCAGGATCTGCGCGACAAAGACAAATACTTCCAGTCGGTCGACAGCGAGGCGCCAGGATTCATCTTGCAGGATGCCGATGGTCGCGTCGTCAGCCTCGCCAGCCTGCGCCGCAAGGTCGTAGTGTTGAATTTCATTTACGCGAATTGCCCGGACGTGTGCCCGCTCCACGCCGAGCGGATGGCCGAGCTCCAGACGATGATCAACCAGACGCCGATGAAGGCAATGGTCGAGTTTGTTACCATCACGACGGATCCGAAGCGTGACACCGGCGAGGTCCTGCGCGGTTACGGCAATGCCCACGGCCTCGATCCTATTAATTGGATGTTCCTGACGGCCGCCCCCGATCAGCCCGAGGACAGTACGCGCAAGATCGCCGAGGCCTACGGTCTCAAGTTCACGCAAGGCGATGACGGCATGCAGATGCACGGCATCGTCACTCATGTCATCGACCAGGATGGTCGGCTTCGTGCCCGCTTCCATGGCCTGAAGTTCGAGCCGGTCAATCTGGTGATCTTTGTCAACGCGCTCACAAACCGGGCGCAAAAACCTCACGGACATCCGAGTTCAGGCTTCTGGGATAAGCTGAAAGGACTGTTTTGATGCCCACGAGCGCAAGTTTTGCAACGAAAAGCGACGGGCGGAATCACTGATGCGGCGGAGGCTGCGAGCATCAGCACGGCTTAGGAAGCGGCGTGATGAGCCTTTACAACGACGTCATACTGCAGAGGCTTTGTGATCTCGCGATGCGTAACCAGCGGCTGCGACCTTATCGCGAGCGGGTGATCGGCGCGGCGGAAGGCAGGGTGCTCGAGGTTGGTGTCGGCTCGGGGCTTAACCTGCCTTTCTATCTTCCGGCCGTGTGAAATCCTGGCGCTCAAGGGCCGATGCCCCGCAACCAAATCGCTTGATCCTGTAGCGACTACAGGAAGTAGCATCCTTACGCTGAGGAGAGATGCGATGACGTCGAGCCGTTCTGAAAGCGAAGTTGCACCATTTACGCCTGCGGCGGGCTTCCATTGGCTGACGCCATTCTATGATTTCGGCGTCGCGGTCTTGACCCGAGAGAGCCACTGGCGGAACCGCTTGGTGGCGCAGGTGGGACCGTCGCCGGACGACGTGATCGCCGATCTTGGATGTGGCACAGGATCGCTGCTCGTGAAGCTGGGGACGGCTGCCCGAGGGGTGAAGCTGGTCGGCATCGATCCGGATCCGACCGTGTTGGATCGGGCGCGTGCGAAGACCGGGCGTGCGGGAGTTGCGGTGGATCTGGTTCAAGGATTCGCACGCGACGCCAGTTCATTGCTGCGCGGTCGGGCGGTGACGAAGATCGTGTCCAGCCTTGTATTCCACCAAGTCGCATTGTCGGAAAAGTCGGCGGCGCTCGGCGCTGCGTATGAGGCTCTGTCTCCAGGCGGCGAGCTCCATATCGCCGATTATGGCCTTCAACGCACAAAGCTGATGCGGAGGCTTTTCCGCGCCACCGTACAAAATCTCGACGGGACCGAGAATACCGAGCCACAGGCACGGGGCGTGTTGCCGGAGCTGATCCGTTCGGCCGGTTTTTCCGAGGTGGTCGAGCTCGAGGTTGTCTTTGCCTCGACCGGATCGATTTCCCTGATCCGAGCTTTGCGTCTGTAATTTCGCGCGCGTCAGGCCGGCCGGGTTGGCGGCCGCCTTGCTGGCCCTGGCCTTGATCAGATGACAAAGTTCTTGGCGGTCGCCACGCTATCGAACGGCGATCGGGTCACTTGTTGCGCTGTTTTTGATCGGAGTTTGGGCGTCAACGAGGGCGTGTCGTTCGGATTGTTCGCCAACGGTTCATCGGCATCGTCGTGCTGTCAGCGGTCTGGTCTGACGTGCCGGCAACGTCTGGGAGTCCGTAACCCTGGGAGCATCATCGGCGGCGCCGTAAGCAATATCGCGGATCGCTCCGACTTGGAGCCGTCGTTGACTATCTCGACCTCCACGCCTGGGCTATCACTGGCAGCGTTCAATTTTGCCAATGCTGCACTGTGGTAGGCGCGATCCTGCTCGTCATGAGGAGTTTTGGCCGGGACGCGCGGCCAGCGAAACGTGATCGGCCATCACTTCGATGATCCGGCAGTCGGCGACCTTTCCGTTCGCGCAGGATCTGATCATGCGCGTTAGCTCGTCCTTCAAGCCCAGCAGCCGCGCGATGCGATCGTCGACCGCCGCGAGTTGATCTTGGGCGATCCGGCTGACTTCTTCACAGGAGGCATCGGGCATCTCCCGCAGCCCGAGCATCGTGCGAATTGTCGCGATCTCGAATCCAAGTTCGCGCGCGTGACGGATGAAGGCGAGCTGCTGGACGTCCGGTGTGCCGTATCGACGCCGCCCACTCTCCGTTCTGCCAGGCTTCGGCATCAGCCCGATCCGCTCGTAGTAGCGGATCGTCTCGATATTGACGCCTGTGCGTCGGGATAAGGCTCCGATCGCGATCATCGGGGGTTGCTCCTGTAGTGGCTACAGGTTGTACGTGTAGCAAGCGGCTGAAGGTGTGTGAACCTGGGAACGATCATGACCGAGCATGTGATAGGCCTGATCTGGGACGCCTGGCGCACACGAAGGAAGGGCTTCAGCGCAATCGCGCAACGCCAGCGCGCCCGTCTCGCCGACATGGTCACCCACGCCCGCGCCAACTCACCGTACTACCGTGAGCTGTACCGTGATCTGCCGGATCGGGTCGAACGCGCCGAGCAGCTTCCTGTTACCGACAAGAAGACGTTGATGGCTCGCTTCGATGACTGGTGTGTCGATCGACAGATAACCCTGGAACGGGCGCAAGCGTTCGCAGAAGATTCGACGCTTATCGGCGAGCGCTTCCTTGGCAAATACACCCTGCTGACGACATCGGGCACGACGGGAACGCGTGGCGTCTTCGTGGTCGATGACCGGAGCATGGCCGTCACTAGCGCGATGGCCTTTCGCATGCTGACGGCCTGGCTCGGTGCGGGGGATTTCATTCGGATCGTCGCGGGCGGAGGGAGCATGGCGATGGTCATGGCGACGGGCGGCCACCTCGCCTCCGCAGTGGCTGCGGCACGCCTAAAGACGAGCCGAGGCCGACGCCTCGAAGTGCTGTCGGTGCACATGCCTTTGCAAGAGCTCGTGACCCGGCTCAACCAGTTCCGACCGGTGCTCCTCGCGCCTTACGCGAGCATGGGTGCGCTACTTGCAAGCGAACAGGAAGGCGGCCGTCTGCACATCAATCCGGTGTTACTGGCGCTCTCCGCCGAAGGGCTGCCGGAAGGGGAGTACGATCGAATTGCCCGAGCATTTAAGGCAAAGGTCGGCAACAGCTACGCCGCTACCGAGTGCCCGTTCTTCAGCTACAGCTGCGAACATGGATGGTTGCACGTCAACAGCGACTGGGTGGTGTTTGAGCCGGTTGACGCGGGCCATCTGCCGGTGCCGCCAGGTGAGCCTTCCCATACGGTGCTCATCAGCAATCTCGCCAATCGAGTGCAGCCGATTTTGCGCTACGATCTGGGCGACAGTGTCTTGCAGCAGGCCGGACCTTGCCGGTGCGGCAATCCGCTGCCAGCCATCCGTGTGCAAGGGCGATCCTCGGAGGTCCTGACCTTCCGCACCGATGGCGGCGACCGAGTGACCATCGCACCCCTGGCCTTTTCCACGGTGGCGGATCGTACCCCTGGGCTTCAGATGTTTCAGATCGTGCAGACAGGCCCCACGAGCCTTCGCGTGCGCCTGCAAACACGTGGCGCTGATTCGGATCGTGTGTGGGAAACGGTGCAGGCCGGGATCAAACGCCTGCTTGCCGAACATGGCCTTGATCACGTCGCCGTGGAGCGCGCCGAGGAATCGCCGGAACAGTCCAAGGGCGGGAAGTTTAGGCAAGTTCTTCCGCTCGTGGACAGCGCCCGCTCGTAGGTCGCCTGTGGCAAGGAGGACGTGCGAGACAGTAGATGAAGAAGGACAGA
This sequence comes from Roseixanthobacter glucoisosaccharinicivorans, assembly GCF_043195095.2. Lineage (NCBI taxonomy): Bacteria > Pseudomonadati > Pseudomonadota > Alphaproteobacteria > Hyphomicrobiales > Xanthobacteraceae > Roseixanthobacter > Roseixanthobacter glucoisosaccharinicivorans. The sequence goes on along the minus strand of NZ_JBAFWN020000003.1, from coordinate 47,027 downwards.
TCGGTGCCCCGAATTCCACGTGACAAGGGCACCCCGTCGTCGAGACCCTGTACGCCACCTTCCCCGAGCAACGTCTTCTGGATCGCCTTAGGCGTGGCACTGCGGCGCACGAACCGACGCGGATCGTAAAACAGCCGCACCGCTTCCGGGCCCGTCATGCAGATAGTCTTCCGCAGCAGAAGCCGCGTTTCCAACAGGTCCGATCGGTAGCGCCGACACCGGTTCGAGATGAACCTGTATGGATCTCCGGCAAGGGCGAGCGTCGAATCCAGGCCATCCGCTGGTCGTTGACTACGGTCGGCTGCCCTCGCCGTACCGAGTTTCAAACTGAGACACCCACTTAAATTGGGGCTTGATCCTGTAGTCGCTACAGGAAGTAGATTGGCTCAGAATTTATAAGGAGCTTAACGATGAGGGCCGCGGTCGCTGGTGAACCCGAGACTGACTTCCCCCGGTCAGCTCAACGGTCATTGCCCATCCGGAAAGGTCCGATTGTGACGGGCTTTTTCGAGAAACGGACGTTCAGCGTCCAGTATGTCGTCGCGGACCCGGAAACAAAACGCTGCGCCATTATTGATCCGGTCCTGGACTTCGATCCGAAGTCGGGCGCCACCGCCACACCGTCTGCGGATGCCCTTCTCAAATACATCGACCGTGAGGGTTACACGCTTGAGTGGATCCTCGATACGCACCCCCACGCAGACCATTTCTCTGCCGCCGGATACCTGAATGACAGAACCGGAGTTCCGACTGCAATCGGCGCTAAAGTGGTCGACGTCCAGAAGCTATGGAAAGAAATTTACAACCTACCCCCAAGTTTTCCGACCGACGGTTCGCAATGGCACCGGCTTTTTTCCGACGGCGAACGCTTCAAGATCGGCAATATGGATGTCGAGGTGCTGTTCACACCGGGGCATACTCTGGCCTCGATTGCTTACGTCACAGGCGACGCGGCCTTCATCCACGACACGCTTTTCATGCCAGATGGCGGTACGGCGCGTGCGGATTTTCCCGGCGGTAGCGCGAGTGCGCTGTGGACGAGCATCCAGCGCATTTTGGCGCTGCCGGACGAGACGCGCCTGTTCACCGGGCATGATTATTGTCCGGGCGACAGGAAGCCCTTGTGGGAAAGCACGGTCGCCCAGCAGAAGGCCGAAAACATCCACGTGATCAAGGCGATAACGGAGGAGGAGTTCGTTGCTCTGCGGGAAAAGCGCGACCGAGAGCTGCCCATGCCGAAGCTCATTCTGCAGTCGTTGCAGGTGAACATACGCGGAGGGCGGCTGCCCGAGCCCGAGAGCAGCGGTAAGCGCTATTTGAAGATCCCCCTCGATGCGCTGGAGGGCGCACCCTGGGACGAGTAAAGGTGTTAAAAATGGCCAAGAGCGCAAAGGAACTGGTCGCTGAAGCTACCAGAGACATACGGAGCCTCTCGGGCGCAGACGCCGTAGAGCTCATGGGCGACCCGAACGTCGTCTTTGTCGACGTGCGCGAGGGGGAAGAGCTGCAAAAAACTGGCAAGCTCCGGGGCGCTGTGCATGTACCCCGCGGATTCCTCGAATTTTATGCTGATCCCACAAGCCCGACCCACAAGCGGGAGCTCGGGGCTGGGAAGAAGCTGGTGCTCTATTGCGGCTCAGGAAGCCGCTCTGCCCTCGGGGCCAAGGCGCTCTTGGAAATGGGCGTCACCGATGTCGCGCACGTTGCCGGCGGCTTCCCGGCGCTTCAGCAAGCCGGCGGCCCTCGAGAGGAGGCGGACCGATGATGCACGACATGATGGCGGGCGGGATGATGTGGGGCATGGGCGTTTTCGGTCTCCTCGTCATCGTCGTTCTGGTGCTCGGGGCGATAGCCCTCGCCAAATACGTCTTTTCGCGGAAGTGAGCAGGCCCATGCGTTGCGCGGGTCTTCGTAACTGCGCATCCAGCTGGTGCCCAACAAGGGCCCGAGCCTGGAATCTGGCAAGGCAAAATTAAAAGATCAGAAAGAGCCGCCTGCGGCAGCGCCCCCCTTGATTCTGTAGTGACTACAGAATGTATGGTTACCAAGAGAGTGAGAGAGCTTGGAGCCGAGCGCAATGACAACAGTAAGGGGACTGTGATGACTGCTGATGCCGCGATGATGAGCCATTCAAGCAAGCTGCGCTTTAAAGTCGACGGCTTAGATTGCCAGAACGAGGTTCGTGCCCTTCGCGCTGCGGTGGCGCCGCTTGTCGGCGGCGACGACAAGCTGTCCTTTAATACTCAAGCCGGAGTCATGGAGGTGATATCCGAGAACGCTTCGACGATCGACGCTATTCAACGGGCGGTCGCGACGACCGGCATGCAAGCGCATGTCCTTAGGGAGCCAGCGCAGCAATCTGCACCGGCACTGCTGTTTCGGGTCGAAGGGCTCGACTGCAAGAATGAAGTTGCGGCGCTCAAGCGTGAGATTGGTCCGCTGGTTGGGGGCGAGGCTTGGCTGACGTTCGACACCGCGAAGGGGCTGATGACGGTCGCGCCGCAGCGACAGGCGGCCATCGACGACATCATCGGCCGCGTTGCCCCGACGGGCATGCGTGCTTCCCTTGTTGAGGATGGCACGGCCGAGACGTTGCTCTTTCGCGTCCACGGCCTCGATTGCACGAACGAGGTGGCGGCCCTCGCGCGGGAACTTGGTCCGCTTGTCGGCGAGGACAAGCTCGCCTTCGACACCGCGCGAGGCATGATGACCGTGGCCCCCCAGAATCGGGCAGCGCCCGACGCGATCGGGGAAGCCGTGGCGCGAACGGGCATGCGCGCCGAGCCCTGGTCGCCGCCGGCAGTCTCGCTCAGTGCGGCCGACCGCGCCGGAGTGCCTGAAGGTGCGGCGTGCGGCTGTGCCGCAGAGGTGCAGGAGGCACTCAGTCCGCCGATCCCGACACGCTTGCCCGGCCAAGTCGTGTTTCGCATTCACGGCATGGACTGTGCCGACGAGATCGCGGCGTTGAAGCGCGAGGTTGGGCCGCTGGTCGGGGAAGACAAGCTCGCCTTCGATCTCCTCAACGGCCGCATGTCGATCGACGTGACGCCGGAGGCGGCGCTCGAAGCCCGCATCGAGAAGGCGGTGGCTCGTGCAGGTCTACGCTCCGAGCGCTGGATTGAAGGCGACACTAGCGAAGCCGCGCAGGCTGAAGGGCGGCGCAAGCGGGTGCAGTCGTGGCTGACAACCGCAAGCGGCGTGCTCACGGCGTTGGGCTTCGCGGTCCACGCTTGGCTCGGGGGCGGCGTTATCGCAGCCTTCGAGGCAGGTGAACACGCCTTGGCCTCGACCCCAGTGCCGAGCATGGTGCTTTACACGATCGCGGTGCTCTGCGCGGCGCGCTACGTCGCGCCCAAGGCGTGGCTCGCGGCCAAACGGCTTCGTCCCGACATGAATCTGCTGATGATGGTCGCGGTCGCGGGCGCCATCGGTATTGGTGCTTGGTTTGAAGCCGCTACAGTCTCGTTCTTTTTTGCACTGGCGCTGGCGCTCGAGGCTTGGAGCCTCGGTCGCGCGCGCCGGGCGGTTGCCGCCCTCATGGAACTCGCGCCGCCGACAGCGCGCGTCAAGCTCGAAGACGGCTCCGAGCGCGACGTTCCGGCGGCTGAGGTTCGGGTCGGCGCGCACATCATCGTCCGGCCAGGGGACAAGGTGCCGCTCGACGGCCGAGTTGCCGCTGGCGAGAGCGAGGTCAATCAAGCGCCGATCACCGGGGAAAGCGTCCCCGTATTCAAGGCGGAAGGCGACGAGATCTTTGCCGGCACCATCAACGGAGAGGGTGCTCTTGATGTCGTGACCACCAAAGCGGCGAATGACACGACGCTCGCCCAGATCATCCGCATGGTCGGTTCGGCGCAGAGCCGACGCGCGCCCAGTGAGCAATGGGTGGAGAAGTTTGCGCGTGTCTACACGCCCGTGGTGATGGTACTCGCCATTGCGATCTTTCTCGCTCCGCCCTTGCTCTTGGGCGGTGCCTGGGACGTCTGGTTCTATCGGGCTCTCGTGCTCCTCGTGATCGCTTGCCCCTGCGCCCTCGTGATTTCGACGCCGGTGACGATCGTGGCGGCACTTGCCGGCGCGGCGAAGCAGGGCGTCCTCGTGAAGGGCGGCACACATCTCGAAACGCCTGCGCGCCTCAAAGCCATTGCCATGGACAAGACCGGAACACTCACCGAAGGGCGGCCGCAGGTGGTCGAGATCGTGCCGTTTGGAGGCCGTAGCGAAATGGAACTCCTCGGCTTAGCCGCGGCCCTGGAGGCGCGCAGCGCACATCCAATCGCTCACGCCATCCTCGCGAAAGCCGCCGAACTCAAGATCGCCGCCGAGCCTGCCGAGGCCGTCCAAGCCATCGTTGGCCGAGGCGTCACCGGCCGCGTGGCCGGCAGAGAGGTCTGGCTCGGCTCGCGCCGCTACCTTGAGGAGCGGGGCATCAACTCAGATGTAGTTCTGCAGCGGGCCGATGAACTTTCAAGCGCCGGTCGCACCATCGTCGCGGTCGGCGATGGTCAGGAGGTCTGGGGCCTCGTCGCCGTTGCAGATGCCGTCCGCCCGGAGGCGAAAGGCATTGTTACGGCGCTTCACCTCGCCGGCATCAAACACGTCGTGATGCTCACGGGGGATAACCGGGCGACGGCAGAGGCGATTGCGAAGCAAACCGGCATCGACGAGGTCCGGGCTGAACTGCTACCTGGCGACAAGGTGGCGGCCGTGGAAGATCTGGTGCGGCGCTTTGGGTCGGTTGCCATGGTCGGCGACGGTGTCAACGATGCTCCTGCAATGGGACGTGCCAATCTCGGCATCGCCATGGGCGCCATGGGTAGCGACGCCGCCATTGAGACGGCCGATGTCGCACTCATGTCGGATGATCTTTCGAAGCTTCCGTGGCTGGTGCGCCATTCGCGCGCGACGCTCGCCGTCATCCGGCAGAACGTTGCGTTCTCCATTGCTGTGAAGCTTGTGTTCACAGCGCTTACGGTGATTGGCCTCGCATCGCTATGGGGTGCCATCGCGGCCGACGTCGGTGCGTCGCTGCTGGTCGTTCTTAACGGCCTGCGCCTGCTCAACCGCGGTCAGACCAGCACTCAACAGGGTGGCCCCTCCGGCGGCCTCGGCGTTTCGGCGCACCGGCGTCAGACTCCCGCGATCACCGAGACGGCCCCGGCGTAGCTAGCTCAAGCCGCACCGGTACGATTTCGACCCAGCACAAATGCACTGGCCGGGGAGAACGGCTGAACAATGAGGACTGATTGATCGTGGCGTATCCGAAGTTGATTCGACGAACTGCATTGGCCGGTGGTGCCCTAGCTCTCGCGCTTGCGGTCGATTTCGTCACGAAATGGCTGATCGTTAACATTGTGATGGTGCCGCCGCGCACGATCGAGATCGCGCCATTTTTCAATCTGACGCTCGGTTTCAACACGGGCGTCAGCTTCGGGATGTTCCGCGAGCTTTTTCTTGATCGCCCATTGTTGCTCGCCGGAATCAAGATGGTGATCGTGGCCGGACTTCTCGTCTGGGCCATGAGAACCGAAAAGCCATCCGAGACGATTAGTCTCGGCCTGATTGCCGGCGGTGCTACAGGCAATGTGTTGGACCGGATACGTCAAGGTGCCGTAACTGATTTCCTCGATTTCCATGTCGGCGGCTGGCACTGGCCGGCCTTCAACATGGCGGACACGATGATAACGATTGGCGTCGTCCTACTGATCGCAGCCTCCTTTTGGCCGGCGAGGGCGATGATCCCCGTTCAGAAGCGGCCGCGCCGCGCGGGGTACTGACGTGGCGCTCATAGACGTGTCTTTGCTTGGGCTAGCCACGGCTGTGATGGCCGGAGCCATCTCCTTCCTCTCGCCATGTGTGCTGCCGCTCGTTCCGGGCTATCTGTCCTACGTCGCGGGCGGAGCTGACGGGACAGTTGGCGACGGGAGGACCCGACAGCTTCGTATTCTCGGACCGGCACTCCTCTTTGTTCTCGGCTTTACTACCGTCTTTGTTTCGCTGGGGCTGAGTGCCATGGCGCTCGGCGGATTTCTGCAACGCTATCAGATGGAAGCGAACCTGATCGGTGGCGCGCTGGTCGTAGTCTTCGGTATCGCTATGACGGGGCTCCTGCGCCTGCCGATCTCGCTAATGATAGATCGGCGTTGGCGGGGGCCAGAGCAGATTGGAGGCCCCTTCGGAGCCTTCCTCCTCGGCATTGCCTTTGGCTTCGGGTGGACGCCCTGCATCGGCCCGGTTCTCGGTTCGATCCTCACCGTCACAGCGACTTCGGCCGGTAATGGCGCCGTGCTCCTCGGCGCTTATAGTCTTGGGCTCGGCGTCCCCTTTCTCCTCGTGGCGCTGTTCCTCGGTAGCGCGGCGGTAGTCTTGAAACGCATGCGGCGCACTGGCGCGGCGCTCAACGTGGGCGCGGGGGCGGTGATGATCGGCATCGGCATTCTGATGATGACGGGTCGCATGCAGGAGATTGCCATTTGGATGCTGACGACATTTCCAGCGCTTGGCAGCATCGGTTGAGGTGCGCGGCCGCATACGATCGCTCGGTCGGGGCAGATGGGCCGCGAACTCGTCCTCGGGGCATTCGATCCGCCGCTCGATGGCTCCGTCCTGCACGGCAACATTGTGATTTGGCCTTCAAGGAAAACCATGGTGGACCATCAACCAACTAAAAGGCGCGCGCTGCTCTTCTTGAACCCGCGGAGCCGCAGCGGTGGTAATCGCGCAGCTGATGGCGCTGTCAAGCAGCTTGAGGCTGGCGGATTTATCTTGACGTACGGGCTGTGCGCTCGGTCGGCAGATATGACTCGCGAGGTCAGTCGGCATGCTCATCAGGTGGATCTCGTGATCGTCGGCGGCGGCGACGGGACTGTCAACGCCGTGCTCGAGGGCGTTCTAGAGGCTGGCTTGCCGCTCGGCATCCTACCGTTCGGCACGGCGAATGACCTTGCCCGGACACTTGGTATTCCGAGTGAACCTGCAGCGGCGGTCGCGGTCATCGTCGCGGGCTGCACAAGGCGGATCGACGTCGGCCAAGTCAACGACCAGTACTTCGTCAATGTTGCGAGCATGGGCCTGAGCGTTGAACTCGTGCGTCGTATGACTGGCAACCTGAAGCGGCATTTGGGGCGGCTTAGCTACCCGCTGGCTGCGCTAAAAACAGTGTTTTACACGAGGCCGTTCACTGCCGAGGTGGCGACCGCCGATCGCACGATCCGGCTCCACAGTCTTCAGATCGCAGTCGGAAACGGTGTGTTTTACGGCGGCGGTATGGCCGTCTACGAGGCCGCAGCAATCGACGACCAATGCTTGGACTTCTACAGCGTCGAGCCGCGACGATTTTGGCAATGGCCGCTGTTCCTGACGGCATTCCGGCGCGGTCGTAACCGAAATCTTGTCGGCATGCGCGCCTTCTGCAGCCCTGGCCCCCTTGAGATCCGAACTGACCCGCCGCTACCTGTCAACACTGATGGGGAAATCACGACAATGACGCCCGCCCGCTTCAATCTCTTGCCGCGTGCGTTGTCAGTTTTCGTGCCAGCAGGTGACCAACGCCTTCGAGCAGCGCTCGCAAATTAAAGGAGCCTGCATGACGGAAGCTTGTACTCAGGGCGTCGATACTGGATTCGTTACGTTGGGCTATATCAAGGTCGCCGTGCTGGGCGTTGTCCAGGGGATCACCGAACTGCTGCCGATCTCGTCGACGGCGCACATGCGGATCGTACCTGCGTTGCTCGGTTGGCAGGATCCCGGCTCCGCCTTCTCCGCCGCCATGCAGCTCGCAGCACTGGCTGCCGTCGTCAGCTATTTTTGGGACGACGTGAGCCAGTTGGCCACGAACTCGCTCCGCGCCGTTGTGCATCGGGACTTCCGGGACCGACACTTCCGCTTCTCTGTTTGGATTGGTCTCGCGACGATCCCGATCGGCGTGGCTGGCTTGTCTTTGTCGGGAGTGCTGAACGCCTGCAGTTCTCCTTTGCGCAGTCTCACTGTGATCGGTTGGGCCTGCATCGTCATGGCTGTCCTCCTGGCGTTGGCGGAGATTCATGCCCGCCACAGACGAACACTTGAGAATGTGTCCCTCATCGATGCAATGATTGTCGGCATCGCGCAAATCGGCGCTTTGATCCCGGGAGTGTCGCGCTCAGGCTCCACCTTGACCGCCGCGCTTGCGCTCGGCCTGAAACGGGAAGAGGCGGCGCGATTCTCCTTCCTCCTTGGCCTGCCGGCAATTTCCCTGGCCGGCTTCAAAGAAATTTGGGAACTCTACAAAGCTCAGTTGTCTCTCGACGCCTGGTCCATCCTCCTCGTTGGGCTCGCGGTGGCTTCTATTTCAGCTTTCTTCGCGATCTGGGGACTGATGCGCGTGCTCGAGCGCTTTTCGGCTTGGCCCTTCGTGGTTTATCGAGGCGCGCTCGGCATTTTTCTCATCACCGCCATTGCATTGGGCCGACTCACCTGATTTGCGAACGTTGGAAATCTGCATGAGTGCGAAAGACAACAAAGAAGAATCCGAAATCCAGCTTGACGCGAGTAATGCCGCCGAACGCAAGACCCTGTTGTGGGTGCTCGGCATCAATTTCCTACAAGTGATTGTCGCCGGGTTCGTTGGAGTTATTGCAGACTCCACCGGTCTGCTGGGTGCCGCCTTGGACAATTTAGCCGACGCCGGCGTCTACGCGGTGAGCATCTATGCCGTCGGGCGAACGGTCGCAGCCAAGGCGCGTGTCGCACGCCTGTCGGGCGTCCTTCTGATCGTTTTGGGCCTGGCGCTGCTCGTGGAGGTCCTTCGACGTTTCTTCGTGGGCGCTGAACCGATCGGTTTAGCCATGATTGTTACGGCCATCGCAAACGCCGCGACTAATCTGCTTTGCCTGCGGTTGCTGCGCTCGCATCGAGACCAGGGCGTGCACTTGAAGGCGTCCTGGATCTTTACGACTAACGACATGCTGGCCAACGCTGGCATCGTTGTTTCCGGCGCTGCAGTCATGTTCTTCAGGTCACCGCTTCCCGATTTGATCATAGGGCTGGTGGTTGTTGGGATCGTTCTCAAGGGCGGCTGGGATATTCTGAAGGAGGCGCGCGAGGCGCAACGGGAGGGATTGTCGGTTCGCGAAAAATGATTAGCGAGCGGTTCCTCCGCCTTGCTTGGACCGTACTCGCGGCTTGAGGCAACCAGCCTGACTTAGCTGCGACGAATGGCTACCGCAGCACTTCTTCCTCGGCTCCATAAAAATTGGTTCCGCTGCGAGTGCGTGGCGACGAAGACGAATCTGATGCGCTCGTGAGGCTGCGGATCGTTTCGCTGTTCAAGCCTAGAGAACAAACCTCCGATCTTGATCATATTTCTCTTGATCCTGTAGCGGCTACAGCATGTAGCTTGCCGCACGGTCTTGCACGGCTCGATGGCCAAGGAAGCGGGTACGCCGCGATCGTAGCAGCCTCCTGGAAGCAAGAGTGGCCGCGTAATTCAGGCCACGGGAGGTAGCACCCTGACGATCGAACTGCGCCATCTTCGCTACGTTATTGCAGCCGCCGAGCGCGGAAGCTTTCGACGCGCGGCAAAGGCGCTGAAAGTTCAGGAGTCTGCCATCAGCCGACGTATCCCGGATCTCGAAGACGAGATCGGAGCCGCGCTTTTCGTTCGTCACCATGGCGGCGTTCACCTCACCCAGGCGGGCCAGAGATTCGTTATCCGCGCGCGCCGGGCTCTGAGCCAGATTGGCCACGCGGCCATCGATGCGGGTTCGTTCGGTCGTGGTGAGACAGGCGTGGTCCGCATTGGGATATTTTCTTCGCTCGCTTCTGGCTTTCTGTCCGATCTGCTCCGCGCCTATGTCGGAGCGAACCCCGAGGTCCGCCCCGACCTCATCGAAGGGGCCCCGACCGATCACATCGCCTCGGTTCAAAGGCATCGGCTGGATATCGCCTTCCTGACAGGTCAGCCAATCGCGGATGGCTGCGATCTGGCCCATCTCTGGAATGAGCGGGTCTATGTGGCATTGCCCAGCGATCATGAACTAGCGCGAAAGCGAGAGATCGTGTGGGGGAATCTGCGAGACAGACATTTCATTGTGAGTGAGACCGATCCCGGACCTGAGATCCACGACTATCTGGTGAAGCATCTGGCCGATCTTGGGCACCATCCAAGCGTCGAACGCCACGGCGTGGGCAGGGACAACTTGATGCATCTTGTAGCGATCAGACAAGGTCTTACCCTTACAAGTGAAGCGACGACGGCCGCGCGCTTTCCCGGCGTGGTTTACCGCCCGCTATCCGAGGAGATCCTGCCATTCTGCGCAATATGGTCGCCGCAGAACGACAATCCGGCGCTGCGACGGCTTCTCAGTCTGGCGAGAACTATGTCGAAGGCTGCTTTGCCGGGCTTGCTCCTTGCTGATAGGACTGCCGGACTATGAGGGGTCCGCCTCCTTTGGCGCAATTTGCCGCTGAGACGGAATCACGGCTCGCCGAGCCTTGGCGAACACCCGATCGGTCGCCATAAAACGCTCGATCATCGGTGAGATCAGCTTGACCGGGTCGCCAATCGGCCGTCCGGTCTCGCGGGCGAGTACCTGGGAATAGGCCACGAGGTCGCGGTGAACCGACGCCGGCAATTCGATTGAGACCTTGACGGGCTTGTCATCGTCAATGACCCCGAGCTTCAGCTTCACCATTGGTCAACCTCCGTAGGGTTCGAGGACGAGGTCTCGCGTGACGATGACGCGGACGGGGAATCCCGGACGGACAGTCAGCGTCGGCGCGACGTTCAACTGGCGACGGACGATCTGCTGGCCAGCATCGTTAATCGTGCCTTGCCCGCCGTTGCGGATTGCCTGAATCAGGCGGTCGTCATCGTTTGTGGCGAGCTCGGCCCCGATGCTCAGCAGCGTGGAGAGACCCGCTGCTTTGGCCAGATCCCACCAGTGATAGTCGACGCCGTCCTGCAAGCCGGCATAGCCCTCCGCGTCGGCGCCTGGCTGGCGCTCTAACACGATCGACCGCCCGTTCGGGAAGATCAGTCGGTTCCAGACCAGCAGCACACGGCTTTGGCCGAACTGAACATTGTTGTCGTATTGGCCGATGATGCGTGTGCCCTGCGGCACGAGCAGGATGCGGCCGGTTGGGCTGTCGTAGATGTTCTCGGTCACCTGGGCGGTGATCTGGCCAGGAAGATCGGAGCGGATGCCGGTGATCAGTGCCGCCGAGATCACCGCGCCGGCCTGCAGTATGTTCGGCGATGCCGGCGCCGCGACGCGATCCGGGGAGACCGTCCGCCGATCGGCGGCGGCGTTGAGGAAGGCGAGCTGGCGGTCCTGCGCGGTCGGTGTGGCCGGCTGCGGTGCAAGGCCAAGGCTCGTCAAGTCGGGCAGAGGCAGTTGGGGGTGGGCGGATGGCGTTCCGCCTGGTGATGCCGCCGCCGTGGACGTCGTTCTCGTCTCGGTCGAAGCGAACAGCCGCGCCGTCCGTGCCGCCTCCAGTTCCTGAAGCCGGCGCTGTTCCTCAGCGCTGAGGCCCGGATTGGACGCCGCCATGCCAGGAACCGGGACGGGCTGGCCCCGGTTCTGCGCGTCGAGCATCGGGCGGCCGAGATCGCCGGGCAGTGGTGGCCCGAGCACCGGCCCCGTATAATCACGCGGCAGGCCGGCAAGCCCATCGGCGGTGGTGCGGTTGTCTGTCGAATACAGCTCCTCGTTCGGACGGCCGCCGTCCCGGGTCTGGAGCGCGTAGATCAGCGCGCCGCCGATGCCGACGCTGGCGACGAGACCCAGGCCAGCCAGCACCTTCCTCGACAATCGCGTGACACGGGGCGTTTCGGCGCGCAGCCGCATCGGCGGTGCCGGCTCGCCGGTCAGGGGCTGCTCGACGTTGTCCGGCTCAGGCCCTTCCTCTTTCCGGGAATCGATGTCGCTCACGAAGCCGGCCTCCCGTCGGTGCGGGTGATGCGCACGCGCTTTTGGCGATCGCCCGCGCCGAAGCGCAGCTCGGCGGCGGCGAACAGGCGATCGACGATCATGTGGTTCCCGCGGACCCGGTAGTTCACCAGCTCGGAGGTGTTGCCTTCCGGCCCGACGACGAAGAGCGGCGGCATCTCGCCCTGACCAATGCCGCGTGGAAACTCGATAAAGACCTGGCGGCCGTCGTCGAAGGCACGGAGCGGACGCCACGGCGCACGGTCACCGTCAATCTCGTAGCGGAAATTGACACGGGACAGATCGATGCCGGTGGCGACCGGCTGGGCAGCCTGCGCTTCGACGTTCTGACGACGGAGCGCGATAAGCTGATCATGCGGATATTGCCAGGAGACCGAAGCCATATAAGTGCGTTCGGTCGAGCGCAGCTCCATGTGGTAGGTGCGCAGGTTGGTGTTGATGACCAGGTTGGTCATCAGCTCGGCGCGGGTTGGTTTCACCAGGATGTGGATTTGTCGCGTCGCGCCGGATCCGCTCTCGGTGTCGCCGATGATCCAGCGCACGGTGTCGCCGGCGGCGACGGGTCCCGAGCCAACGAGCTGCTCGCCGGGCTGGAGGGCGATGTCGGTGATCTGCCCGACGGCGGTGTAGACCTGATAGAGCGCGCCCTGTGTGAAGGGATAGACCTGCATTGAGTTGATGAAGCCGTTGCGAACGGGCTGCACACGGGCGGCGGCATTGGCCTGGTTGACGCGAGCGGCCGGATCGGTCGCCTCCGGCGCGCTTCGTGTCGTCTCGACCGGCTTCATCTGGCCGGGGAGCGGCAGCGGCCGGGGGAGTTCGACCACGGTGACCGGCGCCGGGGGATCGACGGTTTGGACGGCGGGTGCTGCGTCATCATAGCTGATCTCCGGCGGCTTCTGCGTGGTGGCGCAGCCGGCGAGCGCACTCGTCGCGAGGAGAAGGAGCGGCAGCGCGGCTTTGCGCAAAACCTGCGATGCGGATGTGTGTGAAGCCGGGTTTCCGGCTTTACGGAAAGACGACTTCATTGTCCCAGCTCCCGTGACCAGTTGATGGCGTTGACGTAGATTCCGAGCGGGTTGGCGCGGAGTTTTTCGGCGGTGCGCGGCGGCTGCACGACGATGGTGAGGATGGCGGTCCAGCGTGATGTCTCGGCGAGAGCGCCGTCCTGATAGCGGCGCTCGACCCAGGCGACGCGGAAGCTCGTGGGGGATGCGCGGATGACGGAAGAAACGTCGACCGAAATCTGCTGCTTGCCGACCTTGGTGAAGGGGTCGTTGGCCCGGGCGTAGTCGTTGAGCGCCATCGCGCCGGCCGAGGTCGTGAACTCATACGCGCGCAGCCAGTTCTGCCGCACGATGATGGCGTCTGCCGGGATCGAGCGGACTTGCTCGATGAAACGCGCGAGATGCCAGGCCATCTGCGGATCGGTCGGCTGATAGTCGGCGGTCGCGGGTGCGACGGCCTGCGCCTGCCCGAGGCGATCGACCTGCACTACCCATGGCACGATCGTTCCGCGCGCCGACTGCCAGACAAGCGCTGTGGCGAAGCCGGCAGACAGGATCAGCGAGCCAAACGCCATCAACCGCCAGTTCTTCGCCTGCACACGGGCGGAGCCGATGCGTTCGTCCCAGACCTGGCCGGCGCGCTGGTAGGGCGTCTCGGGTTCGGGTGATTTGCCATAGTGGGTTGCTGGTCGTTTGAAGAGGCTCATCAGCGGTCGCTTTCGGAAAGGTTGATGGAAGAGCCGCCGCCATGGCTGTCACCTGAGCGGACGGCATGCGCGGCGGCCTGGACGCCATGCGTGATGTTCTGAGAGCGCTTCATGCGCTTGGCCCAATCGGGCGGTCCCTGACGGGAAGAGGTGCTCTGACCGGTGGAGGCGTGGTTGGCGGCCTCCGTCTCGCCGCCGACCGTGCCTGCGGTCGAGGAGCCGCCCGTTGCCTCGAAGGCGGACTTGGCGCCGGCGGAGAAGCTCGACGTCATGCTGTCGGCCGCACGCGACGCGGCGCGCTTCAGTGGAGACCCTGCATCAGATCGGTAACTGCGAGAGCAATCTTGGCAACCACAAAATTGCCGCGGAACTCTATATCGAGGCCGCCAGGATCTTTGATTTCGTTGGGATGGAAGAATATCTGAGCAACGCTCTCGGCGAGCTGGGATACTCGCTACTCGAGGTCGACCATCCGGAGCTTCTCGATAAGCTGGATGAGGGCCTCGTTGATCACGGGCTGGTGGATTTAGCCAACGACACAAAACGCGCCTTCGACCCGGCGCGCCCGCTTAACCACCAGCAGTGCGTTGGGGCCATCCGAAAGCTATTCGGAATCGTCATCCTGCTCAGCCTGAGGGGACATGGCAACAAGCTGGCGGACTTCTGCGCCGAGCTGGCAAATGCGACCGTCGTGGCGATCACTGATCAGGTCGGTGCCGAGACACGCGACCGGGAGGAACTCTTCCCGATCATGATGGTCGGCTACGGTGCCGGGGCGTGTGTCGCCGGCGATCTTGATGCTGCGACCCTTCTGGATCATGTCGGCGAAATCGCGGGTGAAAACTTCGCGCGCCTTGCTGAGCGACATCGACGGATACGAGCCGAGCTTCTTCTTGAGGCGCTTCTGATCTCGCCACTGCTGCGCCATCCAGTCCGCTGTGACGCGAGTGGGCATCGGCTTCATGACTAGGACAAGACGGCCCGTGCCGTGCCCCTCGCCATCAACCAGGCTTAGCTGTTTGCCGGTCTGCTCCACCTGTTTCAGAGCGCGGCGTATTTCTCCATCGGTAAGGCTTGGCACGGGGGCTCTCCCATCGGCTCTCAAGTGGGGTCGCCAGGGGCGTAGTAGGGGTCGGCGACTGGGGTCAAAAGGGCGATTGATCCCCTCAAAACCGACCCCAATATGCCATAGCGTCCGGACGCGCGACAAGCCAGAAAATTCAAGTGATGCAATGGGAAGAAGCGTGATTGAGAGTGATCGAAATAGGTTGAGTGGGATGGTTGTGAACAATCCCATCCCAGTCGCACGCGCGAACGTCGCGCACCACTACGACCTGTCGGACGCGCTCTACGAGCAATTTCTAGACGCAGACCGTCAGTATTCCTGTGCGTACTACAACTCAAGTGACGACACACTGGAGCGCGCACAAGAACAAAAGAAGCGTCACCTGGCGGCTAAGTTGCTACTGAGCTCAGGGCAGCGGGTTCTCGACATCGGATCTGGATGGGGTGGGCTCGGTCTCTATCTCGCCCAGGTTGCCGCCGTTGACGTTACAGGCCTGACACTGTCGACCGAGCAACACGCATACTCCGAACGACGCGCTGCCGAGACGGACCTGGGGGACCGGGTGAGATTCTTGCTAAAGGACTATCGCCAAGAAGAAGGTCGGTATGACCGCATCGTCTCGGTCGGCATGTTTGAGCATGTCGGGGTGGGACATTACCGCGAATACTTCAAGAAGGTCAGGAATCTCCTCACGGACGACGGGGTGGCAATGATCCATACGATTGGTCGCGCCGACGGCCCCGGCGCGACCAACGCCTGGATCAACAAGTACATCTTTCCGGGTGGGTACGTCCCGGCGCTGTCGGAGATTCTGCCCGCCATCGAGTGGGCCGGACTGTACGTGACCGATATCGAGATACTGCGGCTACATTATGCAGAAACGCTGAAGGCGTGGCGGCAACGGTTCATCGCAAACCGTGGGCGCGTCGCGGAAATCTACGACCAGCGGTTCTGCCGGATGTGGGAATTCTACCTGGCCAGTTGCGAAGCAGCCTTTCGCCACGGCGGCCTCATCAATTTCCAGATTCAGGTGAGCAAGCGTGTCAATGCCGCACCGCTGACCCGCGATTACATCCAGAGCTGGGAGCAGCTGCACAAGATTGATGCGGCGGATGTCGATGCGCCCCCTCAATCAGTTTCCCGTCCGGCGTATAGCGGAGGCCTTGCACGGTGACCCTCGTTCGCTCCCTCCTATTCGACCTGGCGTTCTATTCTTGGACAACTCTTCTTTCTGTCCTTGCCTTACCAGCGCTTTTCATCTCGCAACGCGCGGCTGCGCGGGTATCCGAACTGTGGGCGACCGTTTCCCTGTCGCTACTGCGGTCAATCGTCGGACTGACCTACGAGGTGCGCGGCAGACATAATCTGCCCGAAGGCCCGGTTATCGTTGCGCTCAAGCACCAGTCCGCCTGGGAGACCATTGCGCTGTGGGTCTTGCTTAAGAATCCGGCGATCGTGCTGAAGCAGAGCTTGGCGAGGATACCGGTATTTGGCTGGTATATGAAACGCGGCGAGGCGATCATCATCGATCGCGAGGCAGGCCCGAAAGCACTAAGACCGATGGTCGCGGCAGCTCGCTCTGCGATAGCAGACGGTCGCTCGATCGCGATCTTCCCGGAGGGGACGCGCACGCCGGTGGCAGCTCGCCAAGCCTATCATCCCGGGGTCGCCGCGCTTTACATGCAGCTTGGTCTTCCGGTCGTGCCGGTAGCGCTCAGTTCTGGTCTATTCTGGCGCCGGCGCTCCTTCCTAAAACGATCCGGCACGGTCCTCGTTGAGTTTCTGCCACCAATCCAGCCTGGACTTGATCGGCGGCATTTCATGACGGAACTTGAGCGTCGCATTGAGGCCGCGACAGCTATGCTCATCGTCGAAGGCAAGCAAGCGGAGAATATCTCCGGGGCTGTTCCCGCCACCTACGAAGAATATTGACGGAAGCTCATTCACGGTTGAACCGGACAGCATGTAATTGCATTTACCGTTGCTGACCGGCCTGTCCATCATCTTCTCGCCGATCCACATCGCCTTTCTCGAGATGATCATCGATCCCGTTTGTTCGTTGGTCTTCGAGGCGGAAAAGGAGGAGAAGGACATCATGAGCCGACGGCCGCGCGCGGTGACGAGCCATCTGTTCACGTCGGGGCTCGTGCTCTGGAGCCTGCTGCAGGGCGTTCTCGCCTTCGCGGCGGTTGCCGTACTCTATCTGCTTGCGCTGCGGCGCGGCATGCCCGCGGAGGATGTGCGTGCGCTCACCTTCGTGTCGCTCGTCCTGGCCAATCTGGGACTGGTGCTGGGCAACCGCTCCTTCGACAGCTCGGTGCGCGGGGCGCTGCGGTGGGACAATCACGCGCTGTGGCGGGTAAGCGCCGTGGCCGGCGTCCTACTGGGCACTGCCCTGGCGTGGGCGCGCGATCTTTTTCGCTTCGGGCCTCTGCACGCCGATGATCTCGCCGTCGCGTTCGGCATCGCCGTAGGTCTGGTTGTCGTTCTGGAGATCCTGAAGGGATTCTGGCGCGGATGGTTGACGGCCTGAGTCTCGGGGCGAGAGGGCAGATCAATCCTTGCTTGGGTCCGGGGAGGCGCCGCCGGCCCAGTATTGCGACAGGCCGAAAGCGATCAACGCAACCACGGTGAACCCCGCGCCGGCCAGAAAGGTCGCTGCCGGACCGTAAGCGTCCCACAAGCCGCCGGCGATGACGCTCGCGATCAGCATGGCGATGCCCCCCGCGAAGTTGAACACGCCGAACGCCGTCCCGCGCAGATCCTCGGGCGCGGTATCGGCCACGAGGCTGGCAAAGAGGCCTTGGGTGAGCGCCATGTGCAGCCCCCAGAACACCACGCCGAGCATGACCAGAGGAACCGTTGTGCCGAGCGCGAGGATGAGGTCGGCGACGATCAGGCAGACGATGCCGACCGCGAGCAAGCCGCCTCGGCCGATCCGGTCGGAGAGGGCGCCGGCCGGATAGGCGCCAAGCGCATAGACGACGTTCATCACCACCATGACGACGGGCACCAGCGCGATCGGCAGACCGACATTCTGGGAACGCAGGATGAGAAACGCGTCCGAGAACCGCGCGAGCGTCAGGATCGTGGCGACGCCGACCACGATCCAGAACGGGCGGGACAGGCGTTTCGCATCCGCGAGGCGCAGTCGCGGCTTGGCATCGGTTTCACGCCGGACCGGTTCGCGGACGGCGAATATCATCACGGCGAGCGAGATGAACGCCGGGATGATCGCGATCCAGAACACGAAGCGGAAATTGTCGGAGCTGAGTGACATCAGGACGATCGCGGCGAGCGGCCCGACAAAGGCGCCGACCGTATCGAGCGCCTGCCGCAGGCCGAAGCTCGCGCCCCGCACCTCCGCCGGCGCAAGATCGGCGATGAGCGCGTCCCTCGGAGCATCACGGACGCCCTTGCCGATACGATCAATGAAACGTGCGGCGACCACCCAGCCGACCGAGTTGGCCAGCGGAAAGATCGGCTTGGTGACGGCAGCGAGACCGTATCCGAGGGCGGTCAGCAACTTGCGCTTGCCGAGCCAGTCGGACAGCGCGCCCGAGAAGATTTTGGTGATATTGGCGGTCGCTTCCGCGATGCCTTCGATGAAGCCGACCGTCAGCGTCGACGCGCCGAGCACGGTTACGAGATAGACCGGCAGCAGCGCGTTGACCATCTCCGACGAGATGTCCATGAACATGCTGACGAAACCGAGCGCCCAGACGCCTGGCGGCAGCCTGGCACGCGATTTCGGCCCGGCAGGCGGTGTGTCTGTTGCCATTTCCCAAGGACTCCGAACGGGGGGCGTCTCGCAGCGCGAGCTTTGTCGATACCATGCTTCGAGGCGTATTCCCCCGATGGGATATCGAGCTTCTGTAAGTTCCAAGACATCTCCCTCTGGTAGATCAAACCGGGATTTCAGCAATGCTTGTGTGAGGGAAGCGCTGCGGATGAAATCAATGGAGCAAGGCTGACATGAGTCGCATGCATAACGAGAGGCACCTTGTCGGGCGAATTGGCTGGCTGCGCGCCGCTGTGCTGGGCGCAAACGACGGGATCATCTCGACGGCGAGCCTGATCCTGGGCGTGGCTTCGGCAGCGGCCTCCTCAAGCAATGTCCTGCTGACGGGCGTCGCCGGTCTAGTCGCCGGCGCCATGTCCATGGCTGCGGGGGAATATGTTTCTGTCAGTTCGCAGTCCGACACTGAGCATGCCGATCTCGCACGTGAAAAGCGCGAACTCGCGAGTGATCCGGAGTTCGAGAAGAAGGAACTGGCTCAGATCTATGTCTCCCGAGGCGTCGAGACCGGGCTTGCCCGCCAGGTCGCGGAGCAGCTCATGGCCAAGGACGCATTGGGCGCCCATGCCAGGGACGAACTCGGCATCTCGGAGATCACCACGGCGCGTCCCGTGCAAGCAGCGCTGGCGTCCGCGGCGACCTTTTCCCTCGGAGCGGCCGCGCCGTTGGCGCTCGTGCTCGTCTCGCCATCGAGCTGGCTGCTGCCAGCTGTTTCAGTTGGTTCGCTCGTGTTCCTGGCCCTGCTCGGCATGATCGGCGCCAGAGCCGGCGGAGCCGACATCCTGAAGCCGACGATCCGCGTGACGTTCTGGGGGGCTCTCGCAATGGCCGTGACGGCCGGGATCGGGGCCATCTTCGGCACGGTCGCCTGAGATGCCGTGGCGGAGCGCCAAAAGAATTATTGTAGGCGTCATCGTGCACGCAGCCTATCGAGAAGATACGCGCATCGATCGCGTCATCACCGGCATTCGATAGGCACCGTCGGATGATGACGTCCTTGGTCCTAACGATAGTCGATTTCCTGACGGCACATCGGCATGTCGCCTATCTGGCGGTGTTTCTCCTAGCCCTTTCGGAGTCGATCCCGATCATCGGTGCCGTCATACCGGGTACGGTCGGGATCCTGGCACTCAGCACCTTAGTACCGAGCGGCGCGTTGGTGCTCTGGCCGTTGCTGGCTGCCGCCACGTTTGGCGCCGTCGCCGGTGATGGAGTTTCGTTTTGGCTAGGGCATCGATACCACCGCGAGATTCTTGGCCTCTGGCCATTGAACCGGCATCCGGGACTGATCGAGCGTAGCGAATCGTTTTTCACCCGCCACGGCGACAAGAGTGTTTTTCTCGCACGCTTCACACCGGGCGTCCGCGCCTTCGTTCCTCTCCTCGCCGGTGTGCTGGGAATGCCGGTCCGCCGATTCTACGCCGTCAATGTCGCATCGGCGCTCGCCTGGGCTCCGTCGCATATTCTGCCCGGCGTATTCGTCGGGGCCGCCTTCGGCATTCTCGGCACGGCCGCCAAGCCGCTCGCCGTCCTTCTGGTCGTTCTGGCCGCAGTGGGTTGGGTCATTCTGCATATCGTGCGCTGGACGTTGCGTCGCGGCATACCCCTTCTCATCATTGGTGTGGAACGGCTGCGGGGCTGGGTCGGCACCCGCGACACCTGGCTCAGCCGCAATCTCTCCAGTTTGCTCGACCCAGAGCGGCACGAGGCGCGGACTCTCGCATTATTGACTGTTCTGCTCGTCGGCGCGGCGTGGCTTTTCTTCGGTATCCTTGAAGACGTCGTCAGCAGAGATCCGTTGGTGCTGGCCGACAGCGCTATCTACCGCGCTCTCCAGGATCTCCGCACGGCGCCCGGCGATGCGGTAATGATCGCCATCACTGAACTTGGGGATACCGTCGTCGTCGTGGCGGTCACTGTCATCGTCTTCCTGTGGCTTGCCTGGAAACGGGCATGGCGCACGGCAGCCTATTGGTTGGTTGCGATCGCCGGCGCCTCGGCGCTCAATACCGCGATCAAAATGGCACTGCATCGAGCGCGGCCCGGTGATCTGCACTACTCAGGCTGGAGCGCGTTTTCCTTCCCCAGTGGTCATAGCACAATCAACTTGGTTCTATACGGTTTCCTCACCTTCCTCATCGCGCGTGAGTTTCGCTCGGCACTGCGCGTATCGGTCGCTCTCGGCGCGGCAACCCTGATATTTTTGATCGGATTTTCACGCCTTTACCTCGGTGCGCACTGGCTTTCCGACGTGCTCGGAGGCCTGGCATTCGGGTCTGCATGGCTGGCGCTGCTCGGGCTGTCCTATCTGCGGCGGAAAGTAGAACGCGTTGAGCCGGGCGGCCTGCTCGCCGTCGGATGTGCGGCGGTTGTCCTCGCCGGTGGCTTCAACATCTACCGCAACCACGCAACGGACAGCGATCGCTATGCCGTCAAAAGCGTGCTGCCGACGATGGCCGCCGCCGAATGGTGGGCATCGGGTTGGCAGCAATTGCCAGGTAGGCGGATCGATCTTACCGGCGAGGTGGAGGAGCCGCTGACCTTCCAGTGGACCGGTAGCCTGCGGGACCTGCAAGACGCCTTGCTGCGGGATGGGTGGCACACATCAGCGGCCTGGGAGCTCTTGAGCGCCCTAAGCTGGCTTACCCCATCGGCGGACCCCGCCAATCTTCCGGTTGTTCCTCTCTTCGCCAGCGGGCGTCTTCCCAGCCTCACTCTCATTCGACCCAATAGCGTTGGTACACCCACCGCGTCGCGTCTCGTGCTCCGACTGTGGGCCGTCGACCTCGAGCTCACAAATGGACAGACCGCTCCGCTCTGGATCGGATCGGTCGTCGAGGAACGCCTCTATCGTCCCTTTTCGCTCGTCTCGGTGGCCTCGACGCAGACTGACGTCAATGCGCCGCGACAAGTCCTGGCAGGGTCTCTCGGTGGGGGACGTCTCGTTTTGCGGGCTGTCGAAATGACCGATGCTGATTGGGATGGGCAAGTCCTGTTGGCTCGCCAAGGCGAGGCACCAAAGACAATTTCCGATTGATCGTAGCGCGTCTGCTCAACCGTCGTTCAATTCGGGGCAGAATGCATCCAGTCGGCGTTGGCGCCGTCGCGTGAACGGCGGCCACACGGAACAGCGCCTCGATCAGAGGACATTCCGGCAGTGTGCCGCTAGCGCATCGCACAACCACGTTCTTGAGCATCCACTCCATACACCTCAAATCGGCGATCTTCGCGTGCACGTTGGGGAAGTGCGTGGCGGTGAAGGTCGCCCAGTTTGGCCTCGACGTTCTATGAGCATCAGCATGCACAACCTGCCGTACCGCCCTGGCAACTCTGAGACGCCTCACGTCCTTCGTCACACCTTCGCCAGCGGAGCTGGCGCCTTCGGGTTTTCCGAGCTTACGATCGCGGGGCTACTTGGCCATTCCGCTCGCGGCGTCACGTAAGGCTACGTTCATTTGGACGCTGCGCTTGAGCTTCAGGTGGGTGTCAGCTTGGTAGGGTCTAGTTGCGCCGGCAACAATCCTATGGAAAGACAGCCGAGGCGGCACATGGTTCAGCGTTACTCGAAATTCATGATCGTACTGCATTGGCTGACGGCGATTTGCGTGGTGGTCGCCTGGTTCCTCGGCGAAGGCGGACCACAGATTCTGAAGAACCCTCCAACAGTACACTTCGCGTTCGGTCTCGCCGTGCTGGTGCTCGTGGTGCCGCGGCTCATCGCGCGGCTGGCCGGCGGTGCTCCTCGGCTCGACCCACGCAGCGCTCCCCTGCTGCAGCTTGCCGCCAAGGCCGGCCATGCCGTGCTCTATGCGTTTTTGATCGCCATGCCGCTTTCGGGATGGTACGCCGCCTCGGCGCTAGGCATCCCAGTTACCGTGTTCGGAGTGACCCTGCCGGCCCTAACGGCACCGGTCCAGCAACCTCCGGGTATCGTCGCGGACCTCCACAGCAACGGCGGAACCGTGTTTCTCGTTATCGCCGGTCTCCACGGTCTCATGGCGCTGTACCATCACTTCGTCCTGAAGGACGATACCCTTCGCCGCATGACGCCGGCTTGAATCCTGCTCCATCATCGTCCGCGAGAGGTCGGCGGAAAGCCGGCTGTCGCTCCAGTGCGTGGCCGCAAGCTTTTCAACGTTTCGCCGATACCTGCGGTGGTAGGTGATGCACCGGCAAGTCGTCATCGACGGTACCCACGACCGCACTACGGCAATGGACGGCCACTTTTTCCGAAGGCAACTCGTCCGGCCATTGGAGAATGGCCTCGAAGCCATCCTTCCTCTCGATCGCGGGCGAACGGAGCGTCAGGCTTCCACCCGTCTGGTCCATGATGGAGCGGACGATGGACAGGCCGAGGCCCGTTCCCTTGGCCGATGTGGAGCCGCGCCTGAAGGGCTCAGCGATCCGCGCCAGCGTTGCTCCGGGGACAACCGGCCCCGCATTGATCACGCGAACCTGTCGGCCCGGCCCGGCGATAACCTCGACCAAGCCATCCGGCGCACCATGGATCAGGGCGTTCTGGATCAGGTTGCGCACGGCGATGGCGAAGGCATCAAGGTTGATCCGGCCGACGAGGGCCAGTCCTTGCGCAACCTGCAATCTCACCCGTGACTGCGTCCTCGATGCCACCTGGAAGTCCCGCACCACCAGACGCAGAGCCGGGAGAAGATCGGAGGCCGACTCCGCCTGCGCGAAGCCCGCATCGAGGCGCGAGAGCTGCAGCAGCTTTTCGGACAGTTGCGCCAGGCGCCTCAAGGAGAACTCGACCTCCCTCAGACGCCGGCCGGCCGGCTGGTCGCCGAGTTCGATCGCCAATTGCTGCGTCTGAGCCAAGGCTCCAGCGATCGGCGTTCGTAATTCGTGGGCGCTGCTGGCCGCAAACGCCCGCTCCGCATCCAGTGCCGCGCTAAGGCGCGTGAGCAGGCTTGCCACCGCCTCTGCGATGGGCGCGAGTTCCGCAGGCTGTCCGTCCGACGTCAAAGGCGACAAGTTCCGGCTGCCGCGCTGCGAAATGTCGTGCGTCAACCGCTCGACGGGACGCATCCCCAGCCGGATCGCGATCCAGATGCCGCCCCCGACCAGCGGTATTAGCCCGGCGAGCGGCCACAGGATTGTAGCCAGCGCTGCCCTCAAAGCCGCGCGGCGGTGCTCCGTGCGCTCGACAAGGACGATCGAGAATCCGGATCGGGGGTCCGTCTTCGAAAACAGGCGCTTGCCGTCGACATCCGAGAAGCCGGCCGAGACGAGGACCGGCGGCGAGATGTCCGGGGCGTCGTCCGTCCGCAGAACCATGGCGCCATGCTGATCGATCAGGTAGTAGGTGAAGTAGGCTTCGTCCTCGTCGCGATCGGAACCCCGCACGCGATCCAAGCCATATTTGTCACCCTCGCCGATTTCATGAACCGCCAGCGGCAGCAGACGAAGCGCACCCTGGCGCAAGGATTGGTCGAAAGCCTCGTTGATCTGAGCATACATGACCGTGCCGGCGAGGCCCGCGGCTCCGATCCAAAGCACGGCCATGGTCGCCGAAAGACCGGCGGCGAGGCGCCAGGCTATCGAAGGACGCGCCAATCTCAGCTTCCCGCCTTGTAGCCGAGGCCCCGGACGGTGCTCACGAACTCCCTGCCGAGCTTCTTGCGCAGACGGCTGACATAGACTTCGACGGCGTTGCTGTCGATTTCCGCGCCGAATTCATAGAGTGAATCCTCGATCTCGCTCTTCGTGACGACGGCGCCACGATGGCGGACGAGCCGTTCCAGCACCGCCCATTCCCGCGCGGTGATCCCGGCATCCTCGCCCGCCACCGTGACCAGCCTCAGGGCCAGGTCGATCGAGACAGGGCCGATGTCGATGGCGGGGTTCGGATCGCCGGTGTAGCGGCGCGTCACGGCGGAAATCCGCGCGATCATTTCGCTGAGGTCGAACGGCTTGACCAGATAGTCGTCCGCCCCCGCGTTCAGCCCCTCGATACGGACGGCGATCTGGTCCTGTGCCGTTGCGATGATGACGGGCACCGGGTTTCGCGCGGCGCGCAATTCGCGCAACAAGGCCAGACCGTCACCGTCGGTCAGCCCGAGGTCGAGGAGGATCAGCTCATACCCGACGGTGGCCAGGGCCAATCGCGCGTCGTCGATCCGCTGCACCCAGTCGACGCCGTGGCCGTTTGACGCGATGTGATCGCGGATGGCCGTGCCCAGCACCTGGTCGTCTTCGATCAGTAATATGCGCAAGGTCTCTCCCAAGAAATTGCCTTGAGCAAATACCATCCTATGCTGACGTGAAGCTGAAGGACTATATCAGCTCTCTCCAAAATGGTGTGGGTTTAGCAACGTCTATTGGCGCCGCAACAATAGCTCGAATCTTGCCATGGACGTCGAAGCGATAGCGCAATTCTTCGGGACGGCGAGCATCTGTGCGATTGGCAGTCGATGTGTACGTGTCACAAGACACATCGGATGCTGAGGTTCATCGCGGATGAACACTGTGCGCGGCCAAAGCGCGGTTCCTTAATCAGGATCAAAGATTCCCAACAAGCGTACCACCTAAGGTCAAAAACTCGAAGTCTGAGCGCTCCCGGGAGCCAAGGCTGCATCAGACGAAAAATGCCTGGCAATTCCGCCATCCCTGGATCGCCCTGTCGTCCGGGAGGAGACAATAGAATGAGCCATCCGATTGCACGCTTGGCCGCTCGCGTCGGCGCGGTCCTCCTTCTTGCGATCGGCCTCGCCGGCTGCGGTATCAACGCTGTGCCAACCCAGGATGAGCAGGTGAAAGCTGCTTGGAGCGAGGTGCTGAACCAGTATCAACGACGCGCCGATCTCGTTCCCAACCTGGTAGAAACGGTGAGGGGCTATGCTAAACAGGAGCAGACGGTGTTGACGCAGGTCACCGAGGCTCGTGCGCGCGCCACCCAAGTGACCTTGCCGGCGGACATCCTCACCAACCCGGACGCCTTCCGTCAGTTCGAACAAAACCAAGCATCTCTTGGCGGGGCCTTGGGACGCCTTTTGGCTATCAGCGAGCAATACCCCGATCTCAAGTCGAACCAAAATTTCCTAGCGCTTCAATCGCAGCTCGAGGGCACGGAGAACCGCATCGCCGTCGCGCGGCGCGACTATATCGGCACGGTGCAAACCTACAACACGACCTTGCGCACCATTCCCAGCCGATGGATCGCAGCTATCCTTTATCCGAACGCCAAGGTGAGAGAAACCTTTACGATCGATGAAAAGGCGCAAGAAGTGCCGCAAGTCAAACTATGATCCGCCCCCGCATGCATCCGCAGGTCGCATGGCAAGCACTTCTCGCAGGGCTGGTCTATGTATTGCTTGCCACCGCGCTCTACGCAGCGCCGGTTTTTCCACCCCTCACCGGTCGCGTCGTGGATGACGCAGGTATCCTTTCAGCTGAAACGCAGCAAAAGCTGACACAAATGCTGGCTCAGCATGAGGCGCAGACCGGGAACCAGATTGTCATTGCAACGATCAAATCACTTCAAGGCTATTCCATCGACGACTTTGGCTATCAGTTGGGCCGCGCCTGGGGGATCGGACAAAAGGGTCAGAACAACGGTGCATTGCTGTTGGTAGCGCCGAACGAACGCAATGTGCGGGTTGAAGTCGGCTACGGCCTGGAGGGTCGGCTCACCGATGCACAGAGCAGGCTGATCATCGAGAATCTCATCCTGCCCGAATTTCGGAAGGGCGATTTCAACACCGGCGTTCTTGTCGGGGCAACGACGCTTCTGCGTGTTCTGGGCGGCGATGCGTCTGCCCTGCCCCAGCAAACCGAGCAACGAAAGAGCCAAGACGAAGACGGTAGTGGAGGCGGAAGCGTCATCGCCATTATCGTCATCATGTTCATCTTCGGCCGTTTCTTCTGGCCTCTGCTGTTCCTTGGCGGATTCCGCGGACGGCACGGGGGGCCCGGGCGTGGCGGCTTCTCGCGCGGCGGGTTTTCCGGCGGCGGAGGCTCGTTTGGTGGCGGGGGAGCATCAGGACGCTGGTGATGAAGATGAAATGCATGTCCGACGACGACAGCCGACGCCTACACGAGCTTATGACGACCGTTGAACGGCGCACTGGCGCACACTTCGCGTTGGTGGTCACTCCGCTCAGCGATCGGTATTTGCTTTTTCCGCTGATATGGGCGGCTGCAGCCGCCCTTGCAGTCGGAGGCCTATTGGCGATCTTCTGGCCGCTATTGCCACTCCCCATCGGCTTTCTGATCCAGGCGGGGACGTTCGCGAGCTCGGCTCTGATCTTTGATTGGTTGCCTCTACGTTTGTTGCTCGTGCCTGGCCGGATCAAGCGCGAGCACTGTGTCGGCTTGGCCCGTCGTGAGTTTGCGGCACGGATCCTGGCCGACCACGAACATCGTCCCGGCATGCTGCTCTTCGTGTCCTTGGGCGAACGCCATGTTGAGATTTTGGCCGACAACGCCCTCCACACATGCGTCGGCGAAGCCGCCTGGAACAGGGCCATTGCCACCTTCATGACAGCGCCGAAGCCCGGCAATTCGATTGCGGATGGCCTCATCGGCAGTATAGAAGCCTGCGCCGCCACACTGGAAATGCACTATCCACGGGCGTAGATGGCGAGCCGCGAATGTTGAGTGAAATGCATGATCAAGCTCTGGAAGCACGCACGAACAGACATTGCTCGTAGCTTCATGTCGAGGCCCGCCGGTTTGAATGAGACCGACTTGGATCGCTAGATCAAAGATCCGACATCTTGGACCATGATTGCGCCTGTCACGGCCGGATACCGGCCCTATAGCGGGCGAGCAGAAGCGCGATGGCACAGGAGGCCAACCGCGCGGCCGTCGTGCCTGCACGGCTGGTCAGGATGATCGGGACACGCGCGCCCAGCACGATGCCGGCGACTTCGGCCTCGGCAAGATATTCAAGCTGCTTCGCCAGCATGTTTCCGGCCTCGAGGTCAGGCACAAGGAGGATGTCTGCTTGGCCCGCGACGGGAGTGATGATGCCCTTCGTCGTTGCCGCATCGATGGAAACGGCATTGTCGAACGCGAGCGGGCCGTCGAGGAGCGCGCCGGTGATCTGGCCGCGGTCCGCCATCTTGCAGAGAGCTGCGGCGTCGAGTGTCGATGGAATCTTCGACGACACCGTCTCGACGGCCGACAGGACGGCTACCTTCGGCGTCGCGAGTCCCAGGGCATGAGCCAAGTCGATCGCGTTCTGCACGATGTCGCGCTTGTCGTCGAGATTGGGATTGATATTGATCGCCGCGTCGGTGATGAAGAGCGGGCGTGGATAGCGTGGCGCGTCGATCGCGAACACATGGCTGACCCGCCGCGCGGTCCGCAGTCCATGATCGCGATCCACTACGGCGCCCATGAGTTCATCGGTGTGCAGCGCCCCCTTCATCAAGGCCCCGACCTTGCCGGCACGCGCCATCGCGACCGCCTGTGCCGCCGCAGCATCGCTGTGCTCCGTTGGGACGATTTCAAAGGGGGACAGATCGAGCGCAGCTTGCTGAGCAGCGGCCCGAATCTTTGCCTCAGGTCCGACCAGGATGGGGACGATCAGCTTCTGTTGAGCAGCCTCGATCGCGCCGAGTAGTGATGTCGTATCGACGGGATGCACCACAGCCGTGCGAATTGGCTCAAGACCTTGGACCAATTTCATGAGATGGCGATGCCAACGCCCTTTC
Organism: Roseixanthobacter glucoisosaccharinicivorans; assembly: GCF_043195095.2. Taxonomy (NCBI): domain Bacteria; kingdom Pseudomonadati; phylum Pseudomonadota; class Alphaproteobacteria; order Hyphomicrobiales; family Xanthobacteraceae; genus Roseixanthobacter; species Roseixanthobacter glucoisosaccharinicivorans. The sequence goes on along the minus strand of NZ_JBAFWN020000003.1, from coordinate 18,844 downwards.
TCGACGAACTCTACCTCTGGCAGAATCGTGCGCTGGCGAGAGATTTTCTCCGTTGGCGCGATCACATCTGCAATTCCACTGATGACGATCTCACCGAGCTGATTGACCGCCTTGCAGTCGAGAAGGACGCGATGCCCGTCTTCAATCTTTTCGGCGACCCGCACGGTCACCGTGATGGTGTCGCCGAGACCAACTGGGCGATGGAAACGAAGAGTCTGGCCAAAATAGACGGTGCCTGGGCCTGGCAGCTCGGTGCCGAGAATGGTCGAGATAAGGGCACCGCCCCACATGCCGTGTGCTACGATCTTGTGAAACAGATCGCTCTTGGCGAACGCTTCATCGACATGAGTGGGATTGACGTCCCCCGACATGACGGCAAAGAGCTCGACGTCCTTTCGGACGAGCGTATGGACGATGCTGGCGGTGTCACCGATCCGAATCTCGTCGAACGTCCGGTTTTCGATCGTGCCCGTTTGGTTCATTCCGGCCTCTGAGGTTCTCTACCCGTATTGGAACCAAGCCGAACGGTCCGGGACCTCTGCGCCCTAGCAGCCATGTCGGTGGTGCTGGGGATGGTTGTCGTCGCGCTGGTTATCGATCGCTTGGCCCGAAGCAGCCATCCCGGTCAGATACTTTTCGGGATCGGCCTCGAACGCCTCACGGTTTTCGCGGGACTCGAAATAGTAGGCGCGCTCCCGATAGACCGAAGATATCGACGAACTGCCGCTGACAGACTGCCGGCTTACGGGATCAAGAACCGACCGCGGACCGGCTCCAGCGTCGGATGGTGGGCCGTCTTGCCCGCTTCCGTGGCTGTGGCTTGCCGATCGGCCCATTCCGCGGCCGCCCATGCGGGTCATGAAGAAGAATGCGCCAATTGCAAGTGCGATCCAGATCCAGTTCTGGGAGATCCAATCCATGTCTGCCTCCTGTCGACTGAGGCACTGAGGAAAGCTGAAATCGCAGTGAGAGCTTTGCCGCAGGTTAAAGATCGCCACTTGCGCCGTGCGAAGCGCCGAAGGAAATCGCAGCGCGCGCCGTGAGGGATTGCAAGCCCGCGGTCTTGCGTTTGTCTTGGCGCTCCCGATCAGTGATGTAGTCTTGCATCATAGTGAGCCTGTTCGTATGGCCGGCGTCGACCCGTCCAGCGCCATCGGGCCCCGCAATCGGCCATATGCGCTGGCCCTGTACTATTGTGGAGTTGATATTCTTCCGAGTGGAAATGCATCCGTTCCATTTGAACGACTCGCTGCGGTTTCACCTCTCTGACCGGCGTAGTCACAAATGGCAGCGCCTCGTTCATCGACATGACCGACGCGCTCGATCGATCACTTCACAGTCGCTATTACTGATGCCGTTCTTCGAATTCCACCTTGATGTCCTGCGCCCGGTCCCGCAGGCGAATTGTCAGGCTGATCCGAAACGGTCCATTGCCCTGCATTTCAAAGTAGTTGCCGTAGCTTTCGGTGCCCGCGATCTCCATCGGATTGAGGTTCTTCTGGCTCCCAGCAAGTCCGATTTCGGAGACGCGGGCCGAGACGTCGGCGCCGGTGAGACGGCGTCCACTCCTGACGTCGAAGAGTGCAACAACGATATGGAATTGCCCGCGGGCCATCGGCTGCCCGCCATGCATGGAATTCTCCGTGTGGCCTTGCGGATGACCGCGGACTAATTCCGCCGGCAGGATTCCCATATAGATCTGGACCTCGCCGACGACTCTGCTGTCGCCGCTAGGGGCCGCCATTGCTGTGTGGACCAATCCGGAAAGCAGGATCAGACCCAGCGCCACCCCGACTCTCATTGCTCGCATGGTCATTTGCTCTCCCACCGCTGGCCAACGACCTAAGATGGTGCACGACGTGCCGGCGAGAGTTCGGTCCGTTCCGATCCCGCCAGGACATCAGCCCATCGCGGCGAAAAGGCTGATATCCGAGACGGATTCGTAGCGACGACCGGCAACAGAAAGCTTGATCTGCGTTAAAGAACGTGGGCGGTCGCGGCCGTAACGTTAAATCCTGTCTGGTTTTGGCAGAGACGTCTCAAGAGGACGTTTCAACCGTTGAAAGATCTGGCTAGACGATGACCAACAGGCGTGAGACGAATGCTCAGCATTCGGGCAGTGATCCGGAAGGAGAGGACGCCGCAAAACCAGCGGACGCGGCTGTACGACGAGCGCTTGTCGAGGCACGCGAGGAGTTTCTGGTCTTTTTGCATCATCGGGTGGGCAGCCGGGACGAGGCTGAAGAGTTGTTGCAGCAGTTCTCGCTCCGGGCGATCGAGCGCGCCTGGCAATTGCGGGACGTCCGCACGGTCCGCGGTTGGCTCGGGCGCATACTGGCGACGACACTCGTCGATCACCAGCGACGCGCCATCAGGCGGCGTCGCCGGGAGGTCGACATGGAGCAGTCGGACGTCGAGAACCTGGCGATCGAGCCGGATCGAGAAACCGATGAGGCCGTCTGCAGCTGCCTCCATAAATTGCTGCCGACGCTCAAGCCCGAATATGCCGATGTCGTCTGGCGCTCCGACATTCTTGGCGAGCCGCGGGATCGGATCGCCGCGAGCCTCGGCACCACGCTCAACAACATCGCGGTCCGGCTTCACCGCGGGCGCCAGGCGCTCCGCAAGAGGCTCGAGGAAATGTGCCTGACATGTCCGGTCCACGGCTTCCTCGATTGCCGGTGCGATGAGGCCGAGCGCATTCGCCGGCGAGCTCGGGGCCTCGCTGACGAGACCGAGACGCCGCCTGAGAACGGATAACACAATGAATGCAGATGACCTCACCAAGCGCGTGGCGATCATCACCGGCGGAACGCGAGGGATCGGCGCCGCGATTGCGCGTCGCTTCAAGAATGCGGGATACGCGGTTGCGGCCGTCTACCACGGAAACGCGACAGCGGCCGACGCGTTCTCGGGCGATACCGGTATCCCAGTCTACAAATGGGATGTTGCCGATTTTGACGCCTGCCAGGATGGCGTGGCCAGCGTGGCGAACGACCTCGGCGGACCGGTTGAGATCCTCGTCAACGATGCGGGCATCACCCGCGATGCCATGCTGCACAAGATGACATCTGCCCAGTGGGGCGAGGTCATCGCGACCGACCTCACCTCCTGCTTCAACATGTGCCGAGCAGTCATCGGCGCCATGCGTGATCACGGCTTCGGCCGGATCGTCAATATTTCCTCGATCAACGGTCAGAAGGGGCAGCTTGGTCAGACCAACTATGCAGCCGCGAAGGCTGGCATCCTTGGTTTCACCAAAGCGCTCGCGCTCGAGACGGCGTCGAGGGGCATCACCGTGAACGCGGTCGCGCCCGGCTACATCACGACGGACATGGTCGGTGCCATGTCTGAAGATGTTCTCGCAAGGATCGAGGGGCAAATCCCTGTCGGGCGGCTGGGCAATGCCGACGAGGTCGCACGCATCGTCCAGTTCCTGGTGAGCGAGGATGCGACGTTCATCACCGGCTCAACGGTCACCGCCAATGGCGGCCAGTACATGGCATAGGGCCACCCCCCGGGAAATCGAAAGGACATCCACATGGCACAGTCGAACGTCGTGCTCTGCACCCCGGTGCGGACAGCCATCGGCACGTATGGCGGAACGCTGAAAGACATAGGCGCCCCCGAGCTCGGGGCCGCCGTGATCAAGGAAATATTGATCCGCGCGAAGATCGCAGACGGTGCGATCGGCGCCGTGGTGATGGGGCAGGTCGTCCAGGCCGGCGCCAAGATGAACCCGGCGCGGCAGGCGGCGATCAAGGCCGGCGTTCCGGCCGGCGTTCCGGCGATGACCATCAACCGGGTGTGTGGTTCGGGTGCGCAGGCGATCGCGACCGCCGCGCAGGAGATCATGCTCGGCCTCGCCGAGAGCGCCATCGCCGGCGGCATGGAGAACATGGACCAATCGCCCTACCTGATGTCGGGCGGACGGTGGGGCTACCGCATGGGCGATGCCCAGATCTACGACAGCATGCTGCGCGATGGCCTCAACGATGCCTTTTCCGATCACCACTCGGGCTTGGTGACCGAGGACCTCGTCAGCAAGTTTCAGGTGACGCGCGAGGCGCAGGACCGCTGGGCGGAGCGGACGCAGCGGCGCTTTGGCGCGGCGCAGGCGGCCGGCAAGTTCAATGCCGAGATCGCGCCGATCGAAATCCCCGGTCGCAAGGGGCCGACGATCTTCGACAAGGATGAGCACAACCGCCCGGACGCAACGCTGGAGTCGCTGGCCAAGCTGAAGCCGGCTTTCCGCAAGGATGGAACCATTACCGCCGGCAATGCACCGGGCCTCAACAGCGGCGCCGCGGGCATGATCGTTGCGGATGCCCGCTGGGCCGAGAAGCACGGCCTGACGCCGATGGCTCGTCTTGTGGCCTTCGGGGTCGGCGCGGTCGAACCCGGCCTGTTCGGTCTCGGGCCGGTTCCCGCGGTTCGGCAGGCCTTGGATCGCGCTGGCTGGACGCTCGGCGACGTCGAGCGCGTGGAAATCAACGAGGCCTTCGCGGCGATCGTCTTGGCGCTCATCGGAGAGCTCGGGCTCCCGGAGGACATCGTCAATGTCGAGGGCGGCGCCATCGCACATGGCCATCCGATCGGTGCGACAGGAGCCGTGCTGACGACCCGCCTCCTTCACGCGATGCACCGGGACGGTCTCCGCCGCGGATTGGTGACACTGTGCATCGGCGGCGGTCAGGGGGTCGCTTTGGCGCTTGAGGCTCTCCACTGACCGCGAGAGCGTAAAAAGCGACCCATCGCAGCAAATCGAATGTCGCGTTCCTGAAACTGCAACCAAACAATCAAGGAGAGAACAATGGCCACGAAGAATGAGGCGCCAGTTGGTTTCGATCGCATGAACGCTGTATTCGCATGGTGGGGACTGTCGGGCGCCGACAGTACCGACAAGCTCGACGGCCAGTTCAAGCGGTTCCAGGCCTTCACGTCCGATCTGCAGAAGGCCTATGGCGAGACATACAGCGCTCAGATGAGCACTCTCCTTGGCGCCAATGAGCGGATCGGACGCTCGCTTCTGGAATTCGTGCAGTGCCGGCGACCGCAGGATGTGATCGCGGCAGAATCGAGCGTCATGGCGGCCATCCTGGAAGAGACGTCGTTGCAGACGAAGACTTGGCTCGATCTCTCGCAGAAGGTCCAAGACTACTGTGCGACCATGGCACGGGAGACCGCAGGCGAAATCCGTCAGCAGGCAAATGGAACCCCTGACACCGGAAGCAGCGTCAAGGCATCGTAGCCGCATATAGTGTTGACGAGCGTCCCGCGGGGTCTTGCCGAGACCGTGGCGTGCGGCTGGCACGGCAGCCGGATTTCTGGCCGCTGTTCAACTTCCTCGCCCTTAAGATCAGATGATGGAGATGGTGATGCCCGAAGCAAGATCGGATTCCGCGCTGGTTGACCAGCCGAAGGCGTCGCCGGGTCGGCAATTGGCTGTTCGGCGGGATATCGTAGCGGCGGCTACGGTGAAAAGCCTGGAACCGGCCGTCGCGGCGAATCCAGTCGGACTGCCGATCAACATCGGTGATCCCTTGGCCTATCAGAGGGATGTCTTCGAACGGTCGATTCTGTTTTGGGACACGCTGCGCCAGCGTGCCAACAACATGATCGCCCATGAGCGCGCCGGCAAGCCGCCGCTTCTCGACTTCGACTATGAGACGCTGGTCGATGCCCGCCGTTTCGAACGACCTGTCAACTACGCCCTCCTGCGGATCACCCGGATCGGGGACGATTGCATCGAGGATTGTATCGATCCGGCGAAGCCACCCGTCGTCATCCTCGACCCTCGAGCCGGCCATGGGCCCGGCATCGGCGGCTTCAAGCGCGACTCCGAGGTTGGGATCGCCATGCACGAGGGCTATCCGGTCTATTTCGTTTCCTTCTTTCCGGAACCCTGCGTGGGCCAGACCCTGGCGGATGTGCTGCATGCGCTCGGACGCTTCGTCGAGGACGTGGTCAAACGTCACCCCGGCAAGCCTCCGGTGCTCTATGGCAACTGTCAGGCCGGCTGGGCGATCACCCTGCTCTCGGCGGATTGCGAAGGCTTGGTCGGCCCCGCCGTGCTCAACGGCTCTCCGCTCTCCTATTGGGCGGGAGAATCGGGCGTCAATCCGATGCGGATCGCGGGCGGGCTGCTCGGCGGCGTCTGGGCCACCCACCTTCTCGCCGATCTCAACGACGGCCGCCTGGACGGTGCGTGGCTCGCCTTCAATTTCGAAAACCTTCAGCCCGAAGCCGTCTGGGAGAAATATGCCAACCTGTTCACGCATGTCGACACGGAACGGGAGCGCTTCCTCGAGTTCGAGCGGTGGTGGAATGGCTTCTATTTCCTCAGCCGGGAAGAGATCGTCGCCATCGTCGAGAACCTCTTCATCGGCAATCGCCTCGAGGAGGGCAAGATGCGGATCTGCGAGGGTTGCGTCGCCGACCTTCGGCGTATTCGCAATCCGCTGGTGATCTTCGCGTCCTACGGCGACAACATCACCCCGCCGCACCAGGCGCTCGGCTGGATCCCGGTGGTGTACAAGGATACGAGCGATCTCAAGGCCGCCGGTCAGCGCATTGTCTACCTGACGAACCCCCATGCGGGCCATCTCGGCATTTTCGTGTCAGCCAAGGTGGCGCGGTTCGAACATCGCGCGATCCTCGAAAGCCTCGGCGAAATCGAGACCCTCGCCCCCGGCCTCTACGAGATGAAGATCGACAATCCGACCGGCAATCCCGACTGCGATAAGCCGGAATACTCGGTCCGGTTCGAAGAGCGGCGTGTCGAGGATCTTCGGTTCGCGACGCCGCGCGCGGAGTTCGAGCAGGTTCGCCATCTTTCAGAGGTGAACGAGCAATTCTACAAGGCCATGGTCAGCCCCTTCGTTCGCGCGCTCTCCAATCCCTGGACTGCGGCGACGCTCGAATGGCTCCATCCGATGCGCACGAGCCGCTACCTGCTGTCGGAATCCTTCAGTCCGTGGATGCGTGGCGTCGCTGCGCTCGCGCGTCTGATCGAGCAGCGCCGCCAGCCGCTGCCGGAGGACGATGCCAATCTCCGTCGTGAGCGGGAGGCGATTGACCGTGTCTCCGAGGTGATCGAAAACGGCCGCAGGCAGCGCGACGCGACGGAGGAACGGGTCTTCCAGGCGCTTTACGATGATGTTCCCGCCTCGGCTCGGCCAGCAGCGCCACCGGCCGTATAGGCTTGACACCGTCGTCGTTCGCCATGGCAAGCCGGTGCAATTGAACGTTTCCGCGGGAGGAGACGGCGCTCTGTTCCGAGAAGGTCGCTTTCGCTGACTCAATAAGCGCGCGGACCTGTCGGCCGGACAGACGGTTCGGGTGGAGACCATGCCAGACAAGCCCGGCAAATTCGGCTTCGGCTGCCAGATGGGGATATTCACGGACAGGCTTGTCGTGGAGTGAGATCGCATCTTTGGGCGCAGACGCGACCCGTGACGCCGCAACGCAAAGGGGCCGCTGGTGACGGAAGATCAGCGGTTGTCTTTGCGCAACAATGGAGCCGAAGGAGCATGACGCGGCAGCTCGCAACAAGGCTGGATCGGACATTCCGCCCGCTCCATCCCATATTGTCCCGGTCGATCGTCCATCAGCGGATCCAGGACATCACGAGCTGAGGGTCAAGACCTGCAACGTCGACGAGTTTGTCCGGATCCAGGATCCGGAGCCGTCGATAATGGAATTCCAGGATCCTATCCTTTCGCAGATCCCTTAGCACCCGGTTGACATGAACGAAGGTCAGACCCGTCGCATCTCCGATATCTTCTTGGGTCAGCGGAAGATGCATCTCCTCGATATGACTGCCCGGCCATTGCGCGCGGTAGCGGACGAACAGCTTGAGCAGCAGGTGGGCAACGCGCTCACGGGCTGAATGCCGCCCAATGCTGGTAAGACGGTCATAAGCCAGGGTGCAATCGCGCGCGATCAGCCACGCAAGCCGCAGACCGAACTCCGGCTGCTGTTTGACGATCGGTGGAAGCGCCTTGCGCGGAATTGTGCTGACGACGATATCCGTCAAGGCTTGCGCGCCAAATGTCATCATCGCGCCGCCGCCGGGATGGAATCCAAGCACGGCGCCCGGCAATGCGAAGTGCAAAATCTGCCGTCGCCCATCTTCCAATAAATTATAGAGAATGACCCAACCTTCAAGGAGATTGTAGATCGAATCGCACGGCTCACCGAGGCTGAAGAGATCCTGGCCGGCCTTGAATTCCCGATCAGCAGATTTGTAACTCGCGATCACACAGGGCGATCCCGGCTGGCAATCGCCGCACAAACCCCGGTTAGCCCGCGCGAAGCAAGCCTCACAGCCCGGGGGTTGCTTCGTCGTGCCATTCCCAGGCATCGGCATACGGGCGTTCCTTTCCGCATCACTGATCGTGTTTGCGGTTCCCCAAGGAACTGGGGACCGGACCACCCCGGGTTGCAGACCGTCGTATCGGCCATGGGCGTGATCCCGCGACGCTCGGATAGTGCTCTCCAAATAAGACGCTTGGCTCGGAGTCATATTACAGTCCTCGATCTGGTCGGTTTCACCTGGAAGGTTGAATCCATCTGACCAGGTCGCCCGGCTCGGCCGGCCGCTTTGGCGGCGCGACGCCAGCGGGAATGGAACAATCAAGCCACGCTCCCGATCCGCGCAGGGCGTGGACCGTTGGCAGCTAGATCGCGCTCCGCTGGGCCGATCGACCCGCTAGGTCGAGCGCCGAGGAACTGGGGGGTCGAGTCCGGGGATGACCGAGCCTGGGTCGGCTTCTTCGGACCCCATCCCTACTGAAGAGCGCTCGAAGGCATGGGCCGCGAGGCTGCTAGGGAGGGGCGCCAAGCTCGTTGAGCAGGTGGCCGGGCAGGAGCAGGTACTCATCGGACAGCAGGGCTTGTCCGAATTTGGACACTCCGGGCAGTCGTCGCATTCGTCACTGTGGGGCCCAAGGCCAGAAGCGCTCACAACCACCATGGTCGCATCAGCAGTGATCGCTACTGTCCCGGCCATACTCCGCCCGCTCAGCGTCATGATGATCGCTGTGGCGAAGATCAGTATGGCGAGGAACCGCAGCATCCGCCTCTTTCCAAGAAGGCCAGAACCGGAGGCTATCACACCGCCCCGCAGCTACCAATTTGCCCGGCGGAAACCTATACGGGGAAAGGCCCGGCGAGATTGATTGAAATCAAATGCCGGGCGGGGCGCATCAACCGCCCGGAAACCTGCGCGCGGGGCAACTCTGCGGCCGCCCGTCGGATGCTCGGCAGATGATGTCATGCCGCGCTGCCCGCGCGAATGTTTGATCGAGTTTAAAGTCCGATATGTTAGCCGGTCCCATAATTGCCCGACTCTGCTGGTGTTCAAACGAGGAACCGATGGCTAGGTCCGCCTGCGTACCACCCCCGCCGGCAAATCGCATTGCGATCATCGTGATGAAATCCGACGCGGGCCCAGCACTCTGCCCCTTCTTCGGCAAGTGCGATGGAATATGGATCGTCGATACCGCCACGGGCGCGACAGAATTCCGCGCCAACCCGCAGCGCACGTCCGCAGCGGTATGCGATCTCATTGTCGCAGCCAGACCAGGTCGCTTGATCTGCGGCTTTATCGGCGAGCCAGAGAAACAGAGACTTTGTGCTGCTGGGATCGACGTGAGGCTCGGCTCGTGCGTGAGGACGATCCAGGAACTCGTGGCCTGCTTTTCCGCTCTCGTTGCAGCATGACGCCGGCTGCCACGGGCCGGGGCAGGCGAGGCATCTGATCGGTCCTGCTGCATCGATCCACACCCGGCGGATGTTTAACCGGGATCAAAGATTCAGAACAGATGGCCGGCCATGGTTCGAGCGCTGTCGTGTCGCTCGGAGGATGGCGTCTGGCCGATGCAAGCCTGCATCGTCTAGCGACCTCTGGACGGTTGCAGGGCGTGCCGGTGCGTCCTGGTCTGACGTGGGTGGAGTTTCCAATGGAACACGGCGGTCATGGTGGTGAGGGTGGCTTCTTTCGCTCCCGCGCAAATTGGGTCCTGATCGGTTTTCTCGCGATCGGCGGCTTCTATCTTCTGACCGAGCATCGCGCGCATCTCATCCCGTATTTGGGGTATTGGCCGTTCCTGCTGATCCTCGCCTGCCCATTGATGCATGTTTTCATGCATGGCGGCCACGGCGGACGGGGAGGAAGCAACGACAGCGGCAGCGGATCGGCGGATGCCGGCCAGAACCAGCCTCACAAACATTGAGCCGCGATCAACGGTCCGGAGGTCGACCATGCACGACGATGTTCCTGCCTATGGCCTCTGGTCACTGGTGATTATCAATTCGGCGATCTTCATCTTCTTCGCCTTCAGTTTTTTCAAGCCGCAGACAAAGCGCGACTGGCGGTCCTTCGGCGCCTTCAGCGCCTTTCTGGTCGCGCTTTTCACCGAGATGTATGGGTTCCCGCTGACGATCTATCTGCTCTCCGGCTGGCTACAGAGCCGCTTTCCAGGCGTCGATTGGTTCTCCCATGACGCCGGGCATCTTCTCGAGGAGATGTTCGGCTGGAGAGCCAATCCGCATTTCGGGCCATTTCACCTCCTGAGCTTCGCATTCATCGGTGGCGGCTTTATCCTGATCTCGGCCGGCTGGAAGGTGCTCTACGAGGCACAGCGCCATCAAACGCTCGCCACCACCGGCGCCTACGCTTATGTGCGGCATCCGCAATATGTCGGCTTCGTGCTGGTGATGTTCGGCTTCCTGCTGCAATGGCCGACCTTGCTGACCCTCGCGATGTTCCCGGTGCTGGTGTTCATGTACGTGCGTCTTGCCCGCGCCGAAGAACGCGAGTCTTTGGCGGAATTTGGCTCTGACTATGAACGCTATATGCGAGACGTGCCGGGCTTCATTCCACGGCTCGGCGGCCCGAAAAGTAGCCACGCCGGCCAAGGTTGAACAGCGAGTTTCGGGCCTCGCCGTAGCAGGCTCCGCCCTGTCATGACAACTCACAACGCGAAGGAATCGGCTCCGATGATCAAGATGCCCTCGATCTCCATCCTGTTTTTCAGCGCCATGCTCCTCGCAGGGTCACCCGCCTCGGCTAATGATGAGCACCATCCGGCCGGGGGCGCTGAAGCGCCCGCCACGCCTTTGAACGCGCCCGGATCACAAATTCCCATGGGTGGGATGATGTCGATGATGGGTACTGGCGGCATGCCCATGATGGGCATGATGACCGGGCACATTGAAGGCCGGCTGGCATTCTTGAAAACCGAAATCAAGATCACCGACGTTCAGGAATCCAAATGGAGCGTGTTCGCAGACGCCGTGCGAGCCAACGCGAAGGCGATGATGGGCATGCGTGAGGGCATGATGCAGGCACGTGACGGCGCTCTTCCAGTGCGTCTTGAGCGGATCGAGAAGGCCATGGCTCTGTGCCAGGAAGCGCTCCAAAAGATCAAAGTAGCGGTGGAGCCGCTCTACGCAAGCTTCAGCGAGGAGCAGAAGCGCACCGCCGATCAGTTGATGGTGAGCCCGATGGGCCTATTCTGAACGGACGGCGTCTGCTGAGAAGCAGAGCCATCGCGTCGCTTCAAGCTCGTCTCGGTGAGCGACGCGGGCCGCGCGGACCACGGCTACATATTTCATGGCGCGTCGTCGCCGAACCCGTCCTGCAGCCCGGTAAGGGTTGTCAGCGCTTGCCTGACCCGCTCTTCCTGACCAACTGCCGCGGTGCTGGCAGCCATCGCTTCGAAGTCGCGACGCTGAGCGCTTTCCGACGCGGCCAGTAGATCACTGATGTTGCAGTTCTCCCCAGGCGGAACCAATGGCTGGTCACCAAGCGAGAGCTGCTTGCGGGCCAGTCGTTCGACTGGCTTCACCCTCGTGATCACCAGCGGCGCCGGAAAGAAAGCGGGTTCCGCCGCGGCTTGCCGCTTGGCTGGGGCCTTCTTTCCTGGGGGTTGAGGATTTCGCCTTGGCGCCCGTTGCGCGGCGGCTTGGAGCGGTGGCCGGGCGACCGTGTCGTCTTCGGTGCTCTCGGCGGCCGGCGCCGGATTGATCGCGCCGCCCAATGCCTCATCCTTCCATTCGCGCAGGCTCGGCAACGCCGGCGGATTTCCCTTCGCCGCCTCGTAGGGCCGTCGATAGGGCTTGTCGAGATAGTGGCGGATCTTGGTAAGCTCGAACGAGCGCGAGTTCTTCACCATCAGGATCGACACGCGGTCGGACATCTCGCGCAATTCGAGCGGGCTGCGTAGCGGGCGCGGCGTGTAGTGCGGCGCCCAGGCGCGCGGCGCGAAGATCCCCTGCCCTGGCCGCATCACCGGCGTTTTGTAGACCTGCGTCGTCTCGCCGAGCATCTCGGACACGAAATCCGACGTCTCCAGATCGTTGATCTGGATGAACAGCTTGATCTGCGAACCGGACACGGTGGTGATGCGCGTGTTGCGGCCATAGAGCTCATCGAGCTGGGAGATGTCCTGCATCACGATCGCCATGCGGAAGCCATAGCCGGCGCTGATGGTAATCTTGGAAATCAGCGAGTCCATGCGCCCGACATGGTAGAATTCATCGAGCATGAGCAGCACCTGGTGCGGCTCATCCTCGCCCGGGATCCTCACCATCATCAGATCATGGATCTGCTGGAACAGGATGCGGATCAGCGGACGGAAGATGGCGAGCTCGGCGATGGTGCAGCCGATGAAGATGGTCATCGGCTGGCGGCGCAGCTCGCGAATGTCGAAGTCGGACGTCTCGGTCGCCGCCGAGATCAAGCCGTTGTTCCAGAGCGACATGGCCATGTTGACGTTGAACACGGCGCTGTTGCGGGTCTCCGGCTCGAGCGCGATGTACTGGTTGAAATTGTCGATCACCCAGGTCGGCAGATGCTGCCGCTCGGTCTTCACGATCGCCCGCAGCACCGACGAGATGTCCCGTCCCGTGGTCGTCATCCGGGCGACCGTGCGCATGTGCTGCGCCCCGGTGATCAGCGGCGACGAGAGCACATACCCGATCAGGGCGGATAGCAGCAGTCGCCCCGCCCCGGCCCAGGTGTCATCCGCTTTCTCGGGGATCACGAAGGAAGCGACGACCAGGCAATCGGTCGCCATGCGCTCGTCGCGGCGCACGAAGTCGAGCGGGTTGTAACGGTGCGTGTCATTGGAGCCCGGCGAGAACATGAAGACCTTGTTGCCCATGGCCTTGCGGTGGTTCGCCAGCGCGTCGAAATTCTCCCGCTTCGGATCGAAGAACACCGCCGAACCTTGCCAGAGATAGCCGTTCGGCAGCACGAACCCGGTCCCCTTGCCCGATCGCGAGGGCCCGACCACGAGGATGTGGGCTGGCTCATCCGAACGCACCGTGACACCACCGATCGTCCCCAGCACGATGCCCTGCTTGCCGGTCAGGCCCTGCTTCGCCGCCTCCATCAACGTACCGAAGCGCGCCGCCCCAAAGGGCATCTGGCGGCGATTGATGAAGGCGAACAGCCATCCTGCCAGACCAAGGGCAATGACCACCCCCGCCGCAATGCCGGCGCGGATCAGCGCCTCGATCTGTGTCGCCGGGTAAAGAAGACGGGCATGGAAATGCTGCCAGGCGACCAGGAAGAAGCCGGCCGAGCGGTCGGCATTCTGCAGCCGCAGCAATCCCCAGCGGCTGGCGCCCTCGCCCGGAAAGCGCGCCGGGGCCCAGCGCAGCCCGACGACGATCTCATAGGCCATGCTCCAGAGCAGCCAGAAGGCAATGGCGAGCAGGATCGCAATGCCGATCCTATAAACGACGACGCGGGCCATGGCCGGCCATCCTTCCTGTCCCCCCTGCCCTCTCCGCCCGCCACTCCGCCATCCGCGAAAAATACACGGCCGAGGTGCCGCGCCAGCCGCCGACCTTGGTCTGCTGGATGACGATCGGCAGGACGGATTTGATGTAGCCAACGATCTCGTCCCGCCGCAGACCGAGCCCGGCCTGCATCACCATCAGCGCGAGCTGCTCGAACGCGCCGGCCGGACTATCGGCATGGACCGTGGTGATGCTGCCGGGATGGCCGGTGTTGATGGCCCGCAGAAACGAATAGGCCTCCGCACCGCGAATCTCGCCGAGGAAGATACGGTCCGGACGCAGGCGCATCGAAGCCTGCAGCAGCGTCTCGACGGTGACGCGGGCTTCACCCTGATCGCCCTTCGAGGCGACCAGCGGCAGATAGTTCCTCTGGATCGGGTTCACCTCGCGGGTGTCCTCGATGGTGATGATGCGTTCCTCGACTGGGACCTCCTTCAAAATCGCGTTGAGGAATGTCGTCTTGCCGGAGGAGGTGCCACCCGAGAGCAGGATCGAATAGCGGTTCACGACGGCGAGGCGGATGAAGTTCTCGATGCGGCCGGCGTCGAGATGCGCGCAGAGCTGCCGGTCGACATCCGACAATTCGCCCTCAGTGACGGTCGCGACTTTCTCGAACGAGCCGAGCCGGCGATAATCATCGAGCCGCATCTCCTTGATGACCTGCTTGCGGATCGCGAAAGCCCCGCCCGCTGTCGTCGCCGGCGGCATCACGCCTTGAAAGCGTTCGCCCGTCGGCAGCGCCGCCGACAGCAGCGGATGCTCTTCGTTGACGCTCTGGCCGGAATGACCGGCAATGCGTTCGGCGAGGTGTCGGATTGCGAGCTCGGTGAGCTCAGGAACCGGATGACACTCCATCGCGGCCTGACCGAAGCGCTCGACCCAGACCTCACCGGGGCCATTGGCGCAGATCTCGACGACCTGGTCGTCGTCGAGCCAAGGCCGAATGGGCCCGAGCGCCCTATCGAGGAAGACTGTCAGGTTTCGCGCCGGCGCGTTCACGCTTGAGCTCCCTGAGCGCCTCCTTCACCGGATCGGGGTAAAGGGAGGAGAAATCCAGGTCCCGGCGCACGAAGACGATGATCCGCGTGCCCTGGTCGAGATAGATCGTCGGCGGGATGTTGATCGAGTTCTTCAGCGCCTCCTGGGCGATATTGGTTAGCGTCTGCGAGACATTCTGCGCGGCGATCTGGCGGGCCTGGAGCGACTGGCTGTTCTGGTTGGTGCCCGTTTGGGTCGTGGTGACGAGGCCCGTGACCGGATCCGTCGTCGTGATCGTGGTGCCATTATTATTGTTGTCGTACTGGCCATAGCCGCTCAGGAATTGCGAGACGCCGCCGACGACCGACAGCATGATCGCGGAGCCGAAGCGCTCGAGGTAGTGATTGTCGACGAAGCCGGCATTGCCGGCGCGGCCGAGATCGTCGGTGCCGTTCGAGCCGAGCTGGACCGACACCCCATCCGAGCGCAGCAGCCGCGTCCACACCACGAAGACGCGGGTCTGCCCCTGCGAGATTCCGGACTTGTATTCGCCAACGAGCCGGCTTCCTGCCGGGATGAGAATGCGGCGGCCGTCGAATGACCAGACATTCTCAGCCGTGACGGCGCGCACCATGCCCGGCAGGTCGCTCTGAACGGCGGTCTCAAGAATCCCGCGGATCATCGTGCCCTGTGCGACAAGCGCATCGATCCGATCGTTCTTCACCGCCTTCGCGATCTCGACGCCGGCGCTCGTGACCGACGCCAGGAAGCGGCGGTTGGGGTCCTCGTCCTGCCCGGCAGCCGCGCGCGCCGGATCGGCGGGACTGCCAGCTGCATCGCTCGGACTGGCGTTGTCGGCAATCACCTGCGGCGCGCGGAACCGTTCCCACTTCCGCCGCTCCTCTTCCTGGCGCAGCCGCTCGAGTTCGGCCAGCCGGCGCGCTTCATCATCGTTCGGTGCCGACAGGGCGAGCGGTGGCTCGGGTGGCGGCGGCGCCGGCAGTGCCAGGGGCGGCGCGATGGGCGGTGGTGGCAAGACCGGCTCGGGCGGCACAGGCGGCGCTTGCGGGATGAGAATAGTGCCCTGGTCGGTCTGGGTCCGTGGGGTTTGCAGCGATGGCGCCGGAAACTGCGTCGTCGTGAACTCTTCCTTGTCCGGCGCGGTCATGTTCCGTGGACCGCTGCCGAGCGAGGCGTAGATCATCCATCCCGCGATCAAGACGGCGCCGAGCGGCACGCCGAATTTCACCAAATTGCCGAGGGCAGTCGAACCCCGCGCTACCGCCGTCGCAGCGGAGGCTTCCAGTTCGAGCGAGCGATAATCCTGTGGCGAGGGCATGGCGCGTCAGCCTCCTGCGCTGGCTGACGGAAAACCTACGCGCTGCGGCGCATAGGGCTCGAGCCCATTCGGCTCGTGCACATTGGTCGCACGCCGATTGAAGATGCAGGTCGATTCCGTGCCATTGCGCAGCGTCCATTGCGGGCTGACCTTGTCGACGACGACGAACGGTCCCTCGGTCCGGAAATTGACCAGGCTCTCATTGCGCTCGGCATCGACGATGTAGATCGCCGGCGTTTCACCCTCGAAGCGGAACCAGGTCTTCACGCCGTCGTCGAACACGGCGACCGGCTTGTTGGTCGACGAGCCCTTGTAGCCATAGTCGCTGTTGGCGTTGGCGATGTTGAGATCGCGCAGGTTCGGATTGGCGGCGCGCTCCTTGGCGGCCGCGAGCAGCTTCGCGCTCGCCTCGTCGTCGGGAAACCGGAACCGAACCGCGTAGATCTGGTCATTCGGCGCGCGCGTGTTCGACCGCAGCAGGAAGCTGTAGATGCGCTTGTCGGTGACGACGTTGAGGTTCGACTGCGCATTCTTGTCGATCGGCTTGACGAAGATGATGTCGCCCTTGCGATTGGGCTCGACCTTCCAGGCAAGGGAATCGCCGAGCGCCAGCGTCTCGATCTTCTCGTCCGGCTGCAGCTGGATCATCGTCGACGTGCCGTAGGTGGCGTCGATCGCCGTGACGTTGTCGCGGTTATAGACGACGTCGCGGACGCGAGCATCGACCCGTCCCGCGCGCGGGATCGCTTCCGCGAACGCATGGCCGGACGCAAGCAAGACGCAGCCTGCAAGGATCAGGCGCCGCCTCATGATCTTTGCGCTCCGGCCGTGCCGGGAGAGGGAGCCGTCTCCTGGTCGCGTCGATATTCGAGCACCTGGAAGCCGAGCGGATTGTCGAAGCGATACTCGTTGCGCATCGGTGCGGAGGTGTAGCGGAAGCGCACGAGCGAGACCCAGTTGCGCGTCGTAATGCTGGTCGCCGTTTTCTCATCGGTGGAGAACCGCACCAGCGCGGTGCGGTTGTTCGGGAACGTCACCGACTTGACCGAGACCGAGACCTCGGTGTTGGAGCTGTAGATCTTGACGGGATTTTGCGGATTGGCCGGCGAATAGATCTCCGTGAGCTCACGCGCCGCGTCGCCGGTGGCGAGCAACTGTGCCAGGTCGAAATTGTCCTTCAGCGCCCTCGGATCGTAGGTCTCGCGCGCCTTGATGTAGCGAACCACATTGAAGGTGGTGACGGCCTCGTCCTGCGTCAGCGGCCCCTCGGCCATCGGGCGTTTGACCTCGACGAAGCCCGTCGTCCTGTCGACGACCACCATATAGGGCTCGTAGGTTTTCAGCGGCACCAGCAGCGCCAATGTACCGAGTGAGGCGACGGCAACGATGGTCATGACGCCGGCGACGATCCAGGCCAGCGCTCGCGAGTTCCGGTTACGCCGTGCGACGTCATATTCCCAGGTTGCGCCCTCAGCGTAATAGCGGGGGTCGATCTTAGCCGGGACATCGACCGCTCCAGCCTCTGTCACTGGGGTATCGCTCAAGGCCGGTTCCCTCCCCCACCTTGCGCCGGCGGCGAGCCGGGATGCTTGATCTGTTCAGCGAGCCTGCGGAACTCAGGCGATTGCGCCCACGACGCCGCGCGCAGCCCGACACGCGCACGCTGGCGCGCCGCCAGCTCCTCGCGCCGCGACGTTGAGCCCGGGTTCAACGGGTTGCGAAAGGCAAGACGGGCCCTGTTTGCCGCCATGCCGAGCCGATAGCCGCTGACCGTGCCGAGCACCGCACCGATCCGCGAACTCGAGATCGGCACGCCGCCGGCAATGGCCGCGGCCACGTTGTTGATCTGGGCCAGCAGCAGCACGCCGATGATGGCCAGCAGCACGACGGGGCCAATCGTCGCCCAGCTCGCGCTCTTGGTATTTGCGACGCCGTTCAGCGTGTCGATGGTCTGCTGGATCAGCGAGACGTAGAAGGCGAGGAATGCGTAGACGAGCACCTGCACCAGAAAATACTGGATGAGCGTACCGAGCCAGCCGCTGAAGAAGCGCGAGGTGACGCCAAACAGCAGCAGGATGATGAATACCGGCGCCAATGCCAGCAGCAGCCACATGAAGAGCTTCGACAGCACGATCAGGAAGATCGCGAAGCCGATCAGCAGCGCCATCACCACATAGAAGACGGCGGCGAAGATGTAGGGCCCCCAATTGGTGAGGCCCGCATTCTGCAGGAACGCTTCGGTGGCGCTGTTGGTGGTGTCCCACATGTTCTGCAGGGCCGACTGCACGCCGTTGACCGAGGTCAGGTTCTGCGCCGTGCCGGTGTTGTTGGCGGTGGTCACGGCGCTGAGCAGCGCGTTGCCGATCGCCGACGGCCCGTCATTCATGAACCGGTACGCCAGCGTCTGAAAATCGTTCCAACTGGTTGCGAGCGCATAGATCAGGAAGGCGCGAAGCAGCCTGAAGGCGTGGTCGGCCGGGCCGCCGGTTGCCGTGCCCTGCCAGATGCCGACGCCCCAGAAGATCACATAAAGCGTCAGGAGCAGCCCGGCGACGCTCGTCGCTCCGCCCGATGTCAGCGCGTTCGACAGCGCCTGGTAGGCGGTCGAGACGTAGTTCTGGCCGATCTGGTCGACCGATTGCAGCAGCGAGGTGATGCTGAACGTCGCCATCGCGCCCTCAGATCGGTTTCATCGGGCCGCAGGCGTCAAGC
>NZ_CM195538.1:4762500-5067400 GCF_043195095.2 Roseixanthobacter glucoisosaccharinicivorans | reverse complement strand
TGCTTCCCACCAGGACCCGCAGCTCGGTGCCGGCGAGGCGGGAAAATGCGAAATAGCGCTCCTGGCCATCCAATCCCACCGCCTTCAACTGCCCCTCGCTACCGGCAAGGACGCGCTGGATCAGCGGATGTTCGCGGAAATTGCTGCCCACCAGGCCCGTCGCCACCGGATAGCGCACCAGCACCGTGCCGTTGCCGTCGATGATGCAGACCGTGACCCCGTCCTCGACCCCGGATTGGGCGGCGATGCGCGACATCCATTGCAGATCCACGCCCACCACGGCGAGCGCGATGGGATCGCCCTGCGGGTCGCGTTCCGCCTCGGCGATGGCGATCACGGTGCGGCCGGTGTTGCGGGCCGTGATCAGATGACTGATGACCGCCTGCGGCGTCGCCAGGGCCGCGCGCACATACTCGCGGTCGGACAGGTCGATGCCCATGAGCGCGCGCGTGCTGGCGCACACCACGCGGCCGTCGGCGCCGAGGATCAGCGCGCCCTGGATCCCGACCGCCTCATTGTTGAGGCGCCGCAGGAATTGCTCGCATGCCCCCGGGTCCCGCATCAGGGCCGTCGCCTGGCGGCTCAGAGTCTGCACCACCGCCTGCGCGGCGCCGATGGTCTCGCGCTGGGCGAGCGCGGCCGATTCGGCTATATCGCGCAGCTGTTCATAGGTGCGGCCAATCTGCTCGTCGCGCGAGGCCAGAAGGGCATAGATCCGCTCGGCAGAGATCGGCAGGGCCACGAGCAGGATCAGATAGGCAAGCCGCCGCCTGATGCTGACACTCCGCCGCCGACGCCGGCCCCAAAGTCCCTGAGCTTGATCGGCCATGTATGTCCAGCGTCTCCCGCCCGCCTGCCATGCGGACGCGTCCTATCTTCCTTCTACCGCGAACTTTCGACAAAAGGGAACCAGAATGCCAAACGCCCACGGGGCGCACGAAGGATCATCCCCCATGCCCGATCTGGACCACGACGGAACCGCCGAGCGCCTCGCCCAGGTGCGCGCCGAACTGGACCTCGCCTGCCGCGAGGCCAGCCGCCCCGCCGGCACGGTGGAGTTGATCGCGGTCTCCAAGACCTTCCCGGCGGCGGACATTCTGCCGGTCATTCACGCCGGCCAGCGGGTGTTCGGCGAAAACCGGGTCCAGGAAGCGCGCGAGAAATGGCCCGCGCTCCAGGCCGCGACCCCCGGCCTGATGCTGCACCTCATCGGGCCGCTGCAATCCAACAAGACCCGAGAGGCGGTCGAGACCTTCGATGTGATCCATACCGTCGACCGGCCGAAGATCGCCCGCGTCCTGGCCGAGGAAATGGCCCGCCAGGGCCGCCATCTGCCGGTGTTCGTTCAGGTGAACACCGGGGCGGAGCCGCAGAAGGCGGGCGTCCTGCCGCAGGAGGCGGATACCTTCATCGCCGAATGCCGCGAGGCGTGCGGCCTCAACGTGGCGGGGCTGATGTGCATTCCCCCCGTGGACGATGTGCCGGCGCCGCACTTCGCGCTTCTGGCGCAGATCGCCGCGCGCAACGGCTTGCCGGGCCTGTCCATGGGCATGAGCGCGGACTTCGGCGTGGCGATTCACCAGGGCGCGACCCATGTGCGCATCGGCAGCGCCATCTTCGGCCACCGCCCCCGCCCCCTGCCCTGACCCGGCCGTGCGTGCGCGGGCCTTGGGGCCTTGGGGGCCTTGGGGGCCTTTCAAAGGCTGATCCGGCACGCGCGTGCCGTTATCGGCTGGAGCCCTTCGCGGACCCGAAGCAGCACCTGCCGGGCGATTGAGCGGATCCCACCGCGCGAGAACTGCCGCCTGCCCTGGGGATGAGATGGAAACCATGCAAGGAAGGGCTTGCTGGCTGCCCGGTTCGCGGTTATACGGAGCCCCTTCCGCGCAGCTCCCATCGTCTAGCGGTCTAGGACGTCGCCCTCTCACGGCGAAAACAGGGGTTCGATTCCCCTTGGGAGCGCCAAGCCTTTCTCAAGGCCTTGATCCAGCGGAAAAATCAGCTTAGCCAATAGCTTGCGTCGGCCCGGTGCTACATGCACATGCTACATGGGCCGCACTACGATGGCGTTCATGACGTACCTGATCCGACGTGGCCCGACGTGGCATTTCCGCTTCCGGCTGCCCGATGACATCCGCGGCCAGGAAGCACCGCGCCGTGTCCCGGACCACCTTGCCAAGCTGGTGAACCGCAAGACAGGCCGCTTCAAACACGAGCTGACCGAGACGCTGCGGACATCGGACAACTCCGCCGCCCGTTCCCGCGCCGGCCTGCTCATCTCCGACAGCGAGTTCCTGGTTCGGGAGATGCGCCGCTTCCTCTCCGAAGGGGCGCCGCGAACCTTGTCGCCGGACGTGATCGCCTACCTTGCCGAGCGGCGCGTGCACGAGATGCTTGTCGCCGACGATGGAATACGCGCCGAAGGCATGGGCCTCGACCTCCAGCCCGTGCGCGACGCATCGCTCGCCAAGCTCACGATTGGGGGGCAGGTCATGCGGGATGGTGCCGGGGGCACGGGTGCCATAGCCGCAGCCGACAATCGCGTCGGCATGACCCCTGACGATCTGGCCTTGCTCACCCACGCCTCAGACCAGGCCGCTGACCAGTTGAAGGCAGGCGTCGCCTTCGGCCGGACGCCCGATTGGGTGGTGCAGGCCCTCGACGCCGCATTGAGGGAACGTGGCGTTCGTATCGACAGGGACAGCGCCGAACGGCGGGAGCTTGAGCGCTCTTTCCTCGGGGCCACGCAGCAAGCCTTCCAGGCGATCCGGGCACGCAATGACGGCGTGTTCACGCCCACCCCGCCGCCGCCCCTCGATCCGGCGGAGAAGCACGGGCCGAAGCTGTCCGAGGCCTTCGCCGGCTGGAAGACGGGGACGCTCATACCGGGAGCCAAGTCACCGTCGCCCAACAGCGCGGCGGAAGCCGAGTACGCGGTACGTCGGTTCCGTGAGCTCTATGGCGACGTGCGCGTCGGCTCCATCACACGGGAACAGGCCCGCGGGTTCCGGGATGCGCTGTGGCGATTGCCGACGCGCCTGCCCAGCAACATTGAGCGACAGGGGCTGCCCGACATTCTTGCGCGGACGGACCTCGGGCGGTTCCCGCGGCGGGCCGCTACGACGCTGGCCAAGCACGTGACGCTGATTTCCTCGATCATCGAGAAAGCCGCGCGAGCCCATGACCTCGCCTTCAAGGGCACCGCCTGGAGCAATCCCTTCACCGGGCTGCGGCCGGAGATGCGCAGCGAGCGGGAACGGCAGAGCTTCCAGCCCGAGGAACTTCAGACCATTTTCAGCTCACCCATCTACACCGCGGGAGACCGGCCGCGGGGCGGCGCCGGGGAGGCCGCCTTCTGGCTGCCGGTGCTGGGCCTGCTGACCGGCGCCCGTCTGGGCGAGCTATGCCAACTTCGCCTGTGTGACGTGAAGCCCAACGAAAACGGGCATGGGCTCTATCTCGATATCGGCACGACGGGCGGCCGAAAGGTGAAGACGGCCACGTCGCGGCGCCGCATTCCGCTGCACTCCGCGTTGGCGGCCATCGGCTTCAACGCCTATCTGGCGCGGCGCCGCAAGGAGGCCCGCGACCAGGAGGAGCTTCTCTTCCCCGGCCTCGCCATGCGCGGGGAACGGGCAGCGGGAGCGCAATGGTCGAAATGGTTCGGTCGCTGGCGGACGGAGAAGCTCAAGCTCGCGGATGGCGAGGAGCGCAAGGACTTCCATTCCTTTCGCCACACCTTCAAGGACATGTGCCGCGAAGCCGGAATCGAGGAAGAAGTTCACGATGCCCTGACCGGCCATGCCGGCGGCGGCATCGGGCGGCGTTACGGCAATGGCGGCGTACCACTCTCGGTTCTCACGGAGGCCGTGGAACGCCTCAAGATACCGGAGGTGGTTGCGGGGCTGCGCTGGACCGCGACGGGCTCGGACTGAGCCTATGGCGATGGAGTGAGCCTATTCGGCCGTGCCGGCGGCGATGCCTGAGGTCTGCGCACGGCAGTCGGCATCCCGCCGCCCCTGGCGCAAGGCCCCGTTTGCGCTAGAACATCACAGACGCCGATACCGCAGGGGCACCGCCGCTCATGACGCCGCACGAGTTCATCAGGAAGTGGCAGAACTCGCAGTTGAAGGAACGGGCGGCGGCACAGGAACACTTCCTCGACCTCTGCCACCTGCTGGGGGAAAAGACGCCTGCGCAGGCAGATGCCACCGGCCTCGACTACGCCTTCGAGGTGGGTGCGACGAAGACCGGCGGCGGCCACGGCTTTGCGGACGTGTTCAAGCGCAGCCATTTCGCGTGGGAATACAAGGGCACTCGCGCCAATCTCGACGCCGCGCTCCTTCAGCTTCAGCGCTATGCCGTCGCCCTGGATAATCCGCCTTTGCTCATCGTCTGCGACGTGGGCACCACCATTCGCATCCACACCAATTGGACCAACTCGGTCTCGAAGGTCTACGAGATCGCCATTGACGACTTGGCGGACCCGGACAAGCGCGGCTGGCTGAAGGCCGCCTTCTCTGATCCCGAGGTGCTGCGGCCCACCAAGACCCGCCAGCAATTGACCGAGGAGGTGGCGGGCAATTTCGCCGAACTGGCCCGCTCGCTCCGGGCGCGTTACGGCGAGCCGGAGGAGGTGGCGCACTTCATCAACCGGCTGGTCTTCTGCATGTTTGCCGAGGACGTAAAGCTGCTGAAGGACAGCATGTTCACCCGCATGCTGGAGCGGGCGCTGGACGACCCGAGCGAGTTTGAGAATTTCGCCCGCGACCTGTTCCGCGCCATGAGCAAGCCGGGCGGGCGCATCGGTTTCGAGAAGGTGGCCTGGTTCAACGGCGGCCTGTTCGACACTGATCGGGTGTTCGCCTTGACGCCGGAGGAAATCCGGCTCGTGCATGACGCAGCCTCGCGCTACTGGGGCGATATTGATCCCTCCATCCTCGGCACCTTGTTCGAGCGCGGGCTGGACCCCGACAAGCGCAGCCAGCTCGGGGCGCATTACACCGACCGCGACAAGATCATGATGATTATCGAGCCGGTGATCGTCACGCCGTTGCTGGCGGAATGGCAGGCGGTGAAGGCAAAGATCGAGACGCTAATGGCCGCCGCGCCCAAAGAGACCCCGGAAAAGCTGTTGCGCGGCACGGAGCTGGCCGCGCGGACGCGGGCGATGAACGCAGCCGAACAGCTCCACCGCGACTATCTTGGGCGCCTGCGGGCCTTCCGGGTGCTGGACCCCGCCTGCGGCTCCGGAAACTTCCTGTATCTGGCGCTGCGGGCGCTGAAGGATCTGGAGCACCGCGCCCAGGTAGAAGGGGAGGCGCTCGGTCTGGAACGCGGCTTTCCCACCATCGGCCCCGAAGTGGTGAAGGGCATCGAGATCAACCCCTATGCCGCCGAGCTGGCGCGGGTGTCGGTGTGGATCGGCGAAATCCAGTGGATGCTGAAGAATGGCTTTCCGGCGCCGGAGAACCCGGTACTGAAGCCGCTGGAGACGATCGAGTGCCGGGATGCCCTGCTAAACAAGGATGGGACTGAGGCGCTGTGGCCGGAGGCGGATGCGATCATCGGCAACCCACCGTTCTTGGGCGCAAAACTGATGAAGCGCCGCCTCGGCATCGCAGAGACCGAGCGGATTCGAACCCTCTTTGCAGACCGGCTACCCGGTTTTACAGACCTTGTGTGCTATTGGTTCGAGAAGTCGCGGGATGCGATGGTTTCCGGGCGATCTCAAAGGGCGGGTCTGGTCGCAACGAACTCCATCGCCAAGAATACCAACCTACCCGTACTCCGTCGCATCACCGATGACTTAGTCATCTACAGTGCGTATTCCGACGAGCCGTGGGTCGTGGACGGCGCAGCGGTGCGTGTGGCCTTAATCTCCTTTGTCCGTCGTGAGGCGGCGCCGGCATCACGTACCCTGAACGATGCTATCGTTGGCAATATCAACGCGAACCTCACCGTCGGCATCGACCTCAGCCATGCCTCAGCCCTGGCCGAGAACCGCAGCGCGAGCATGTTGGGCATTCAGAAGAGTGGACCGTTCGATGTTACGGGAGAAGTCGCCCGCGAGTGGCTACGGCATCCCGTGAACCCCAATGGTCGACCCAACTCGGCGGTGCTGAAGCCGTACTGGAACGGCGATGATATGACATCGCGACCTCGTGATATGT
Organism: Roseixanthobacter glucoisosaccharinicivorans; assembly: GCF_043195095.2. NCBI lineage: Bacteria > Pseudomonadati > Pseudomonadota > Alphaproteobacteria > Hyphomicrobiales > Xanthobacteraceae > Roseixanthobacter > Roseixanthobacter glucoisosaccharinicivorans. The sequence goes on along the minus strand of NZ_CM195538.1, from coordinate 5,061,227 downwards.
GGTTCATTGATCTCCCCCGCGGACTGAACGAGGCGGAAGCCTCGCTGTTCGAGGCGCCCTTTGCCCATCTCGTGGAAGCACCATACGACGCTGATGCTCCGGACTTAGGATCTCTGAAATCCGTTCGTGCCACCGCTCGGGACAGACACGCACAGGCACAATGGTGGGAGCCCTATTGGCCCCGGCCGCAGATGCGGCGGCAGATTGAAACGCTGCCCCGCTACGCCGTGACGCCTGAGACGGCAGAATACAGGCTCTTTTTCTGGCTTCGATATCCGATTCTTCCAGACAAGAACCTTATCGTAATTGCGAAAGACGATGACGCGACTTTTGGCATACTGCATTCCAGGGTTCACGAGCTATGGGCCACGGTGCTTGGCAACCGGATGGGAGTGGGGAACCAACGCCGATACAACAATCTCACGTGCTTCGAGACCTTCCCCTTCCCTGAGGGCCTCACCCCCAACATCCCCGCCGCCGACTATGCCGACGACCCCCGCGCCATGGCCATCGCCAAGGCCGCCGCGCGGCTGAACGAACTGCGTGAGAACTGGCTGAACCCACCGGACCTCGTGCGGCGCGAGCCGGAGGTGGTGCCGGGCTATCCGGACCGCATTCTGCCGGTGAGCCCCGAGGCCGAAGCCATCCTGAAAAAGCGCACCCTGACCAATCTCTACAACGCCCGCCCCACCTGGCTGGCCAACGCCCACAAGGCCCTCGACGAGGCCGTGGCCGCTGCCTATGGCTGGCCGGCGGATCTTTCCGACGACGAGGTTCTGGCCCGTCTGTTCGCCCTCAATCAGGAACGGGCAGCGGCCAAAGGTCGGCCGGCGGAGGCAGAGGCAGAGGCAGAGGCAGAGGCAGACGACGCCGAGGCGAAGCCCGAGCGCAAGCCCCGCAAGCGCCGCACGGCGTCCGAGGCCTGATCGCTCGGCAGCCGGTCGAGAGCGCCCGGCAGATCGCCAAGGAGCGTCGCCGGCGGCCGCTTTCCAGCGCCAATACCCCTGCTAAATCAGGCCAGATCGGCCGCCAGGGGCGCCTCCGAATCGATCTGAGAGGCGCCCGAATTAGGTCGCACTCAAGCATAAACCGGGACCTTCGCGGCGCGAGCGCTGCCGGCCGGTTTTGCGCCTCCCCCTGAGCCCCACCGCCCCGTTCGCGCCCGTCTCGCTTCGGCGCGGGCGGCCGTGCGCCGTGGGCACCCACCCAACTCACGAGGACATCCATGATCCATTCTTGCGCCTCCGCCGCTCGGCGGGGCACGGCCTTATTGTGCCGAAAAATCCGAGACGCCCTCACCTCCTGGCGCCTCGTCAGCAGCCTTCCCCCCGTGGCGGTCTTCGCCCCCTATGTCGCCGCCACCTTCCTCAAGCTGACGGGAGTGCTGGCATGATTAGCGCCCACGCGGACGGCTCCTGCCTCGGCAATCCCGGCCCCGGCGGCTGGGCGGTGGTGATCGTCGGCGACGACGGCGCCACCCGAACCCTCACCGGCTCCGACGCCGACACCACGAACAACCGGATGGAACTGACGGCTGCCCTCGCGGCACTCGGGGCCTTGCCCGCCGACGTTCCGTCCGTGCTGTTCTGCGACAGCGAATATGTCGTGAAGGGCCTCAATCAATGGCGGCAGGGCTGGGAGCGGCGGAACTGGCGCAATGCCCAGGGCAAGCCCGTCGCCAATCCCGACCTCTGGCGCCTCCTCTATGCCGCCAAGGACGCCAAGCCCAACGCCGATGTGCGGTGGGTTCGGGGTCATGACGGCGACGCGATGAACGAGACCGTCGACCATCTGGCACGGGCTGAAGCGGAGAAGGCCAAGCTGGCACTTCGCGCCCTCCCGCCGGTATCCTCGCCCCACGAACCCGCCCCGTTCGGGCGGATGGGAGGGGCGGTGCGATGACGGACGAATTTTTCCTTCTCGACAGCCCGCAACCGGAGGCCGCTGCCCTCGCGCCCATCGCCACCATCCTGGATATCGCCGATATCGTGACCCGCTCGGACTGGCAGGTCCGCGCCCAGATCGATCCCGGCATCGTGCGCAGCTACGCCACCGTCACGCGCACCGGAGGCACGCTGCCGCCCATCCAGGTCGCCCGCATCAACGGCGCCCTCTATCTCGTGGACGGCTGGCACCGGCTGGAAGCCGCCAAGCTCAATGGCGAGACCTTCATCTGCGCCGAAGTCACCGACATGAGCGAGGAAGAGGCGCAATGGGCGGCGGCCCGGGCGAACCTCTCCCATGGCCTGCCACTCAAGTCCCGCGAGGTGCGCACCGTCTTCCGCGCCTATGTCCGCAGCCGCCAGCACCGGGACGGCCGGCGGTTCAAATCGTACCGGGAGATTGCCACGGATCACGCCAATCGCGTCGGCCACACCACCATCAGGAACTGGATGCAGCAGGACTTTCCCTCGGTGTTTCGCGCCATGGGCGAGGACAGCGGACGGCCGGACGGTGGAGAAGCGCAAGGCATCCCGGCCATCACCGCCCTTGCCCGCGCCAAGGCCAGCCTGGACCAAGCGGCAGCGGAGGCACGGGCGCTGAACGAGGAGGATCGCCGGGAGCTGTTGCGGCACCTTCGCGAGATCGAGGCCAAGATCCCGGACGGTAGGCCGTGGGAACCGGCGGAAGATAGCGCAGAGGACGGAAAACCCGACTTCTGAACGACTTCCCGGCGGGCTGTTCAAACTGAACACCTCAAACACCAGAATCGCCCGCCGGCCCTTGCAGCTCAACAACTCATCGAGATTTGCCCCGAACTGGCCTTGACCGGCGCCGTCCCGCACCACCCCGGCCAAATTCGCCGGAAATCCGTGAAGCCGTCTCGATAGAACCCAACGCGCGGTACATCCCCCGTCCCCCCGGTCGGCGCCAAGCGGTGTGCGCCCCGCCGCCGTCGCTGCAGGCATCTTCCCTGTGCCCCTCGCCAATGCCCTCGGGCACCCCGCGTGGGGCAGAGGAGAGGTGCCACTCGGCCCGGCTCGCGCCCCATACCGAAAGCCCCGCTGAAAACCACCGCTTCGGCCCCAGCATTTCCAACGCCCAGCGAAGGCCGTTGACTCCATACCGTAAACAGTCGTATTCGGTATGAAGCTCACCGACATCTCGGAACCCACCCATGCCCGCCAAGGCCCATCGGCGCGTCGCCTTCTACTTCCGTGTCTCCACCCACGATCAGACCACCGAGAACCAGCGCCGCGAGCTACAAGCCGTCGCCGACAAGGCGGGGTGGAACGTCGTGGCCACGTTCGAGGATGCGGGCATCTCCGGTGCCAAGGGGCGGCAACAGCGCCCCGGCTATGATGCGCTGCTCAAGGCGATCACCAGGCGTGAGGTGGACATGGTGGCCGCATGGTCCGTGGATCGCCTCGGCCGTTCCATGCCGGACCTCGTGGCGTTCCTCTCAGAGCTTCACGCCCGTGGCGCCGACCTCTATCTGCACCAGCAGGCCATGGACACCACCACGCCCTCCGGCCGGGCCATGTTCCAGATGATGGGCGTGTTTGCCGAGTTCGAGCGGGCCATGATCCAGGAGCGGGTGAAGGCCGGTCTTGCCCGTGCCAAGGCAGAGGGCCGTAAGCTGGGGCGGCCCACTGTGGGGACCGACACGGAGGCTCGCATCCGGGAGCTTCGGGCGCAAGGGATCGGTATCGTGAAGGTGGCCAAGACGCTCGGAATTGGCGTGTCCGCGGTGCAGCGGGTGGATGGGGCGGCCGGGTGAGAGGGCGCGGAGATTTCCGCGTCGGGGTGAGGGTATCTGTATTTTCCGGACGCACCCGAGCGGATCAGTGTTTTTGTGGAACCCGACTTGCTCGGCATCCCATGCAGATGCTACAAAAGCGCCTCACTCCGGCGCACTAAGCGGGCCGATTTTCGATTGTTTATCAATCGGTTGGGCGAGCCAAAAGAACTGGCGGCGACATCTCCCCTTGGGAGCGCCAATTTTTTCAAGCGCTTAGCGCGAGAACACCGCCTAAAACGACCGGCGTACGGAAAAACTACGGAAATGCCGTCCTGGTTCACAGCCGTTTGCGGTTGCGTCACCACGCGACACAATTTCGCACAAGCGCACCGTGCGGCGCCCTTCGCGGGCCGGTGAGCGCGCAAGGAGTCTCTTCGAGACCGTACCGCGCGCGGCCAATGCCTCCATCCCACTCGCGCCTTTGCAGCGAGCACCGTGCGGCCCAGTTGCCGCCTGACGTGCATTTCTCCTACTGTCCCACCCCTGGTGTGGGGAGCGGGCATGAGTTCGGCGGTCGAGACGTTCATTGCGCGGTGGCAGGATCGCGAGGGCGGGCAGGAGCGGGCGAATTACGCGATGTTCCTGCCGGAGCTGTGCGTGATCCTGGGGCTGGCGCCGCCGGACCCGGCCAATGCTTCCACGCAGGGCAATGATTATGTCTTCGAGCGGGTCGTAAAGGAGACCGCCCGCGACGGCGCGGTCTCCAGCAAGCGCATCGATCTCTACAAGCGTGACTGCTTCATCCTGGAGGCCAAGCAATCGCGCTTTTCCGGCGCCAAGAAGCTCGCCGACGCGCCGCAGGACGCCGGCGCCAAGACGCGGGGCCGGCGCGGCGCCGACCGGGCCTGGGACGTGCTGATGATGAACGCCCGCCGCCAGGCGGAGGATTATGTCCGCTTGCTGCCGGCGGACCATGAGCCGCCCCCGTTCGTGCTGGTGTGCGACGTCGGCCATTGCATCGAGGTCTATGCCAATTTCCGCCGCGACGGAAAGGCCTATGACCAGTTCCCGGATCGCGCCTCGTTCCGCATCTATCTCGAGGATCTGCGCGACGCGAAAGTGCGCGCGCGCCTGAAAGCGATCTGGAGCGATCCCATGTCGCTCGATCCCTCGCGCCATGCGGCGCGGGTGACGCGGGAGATCGCCGAGCGCCTCGCCACCGTCTCCAAGGCGCTGGAGGAGGCGGGCCAGGGCGCGGAAGGGGTGGCCATGTTCCTCATGCGCCTGCTCTTCACCATGTTCGCCGAAGATGTGGATTTGCTGCCGAAAGACAGCTTCAAGGCCCTGCTGCGCGAATGCGAGGCGGACCCGCAGATCTTCCCCGCCATGCTGGAGGATCTATGGCGGGCCATGGACGAAGGCGTCTTTTCCGCCGCCATCAAGCACAAGGTGCGGCGCTTCAACGGCGAGTTCTTCAAGAACCGCCGGGCGCTGCCCATGGAGAAGGCGGCCATCTCCGAATTGCGGGCGGCGGCGGAATATGATTGGCGCGATGTGGAGCCGGCGATCTTCGGCACGCTGCTGGAACAGGCGTTGGACCCGGTGGAGCGGCGCCGCCTCGGCGCCCATTACACGCCGCGCGCCTATGTGGAACGCCTCGTCATCGCCACCATCATAGATCCGCTGCGCGCGGAATGGGCGCAGGTGCTCTCCACCGCCGAGCGGCAGAAGGCGGGCGCGCGCGGCAAGGATGCGGCGGCCACCGTGAAGGCCTTCCACGACAAATTGTGCGGCACGCGGGTGCTCGACCCCGCCTGCGGCACCGGCAACTTCCTTTATGTGGCGCTGGAATTGATGAAGCGCCTGGAAGGCGAGGTGCTGGAGGCGCTGGCGGACCTGGGCGGCCAGGAAGCGCTCATCGGCCTGGAAGGCCACACGGTCGACCCGCACCAGTTTCTGGGGCTGGAGCTGAACCCGCGCGCCGCCGCCATCGCCGAGCTGGTGCTGTGGATCGGCCATCTGCAATGGCATGTGCGCACGCGCGGCGGGCAGCCGAGCGAACCCATTCTGCGCGCGTTCAAGAACATCAAGGCCATGGACGCCGTGCTCACCTGGGACGGCTACCCCGCCCCCCAGTTCGCGGACGGCAAGGAGGCCTATCCCGGCGCGCGGGTGCCCGAATGGCCGAAGGCGGAATTCATCGTCGGCAATCCGCCGTTCATCGGCGGTGCCAATCTGCGGTCGCGCCTGGGGGATGCCAAGGCCGAGGCGCTGTGGGCGGCCCACCCGCACATGAATGAGAGCGCAGATTTCGTCATGTATTGGTGGGACCGGGCGGCGGACATCCTCTCCCGCAAGGGCACGGCTCTGCGCCGCTTCGGCTTCGTCACCACCAATTCCATCAGCCAGGTGTTTCAGCGCCGGGTGATGGAGCGCTATCTCCAAGCCAAGAAACCCATTTCCCTGGTGATGGCCATTCCCGACCATCCCTGGACCAAGGCGGCGCGCGACAGCGCGGCGGTGCGCATCGCCATGACGGTGGCGGTCAATGGCAAGCGCGAGGGCCTGCTGCGCGAGGTGACGAGCGAGGAGGGCGTGGACACCGACGCGCCGGTGATCGGCTTCGCCGAGCGGACGGGGACGATCAATTCGGATTTGACGGTGGGGGTGGATGTAACCACGGCGGTGCCGTTGCTGGCCAATGAGGGGCTGTCATCACCGGGCATGAAGCCGCACGGCGCAGATTTTAACATTACGCCGGACACAGCGCTGGCTTTGGGGCTGGGGAGCCGACCGGGACTTGAGAAACACATTCGCGCCTACCGAAACGGCCGCGATCTGGCGGCTCGCTCACGCGGAGGGATGGTGATCGACCTGTTCGGCCTGGAAGTCGATCAAGTGCGTGAGCGCTTTCCAGAGATCTATCAATATCTGGTTCGGACGGTGAAGCCCGAGCGGGAAGCTCAGTATGAGCGATCACCAACAAAAGACGCGCAAGCTTATAAGACCCAATGGTGGATTTTTGGAAAGCCACGCCCAAATCTGAGATCTGCGATCTCAAATTTGCAAAGGTATATTGTTACAGTCGTTACGTCCAAGCATAGAATATTTAGCTTCATGCACACAGATATAATGGCCGATGATGCCCTTGTCTGCATCCCCTCTCCAGACGCCTTCCATTTGGGTATTCTCTCCAGCAGTTTCCACGTCGCATGGGCATTTCGAGCTGGAAGCTGGCTCGGAGTAGGAAACGATAGCCGTTACAGGAAAAATCTCACCTTCGATCCCTTCCCCTTCCCCGCCGCCACCGAGGCGCAGAAGGCCGTCATCCGCGATCTCGCGGAAGAGCTGGACGCCCACCGCAAGCGCGTGCTGGCGGCCCATGAGCATCTCACCCTCACCGGCCTCTACAATGTGCTGGAGCGCCTGAAGGCGGGGGCGACGCGGGCCGATCTCGAAGCCAAGGAGCAGCGCATTTTCGACGACGGCCTCGTGCTGATCCTCAAAGAACTGCACGAGAAGATCGATGCCGCCGTGGCGGACGCCTATGGCTGGCCCGTGGACCTGCCGGAAGAAGAGGTGCTCGCCCGCCTCGTCGCCCTCAACAAGGCGCGCGCGGCGGAGGAAAAGCGCGGGCTGGTGCGCTGGCTGCGGCCGGACTATCAGATCCCCCGCTTCGGCTCCGCCAAGGAGAAGGCCGAGCAATTGGAGGCGGACCTGGGCGACGACACGCCCGACGCCGCCCCCGGCGCCCGCCTCGCCTTTCCCAAGGCCGACCGGGAGCAGACCGCCGTCGTCATGGCCGCCCTGTTCGAGGCATCCGGCCCACTGGACGCCGCCGCCATCGCCGCCACCTTCAAGCCCGCCCCCAAGGTGCGGGCGCAGGTGGCCGACGTGCTGCTGGCCCTGTTCCGCATGGGGCTCGTCTCTTCCCCCGACGGCAAATCCTTCGCCCTGCGCCGCGCGGCTTGAGGCGCCGACTCCTCTTCGACGCCAATATCTCCATCGCGGGCGTCCGGGGGAGCCGCCAGCGGCGATCCGGAGCGATCTCCTGCGGGGTCTGGCGCGCGGGCATGCCGTGCAGGAGGCAGTAATCCTTGAGGGCGCGGGTCACGATTGAGCCGGTTCCCCGCGCCCGGCCGGCGCGCGGGATGCCCGCAAGGTCCATGACGTCGCGGGATGAGACGGTTCCCGAAAGATCATAGGCGGGCGTCAGGGGCGTGGCCTTGAGGGTCGCGACCTCATGGCTCAGCCGCTTCATCTCACGCGCGCGCAACAGGGACATCGGGCGCCGAGGCAACGCCCGCTGCGGCATGGCGGACCTGCGCCATCCACTCGACCGTCTTGGCGAGGCCGCCGAGGGGGAAGAGGTGAAAGCTGCGGAACAGGCTGTCGGGATCCTTTGCGACTGCCGATGCGATCGCCCGCGCGAGCGCGTCGGGTGTGCGAATCTGGGCGAATTGCAGGATGCCTCCGCCTCCGTGCGCGGAAAGCGCCTTGACGGAGGCGCCGATCCCGCATGCGAGCGCGTGCTTGAGTAAGCTCGGCACGCCCGTCACCCCGTGAAGTCCGGGATCGACGGGCAGGCGGTTGCCCCCTTCCCGCAGCTGCTTTTCCCAGGCGATCACCGGCGCCGCATCAAAGAAAAACTGCGTGACGAGGGCGCAAGACAAGCCCGTGCGCAGGGCGAATTCGTTCTTCCCGTCGATCGCACGCTGAAGCGCATCCGCGCCCGCGACAGGGTGCCCCTCCGGATGACCCGCGAAGCTCACGGCGCGCAGCCCGGCCCCCTCGATGACACCGCTCGCGAGAATGTCCGTGGTTTCGCCGAACGCCCCGAGAGCGCGCTCCTGCGAACCGGCGATCAGGAGGATTTCCTCGACGCCGGCCTCTCGGACGAAACGGCGAAGCCACTGCTCCAGCGTAACGGCATCCGGCACGGTGCGGACCGTGACGTGGGGTACGGGCTGCAAGCCGGCCTGCTTGAGCACGACGGCGGCCTCCAGCGTTTCCTCGAAGCTGCCCTTGGGAAGGCGCGTGATGAACGTCCGCGTGCCCGATGGCACGCCCAGCGCGTGAGCGTTGCGCAATGCCTCCTTGGGTGAGAGCTCGAAGGACAATCCCTTCACCAGCTGGGCAAGCGCCGCCCCATCCGCCCGGGCTGCAGGCGCAGCCGCCTCACGCACAGCATCGCGCCGCTCAGCATCAATCTGCATGGCCCGTCGTCTCCCAAGGATGCGCTTATTATTATTTCTCACGTTAAGGTATGATTTTTTGGAGTCAAGAACCTCCCGCGCCTCGCGCTGCCCCTTTTAAAGTGAGGAGATTGAGGTCCATGATCGAACGCGATAGGCTTGAAGAAAGCGAAATGACGGTTGGATTTTAATGGACGTCAAGGCAGCCCGGCTCAGCGGCCTCAAGAAGGTCGGCGAGGTCGCCGACATTTTCGGCACGACGCCGCGCACCCTGCTCTACTACGAGGAGCAGGGCATCATCTCCCCCATGAAGACGGCGCGGGGGACTCGGATGTATTCCGACGCCGACATCAAGCGGTTCGAGGTCGCGTACAAATTGTCGTGTCTCGGCGTTCCGCTGAAGACGATCCGCGATCTTGCGACCATCCGCCCGAATGCGGCGACGGGGGACGAGTCCGGCCGCAAGCTTTGCGGTATCCTCGACGGCCTGATCGAGGACATCACCCGCCAGGTCCGCCATCTCGAATTCATGAAGCAGGATCTCGAGCGGGGACGCCTGATGATCCGCATGTGCTGGAACTGCCCCAACCAGCCCGGCCGACGCACCTGCCCCAACTGCCCCTGCGAGGTGCAGATGGACCAGTCGCAACTCATGTGGCTGACATGGGACCCGGACCGAGGCACTTTCCCGCCCTCCAATCCGGGCGAACCGCCGACCAAGTGCATGGAGGCGAGCTTCCCGGAGGCCTCGGAGGCATTGGCCGCGGCGGATTCCGAGACCGCGGAGCCGCGCCCGAAGCGACCCGCCGGCCGGCAAAGCATGCGGGACCGGCAACGCAAGATCCCCGGTAAGACACCCGCCTCGGATTAAGTGACCCCTGCCCTTCGCACACCGCGCGACGCTTCGTTGCGGTCTGCAGCCCAGTGAGGGAAACGGCCCCGGTCACGTGCGACAGCGCAAAGCCGCCGCTTGACGCGCCAAAAAATCCGACGTTAACGTTGCAAATAAGAGCCAGATACTGGCCAGCAACGGGAGGATAGCATGGCGCGGCACAGCCTCATGGTCGTTGAGAAGATCCGTGAAGCGGACGACACCTGTTCGCTCCGGCTTCAACTGCCCCCAGATGCGCCGGAGGTTTTTACCTATCGGCCGGCCCAGTTCGTGCACGTGCGCGGCATGGTCGACGGACAGCCGGTGGAGCGCAGCTATTCCCTGAGCTCCACCCCCGGCGTGGACGATCATTTCCAGCTCACCGTCAAGAAAGTCGAGGGAGGCGCCCTGTCTCCCTTCCTGGTCGAGCGGGTACAGAACGGCGACTGGCTGGAGATTACCGAGCCGCAGGGCCGGTTCTTCGACGAAGATCGCGATCAGCCCCGGCATTATCTTCTGTTCGCCGCGGGCAGCGGCATCTCTCCCCTGTTCTCCATTCTCAAATGGGTGCTGGCCAAGGCGCGCGGCGACATCGTCACGCTCGTCTATGCGAGCCGTTGCGAGAGCGGGATCATCTTCCGCTCCGAGCTTGACGCCCTCGCCCTCGCTCACCCGGGCCAGCTGCGCCTCATCCACATCCTTTCGCGACCGGGCGGAAGCTGGACCGGCGAAGCCGGGCGCCTGGATGCGGAACGTATCGGCCGCTTGCTGGACGGGCATGACCGCGACGCGCTTCCCGAAATCGCCTATCTGTGCGGTCCCGACGCCTTCATGTCTCTGGTGGCGGAGACCCTGGCGCAGCGGGGACTCGATCCGCGCGACATCCGGCACGAGAGCTTCCTCGTGACGGACGCGGTGTCCGCGGACACGCTCGACGACGCGACCACCGTACGCATCGTGCCGGCCGGCGCGCCGGACGACCTGCCGATCGCGACCGCACCGCAGACCGAGCTCACGGTGGAGATCGACGGGGAAGAGCGTGTGATCCACCCGCGCGCCGGCGAGACGATCCTCGCCGCCCTCCAACGCGAGGAGATCGACGCCCCCTTCTCCTGCCAGGAGGGCACGTGCCTGTCCTGCATGTGCCGGGTGGAGGAAGGCGCCGTGCGCATGCGCCGGCATGACCTGATCGGATTGACCCCCGAGGATCTCGGCGCGGGCATCGCCCTTGCGTGCCTGAGCCGGGCGGAGGGCGAGCGGGCGCGGGTTTCTTTCGAGGACGTTTGAGCTTCCCCAGCGCCGTCCTTTGCGGCCGGTCATCGAACGGTGCATCGGTGTCCACGCGATCGCGATGCGCGGCGCCCCACCCCTGCGATCTGCCTGCGCGGAGTCGTCATCGAAGCCGCAAGGATGTGAAGCAAATCGGCAAGTATCGGACGCGTCCGATCGGATCATCAGCTTGACACCCGAACCTAATTATCTCCATCATACGTATGAAAATAAATATCACCGCTTAAGGTGAGGACGCGACCTTCCGGGTGGGTCGGAGGAAACGAGATGCCGGTGCACGACGACAGCAACGGACCAAGGCAACGGGCGATCGCTATCCAGCCTGACCGACCGTCCCCCCTCCCGTTTTGCAACACGCGCGCTGTCCCCCACGTGACGATGAACAGCGGATCGACGGAGTTCACGCAATGCAAGCGGTCGCATCCCAAGGTCCGATGAGCGATCCATTTACGGGCGGGCTGGCGGTTGAGATCGGGTGCACGGCAACCTCCGGCCTGCGCATGGACGGGGCTGGTGAACCGTCAAACGCCGCCGCCTATATCGACCCGATCGAACGGATCGTCCCGCTCGGCCCGGAGGCCGCACGGCTCCACGGCAGCGACTTCTACCGGTGGGGCGTCCTGAAGCCCCGGCCGGTGGTGGCGGACGGCCAGTTTCGTGACGAGCTCGGGGTGACATGGGCCACGAGCCCACAGGGGCCGTTTGCCGTCGATCATCCCTTCGCAGAGGCAAGCGCACAGGATGTGGCGCGCCACCCGTTTCCTCCCTTGCTGCCGGTGCTCCAAGTCGCTGCCGGCCCTTCTCTGCGCACACTTCTCGACGCGCCAACGCCCGGCATCGTCGGTACCGCCCTCGCGCTTTCGGGCGCCTGGCGATTCCTTGAGATCTTCACGGAAGATGCGGCGCTCACATCCGCCCTGCTCGATTGGGCCGAGCGCTCCGCCTGCCAATATTACACCGATCTGCTGCTCCGCTTGCCGCGCGCCCCCGATCTCGTGGTCATTCAGGACATATTCGGCACGGATCAGGCGCCTTTCTTCTCGGAAGCCGAGTTTCGCCGGTTCGTTCTGCCGCGCCTTTCAGCGTTGATCGCCTCGATCCGCACGCGCACCAACGCGCGGCTCTGCCTGCAGGTGCGGGGCGCCGCGCTCCCGCTTCTGCCGCTGGTGGCGGATCTCGGGATCGAGGTTCTCGGCATTGACCACCGCGCCCGCGGCATGGTCGCGGCATGGTCGCGGCGCGCGTGCGCAAGCTGGTGGGAAGCCGCCTCACCCTGCACGGCACGGCGGATCTGGTCGCATTGGGTCGTTGCATCGAAACCAACGATGTGCGGGGCACCGCGATGCTCGTCTGCGAACTGGCCGAGGCGATGCCGGCAATCGCCGCACCGGCTGCCCCCATGAGCGCGGCGGATCTTGCGTGCGCCGCCCGGGGGGCGGCATGCCTCGCCGCGCTCGATCCCGACGATCTGCGCGATCTCGCTCGGCTTGGCCCGGTGCGCTCAACGATCGAGCGTGCCTCCCGCCGCGCCCTGGAACAGGTGCCACCCCATTGGCCGGCAGCCGCGCCATCGGCGCTCGCAACGGCCTCGTCGGGCGACCTCCGGCTTGTGATGGGCCGCTCGGCCGGCGCCCGATGACCCGTGCGCGACCCGAAAGCCACGCCCCCGAGAGGCCCCGCGCCTGCGAGGCACGCTTCGAGAAGGCAAGAAATATATAACAGGAGGAATAGGTTATGGCTGGTTCACAGGCTAAGATGACGGGCCGCGAGCGGATCTTCGCGGCAGTGACGATGACGGAACTTCCCGACCAAGTGCCTGTTGTGCCGCTGCTCATGGCGCGCGGCATCCGCGAAGGTGGCATCACCGTCGACCAGGCGCTGCGCGACGGCGAAGCCTCGGCCCATGCCAAGGCGAAGGCGCTCGCCAAGTTCGGCGGAGATGTGATCATCCCCGGCACCGATCTGTTCACCCCGGTCGAATGCGTCGAAGGGTGCGAGCTCGACTATCTTCCCTATGCCCAGCCCTCGCTCGTCAAGCATCCGACGCCGACGCGGGACGCCTTCTACCGCTTCAAGGAAAAGTACGAGAAGAACGGCTTCCAGCCGTCCGCCCGTGTGCTCGAAATCCAGAAGGAAGCGCGCACAATGGTGAAGCTCGGCTTCAAGGATACCCACGCGATTCCCACTCCGGTCGGCGGGCCCATAACCACTGCGCAGCTGATGACCGGCTCCTCCGAATTCCTGCAATATCTCAGCGATGATCCCGACTATGCCCTGGAAGTGACGGAGCTTGCGCTCGACATCGTCAAGAATGTCTGCCGCATGATGTTCGAGGCCGGCATCGACGTGTGCAACATTCTCGACCCCTTCAATTCTTCGGATATCCTGCCGCCGGACGTCTATCGCAAGCACGGCCTGCCGTTCCAGAAACGGCTTTTTGCCTATATCAAGGAGATCGGCGGCATCGGCTTTACCCACACCTGCACCTTCACCCAGCCGATCTGGCGCGACATCTCGGAAAACGGCTGCCTGAACTTCAACGGCGACATGTATCCGGGCATGGACCACGCCAAGCGCGTGATCGGCGGCCAGATCTCGCTGATGGGCACGCTCTCTCCCTTCTCCACCTTGATGCATGGCTCGACGCAAGAGGTGCGCAACGAGGTGAAGAAGCTGGCTGCCGAGGTCGGCTACAATGGCGGCTTCATCTGCATGCCGGGCTGCGATATCGACTGGACCATCCTGGACGAGAATCTCCATGCGATGATCCAGCAATGCGCCGAGATCAAATATCCCATGGACATCGCCGCGCTCGGCGATCTCTCCAGCGTCTATATCGCCGGCCATCCCAAGCACATCGGCAAGCGGGCTTCCTCTGTGGCCGGCGATGCAAAGGTTGAGGCCGCCAAGGAGCATCGGGGCGAGCAGACGCCGGAAGGCGAAGTCTATGAGAAGCTGGTCGAGGCGATCATGGACTATGATGCCGAGAAGGCAAAGGAATGGGTGCAGATCGGAATCGACCGCGGAATTTCGGCGCAGAAGATCGTCTTCGACGGCCTCTCCCTGGGCATGAAGATCGTCGGCGACATGTATGAGCGCAACGAGCGCTTCGTCACCGACATGCTGAAGGCCGCCAAGACCATGGATGCCGCCATGCCGCTGCTCACGCCGCTGCTGGAAGCCTCGGGTAGCGGCGGTGGACCCACCGGAACCGTCGTCGTCGGTCTCGTCCGCGGCAACACCCAGGATATCGGCAAGAACCTCGTCTGCCTGATGCTGAAGGCGAACGGCTACAAGGTCATCGACCTCGGCAAGAACGTGAAGCCCGAGCAGTTCATCGACACGGCCGAGCGTGAGAGCGCGGTGGCGATCGGCATGTCGGTGATGACGAATTCTTCGACCGTCTATGTCGAGAAGGTCGTCGAGATGCTGAAGTCCCAGGGAAAGGACGAAAAATACTTGCTGATGATGGGAGGCGCCGCCGCCAATCGCGGCATCGCCGAGAAATTCGGCGTGCGCTACGGCCTCGATGCCAATGCCGCCGTTTCCCTCGTCAAAGACTATCTGGAAACGCGCGCAGCCGCGTGACGCATGCTCCCGCCGGGGCCCGTCGGATCGGGTTGCGGCGGGAGCACCATCGCCCCAGTCCCGGCGCGTGCCGAGGGAGATGACACACGATGCCCTCCTATAATTTCCAGTGCGAAGGCTGCGACGCCGCGCGGCAGGTGCTGGTCGATTACGCACGCTCGCGCGCACTTGAGCTCATCTGCGTGACCTGCGGCGGCACGATGCGTGTCGCACCGGTGCTCAGCGTGCGGCCCGGCAAATTCGCCGCAACGCCGGTGGAGGCCGGCGCCGCCACGACCTCAAGCGCGTGCGGACACGATTATGCCTGCCGCTGCAAGGCGATCCGGCTTACAAAGCCCAATCCGCTCCTCGCCCGCCCTCGCACCGAATAGACCCGCCCGTGCCGATCGACGCCTGCGCCCGCCAAGACACAGCCTCCCATCCGGCAATCTTCCACGGCGGCGACCTCTCGGCCGCGCGGCTGCGCTTCCCGAATGCGCCGGAGCCGTGGATTGACCTGTCCACGGGCATAAATCCGCAGCCCTACCCGCTGGACGCGGTGGAACTGCCGCCCACCACCTGGACCCGCTTGCCCGAGCCGGCACAGAATGACCGGCTCCACGCGGTGGCGGCCGGTGCCTACGGCCTCGCCGACACCGATTGCATCGTCGCGGCGAGCGGGACGCAACCGCTGCTGCGGATCCTGCCGCAAATCCTCCCCGCACGACAGGTCGCCATTCTCGGCTTCGGCTATCAGGAGCACCCGGCGTGCTGGCGCGCGGCGGGTGCCGAGGTCCGTATCGTCGAGGCCGTCGAGGATCTCCACGCGAGCGATATTGACGTGGCGGTTGTGATCAACCCGAACAATCCGGACGGTCGGCTGACTCCGGCCGGCATGCTCGCCGACCTGGCCGGCCGGCTTGCGGCACGCGGGGGGCGTCTCATCGTGGACGAGGCTTTCATGGAGGTGGTGCGCCCCTCCCAAAGCCTTGCGCCGAGCCTCCCGCAAGGCGCGATCGTACTGCGCTCCTTCGGCAAGGCCTATGGGCTCGCCGGGGTGCGGCTGAGCTTTGCCATCGCCGATGCACCGACGATCAGGGACATGCGCGACCGGCTCGGCCCCTGGCCCGTTTCGGGTCCGGCACTGGCCGTGGGCACGCGCGCGCTCGCGGATCGCCAGTGGCTTGCCGACGCCGTGGCGCGGCTGGAGACGGACGCCGCACGGCTCGATGGCTTGCTGGCCGGCGCGGGACTGCGGGTGCGGGGCGGCACGCCTCTGTTCCGGCTGGTGGCGACGCCCCAGGCGGCCATGTGGGTCGATCGCCTCGGCCGAGCGGGCATCCACGTTCGCGCCTTCACCCAACAGCCCCAATGGCTGCGTTTCGGCCTGCCCGGGCCGGCGGAGGCGTGGCGCAGGCTCGAAAAGGCGTTGGCGCGCTAGCGACCGCCACGCTCCCGGCGGTCAGAGCGCCGGAAGGGCGGCCGCGTCCGTCGCCGCATCGAGCGCGCCCACGACGTCTCCGGCCAGCAGGCGAGGCAGGTCCAGCGCATCGAGAAAGGCGGTGACCGCACGGATGTCGCCCGGCGCGCAATCGGCCGGCAGATTGTCGCGCGGAGCGGCGATCATCGGCCAGCCGGCACGGATGTCGTCGAGCACCCGCACAAGCCCCGTGCGATCGCCGTCGCACAGGGCGCGCGCGATGCCCGGAAAGTCAAGCAGGCCATGGAACACTACGTCCGGCCCCGCCGCCGCGCGAACCGCGGCGATGTCCATGCCGGCTGCGGTGGGATCGAAATTGAGGACCCGGACGCCCAGCATGAGGATGTGGTCCAGGATTGGTGCGATTGCCCCACAGGAATGAAACAGCACGGGCGCGCGGGTCTGTGAGCGAATGACGGAGAAGAGCCGCGCCATGCGGGGCCGCAGGAGGAAGGCGAACCGCTCCTCGGAAAGATAGAGCCCGGTACGGTAGGCAAGGTCGTCGCCATAGACCACGAGGTCGGGCGCGCCGGGGAGAGCCCCGAGTATCGTGCGATAATCCTGCGCAATCAGGTCGGCGGCGCGGTCGAGCAAAGCGTTCGCCACCGGCAGGCGCTGCGCGGTGTCGTCGAGCAGCTCGTAATAGCCGCGCAGGCGGAAGGCGGTGTCGATCAGGCCGGGCGAAGGCACGTCCGCCACCACGACGGCGGTTCGCGCCGCATCCGCCAGCGCGTCGGCGCCCACAATCGGCGGCAGCGGCACCCGCGCGGCGCGCGAGATCGCCCCGATGTCCGCCTCGGCCAGCGGATGGCGCAGCGGCGCCGGCTCCCCGTCGGCCCAGATCCAGGTCACCCCATCGCGATCGGTGAAGCTGTCCTCGCCCGCCATGACCGCGCCGGGAAAGGCCGGCCCGCAGCGACGGGTCTGGCTGCCGAGCGCGGCCAGTTCCGCGTCGGTGAGGATCGGCAAATGCATGACCGGATCGCCATAGGCCCGGCCGTCACCGGGGCACGGGCGGGCGCGGGGCCGTGACGCCGTCAGGGTCGAGGTGCCGACATCGACCAGCAGCCGATCGGTCGGCCGCCCCGCCAGCAAGGCGGCAAGCCGTTGCCGAGGTGTCATTCGGCCGCCGCTGCCGGCGCCGTGCTCGGCGGCGCCAGCTTGAACATGGACAGCAACGGGTGCGGCTTCGGCAGCTTCTGCCCATCCAGCTCCTGGGCGGCAAAGCCGAGGAAGACCTCACCGCTGGCCACGGCGTGCGCCGCCGGCACGGTGCGCTCGATCAGGCCGTAATGCAGGAAATCACCGCCATGGAATCGGATGGAAAGCAGGCTGGCCCCAAGCGACAGGTTGACGAAATCCTTGCCCAGGGCCTTGAGCCCAGTCCATTGCGGGAAGCAGTTCGACACCGCGCCGCCGGCGGGATAGCCGAAGGTGTCGCGCACCAGCCGGATCGCGCGGTTGGTGATGCCGATCGACGGCGGATCCATCACGCCGCAATCGACGATGGGCGCCACGACGCCGATCTCGTCGAGCCAGGGCCGGAAGGTGTTCTCGATCATGTTCACCGTGCCTTCGGGCGTCGGATCGCCGACGTCATAGGCAAGGATCATGACCGCGCCCGGGCGATACGTTTTCAGGGCGTCGAGCTCGAACTGTTCGGTGTCCTCGTTGAGCGAGGCGTAGATGCAGCGATCGAGACAGCCGATCTCGGCGGCGGTCTTCAACCCCTGAACCCGCGCCTCCGCCTCGGTCGCGTTGATCATCATCGGCAGGTCGGTGCGGGCGGCGACGAAGCGCAGGAACCGGTCCATCGCTTGCTCCGAGGCCGCGATCACGTCGAATGCCATCTGCATGGCATAGGTCCGGTGCGTGTCGTTCAAGCGCTGGATGAGGCGCGCGGCACGCTCCTCGTCGAATTCGCCCGCGAAGGCGTCGGTGACGATGGAATGCTTGTCGTAGAAGATCGAGCCGACGAGCATTCCGGTGCGCCCGCCGAGCGGACCGCCGATCGTCACCTTCCCCAGATTGATTTCGTGAAAGTCGGGCATCCGTCCCTCCTGTGCACCCGCCACGTTTCCGAGCCTCGATGCCGGGCCATCGGCCTACGGATCGAAGCCGGATCGGGCGGCGGGAGCGTTGCGGCTTCCATCCCATGGCCGGGCGGCGCACCCGGCATATTATGACGTACACGTTAGATTATTCGATACAGGCGTCAACTGCGGCAGCGGCCAAAGCCCCTGACTTTTGCTTGAACGTAAGAAGCATCAGCGTGATTTCGTGCGGCCTTGACAAAGCCGTCGATCACAAATCATACGTTAACGTCATAAAATGAATGGCGCCACGCGATGGATGCCCGCCTGGAGGACGCCCCTTGGAGAAGCCTGCTTACGTGCTGAAACTGGCCTGCCCGGATCGCCCGGGCATCGTGGCCGCCGTCTCCCATTTTCTCCTGATGTCCCATGCGAACATCATGGAGGCCCAGCAGTTCGAGGATGCACCGGCGCGGCGCTTCTATATGCGCGTCGTATTCGCCGGGGCCGACCGCGACATCGTGCTGGAAGAGCTTCGCACCACGTTCCGCCCGGTGGCGGACGCGTTCGGCATGGAATGGAGCCTGACCCGCCAGGGCACACCCAGGAAGGTCATGATCCTGGTCTCCAAGTTCGACCATTGCCTGGTCGATCTGCTCTATCGCATGCGCATCGGCGAACTGCCGATGGAGGTGACCGCCGTGGTCAGCAACCACGGCCCCGAGCATTTCCAGCACATTGATTTCGGCGCGGTGCCCTTGCACCATTTCCCGGTCACGAAGGACACCAAACCCGAACAGGAGGCGCGCACCCTGCGCCTCGTGGAGGACACCGGGACGGAACTCGTGGTCCTCGCCCGCTATATGCAGGTGCTCTCGCGCGAGCTGTCGACGAGTCTGGCGCGGCGCTGCATCAACATCCATCATTCCTTCCTGCCGGGCTTCAAGGGCGCCAAGCCCTACCATCAGGCGCACGAGCGCGGCGTGAAGCTGATCGGCGCAACCGCCCACTACGTCACCGACGATCTCGACGAGGGGCCGATCATCGAGCAGGACGTCGAGCGCATCAGCCACTTCGATTCGCCCGAGAACCTCGTTCGCAAAGGTCGCGACATCGAGCGGCGCGTCCTGGCGCGGGCCGTGCGCTACCACGTCACCGACCGCGTGCTGCTCAACGGGCACCGCACCGTGGTGTTCCCCGATTGATACCACCCCGCCGGCTGGCACGAGGGCTATGCACATGACCACCAGGATTATCGACGGACGTGCGGAAGCAACGCGTCTCGTGGAAAAGGTGAAGGAACAGGCGTCGGCTTTCGCCCGGCGCATCGGCAGAAAGCCGGGACTGGCCGTGGTTCTGATCGGCGACGATGCGGCCAGCGCGGTCTATGTGGGGGCGAAGACTCGCCGCGCGGCCGAGGCGGGGCTGGCCTCCTTCAAGCACCAATTGCCGGCCTCGATCACCGAAGCCGCCGTGCTGCGGTTGCTGGACCAGCTCAATGAGGACCCCGAGACGGACGGCATCCTCGTGCAATTGCCGTTGCCGCCACACATCTCGACCCCGCGGGTGCTGGACCGCATCCATCCCGCCAAGGACGTCGATGGCTTCCATCCCCTCAATGCCGGCCTGCTGGCGACCGGCCAGTCGACCGGACTGGTGCCGTGCACGCCGCTGGGCTGCCTGCGGTTGATCGAGACGGTGTGCCCGGACCTGACCGGGCTCGACGCCGTGGTGATCGGCCGATCGACCATCGTCGGACGCCCCGCCGCGCAGGTATTGCTGAACGCCGGCTGCTCGGTGACCATCGTCCACAGGGACAGCCGCGACATAACCGGCCATTGCCGCGCGGCGGACATATTGCTCGTCGCCGTCGGCCGCGCCGGCTTGGTGCGCCGTGACTGGGTGAAGCCGGGCGCGATCGTCATTGATGTCGGCATCAACCGCGTGGCGACCGCGACCGGTTCCATGATCGTCGGCGACGTGGCGTTCGACGAGGTGGCGCCGGTCGCGGGTGCGATCACGCCGGTTCCGGGAGGCGTCGGGCCGATGACCGTCGCCGCACTGATGGAGAACACGGTGCGCTGCGCCGAAGCGCTTGCCGCCACAGCAGCGATTTCCGCGGCACGCTCCGCCTGACGCGGGAAGGCAGCCATCATGGATGCGGCCGCCGGATTTTCCTCGCTGCGCGATCCGCGGGTCGCCGCCCGCGCGCAGCCCGGCTTGCCGGAGGTCCGCACCCTGCTGGAGCGGCTCTCGCTTCTGCATCCGCAGGCGATCGACTATGCGCTGGAGCGGATGGACCGGCTTCTGGCAGATCTCGGCCGGCCGGAGCGGCGCTTGCCGCCGGTCATCCATGTCGCCGGAACCAACGGCAAGGGCTCGACCCTCGCCATCATGCGCACGCTGCTCGAGGCCGGCGGCCGGCGGGTGCACAGCTACACCTCGCCGCACCTCGTCCGCTTCAACGAGCGTATACGCCTTGCCGGCGTCCACGGTTCGGCCCCTGTGGACGATGTGGTTCTTGCGCAGGCCCTGCAACGGATTCTGACGGCGAACGCAGGACGGCCGCTCACTTTCTTCGAGGGGACGACGGCGGCGGCATTCCTGCTGTTCGCAATCTTTCCGGCGGATGTGGTGCTGCTGGAAACCGGCATGGGTGGACGGCTCGACGCAACCAATGTGGTTCCCCGCCCCGCCGCCACCGCGATCACCTCGCTGTCCTACGACCATGAGGCCTTTCTCGGCCATACCATCCAAGCCATCGCCGCCGAGAAGGCCGGCATTCTCCGTCCGGGCGTTCCCGCCGTCCTCGCCCGGCAGAGCTATGACGCCGGGAGCGGAACGATCCTGCGGATCGCAGATGAAATCGGCGCGCCGCTCCGCCGGGCTGACGCGGATTTCTCGGCCCTCGCTCGCGGGGACGGCCTTAGCTATCGCGCCGGCGGCGCGCGGCTGCTGCCGCCGTTTCCGGGGCTCTCCGGCCAGCACCAGATCGACAACGCCGCCACCGCCATCGCGACTTTGGAGATGGCGGGGTTCGCCCCAAGCGCGCGGCTCTTGCGACGGGCCCTGCCGCACGTGCGCTGGCCGGGTCGGCTTCAGAGACTCAACGCCGCAGGTCCCATTTTCGGGGTTGGAGACGCCACGCATTTCCTGCTCGACGGCGGGCACAATCCCGGAGCAGCTGACGTTGTCGCCCGCGAAGTCGCGCGGCTCGACATGGCCGATCCCCGTCGCACCATCCTCGTGTTCGGCATGCTGAGAACCAAGAACGCCAGCGGCTTCCTGCGCCCCTATGCGCCGCTGGTCGACCGGACGGTGGCCCTTCCACTCGCCTTCGCCGATTGCCCGGCCTTCACCCCAGAGGAATTGTGCGAGTTTGCAGCCGGGCTCGCCTCTCCTGTTCGCCGGCGGATTCTCTCGACACGGCTGTCGATCTCGCGGCCCGCGACAGCAAGACGACGCCGACGCGGGTGATCCTTTCGGGGTCGCTCTATCTCGCGGGAGAGGTGCTGGCGCGGATCGGCTATCCGATCGGGTAGAGGCCGAATCGTCGGCGGAGCGCGGCGCCTGCGCGATGTGGTCCTGATCTTGCTTTGGCGGGGAGGATGGCGAGCTGGAGGTTGAAGCTGGCCATCCGCGCGCGGGGCTCGCCTGCGCGCCTTGAACGCCCACACCAAAATCATCGGCAAGGAGGCCCTCTCCCATGGCGCAGTTCGACACCGTCATACACGGCGGCACGGTGGTCACCGCAGGGGACCGCATCGCCTGCGACGTGGCCATCAGCGGCGGACGCGTGGTCGCGCTCGGCCAGGGCTTCGCGGACGCCGACGAGATCATTGATGCCACCGGCAAATGGGTATTGCCCGGTGGGGTGGATGCCCATGTGCATTTTTCCCAGCCCTCGGGCGAGGGCATCGTGATGGCGGATGATTTCGAGACCGGCACCCGTTCCGCCGCGCTCGGCGGCACCACCACCGTCATGCCCTTCTGCCTGCAGGAGAAGGGCCAGTCGCTACGCGCCGCGCTGAGCGCCTATCACGCCAAGGCGGACGGCGCGTGCCATGTGGATGTCTCGTTCCACCTCATCATTTCGGACCCCACAGACCAGGTGCTCGGCCAGGAACTGCCGGCGCTGGTTGAGGACGGCTACACCTCGTTCAAGATCTTCATGACCTATGAGGGCCTGGCGCTGAACGACCGCGAAATTCTCGACGTGATGGCGGTGGCGCGCGAGACCGGCGCGCTGGTGATGGTCCACGCCGAGAATTACGACGCCATCCGCTTCATGACGGAGCAATTGGAGAAGGCGGGTCGGACCGCGCCGCGCTTCCACGCCACTTCACGGCCGATCGCGGTGGAGCGCGAGGCGACCCACCGTGCCATCTCGCTGGCGGAACTTGTCGATGTGCCGGTGATGATCGTCCATGTTTCCAACCGCGAATCCATGGAGCAGATCCGCTGGGCGCAACAGAAGGGGCTGACGGTGCTGGGCGAGACCTGCCCCCAATATCTGGTGCTCACCGAACAGGACCTCGACGGGCTCGGCATGGAGGGGGCGAAATATGTCTGCTCGCCGCCGCCGCGCGACGTGGCGAGCCAAGAAGCGTGCTGGGAGGGCTTGCGCACGGGGGTGTTCAACATCTTCTCCTCGGACCATTGCGCCTTCCGCTACGATGATCCGCAGGGCAAGCTCACGCCGAAGGGACGCACCAGTTTCCGCTGGGTGCCCAATGGCATACCCGGCGTCGGCGCGCGCCTGCCGATCCTGTTCTCGGAGGGTGTCATGGGCGGTCGGATCGACATCGAGCGGTTCGTCGCCCTCACCGCCGCCAATCCCGCGAAAACCTACGGCCTGTATCCCCGCAAGGGCACGATCGCGGTCGGCTCCGACGCGGACATCGCCATCTGGGACCCGGAGCGCAAGCTCACCCTCGCCCACGATCTGGTGCGGGACGGTGCCGATTATACGCCCTATGAGGGCCGGCAAATCACCGGCTGGCCGGTTTTGACCATGGTGCGGGGCCGCATCGTCGTGCGCGACGGCGAACTGGTGGGCGAGAAGGGACACGGGCACCATCTCGCCCGCGCGCGCTCGCCTTATGCGAAAGCGCCGGCCTGATCGCCGCAAGCCGCACGACAGAAGACGAGGGATGCCGCCCCCCGCCGCCGGCACCCTCAGGACTTCCTCAAGCCTGCTGCTGGGCCAGCAGATCCAGGGCGGCCAGCACCGCCTTGCCGGTGCGGCGGGTATGGTCGGCGATGGCGGCGGCGAAGCCTTCCGCATCGCGGCTGCGCAGAAGCGCCATGAAGCCCTCGTGCTCCTGGAGCGACTCGTCCCAGCGACCGGCCTCGTAATTGGCCTGGGCGCGGGCGCGATAGATCTTCGCCGCGAGCGCGGTCCAGGTGGCGAGCAGCACCGGATTGCCGGCGAGGCGGGCAATCTCGGCGTGGATCTGCTGGTTCTGCCGAAAATAATCCGACCGTGCCCCGGCGTGATGATGGGCCACGAGGCGCGCATGCATCGCGTCCAGGCCGGCGATTTCCGCCCCCGTGGCCCTGGCGCAGGTGAGGCCGGCGGCGAGATGATCAAGCGCCAGCACCACCTCGAACACCGCCGCGATATCATCCCGGTCGAGCGGCATCACCTTGGGCGTGCGGTGCGGCCGAAGCTCGATCAGCCCCTCCGAAGCCAGCACCTTGAACGCCTCGCGCAGCGGCGTGCGGGACACGCCGAAGGTCTCGCACAGCATGCGCTCGGGCAGCGGACTGCCGGGCCGCAATTCCCCGTCCAGCACCATCTCGCGCAGCCGCATCACCAGCTGGTCGTGCAGGGAGGCGGTGTTCAGCGGCTGCTTGGCATCGCTTGCCGAAAGCTTCAGCCGCGCCGGCTTGAAACGGGTGCGGGCCGGCGCGCGCGGACGCGCCTTGCCGGCGCCGGGCTTTTCGAAGGGTGCCTCCGATTCTGTCATTTCTTTGCGCTCCCTGCCTACAAAATCGGCTTTCACGCCCATCGTATTATGACTTATAACCATGATTATACGAATAAAAAACCATATTGCATACCGAATGCTTCTCGCTTCAGCGAACAGGCGATCGGCTCGAATGGTCTTCCAGAGGAGCAAGGTCATGAAGAGGTTTTTGTCCCGCATCGCCCTTGCGCTGGCGCTTGCGGCCGGTGCGGTCTCGGCGGCGGCCGCCCAGTCCGAGCCCACCATCAAGCTCGGTTTCGCCAAATGCGCCCATTGCACCCCGCTCACCCTCACCCCGGACTATGCCAAGGGCATCAAGCTGGACGTGATCGGCTTCAACACCGGCAATGACGTGCTCACGGCCCTGATTTCAAAGAGCATCGACGTGGCGCAGGTGACCTATCTTCACTATGCCACCGCCCTCGACAAGGGCTTCGACGTGGTCGCCATCTCCGGCCAGGTGAATGGCGGTTCGGCCTGCGTCATTCAAAACGACCTGCCGCTCGCCGCCGACGATTGGGCCGGGCTCAAGAAGCTGATCGCCGACTACAAGGCGCAGGGCAAGACGTTCCGCATCGCGGCCTCGCGCGGCAATGCGCAGGACATTCACATGCGCGGCGCCTTCGCCAAGCAGGGCATCGACGTCAATAAGGACGTTCAATTCATCAATATTCCCAACCCCTCCGACCATATCCAGGCGTTGCGCCGGGGCGAGGTGGAGCTGATCTGCACCACGGAGCCGTTCGCGACCCAGATCCTCCAGGCCAAGGCCGCCAAGTTCTTCACCTTTCCGTACGACCAGGCCGCCGGAAAGCTCACCAACCTCATCGTCACCCGGCCCGACGTGATCGCGGCGAATCCCAAGGCGGTGGAAGAGACCGTGCGCGCCATCGTCAAGGTCGACGAGAAGATTGAAGGCGACAAGCAATTGTGGGTGGATGTCATCAGCAAGGTGACCGGCCTCGACAAGGCAATCGCCGAAGGCGCGGTGGGCAATCTTTATCCCGACTACAAGATGTATCGGTCTTCGGCGGTCGCCATCGCGACGATGATGCGGGATCTCAAATACATCAATACCGACGTCACGGCGGCGGTGGAAAAGCACATGGACTACCGCTTCCTCGAGGCGGTGACCGGCAAGCCCAAGACCGAACTCGGTTATTGAGGGCGGGCGGATGCATGCCATTCTCAGACGGGGCCGGCCGGAACGTTTCATCGTTCCGGTCCTGATCCTCGCCGGGTGGGAAGCCTTTTCCCGCTCCGGCGCCCTGCCCCCGGCGCTGCTGCCGGCCCCCTCGGCGGTGGCATGGGCCTGGCTGGACTGGATCTTCGGCATCGACGGCAACACGCAGAGCTATAGCGGACGCTGGATCTTCGACGTGATGGCGAGCTTCTGGCGCGTCGCCGCCGGGTTCGCCATCGCCACCGTCATGGGCGTTGTGCTCGGCGTCGCCATCGGCTGGTCCCGCCTGATCGAGGTGCTGATCGAACCCACATTGCAGACCCTGCGTCCAATCCCGCCGGTCTCGTGGATTCCCCTCGCCATCATCTGGTTCGGCATCGCCGACAAGCCGGCGATCTTCCTGGTGTTTCTCGGCGCCTTCTTCCCGATCCTGCTGAATACCATCCATGGCGTGAAGACCTGCGATCGCAACCTGATCCGCGCGGGTGCCATGGTGGGCGGCGGCCAGCACCAATTGCTGCGCTTCATCGTCGTTCCGGCGGCGCTACCGTCGATCTTCGCCGGCCTGCGCATCGGCGTCGGCTCGGCCTGGATGCTCACGGTCACCGCCGAGATGGTCGCGGTGAAGAGCGGAGTCGGCTACGTGCTGTGGGATTCCTATTATTTCCTGCGCTACGACATCGTCATCGCCGCCATGGCCTCCATCGGCCTGCTCGGCTTCCTGAGCGATCTCATGATCCAGGCGGTGGCCCGGCACATGCTGCGCTGGCAGCAGGGCACGACCCTCCAGGGCGTGGAGGGATGAGCATGGCCACCATCGAAATCTCCGGCGTGTCCAAGATTTTCAAGGACACCAAGCGCAAGGCCGATGTCACCGCGCTCAGCGACGTCAGCTTCTCGGTCAAGCGCAACGAGCTGCTCTGCCTGCTCGGCCCAAGCGGCTGCGGCAAGTCCACCTTGCTCAACATGATCGCCGGCTTCGACAAGCCGACCACGGGCACGGTGAAGGTGGACGGCGAGATCATCGCCGCGCCCGGCGCCGACCGCGGCGTTGTGTTCCAGCAGCCGAACCTCATGCCCTGGCTTCCGGTGTGGGAAAACGTGGCGTTCCACCTCAAGCTGCGCGGGGCCCAGAAGGCGCAGCGCCGCCACGAGGCGCAGCGCTATATCGACCTCGTGGGCCTGACCGGGTTCGAGAACCATTTTCCCGCCGAGCTTTCCGGCGGCATGAACCAGCGGGTCGGCATCGCCCGCGCGCTGCTCATGAACCCGGCCGTGATCCTGATGGACGAGCCGTTCGGCGCGCTGGACGAGCAGACCCGCATGGACATGCAGAACGAGCTGATCTCCATCTGGGAACGCCACAAGGGCACGATCGTCTTCGTCACCCATGGCATCGACGAGGCGCTCACGCTCGGCACCCATGTGGCGGTCATGTCGGCCCGCCCCGGCCGCATCGCCGAGATCATCCCGCTCGATCTACCGCGCCCGCGCGACATCACCAGCCCCCGCTTCAACGACGTGAAGCGGCACATCCTCGACCTGCTGCGGCCCGAGCCGGCGGCGGCCTCTCTCCTCCAGACTGCGGACCCATCATGAGTGAACGCGTTCTCCTCGGCATGCTCACCCCTTCGTCCAACACGGTGCTGGAGCCGGTGACGCAAGCCATGGTGGCGGGCCTGCCGGAAGTCTCCGCCCATTTCGGGCGGTTCAAGGTCACCGAAATCGCGCTCTCCGACCGGGCGCTGGCCCAATTCGACGACACCGAGATTCTGCGCGCCGCGGAGCTTCTCGCCCACGCCAAGGTGGAGGTGATCGCCTGGAACGGCACCTCTTCCGGCTGGCTCGGCTTCGAGGCCGACGCGCGATTGTGCGAGCGCATCACCGCCGCCACCGGCATCAAGGCCACCACCTCCATGCTGGCCCTGAATGAAATCCTGGAACGCAAAGGCGTGCGGGAGCTCGGCTTCGTCACGCCGTATCTCGACGAGGTGCAGACCCGGATCCTCTCCAATTACGCGGCCCTGGGCCACGCCTGCAAAGGCGAGCGGCATCTCGGGCTGCAGGACAATTTCTCGTTCTCCACCGTCACCGGCGGGCAGATTTCCGGCATGATCCGGGAGGTGGCCGCACAGGGGCCGCAGGCGATCACCGTCATCTGCACCAATCTGCGCGCCGCCCCGCTGGTGGAAGGGCTGGAGCGCGAGCTCGGCATCCCGATCTACGACACCATCGCCACCGTGGTCTGGAAGAGCCTGCGCATGGCCGGCGTGGACACCAGCCGGGTCACCGGATGGGGCTCGCTTTTCCGCGATCTGGCCTGAGGCGGATGGGCGTCTTCGTCAGCGGCAGTTCGGGCTTCATCGGCCTCACGGTGTGCGAGGCCCTGCTGGCGCGCGGCGAAAGCGTGGTGGGCTACGACCTCGCGCCGCCGCCACCGTTCGCCGAGGCGATATTCGCCCGCCTGCCGGGCCGGTTCCAATGGATCGCCGGCGATGCGACACACGAGGACGCCCTCACAGACGCCCTTGCCACAAGTGGCGCGGACAGAATGCTCATATTGGCGGCGGTGACCGCCGACGCGCAGCGCGAGCGCACGGCGCCCCGCACCGTTATCGACGTGAACGTGGGCGGCGTCGCCTCGGCGATGACGGCGGCGGCCGCCACCGGGATCAGGCGCATCGTCTATCTCGGGTCCGGCTCGGCCTATGGCGCGAGCGGCCGGGGCGCGGCGCCGCTGGACGAGGCGACGACACCACTGCGGCCCGAGGGTCTCTACGGCATCAGCAAGCGGGCCGGGGAAGCGGTGGCCCTGCGGCTTGCCGAACTCTGCGGCCTCGATCTCGTGGTCGGGCGGCTCGGAACATGCTTTGGACCCTGGGAATATGCGACCTCGGCGCGGGACACGCCGAGCGCACCATTCCAGGTGCTGCGGCGCGCCGCGCGGGGCGAAGAGGTGGTGTTGCCGCGGGCCCACCCGCGCGACTGGTTCTATGGGCGCGACGCCGCCGCCGCGATCCTCGCCCTGATGGACACGCCGCGCCTGCCACACGCCATCTATAATCTTTCAGCAGGTTTCATCTGGTCGCTGGCTGACTTCTGCCGCGCGCTCGCCCTGCGCCGCCCGGATATGACATGGCGCTTCGCCCAGCCTTCCGAGGCCGGGAACGTGAACCTCTACATGCCTTACGACCGGGCGCCCATGGCCAACGGCCGCCTGCGCGCGGACACCGGATTTGTGCCGCATCATGATCTGCCCGCCGCCCTCGACGCTTATCTGGCATGGCTGGACACGGCCGGCGCCCATTGGCTCACACGCGAGACCGCGCCATGACCTCATCCGCTGAAATCCCGCCTGCCGAGACGCCACGCCTTGCGGGACGCGTTTGCATCGTCACCGGCGGCGCGTCCGGTATCGGCCGCGCCATCGCCCGCCTGTTCGCCCGCCATGGGGCACATGTGGTGATCGCCGACGTCACGCAGGATGTGATCGAAGGCGGCGCGCCCACCGCCGCGCTGATCGCCCAGGACGGCGGCAGCGCCCTGTTCCACCGCACAGACGTCTCGAAGGCCGATCAGGTGGAGGCGCTGGTGGACGCCACGGTCGCCCGCTTCGGTCGCCTCGAGGTGATCGTGAACGACGCCTGCATCCGCCATCCGCGCCGCCTGACGGATCTGGCCGAAGAGGATTGGAACCGCATGCTCGCGGTCAACCTCACCGGCGTTTTCCTCTGCTGCCGGGCCGCCGTGCGGCAGATGCTGACACAGGACACGCGCGGGGAAGTGCGCGGGCGCATCGTCAATCTCTCCTCCCAGCACGGCATGATCGCCGCGCCCGAGGACCTGGCCTATGGCGTGACCAAGGCCGGCATCGCCTATCTGACCCGCCAGGTGGCGGCCGATTATGCGCAGGACGGCATCGTCTGCAATGCGGTGGCGCCCGGCAAGATCGTGACCGGCCAGGGCGGACGCCTGCAGGACCCGCAGGTTCTCGATCGCGCACGGCGGCGCACGCCGTGGCCGCGCTTTGGCGCACCCGACGATGTCGCCCACGCCGCCCTCTATCTCGCCAGCGACGATGCCCGGTTCGTCACCGGCATCAATCTGATGGTGGACGGCGGCTGGATGGCCGCGTAACGCGCCCCGGCGGCTCCGCCGCGCGGCACCTGATCGGAGCAGTTCAAGACATTCGGTGACCACCCCAAATCTTGGAGGTCAGGGGGAAGGACCTCCCATGGACATGTCACCATGGGTCCGCTAGACGAAGGTTGTAAACTGTTGCCAATGTTGGATCGCCTGAATTCATGACAGGCTTATCCCTGATACCGCGCTGTTTCGCATGTTGCGTTTACATGAAGCCGCTTGGTACCGAGGCAAGTCACCTTTTATCGCGCGGAGTACTCGCACCATGGCCAAAACCGAGGACGCCCTGTCGGCCATTGCGCAGCGCCGCACCCAATCGCTCACGGACATCGTGCGCAAGGAGCTGGAGCGGATGATCCTGAGCGGGGAAATCCGCGCGGGGGAACGCATCAACGAACAGACTCTCGCGACCCAGCTGGGCGTCAGCCGGGGGCCAATCCGCGAGGCGACCCGGGCGCTGGAACGCGCCGGGCTGGTGACGTCCGTGGTCAACCACGGCAGCTTCGTGCGGGCCATCGAGGCGGACGAGGCCGCGGAAATCTACGATCTGCGCGCAGTTCTGTTCGGCTTCGCGTGCAGCCGGCTCGCCGCCCATATGTCGGCGGAGCAGGAGGCCGTGCTGGAAGACTTGCTCGCGCAGATGGATCTCGCGGTCAAGAAGAGCAAGGCCACTTTATACTATCAGCTGAACCTGCGCTTCCACGAGCAAGTGATGAATTTCTCTGGCCACCGCCGGCTGAAGGAGACCTACGAATCCCTGGTGAAGGAAATGCATCTCGTGCGGCAGAGATCCCTGATGTCCGCGGCGAGCATGCGGGAATCCAATGCCGAGCATGCGGCCCTGCTCGCCGCCATGTCCGCCGGCGACGTGACGCGCGCGCGCCAGCTGGGCGAGGCCCATGCCCAGGGCGGCAAGCGCCGCTCGTTCGCCGCCGGCACCTGACCCCCTTCCGCGCAGCACCACCACCCTCGGTACGGCCAACATCTGACCATTGTAAACTGTTGACAGTTTTTGATCCCACGTCGTATCGAGAAGGAAAGGCGCCGCCTGGGAAGAGGGTCGAGGTCACACGCATGGACAGGCGCAGACGCTGGATGAAGGTGGCCGCCACATTCGCTGCGGCCGCGCTCGGCGGCGCGGGAATGGCGGCGCTGGGGGCGCCCCTCGCCTGGCTGCTCGGGGCGCTGCTGGTGGTTGCCGCCCTCGGCCTTCTCGGTGCGCCCATCGAGGTTCCGCCCTGGTCCCGGCAAGGCGGGCAGGTGATCGCGGGAGTGGCGATCGGCCTGTATTTCACGCCGACCTTGATGGACCACCTGCTCTCCAATATCGGCTACATGCTGTTTGCGGCCGGGGTGTCGATTTTCGCCGGTGGCATGCTTTCCCTGCTGCTCGCGCGCTCGGCGAAGGTCGACAATACGACCGCTTATTTCGCCAGCCTGCCTGGCGGCGTGGCCGAGATGTCGGTGTTGGCGGAACGCTTTGGGGGAGATACCGCGCTGGTCGCGCTGTCCCAATCGCTTCGCATCGTGGTGGTGGTTCTGACGATTCCTGTCTCGATCGCGTTTTTCGGCGTCCATGGCGCGGAAAGCTACCTGCCGCCCGCGCTTCCGGTGAAGCCGCTGGAAATGGTCGGCATGCTGCTGATGGGCCTCGCCTGTGCGTATCTGCTCGGCCGGATCCGCATGGTAAACAACTGGCTGCTGGGCGGCCTCGTGGTCGGCGCGACCGTCGCGCTGCTGCAGCTTCCGCTGTCGGGCATACCGACGCCGGTGGTGGATGTCAGCCAGGTCCTGATCGGCGCCGCCCTCGGCGCCCGCTTTCGCCGCCACATGATCCAGCGGTTGCGGAATTTCGTGCCGGCGGCCGTCACCAACACCTTGCTGCTGATCGCTTTCAACGTCGGCATGGCTGCGGTGATCGGCTGGCATGCGGGCCTCGACCTC
The DNA here is from genome assembly GCF_043195095.2 of Roseixanthobacter glucoisosaccharinicivorans. Classification (NCBI taxonomy): domain Bacteria; kingdom Pseudomonadati; phylum Pseudomonadota; class Alphaproteobacteria; order Hyphomicrobiales; family Xanthobacteraceae; genus Roseixanthobacter; species Roseixanthobacter glucoisosaccharinicivorans. The sequence continues at coordinate 5,029,867 of NZ_CM195538.1, read as the reverse complement.
GCCACCATGGTGCTGGCCAATGCACCCGGAGGGGTGGCGGAGACCAGCATCACCGCCAAGACCCTGCACCTCGGGGTGGCAGAGGTGACGGCGTTCCATCTGGTGCGGATTCTCTGCATCATCCTCCTGAGTGCGCCGGCCTACCGGCTGGCCCGCTTTGCCGCGTTGCAGGTGCGCGGCAGCTCGAGCTGACCGCGCTCGATCATTCCACGTCGTCGAGCAGGCTCACATGGGCGGCAACGATCTGCCAGCCCTCGGGAAACCGGATCCATGTCTGCATCTGCCGCCCCACCTTGCCGGGTAGACTGGCGCGCCGAAACAGGGTCGAGGCGGTGGCGGCATCGCGCCCATAGGTAGTGATCACCGTGCGCGAAAGCGTGCGCATCAGGTTCGCGCCGGAATTCGCGGTCCGGAAGGCGCTGATCTCGGCATAGCCGTAGAGATTTTCGCCCATCCCGTAGCGGATCGTGCGCGGATCGTCCCGGAACAGGGCATCAAACCCCGCCACATCGTTGGAAAGCACGGCGGCTTCATAATGCGCAAAAGCCGCCTCGACCTCGGCCAATACCTCGGGGAGATTGATCTCCATACCCTGACCTCTTTCCAAAAGCCTGCCGTTCATTCGAACTCCTCGCTGCCGGGGATGACCCCCCTTGGCAGATCGGCGACGTAGCGGGCGAGTTCGCCGGGCCGCGTGATCCACAATTTGTCGCGCTGCTCCATCATGTGCGCGAAGGCTTCGCGTAGGGCATGCAGCCGGAACGGCTGCCCGACGATGAAGGGGTGCAGCACCACGCTGCACACCAGGGGATATTTGCGCGATTGGATCAGCATCTCATCGAACTGATCGACGATCATTTGCGCGAAGTCGCGGCCGCTATGCTGGCGGAAGACCATGGCGGGACTGTCATTGAGTTCGATCGAGTAGGGAATGGAGAGCAACGGCCCGGAGCGCGTGCGCATCCAGAACGGCTGGTCGTCCGCCGCCCAATCCATCACATAGCTGAAGCCCTCCTCTTTCAGGAGGTCGAGTGTGCAGGCGCTTTCCGCGATATAGGGGCCGAGCCAGCCCTGAGGCGCCGTGCCGGCATGCCGTAGAATGGCGTCGCGGCTCTCGGCGATGAGGCGGCGCTCGTCGTCTTCCCACCATCCGTCCTGGCGTTCCGAATTGGTCCGCCCGTGGCCGACGAATTCGTCACCGCGTGCCAACAGGGCCGGGGCGATTTCCGGGCAGGCGTCGAGCGCTGCGGCGTTCACATTGTGCGCGCAGGGCAAATCGAATTCGTCCAGCAAATCAAGAAGGTACCAGAGCCCGACGCGGTTTCCATAGTCACGCCAAGCGTAATTGCGCTGATTCTGCGGCGCCCCCAGCTGGGCGCTGTCACTTCCGAGGCCGGCGCGAAACGCGAAATGCTCGATATTGTTGCTGACCACGAGCGCAAGGCTGGCGCCGTTCGGCCAAGCATAGCCTGGGCGCTGCGGCAGGGCGCTATGAGCATATCGGCCGTGCTGGGGAAGCTTCATGAGATTTGCCTTTGTAGGGGCCGGCGCCGGCACGCACGCGCCGTGCGCGCCCCTGTTCGCCCGTCCTGTCACTCGAAGATGGCGACCGCCCGGATGGGACTCGCAGTACCGCCGCGGATCTTGAGCGGGAAGCCGACGAAGCGGAATCGGCCGCGCCCTACCAGCTTGTCCAGATTGGCGAGGCATTCCATGTGGGTGATCCCCCGCTCGGCGCACGCCAGATGGGCCTGGAAATTCAGCTCGCCCTCCGGCGCCGGGCTCACAGCCTCCACGCCGAACATGCCAATGCCCTTGTCGGCCAGCCAATGCACGCTCTCCAGCGCAAGGCCCGGAAACTCATGGGGATAGCCGGGTTTGCCGAGCAAGCGGTCGTTGGTGGCCATATAGAGCATCACGGTATCGCCGGGGCGGATTTCCTCCCCGGAGGCCTCAAGCGCCGCCTCCATTTCGGCCACCGTGATCGCATGGCGCAGAGGAACGTGAGAGAGGTCCAGACAGATGGCGGAGGTGTAGAATTTCTCCAGCGGCATCTGGTCGATCGACTGCGCCTCGGGGCGGGAATCGAAATGAACGGGGGCATCCACATGGGTGCCCGCATGATCGCTGAAGGCGATGGACAAAGCTTTGGACGTGAAGTCCGTATTTCCTGCCCGCTTCTTTTCGGAATGATCATACCAGACCGAAATCACCACCGGCGGATGCGAGGGATGCACCTGGGTGCGATGGAAAATCTCCCGGCTCAGATCTATGAGTTCCACGGACGTCTCCTCAAATCGTTTCGTCTCAATTGCGCTTCGTTATGGCGACAGCGTCCCCGGGCAGGATGGGTGAAAGCACGTCCTCCGGCCGCAGGGCACCCTTCGGCAGGCGTTCGGGGCGCAGCGTGAAGCCGAGAATGCGGCGGGCGACGCCGAGCGGGGTCCGGGTCAGGAGCCCGTCAGGGCGCCACAGCATGACGCCGACGATGATCAGCCCGTAGACGATGAGCCGATATTCGTTGGCGAAGCGCAACGCCTCCGGCAAAGCGGTGAGGACCACGGCGCCAAGTATCGGGCCGGCCAAAGTCTGCAAACCGCCGAACAGAAGGAAGATGACGTAATTGAGCGAGACGAAGAAGCCGAGCTGGGACGGCGTGATCACGAGCAGATAATGGGCCTGCACCGCACCGGCCATGCCGATCAGCGCGCTGCCCAGCGCGAAGGTGATGATGCGCACCTGGGCGACCGAAACCCCCATGGAGGCCGCCGCCAGCGGGTCGTCGCGCACCGCCCGCGCGGCATAGCCAAGCCGCGACCCGTCGAACCGCCATGCGACGTAGAATGCGATGACCGCGACCACCACGCAGGTGAAGAGCCCGGTATGCGGCTCAAGCCCGGTGAAGCTGTTTGCCCCGCCGATGTAATCCCAGTTGAACGCCAGCACCGAAAGCGCTTCGCCGGCCGCGAGCGTCGTCAGCTTCAGGATGAAATCCCGCATCTTCAGGGTCAGCAGCGCCAGGATGCAGCCGAGCGCACCGCCCATGAACGCGCCCGCCGCGACCGCCGGCACGAACGGGACGCCGAACTTCACCGTCAGAATTCCCGAGGCATAGCCGCCGACGCCCGCGATCGCCGCCGTGGCCATGGAGAGCTGCCCGGACAGCGCGGTGACATAAAGCCCGATCGTCATCGCGACGTTCAGCAAGGTGAAGATCAGGATCGGTTCGAAGAAGGCAAGATTGGGCATGATGCCTCCAGCTCAAGTGGCGTAGGAACCGAACAAGCCGTTCGGCCGCAGATAGAGCACGCCGATCAGCACGAAGAAGGCCACCGCATCGCGCAGCGATGAGGAGACGTAGCCGGTCACCAGAGCCTCGAGCACGCCGAGCGCGAGGCCGACCGCGATCACCGCCTCGAAATAGCGATTGCCCGCCACCAGCATGCAGATGAACGCCTTCAGCCCATACAAAAGACCCACGAAGGCGGAGGCGGAGCCATACAGCGAGCCCACCGCGACGGCGGCGAGGCCCGCCATGGTCGAGGCAAGCCAGAAGGTGATCTGGCACACGCGCCGCACGTCCACGCCGAACGCGGCGGCAACGTCCGGCCGCTCGGCGATCGCCCGCGTGGCCCGCCCGATGTGGGTGCGCCGCACATAGAGGCTCGCCAGCACCAGCAACGCCGCGCACAGGCCGAGGCAGAACATCTGGCGCAGGGTGAGCAGCACCGGGCCGATTTCATAAAAGCGCGCCGGCAGCAGGCGCGGATAGGGAATCGGATCGGGACCGACGATCACCGCCATGCCGTTCTGGAGGATGACGGAGACGCCCAGCGTCGCGATCAGGGTCGTCAGCACGTCCCGCCCGCGCAAAGGGGCGACCACGGTGCGCTCGATGATGGCGCCGATGGCGGTGGACCCGACAGCGCCGCCCAGTAGCGCAACCGCCAGCCCGCCGCCGGGCACGAACCCCGCCGCTACCATGCCGGTGAACATGCCGATCATGAACACGTCGGGATGGGCAAACTGGATCACGCGCAGCACCGTGAAGGCGAGCGCGAACCCCACCGCGACGACGGCGTAAGTACTGCCGATCACCAGGCCGTTGCTGAGTTGTTGGAGGAAAAGATCCATCTCGACGCCGTCCTATGCGCTGCCGCCCAGGAACACGTCCTGCACGCTTTTCTTGCCGGCGATCTCCGCCGCCGGCCCGGCTTCGACAACGCGCCCGAGCTCCAGCAGATAGGCGAAGTGGGCGACCTTCAATGACTGGCGCGCGTTCTGCTCCACCATCAGCACCGCGATGCCCATGGTGTTGATCTCTCGGGCCAGGGCGAACACGTCGCGCACCACGATGGGCGCGAGGCCGAGCGAGGGCTCGTCCATCAGCAGCAGGCGCGGGCTCGACACCAGCGCGCGGGCGATCGCGACCATCTGCTGCTCGCCACCGCTGAGGGAGCCCGCCAGCTGGTGCCGCCGCTCGGCGAGGCGGGGAAACCGCTCGAACATCTCGCCGATGCGGCGCTCGACCGCGGCCTGGTCGCGGACCTCGAATGCCCCCATGCGCAGATTATCGAGCACCGTCATGGTGTTCCACAATTGCCGCGCCTCGGGCACCCAGGCGATGCCGAGCCGGTGGATCTGATGCGGCCGCAGGCGCAGCAGATCGCTTTCGCCATCGAAGCGGATCGTGCCGCCGCGCGGCTTCAGCAGGCCCATGATCGTCTTGATGATGGTGGTCTTGCCGGCGCCGTTGGCGCCCAGGATGACCCGCAGTTCGCCCGGCTCGATTTCCAGCGATACGCCATCGACCGCCGGAACGGAGCCGTAGGAGACGGCGAGCCCTTCGATTTTCAGGAGCGCGCTCAATCCTCCACTCCCAGATAGGCTTCGATCACCTTGGGATCGGCGCGGATCTCGGCGGGCAGGCCCTCGGCGATCTTCTGGCCGAAGCTGATCACCACGATGCGGTCGGAGGCGGACATGACGACGTTCATGTTGTGCTCGATCAGCAGCAGCGCGATGCCGCGTTCGCGCAGACGGTCGATCATCTCGATCACCGCATGCGCCTCGCGCGCCACCATGCCGGCGGTGGGTTCATCGAGGATCAGCAGGCGCGGCTGAAGGCCGAGCGCCCGGGCGATTTCGACGCGCCGCTGATCGCCATAGGGCAGCTCCCCCGGCATGCGGAACCGGTTCGCGCCGACCCCGACCCAATCCAGCAGCGCCTCGGCGCGCTCGACCATCATGCGCCGATCCGTGCGATCCCGCGACGTGCAGGCCAGCGCGTCGAGCACGCCGGACCGCCCGCCGGCCACTTGGCCGACCATCACGTTTTCCAGCGCATTCAGATGCCCGAACAGGCGAATGTTCTGGAACGTGCGCGCGATGCCCATGGCGGCCAGACGATGCGGCGCGGCGCCCGTGATATCCTTGCCGTCCAGGACGACCTTGCCGAAATCCGGCTTGATCACCCCGGTGATCAGGTTGAACAAGGTGGTCTTTCCGGCCCCATTGGGGCCGACAACAGAGACCACCTCGCCAGCCCCCACCGAGAACGTCACGTCATTGACGGCGACGAGGCCGCCGAAGCGCCGCGTAAGCTGGCTGATCTCGAGCACGGGTCAGATCGCGGTATAAGTGCCGCGGCCGGTGATCTCGATCGCGACCACGTTTGGCGTATTGTTATTGCCGCTGGGCGGGTTGTGGAACGTCATATGGGTGCCCAGCGGGGATACGAAATCCAGCTCCGCGAGCGCTTCCTGCAGCTTCGCCCGCGTGGGAGCGCCGGCCTTCTTCAGCGCTTCCGCGATGGTGGAAAGAGCGTCCGCGCCATAGGTGGAGAAGGAGGTCGCTTCCTGGGAAAACTTCGCCTTGTACCGGTCGATGAAGGTCTTCACCGAGGGCGTGGGGGAAGCCAGATCCTGCGCGAGCCACGTATAGCAGCCCTTGATCTCGCCGTGGGTGCCATCCCAATAGACCGGATCCTGAAACGAGCCGAAGCCGGTCATCAGCGGCACGGTGAAGCCCGCCTCGCGGATCTGGGACGTCACCTTCACCCCGTCGCCGGTGGCCGCGGCGACGAACATGGCGTCGGGCTTCCTGCTGCGGATGGTGGCGAGCTGGGCCGAGAAATCCTGGTCGCCGGCGCGGAATGCTTCGAACGCGACCACCTCATAGCCCAGTTCCTGCGCCAGGGTCTTGCAGGCCTGGGCATCGCCAGCCTGGCCGTCCTGGGTCTGGTCGTAGATCACGCCCAGGCGCTTGAACCCCACCTTCGCATGCACCTTGCGCAACAATACCGGAATCGCCGTCTCGGAGACCGGATTGACCCGGTAGGACCAGATATTCCATTGCTTGACCGGCGCGCCGGAGCCCGCGCCCACCAGCGGGATCTGCAACTGGCCGGCGGCCGGAACCGACGGCACATAGCCGACCGAGTTGGAGGGCCCGATCACCGCGAGCACGTCCGCATTGGATGATGCCTGACGCAGCAGCGTGATCGCCTGCTGCGGATCGTTGGCCATATCCTCGGTGGCGATTTGGATGCGATAAGTAGTGCCACCGAGGGTCAGCCCAGCCGCATTGATATCGTCGGCGACCAGCTGCGCCCCGTCACGCACACGCCAGCCATAAGGCGAGGACGGCCCGGTGATCGCCTGAATGCTGCTGACCCGCAGGACGGCGGGCTCGGCCCGTCCGATCGTTGGCGGCATGGCCAGCCCGAGGGCAGTGCCGGCGGCGAGGCGGCCGAAGCCGCGCCGGCTGATGCGGAACGCATTCTGATCGTTGGTCATGGGAATTCTCTAAACCTTCCGCTGCTTGCGGTTTGGCGACCTCCGGAGCGCGAATACAGTGCCGCATCTCGGCAGCCACTGGCCCCACCCGCTCGACTGATCTTATTTTGCACAGCGCAGGGCAAAACCGCAGCACAAATTGTAGACAGTTTACAATGAATTTTTGTGCAGATTGGGGCGTTCGGCGTCGACTGCAGCGCCTCGGCGCAGGTCGCGCTTTCGCCCGTCCGCGGGCGATTTGCGAAAACAGGTGAGTCAAAGACAACCCCGCATCATCACATACTGGATGCTTGCGTGACGGGTGATGCATCCAAATTAATCACCGAAGTGAGCAAATCACCGATGTAAAACCTCGTCGCAACCGGAAACCCTCAGGAGCCCGCTTGAACCGTCGCTCGGCGGCACCCGTCGGCTTGGTTTCGCGCATTGCGGCGTGGAGAAATCCGGCATTGTAAATCGTCAACACTCGTCATAACGTTTTCGGGCATTCCTAACGCAGGGAAGATCGGCTGCGCCGATCGTAGCCTTCCCGGCGGCGCAGCCCGACCTTCACACCCATCGCATCGTCCCGCCGTCCCGGAGCCATCCGCAGGCGGCCGGGACATCCCTTCATCAAAGACGGAAGCGGAATATGACGTCTTCTCTTCCCAGGGTCGCCGTTATCGGCACCGGCGGCACGATTTCCTCGTGGGCTCAGTCCAGCCTGGACAGCATGGACTACCCGGAATTCGGCGTGAAACGGACCGTCGACGAGATTCTGGAGCACGTCGAGGAAGCCCGCCTGGTGGCCGATCCGCTGCCCGTCCCCTTCCGCTCGGTCGGCAGCACGGCGATCGGGCCGGCGGACTGGGTGGAGCTTCGCGCGCTGATCCACGCGACCGCCGCCAGCCAGCGGGATCTCTCGGGATTCGTCATCCTGCATGGGACCGCGACGCTGGAGGAGACTGCCTTCTTCCTGAACCTGACCCTCGCCATTCCCCAGACCGTCGTGCTGGTCGGCGCCCAGCGCCCGGCGAGCGCACTCGGCAGCGATGCCGGCATCAATCTTGTCAACGCCTTGCGCGTGGCGGGGTCGCCGCTCGCCCGCGGGCTCGGCGTGCTGGTGGTGCTGAACGACGAGATCCATGCCGCGCGCGACGTGGTGAAGACCTCCACCTATCGCCAGCACACCTTCCGTTCGCTGGATTTCGGTGCGCTCGGGCATGTGGATGGAGACGGCATCCATATCTATCGCGCGCCCACCCCGGCCCATGCGCCCGAGGGCGAGTTCTCCACGCTCGGGGACATTGTCCTGCCACGCGTCGATATCCTGATGTCCTATGCCGGGGCGGACGCAACATTCATCGACGCCGCGATCGCCGCGGGGGCACGCGGCCTTGTGTCCGCCGGCCTCGCGCCGGGGCTGGTCACGCCGGCGGAACGCGTCGCCTACGAGCGCGCGGTCGCGTCCGGCATCGCGGTCGTCCAATGCACCCGCGCCGCGACCGGGCGGGTCGGGCGGCGGCGCTATCTCCAGGAGGCGGGCATCATCGCGGGCGAGGATTTCAGCCCGCAGAAGGCCCGCATCCTGCTCGCCCTGGCCCTCACGCGAACCGACGATACCGCCGAGATCGCGGCCATCTTCGCCCGCTGCTGACCTGTCCCACCGTCCCAGGGGAAAACAGATGGTCGATCTTATAATCCGCGCGGATACGGTGATCACGCCGCACGGCGTCGGCGCCTATGACATCGCCGTTGCCGACGGCATCATCGCCGCGCTCCACGCGCCCGGCACCCTGCAAGCGCCCGAGGGGGCACGGGTGATTGATGCGCGGGGCAAGATCGTGATGCCGGGCGGGATCGACCCGCACGTGCATTGCGCCTGGCCCATGCCGCTGCCGGATGGGCCGCCCAGCTTCACCGAGCCGCCATCGGTGGTCAGCCGCGCCGCCCTGTTCGGCGGCACCACCACGATCATTGATTTCGCGCGCTGGACCCACGAAACCACCATCCGGGGCGCCATCGAGCGGCGCGACGAGGATTGGCGGGGCGCCTGCCATTGCGACTATGCCTATCACGTCATGGTGGAAGGCGACCTGCCGCCCGACATTCCCGGTCAGCTCGCCGAGACCATCCAGGCGGGCTATCCCACGATCAAGCTCTTCACCACGGACATCACGCCCAGCCGGCGCGGGCGGATGGTGGATTTCGGCGACATCTGGGAAGTGTTTCAGGTGCTTGCCGCCAATCGCGGCCTCGGCGTCATCCATGCCGAGGACAATGACATCGTCATGCACATGTATGGCAAGCTGATCCGCGAGGGCCGTACGGGCTTCGAGAACCTGGCGGAAGTGCACAATACGCTGTCGGAAGACCTCTCGTTCCGCCGCATCCTCCGCCTGGCGGAAAGCGTGCCGGGCACGGCGCTCTACATGATGCATGTCAGCGCGGCCACCGGGGTCGCGGCGGTGCGCGAGGCGCGGGCCAAGGGGCTGCCGATCTATGGCGAAACCCTGCACCAATATATGCTCTACAACAGCGCCGATTATCGCCGCCCCAATGGGCAGATCTACCACACCTATCCCTCGCTCAAGGCGCCCGAGGACCAGGCCGCGCTCTGGGCGGGAACGGGCGACGGCACGATCCATGCGGTGGCCACCGACGAATTGTGCTGCACCCTCGCGACCAAGATCCAGGGCAACCGCATCGACGACACCACCGGCGGCAACGCCGCGTGCGAGCCGCGGGTCGCGCTGATGTATACGGAGATGGTGGGACGGCGGGGCTATTCCCTGACACAATTCGCCGATCTCGTTTCCACCAATGCCGCGAAGATCATGGGGCTCTACCCGCGCAAGGGCGCCATCGCCGTCGGGTCGGATGCCGACATCGTGGTGCTGGATCCGGCGCTGCGGCGAGTGATCCGCAACGAGGACCTGCACGAGACCGATTACTCGCCCTGGGAAGGCCATGCCGTGGATGCGTGGCCGAGCCTCACCATCCTGCGGGGGAAGGTGATGGTGGAAGACGGCCATTTCCATGGTGTGCCCACCGACGGGCAATGGCTGCCCCGCCGGATCGCCGACGACATTCTCGCGGGGCCGGCCTTGTGACGCAGGCCGATCTGCGCGGCCTGATCGTCGATTGCCTGTCCCTGTGGGGGGTCTGGGGGCGATGCGCCTGGAGCGGGGAAGCGCTGGAGGTCCGCACGGTCTCGGGCATCCAAGTCCGCATCCGGCCGGCTTGCGAGGCGGAACGGCCGGCGCGCTGGATGCTGGAGACAATGGCCAGCGCGGGGCGCCCGCCACGGCCGGCGGCCTCCATCGTCGGGCTGCTCGGCGCCCTGCGCAAAGCCCTTGGCGGCGGCGCGGCGGGGCCGTCGCTTAAGGTCGGCGCGCCGGCAATGGCACCGCAGCCGCCAGGGGAACGCGCAGCCCCTGTCGGACGCGTGGCACCCGCCCCGATGGCGGGCACAACCCCGGTGCTGGTGGTGACCGGATTCCTGGGTAGCGGAAAAACCACCTTCATCCGCAAGGTGTTGAGCGATCCCCGCTTCGCCCACACGGCGGTGATCGTGAACGAGTTCGGCGAAATCGGGCTCGACCACGATATCTTGGCGAGCAGCAGCGATGCCCTGATCCGCCTCTCCACCGGCTGCCTGTGCTGCGCGGTGCGCAGCGATTTGATCGACACCCTGCTGGACCTTGATGCCCGCCGCTCCCACGGGGAGATTGAGTTCGACCGGATCATCATCGAGACGTCGGGCCTGGCGGACCCCGTGCCGATCCTCCAGGCGCTCATGAGCGACCCGGCGGTGGCGGCCCGCTTCTCTCTTGAAGGGGTGCTGACGCTGGTGGATGCGGTTCATGCCCCCTCCGCTCTGGCTGATCATGTGGAGGCGCGCCGGCAGGTGGCGATGGCGGACCGCATCCTCCTCACCAAGACCGATCTTGTGCCCGCCCCCGCCGGCCTGCTGAACGATCTGCACGCGGCAAATCCTTCCGCGGACACGGTTTCGCGGCACGAAGAAGCAATATCGGGGCTGCTGGCCGGCATCGCTTCCGCCCGCGTCCGGCAGATCGAAACCGGATTGGCGGATCAGGCCGCGCAGCATTCCGCCGGCTATGACAGCATCGCCCTGACGCATGCGGCGCCCACCCCCGCCATCGCGCTGGCGCTCTTTCTCCAAGCCCTGGCGGATCACGCGGGCGACCGGCTGCTGCGGGTGAAGGGCCTGGTTTTCATCGCCGAAATGCCGGAGCGGCCGGCGCTGGTGCACGGCGTGCAGCATGTATTCTCGCCGCCGGAATGGCTTGAGGCTTGGCCAAGCGGCGCGCCGCGTACGCGCATGATGTTCATTGGCGCGTCTCTTCCCCCGCGCTGGCCCGCGCGGCTGTTGGAGGCGATCTGCGCGGATGTGCGCGCCGCCGCGGAAATAACTTGATTCCGAAATTCGGGATATTTTTTGCAAAATCCCAAGTACGCCAGGATCTGATGTTCTGCTTATGGTTCGCGCTTCTGAAAACTCATGTAAAACAAGGGTTAGAGAGGGAATGTTTCACGTGAAACATTTAGCGCGCGCAGAAAAACATCAAGTTTAAAAGCTTCTCTGCGCGACGAAACCGAAATTTCTGCGAATTTCTCCCGCATGTTCGGCGATGAATGTCAGGCGAGTTCGATTTTGCCCGCGCTCACCCGCAGTTCTCGTCGAGCCAGCGCGCCACCGCCGTGAGGCGGTAGTCGGTGTCCGCCGTGCCCATCACCTGGAGGCCGACCGGCATGCCGTCCACCGCCATCAGCGGCAGGCTGAAGGCGGGGCCGCCCACCATGGACCAGGGGCTGAGAAAGCTGCGGCTGCCGGTGGAGAGATGCGCGTTCGGCCGGTCCACGGTGCCGGCCTGGTCCACGCCGTCGAACGGCGCGGGGCCGGAGGAGGCCAGGGTGATGAAGCCATCCACCTGCTGCCCCACCCGCGCCACCTGCGCGCGGATGCGATCGCGCTTAGCGAGCGCCTGGCGATAATCGCCCGGCGTCATGGCGAGGCCGCGATCCAGCCGGGCCTTCGCGGTGGCGCTGATGGCGTTCGGGCCGTTGGCATCCACATAGGCCACCAGCGGCCAGCGCAGCTCGTACACAAAGATCCGGTCGGAGACCTCGTCCGCTTCCAGCAGCAGGTCTTCCAGCGTGGCGATCGCGTCGTCGCACTCGCGGTCCAGCAGACCGACGCCCAGCGCCGCAAGGCGATGGCACATCTGCGCCATGGCCTCGCGCGTCGCCTCGTCCAGCTGCGCCATGCCGAGGGTGTCCAGGCGCGCGAGGCGCAGCGGCTTCAGGGCGCGCGGCACGGCCGGCGCGCCGGAGAGGCCGGGATGCCCGTTATGGCCGCCGATGCGCGCGGAAATCTCCCATGCGGTCAGCCAGGCGTCGGCGAGGCTCGCGGCCATGGGGCCGATATGGTCCTGGCTCGGCGCGATGGGATGCATGCCGCCGACGTTCAGCGCCCCATGGGTGGGCTTGAAGCCGTAATTGGCATTGAAGGAAGAGGGGCGGATCAGCGAGCCGCCGGTCTGGTTGCCGAGCGCGACCGGCACCATCGCCGCGCCCACCCCCGCCCCGCAGCCGCTGGAGGAGCCGCCGGCGGTGCGGCGGGCATCGAACGGGTTGCGGGTGGGCGGGGATTTGCCCATGGCGAATTCCGGCACATGGGTCTTGCCGAGAAGCACCGCGCCCGCCTGCCGCAGCGCATAGGTGCTCGCCGCATCGAACCGCATGGGCGTGTCGTCATACACCGCGCTGTTCATCTTCGAGGGCATGCCGCGCACATTGATGGTGTCCTTGATCCCCATGGGACAGCCATCGAGCGGCGAAAGCGGCCGGTTCTGCGCATAGCGCTGCGTGGCCGCATCTGCCGCCGCGCGGGCGCCGGGCACGTCGAGAAAGCAGAAGGCCTGGATCACGGGATCGAGCCGCTCGATGCGCTCCAGGCTTTCCTCAAGCAGCATGCGCGGGGTGGAGCGCCCGGCGAGGAATTCGGCGCGCGCCGCGAGGAATGTGGGAAGCCGGCGGTCGGGATCGTAGCCGCCAAGGGAAGCGCCCGCATTCTGGACCGCGATCTTCGCCATGCCTCGTCCCGCCCTCGCCCTTTCCCGGCATCCATGCGCCGGCGGATGGGGTTTCGTCCATAGTATGGACAACTGTCAACAGTAGGCAATATGATCGGGCATGGCTTTCGCCTCGGCCGGGCGCGCTGCGTCCCCCGCCGCGCATTCGTCCCTCCGGCGAAGCCCTCCAGAGCCCGCACCACGCACGCCCGCATCAGGACACGACCCCATGGCCGCCGCATTCGATCTCGTGGTCCGCAACGGCACGGTGGTGACCGAAGCGGGCCTCTCGCGCTGCGACGTCGGCATCGCGAACGGCATCATCACCACGCTGGGGCTGGAGCTGGGGCCCGGCGCGCGCGAACTGGACGCGACGGCGCGGCTGGTCCTGCCGGGCGGCATCGACGCCCATTGCCACATCGAGCAGGTGTCGTCCTACGGCCTGATGGGGGCGGACGATTTCTTCGCGGCCTCCCGCGCCGCCGCGTTCGGCGGCACCACCACCATCGTGCCCTTCGCGGCCCAGCATCGCGGCCAGAGCCTGCCCGACGTGTTCGCCGATTATCACCGGCGGGCGCGGGAAAAATCCATCCTCGACTATTCCTTCCACGCCCTCATCAGCGATCCCACCGAGGACTTGCTGAACGAGCACCTGCCGCGCCTGATCGCCGAGGGCATCACCTCGGTCAAACTCTTCACCGCCTACGATCTCATCGCGGTGAGCGACGAACAGATCCTGGATCTGCTCTGGGTGTGCCGCGAGAACGGCGCCATGGCCATGGTGCATGCCGAGAACAACGGCATGATCAAATGGATGGCCAAGAAGCTCATCGCCGGCGGCTTCACCGCGCCCAAATACCACGCCATGAGCCATCCTCGCCTCGCGGAAATCGAGGCGGTGCGACGCTGCATCGCGCTGGCGACCCTGGCGGATGCCCCGCTGCTCATCGTCCATGTCTCCACGGTGGAAGCGCTCGCCGCCATCCGCGCCGCGCGGGCGGAAGGCCGGCACATCTTCGGCGAAACCTGCCCGCAATATCTGCTGCTGAGCGCGGCCGATCTCGACCTGCCGGGCTATGAAGGCGCGAAATTCTGCTTCAGCCCGCCGCCGCGCGGCCCAGTGGAGCAGCAGGCCCTGTGGGCGGGGCTCGCGGACGGCACGCTTGAGATCTATTCCTCCGACCATGCCCCCTATCGCATGGATGCGAGCGGCAAGTTCGCCCGCAGCGCGACCCCCACCTTCAAGGACATCGCCAACGGCATTCCGGGCATCGAGGTGCGCCTGCCGCTGCTGTTCTCGGAAGGGGTGAACGGCGGGCGGATCGACCTTGCCCGCTTCGTCGCGCTCAGCGCCACCAATGCCGCGAAACTCTACGGCCTGTTCCCGCGCAAGGGCACGATCGCCGTCGGCTCGGATGCGGATCTCGCGCTGTGGGACCCGGACCGCCGCGTCACCCTGCGCGCGGACGATCTGCACGACACGGTGGGCTATACGCCGTTCGAGGGGCGGGAGGTGACGGGCTGGCCGACCACCATCGTCCGGCGCGGCGATGTGATCGTCGACGACGGCGTGCTCAACGCCGCGCCCGGCTCCGGCCGCTTCATTGCCCGCGCCGCCTCCGGCCGTGCCGCCGGCACGCCGCCCCCCGTGCCGGAGACCGACCCGGCGACGAATTTCGGCGCCGCTCTCTTTCCCGCACGCGCCCCGGCCGGGAGGGCCTGAAACCATGGCGGATGCAGCCGCAAACCGGATCCTGGTGATCAATCCCAACAGCAATGCCGCCGTCACGGCGGAGATCGCGGCGGCGGTGGGCGACCTTGCCTTCCCCGGCGGGCCGGCGATCCAATGCGTGACGCTGCACGAGGGGCCGCCCGGCGTCGAAACCCAAAGCGACGTGGAGCATGCGACGCGCCTCGTGCTCGACCATATCGACCGCGAACCGGCGAGCGCCTATGTGATCGCCTGCTACAGCGATCCCGGCCTCATCGCCGCGCGCGAGCGCACTGCGCGCCCGGTGCTCGGCATCGGCGAAGCGGGAACCTTCGCCGCCATGATGCGGGGTGATCGCTTCGGCGTGATCGCCATATTGGACGCCTCGGTGCGGCGCCAGCAGCGGCAGGCGCGGATGCTGGGCGTTGCCCCGCGCTATGCCGGCAGCAAGGCGATCGGCCTCTCCGTCGCGGAACTCGCCGACCACGGGCGCACCCGCGAGCGCATGATCGCCGCCGGCGCCGTCCTGCGCGATACCCAGCAGGCGGACGTGCTCATCCTCGGCTGCGCCGGCATGGCGCGCCATCGCGCCGCGCTGGAGGACGCGCTCGGCGTTCCCGTCATCGAACCCTCGCGCGCCGCCACCGCCATGGCCCTCGCCATGGCACGGCTGGCGGCGGAATGAGCCCGCGTTCCATGCCATCGCACACCGCCACATCGCATCCGCAGACGACCCCGCCCATGACCTCCCAGACCGCCGCTTCCCCCGCATCCCAACCCGCGACGGCGCCTTCGGCCGACCAGATCATCGCCGCGACCAACGCCCAGCTCGGCCTCGCCACGCGCCTGTTCGAATCCCTGCGGCAGGGCAGCGTCGACGTGCCGGGCATCACCCGCGACACCTACGGCGCCGGTGAGAATTTCGCCCACGGCCTGGTGCGCGACCACGCGCTGCGCCTCGGCCTCGACATCGCGACCGACGCGGCCGCCAACACCTATATGACCCTGCCCGGCCGCGACCGCGCGGCGCCGCGCATCCTCACCGGCTCGCATCTCGACAGCGTGCCCCACGGCGGCAATTTCGACGGCGCGGCCGGCGTGGTGGCCGGGCTGGTGGCCGTGGCGGCGCTCCGGGCGCTCGGCGTCACCCCCGCCTGCGACATCACCGTGATGGGGGTGCGGGCGGAAGAGAGCGTGTGGTTCGAGGTCTCCTATCTCGGCAGCCGCTCCGCGCTCGGCACGCTCCCGCCCGGCGCGCTCGACGCGCGGCGCATCGATACCGGCCGCACGCTGGCGGACCATCTGGACGCGTGCGGCGGCGATCCCGCGCTGCTGCGGGCGGGCCACCGGCATCTCGACCCGCGTGCGCTCCGCGCCTTTCTGGAAGTGCATATCGAGCAGGCGCCGAGCCTCGTGGAAGCCGGCCTTCCGCTGGCCATATGCACCGCCATTCCCGGCAACTTCCGCTATCCCAATGCCTGGATCGCGGGCGAATACGCCCATGTGGGGCTGCCGCGCCGGTTTCGCCGCGATGCCGTGATGGCGGCGGCGGAATTCGCGGCGGGGATGGATCGGCTCTGGGCGGCACACGAGGCGGAGGGGCGGCCGATGGCCGTGACGCTCGGGCGCTTCCACACCGACCCGGCCAAGCACGGCCTGACCACGGTGCCCGGCGCCTTCCATTTCAGCCTCGACGTGCGCGCCTATGACGACGCACAGCTGGCGGAGCTGGAACAGGGCATGGGCGACATCATCGCCGACATCGAACGCCGGCGCGGCGTGACCTTCCACATGGGGCCGCGGGCGAGCGCCGTGGTAGGTAAGATGGACGCCGCGATCCGAGCCCGGCTGGTGGAGGGCGCGCAGGCGCTGGGCATCCCGGCGATGAGCCTCGGCAGCCCGGCGTCGCACGATGCCGCCGCCTTCGCCGCCGCCGGCGTTCCCACCGCCATGATGTTCGTGCGCAACCAGAACGGCAGCCACAATCCGCACGAAGCCATGGAGATGGCGGATTTCATGCGCGCCGCCAGCCTTCTCGCCTGGTGGCTCGCCGAGAACGCCCGCGCCTGACCGCCCGTGGGGAAGGAGAGCCCGAAATCGGGCTCTCCGCGCGCGCTCAGTCCTTCATACCGGTGATGGACGCGCTCATGGCCCGCGGGTCGCGGGTCGGCCAGCGGCCGCAATCCACCTTGGTGAGGAAGTCGCCGACGAGACGATTGTATTCGTCGGGATCCTCCAGATTGATGGTGTGCCCGCAATTGGGCATCACCGCCAAGGCGGCCGAGGGAATGTGCTGCTTCATCAGCAGGCCGGGGGCAAGGCAGGGCCAATCCTCGTCGCCGGTGATCACCAGGGTGGGCACGGTCAGCCGCTTCATCTCCTCCACCAGGGTGTAGAGCGAGGGACGCTCGCGCTGCACGCCGAGCTGCGTGTTGGCGGAGCCCAGGGCCGAATGCTCGGCCAGCATCTGCTTGAATTCGGCAAAGCCGCGCGGGTCCTTGTTCTCGAACTGCACGCGGGTCGGGCCGTAGGCATATTTCTCGGCGAAGGCGGGCATGCCGGCGGAGGTGATGAAGCCGGCGATGGTGTCGGCCTCGGCCTGGAAACGGGCGCGCTGCTCCACCTCCGCTCCATAGCCGCACCCGCCGACGCAGAGCGACAGCGCCAGCTGCGGATGGCGGAAGCCGAAATGCAGGGTGGCGAAGCCGCCCATGGAGAGGCCCACCACATGGGCCTTGGTTTCCCCCGTCGCCGCGAGCACCGCAGCGATGTCGTCGGCGGCGCGGGCCTGGGAATAGGAGCTGGGATTTTCCGGCACGTCGGAGGGCGGAAAGCCGCGCGCAGCGAAGGCGACGCAGCGATAACGCTGGCCGAAATGGCGCATCTGCGGTTCCCAGCTGCGGAGATCGCCGGCGAACTCATGGACGAAGATCACCAGCCGGCCGGTGCCGGTTTCCTCATAATGCAGGCGCACTCCGTCGTCCGTCGTCGCGTAGGCCATGGTCATTCCCCGATTGGATTTGCGCACATCCTCTGCGGCACGCGCCCCGGCGCTGCGATGCGTGGGGGCGTGCGTCCGCTTGTCGTCCTGGCGGTTGGCGTGCCCAACGCGGGCCGGCCGGGCAGCCGAACGGCTTCAATCTGTATACTGTTTACAATTATCGACGCAAGGAAGGATGCTCCCGGCGCGGCCCCCGCGCCCCCGCTCGTGGGAGGCGGCCGCCTTTGCCGCAGCCTCTCAACGACCCGGCGCCGATCGGGAGGATCGGCGCAACAAACGTCCGCGATAGAGGATCCCGGCCGCTTGTCGCAGAGCCCTTGTCAGCGGGCGGTTGTCATCGGGCGGTTGTCCGTGGGCGGTTGTTGCCCACGGACCTGCGCGTCACGCGTCTCAGACGGCCTCGTAGAGGCGGCGCTCCAGCAGCATGGAGCCGCGCAGGCGGCTCAGCGCCTTGGCGGCGCCGAGCACGGCGAGGTCGGCCAAAGGCTCGATGATGATGACCAGCATATAGGCGCCGCCGAAGGTGGAAATCGCCGCCACATTGTCCGCCGTGAAGCCCTGGCCATACAGCGCCCAGAAGGCCACCCAGGCGACGATGCCCGCCTGATAGGTGGTGGAGAGCGCGAGGGCCTGGCCGTAGCGCAAGTCCACATAAGGCGTATTGGGGGCGATGATTTTCTGGGCCACGGCTTGCAAGGCGAACAGCGGCACCAGGAGGGTCGTCACGTTCATGCCGAATTGCGGCAGGTCGAACGGCGCAAAGAACAGGCCCTGAACCAGCAGGCCGAGGGACAGGCCGATGGCCGCCGGCGCCATGCCGAAGATCAGGAACAGGGTCGAGCCGAGGATCAGGTGAACTTCCGACACCCCGACGGGATAATGCGGGAGCACCTCGAAGAAAGAAAACACCAGGGCGCTCGCCGCCGCGCTGCGCGACACCAGGGAGAGGATGCCGCGCTCGCGGACGGCCTCATAGGCCAGCTTCACGGCATAGCCGCCGGCGCCCGCGGCAGTGACGTAGCTGAGCCAGATTTTCCCGCTATCCACGAGACCAGGTTCGATATGCATGACTGCTCCTCCGCCGTCTCACCCGACGGCCTGCGTTAGTTCCGGGCGCATGGCCGGTCTCCTGACTCGCGGGTCGCCGCATGCCTTCCGTCTTCCCGAAGCGCACCTTGGGGGATTGCTTCAGTGACATCGTGGAAGGCCGCTCGCCGCTCACAGTCGCGGGGGCGGTCGGGGCTCAGGGCGTCATCGGCCCCTCCCCCGTTCCCATTTCACTTCCGGCATGTGCGTCATGCCGGAAGAACCATGCGCGTTCAGGAGCGGCCAACCTCCGCTTTCTGTCAAGACGTCCGCGCGTCCGCGCGCACCGATATGCGGATTCTTTGTCGCGTGGAGACAGGCGCGCGGAGACCCGGCCGGCATGCGCGGCCCATGCCGCGCCCGGAATAAGCACGCGCGCCCCGCCACAAGCCTCCCGCCTCAGACCTCCCCCCTTGCGCAAACGATTACTTGGTGAGGATCAGCTTGTTCTTGGAGGTCAGCGTCAGGGTATAGACCTGGTCGCCATGAACGATCCGCACCGTGCGCGCCGCGCGAAAGAGATCGGTGCTGTCCAGGCATCCGTCCGCCATCGCGATGGTGCGCACCGCCGTTTCGGGAGACGGCACGGGTCTCAGCTTGATGATGCCCATGGAAGGCGGCTCCTCTGCCGGAGTTCGGGCGAAGGACGGGCGAAACGCGCCGCGCCGCCCCCGGCGCGGGTCAGGCGAGCGGATCGCCGGCGGCCGGCGCGAACGGCCGGACGGCTCATTTGCGCGCGGCTTACTTGCGCGCGACTCACTTGCCGGATGGCATCGTCATATGGTCGTGTTCGCCCCCATCGCTGCTCCCCTGGGCGGCGATGGACTCCACCTTGAACTGAACCGACACCGTGCCCGCCTTCTCAAACGTCAGCGTGCCATTGACCATGGCGCCCTGCTTCAGGGGCTGCTTCAGCCCCATGAGCATGAGGTGATAGGAGCCCGGCTTCAGCGCCACGGAGCCCTGCGCGGGAACGGCGACGCCGCCCGCCACCGGCCGCATGGTCATCACCCCGTCCTTCATGGACATCTCGTGGATTTCCACCTTCTGCGCGCCCTCGGCGGTGGCGGAGACGAGGCGGTCCGGCGTCGAACCCTCGTTCTTCAGGACCAGATAGCCGGCACCGACGCTGGCGCCCTCGGGCGTGGCGCGGGTCCAGGGATGGTCAATCTCGATGGAGCCGACCTTGAACTCGTGCGCCATCAGCGCCTGCGCGGAGAGGGTCAGCAGGAACATGGCGAAGGCCAGCGCGGCGAGCGCCTCTTCAAGATACATGCGGCGGCAGAGGCGCGCGAACGCGCCGGGAAAACGGAAAGAATTCAACATGGCTTGGCTCCACGATACGGCCTCCTCCAGGGGAGGACCGGATGTCACGATCGGCGGACTTTCCCTGCGCAAACGCAGGCGTCAGGCGATCGCGGGTGGAGCCCTGGCGCGGCTCGGGGAACGGCGCTGGCCCGGCGCGGCGGAAAAATCCGCGCCGCGCCTGAGCATCGCGGCCGCGTGGCGCACCGGCGCGACGAATCCCTCCGCCGCCGGCGGCGGTGCGGCGGCCGGCCCGAACATGGGACAGCCCAAGACGCAGCAGTCCAGCCCATCATGATGGGCCGGGGCCCCGCCCTCGGTTGGGGACCCGTTCTCGGTTGGAGAACTGGAGCAGATGACGCCGAACGCATCCGGACCCTGGGCCGCTGCCTGCGCCGCCTGGGCGCCCGCGGCAAGCCCCACGGCCAGCATCTGCAGGACGAGCAGATAGGCCGCCGCGATGGCGGCCCAGGCTCTCCAGGATGTGCGCGGCTTGGCCAAGATCAAGATGTCTCGAATGTTCGTCGGCCGACACTATGACATCGGGTCGCCGACAACCGTAGATCAAAGTCGTGCGGCACGTCCTCGCAGGGACGCGCCGCACCCGGTGGCAAAGCTCAAAAGGACACGGTGACCCGCGTATTGATCGAGCGGCCATAGCCGGCCACCGGATAGCCCCAGGCGGCCGAGGTGCCCATCATGCTGGAGACCTGGTAATTGACCAGGTTCGCCCCGCCAAGCGGCAGGTCGTATTGGGTATCGAGGATGTTTTCGATCCCGAAATCCACCTTCAGCTGGCCGGCCGTGTAGCTGGTGCGGAAGTTCAGCAGGGCATAGGCCGAGGTCTCCAGCTCATTGTGCACCTGGCTGACCTGAGTCTTCGCCCCCACCAGCTGGACCTCGACGCTCGAACTCCAGTTGCCGAGCGTGTGGTCGAGCGCCAGCGTCGCGTTGACCGGCATGATGTGGTAGAGATTGACCCCGTCGGTGCGCTGCCCGCGCACGAAGTTCAGGCCGCCGCGAAAGGCGCCTTGGCCGTAGGTGCGATCGTCCCAAAGGGCCAGCTTGCCGTCGATGTTCACGCCATAGAGCCAGGCGTCGTAATTGGCGAACTGCAGATAGACGAACGTGTTGTCGGCGGTGAGATTGTTCGGCAAATTGGCGAGGCATCCCGGCAGGGCACAGCGCTGCACGTCGATATAATCCTGCACATAGCTGTAATAGGGCGAAACCCGCACCTGCCAGACCTTCTGCGCCGGATCGTGCCAATCCGCCGTGAAGCTTAAGGTGTGGGCCTTTTCCGGCACCAGATCGAGATTGCCCACATAGCCGTTGCCGTCGCCGAACCAGCCGATCATCTGCATGGCCATGCCGTTGGTGGACCAGGCATAGCGCTCGTACAGGTTCGGCGAGCGCGTCTTGCGCGACAGGCCAAGCTCGTAAAGGCTGAAGGCGTTGGCCTCGTATCGCAGGATGGCCGAGCCGTCGATGTTGAAGTCGGTGCGCGCGTGGCTCTGGGAATTGAAGGCGGCGGCGTTCGCGCCGTACATCATCTCGTTGTAGCCCTGCACGTCGCCGGTGTTCATCCAGACGATATCGTTGCGCAGGCCGATGATGGTGGTCCATTGCGCGTCAAGATGGCGTTCCCATTCGCCGAAATAGCCGAAGCGCAGGCGCTGGCCGTTATTGATGTTCTCGAACGTATCCGGCCCCATCATCATGGAGCCCGCGACCGGCGGCCACCAATCGTCGAGGTTATTGTAGTAAAGCTCGTTGCCGACGCGCACGATGTCGATGGCCGACGTGCCGATGGTTCCCTTCACCTTATAGCCGAGATCCGTGCTGCGGGTGTCCATGGGCATGTCGCCGGTCTTGTCCGGCTGGATGAAGCCCATGGTGTGACGCACGCGGTTGGCGAAGATCGAGGCTTCGAGCTTACCCCAGTCGAAATCACCCGCATAACTGCCGTTGGCATAGAGGCTCTTGTTGTCGACCATGTCCATATATTGGTTGACATAGCCCTGGTACGGGATGAACTGCCCGCCGATCTGGAAGGTGAACAGGCTTTGATTGACCTGCTTGGCAATGGTCAAGGCATGGTTCTGGGTTTCATACAGGGTCGACTTGATGACCGTGCCGTTGCCGGATGTGTAATCGCTCGCCCGCGCCCAGCCGCCGGTATAGGTGACGCTGGTATCCTGGTTTGAAACGGTGCCGTTGAAGTCGGTGCCGTAGGAATTGCCGTTGCCGCGGTAGAATCCGGACAGGCTGCCGGACACGGTGAGCGCCGGACCCTGGGTGAATTTCGGGGGGGCGAGCGTGACGTCCGCCTTCGCACCCGTATAGTCGCCGCCAACGCTTACCGGCGCCGTGCCGGTGTAGACCTTCACCGAAGAGATCATCGCCGGATTCACATAAGACAGCGGCGGATTCATCTCGTTCGGACAGGCCGGGCTGAAGATCATATTGTTGATGGCCACCTGCACCCGGTCGGCCCCCATGCCGTTGACGGCCGGCAGGCTCGACACGCCGCCCGCGCCCCATGTCGCGCCCCCCGGAATGCGGGAGATGAGCGAACCGGAATCGCTGGTCCACAGCGTCGCATTCTGGGCTTCGGGGGCGGAAATGAAGGCGGTGTCGGCGGGCGTATAAGGGCCGAAGCCTTGTGCGCCGGCGACGGCGGCCGGGGTCGAGGGACGGACCACGATGGTTGGCAGATCCTCGACCGCCTGCGCCATCGCCGCGCCGGTCGCGAGGGGCGTGAGGCAGAGCGCCGCGAGGGCGGGGCGTACCAGGGCCGTCGTGCGGCGCAAGGCGCGCAGACGGGAACGGGCCGGACGGAAAATAACGTGCGTTCGCGATTGCATGGCGTTTCCAGCATTCAAGTGGGGCCGGCCACGGCGCGCGGGGCGGCGCAACGCGCAAAGGCGCTGCTGCTCCGGGGGGCTCGGCCAAATCGGAAAGAGGGGATTTAACGCCAGCAGGGCCGGCGCCGCGTCACACCGCGATCGGCGGCCCACGCGGCCAGTGCGCCACGCGCACGCCGGACAAGGCGGGATCGACGCCCCCGCCGGGCACGAATCGGAACGGAACCGCCAGCCGCACGATGGCGGGGGTCGCGGGCGGTGTGGGCAGGATCGCCAGATCCACGCGCGAGAGGCACAGCGGGCAATGGACGAACGCCTTGGTGCGATCGTCGGCAGGCGCGTGCGGCGCGGTGGCGGAGGGATCGTTCTGGCAGATCTGGAACGGGCCGGGCGCGGTTCCCGCCACGCGGCTGGCCAAGAAGGCACTCGTCAGGACGACCTGGAACACCAGCGCATAGACGAGCGTCCACGCCACGATGCGCGCGCCGCCCCAATGCTGCCCCAGCCGCTTGATCATTCCCGACTCCCCAGCCGAATTATGCCGCCTGTCCCTGGGGAAATACAGGGCTCGGAGGTGGCCATAATGTCCCAATCCAGGCCCCGTCCCGCCCCCGCCCCCTCGGCCGCGCATGCCGGAACAGCTACCGCGGCAATCATCTCGACATTTCGAGATATATCGACATATTGTTATCAAAGAAGCGCGCACCCGTCGCCGGAGCGCCCGGCGGTGCATCCGGCCGGGATCGCCGCGATGGAAGCCGCCAGGGACTTCACTTCAACCGGCAGGCCGCGGCCTGAGGAGGCAATATGACCGAGGACAAGATTTTCAACGTGCTGTTCCTGTGCACCGGAAATTCGGCACGCTCGATCATGGGCGAGAGCATCTTGAACCGGCTGGGAATGGGCCGCTTCAAGGCCTATTCGGCGGGCAGCCAGCCCAAGGGCGATGTGCATCCCGAGACCCTGAAGCTGCTGCGCGGCATGAATTTCGATGTCAGCGCCCTGCGCTCCAAGATCTGGACTGAATTCGCAGAGCCGGGCGCGCCGCAATTGGATTTCGTCTTCACCGTTTGCGACGACGCCGCGCAGGAAGCCTGCCCGGTCTGGCCGGGCCAGCCGATGACCGCCCATTGGGGCATTCCCGATCCGGCCGCCGCCACGGGTTCACCGGCGGAGATCGCACTGGCCTTCGCCGACACCTTCCGCATGCTCAACAATCGCATCTCGATCTTCACCGCTTTGCCGATCCGCTCCCTCGACAAGCTCGCCCTGCAAAGGAAGCTCGACGCCATCGGCAAATCCGCGCGCACGGGCACACCCGCATCGGCTGCCTGAGGCCCATCCCCCCGCGGGGCAGCGCGTGCACGAAGGCTATGCATCATCCATTGACGCATCGAGGATCAATGTATATCGATCGTGCCATCCGACCCCCGATGACGGGATCCTCGATGCCTGTCGCCCAAGCCAAGCCCAGCCCCGACTTCTTGAGCCGCGCCTATTGGAACGGCACCATCAAGATGAGCCTGTCCAAATTCTTCATCCTGAGCGTGCTGCACCACAAGCCGATGCACGGCTATGACGTCGCCCGCGCGGTGGAGCGCACCACCAACGGCTGCTGCTCGCCGACCGAAGGCACGATCTATCCCGTGCTGCGCGAGTTCGAGGAGGGCGGCTATCTCACCTCCGCGAGCGAAGTGGTCGGCGGCCGCGAGCGCAAGGTCTACACGCTCACCGGCAAGGGCCGGGAGGCCTTCAAGGTGGCGGTCGAAGCCTGGATGGACGTCACGCGCTGCCTCATCGAATCCGAGCGCATGGTGAACGCCGACACCCCGGCGAACACCGGCCGCTGTCCATGAGCGAGCTTGCGGAAAGCCCGGCCGGCTTCACGCCGCTGAGCGGGCGCAGCCTATTCATGACCGGGCTCGGCATCGGCCAGATCTGTTCCTGGGGGTCGCTCTATTACAGCTTTCCCCTGATCGCCGAGGCGATGGAGCGCGATCTCGGCTGGACGAAGCCGCAGATCTATGGCGCGGCAACCCTGGGCCTGGTGCTCGCGGGCCTTGTCGCCTATCCGATCGGCGCCGCCATTGATCGCGGCCATGGCCGCATCGTCATGGGGGCGGGTTCGTTCCTCGCCGGATTGTTCCTGCTCGGCTGGTCGCAAGTGGAAGCGCTCGGCGCCTTCTACCTCTTCGCCGCCGGGGTCGGCGTGCTGCAAGCGGCGACGCTCTACGAGCCCGCCTTCGCGGTGGTTGCCCGGCGCAGCGGAACGCGCGGCGCGCGGGCTGGCATCACGGCCCTGACGCTGTGGGGCGGCTTTGCCTCCACGGTCTTCATTCCGCTGGTGCAAATCCTGATGGACACATTCGGCTGGCGCGGCACGCTGATGGTGCTCGGCGCCATCAATCTCGTCCTGTGCACCGGCCTTTATGGGACCATCATCAATCCGCGGGCGGATTTCCCCCAGCGGATCTCCCCCCGGCGCCTCGCCTTCGCCGGCGGCAGCGCGATCCGGGCAGTGCTGCGCCAGCCGGCCTTCTGGGCGCTGGCGCTGGCATTGACGGCCTATTACGGCACATTCTCCGCCTTCACCTTTCACTTCTACCCGCTGCTGGTGGAGCGCGGCTTCGACACCGCGACCGTGGTCGCGGCCATGGCGATCATCGGGCCCGCGCAGGTCGCCGGGCGCATCGCCATCTGGGTGTTCGCGCCGCGCGCCTCGGTCCGCCTCATCGGCTGCTTTGTGGTGGTGGCCTTCCCGGCGGCGCTGATCGCCCTTGAGGCCCTGCCGCCGAGCTTCGCGCTGATCGCCTTCGTGGCCGCGCTCTATGGCGGCGCGAACGGCATCATGACCATCGTGCGCGGGCTCGCCGTGCCGGAGATGCTGACGCCGGATTCCTATGGCGCGGTCAATGGCATCCTCGCGGCGCCCGGCATGGTGGCGCGGGCGCTGGCGCCGGTGGGCGCGGCCGCGCTGTGGGCGTGGTCGGGCAACTATGATGCGGTGCTGATCGCCACCATCGCCGGGTCCCTGGTGCTGGTCGGCGGGTTCTGGGCGGCCGCCATCCTCTCCCGGAAGTCCCTTCCCGCCAGCCTATGATGTCTTGGAACCGTGCCATGGCGCATGACTTGAACCTTGATTTTCCCGCGCTCGACGACACGCATTTCGATGTGCCGGACGTCGAAAGGCTGGCCCTGCCCGGCGCTTCCAGGCACCCGCCGCGCATCCTCCTGCTTTACGGCTCCCTGCGGGAGCGCTCCTACAGCCGGCTCCTCATCGAAGAAGCGGCGCGCCTGCTCACACGCATGGGGGCTGACACGCGGATCTTCGATCCCCGCGGCCTGCCGCAGCCCGACGCCGTGCCGGTGGATCATCCCAAGGTCCAGGAGCTGCGTTCGCTCTCCACCTGGTCGGAAGGCCAGGTCTGGTGCAGCCCGGAGCGGCACGGAACGATCACCGGCATCTTCAAGAGCCAGATCGACTGGATTCCGCTGGAACTCGGCGCGGTGCGCCCGACCCAGGGGAAAACCCTGGCGGTGATGCAAGTCAGCGGCGGCTCGCAATCCTTCAACGCGGTGAACGCTTTGCGCGTGCTCGGACGCTGGATGCGGATGGTGACGATCCCCAACCAGTCCTCGGTCGCCAAGGCCTATCTGGAGTTCGACGAGGCGGGCCGGATGAAGCCCTCGCCCTATTACGACCGGGTGGTGGACGTCATGGAGGAATTGATGAAATTCACCCTGATGACGCGCGACCGCGCTGATTATCTGGTGGACCGCTATTCCGAGCGGAAGGAACAGGCCGAGAAGGCCCGCCGCGCCGAGGCGACCGCGCCCGAGAACCGGTAAAGCCGACCCGGGCGCAGGAAGCCGTTCGCGGCGCGGCGACAGGCGGCGCCCTGCACGGCGCCGCCCGCTCTCATGGGGAAGATACGTTCAGCGGCCCCGCCTCAGGAGCCGGTCCATTGGGGGACCACCTTCGTGCGGGCGAGGAAATCGCGCACGCCGAGGCGGAAGTCGTTGCTGCCGTAGACCTCTTCGACCAGGGCATCCACGTTCGGCAGATTGTCGAACATCATCTTGCGCAGGGTCGCCTTGGTGGCGCGCGTCGTCAGCGGCGCATTTTCCGCCGCGCGGCGGCACAGGCTCTCGATTTCCCCCTCCATCGCGTCCGGCTCGACGAGCCGCAGCAGGAACCCGCTCTCGACCAGTTCCTGGGCGGAGATGATCTCGCCCAGCAGCACCATGCGCTTGGCCTTGGCGACGCCGATCGCCGCGCCGATGCGCGCGACGCTGAGGGCGGAGAGGCAATTGCCCAGCGTGCGGCCGATGGGCGAGCCGAAGCGGGCGCTCGGCGTCGCGATGCGGAAGTCGCAGGCGGATGCGATGTTGAGCCCGCCGCCCACCGCCCAGCCATCCACCACCGCGATGGTGGTGACCGGGATGGCATCGACGGCGCTCATGCATTCGTCGATGGTGTGCTCGTAAGTCTGCCCGTCGGCGCCGCTGGTGAATTTCGTGAAGCCGGAAATATCCGTTCCCGACACGAACGCCTTGCCGCCCGCGCCACGCAGCACCGCCACCCGGATCGAGGGGTCGTCGGCGATCGCCCGCGCCGCATCGCGCAGATCCAGCCACATCTGGCTGGTCAGGGCGTTATGCGCCTGGGGGTTGTGAAACTCGATGCGCGCGACGTCGCCGGCCTTCTCAAACTTGATGCACGGGCTGCTCATCGCGCTCACTCCTGGTGTCCTTCGGGCCAAGCAGCCCCTTGCTGATGAGTTCCTGCCGGATTTCCTCGCCGTGCTCACCGAGCAGCGGCGGAGGCAAGCGCACTTCCTGGGGCGTTGCGCTGAGCTTCACCGGAAAGCCGAGCGCGCGGAATTCGCCTTCCACCGGGTGCGGCACCATCTGCACCATCTCGCGGGCGACGGCCTGCTCGCTCTCCACCGCCTCGCCATAATCGAGAATGTCAGCCGCGGGCACGCCGGCGGCCAGCATGGCGTCGATCCATTGCGCGCGGGTGCGGGTGAGGAAAGTGGGCGCCAGCGCCTCGATCAGGGCGATGCGGTTCGTGACACGCGCCGCATTGGTCGAGAAGCGCTCGTCCTGCTGCAATTCCTCGCGCCCGAGCACCTTGAGGAAGGTCAGCCACAGGCCCTGGTTGGCGGCGCCGATGACGAACCAGCCGTCGGAGGCCTGCACCGCCTGGTAGGGCGCGGACATGCGGTTGGCCGAGCCGATCGGGGAGGGCGACTTGCCGGTGCCCCAAAGCTCGGTGGTTTCCCAGATCGACAGCGCCAGGGCGGCCTCGAACAGGGAGGCGTCGATATATTGCCCCTCCCCCGAGGTCTGCCGCCCGATCACCGCGCTGAGAATGGCATAGGCGGAGAACAGGCCGGCGCCGAGATCGGCCACCGCGATCGAGTTCTTCGCCGGCTCCATGCCGGGAAAGCCGTTCGAGCTCAACACGCCGGTGACCGCCTGCGCGATCAGGTCGAAGCCCGGACGCTGCGACCAGGGCCCGGTCTGGCCGAAGCCGGAAATGCTCGCATAGACCAGCCGCGGATTGAGCGGCCGCAGGGTCGCGTAATCCATGCCGAGGCGCGCCGCGACGCCGGGGCGACCGTTCTCCACCAGCACGTCGGCGGTCTTCACCAGGGCGTACAGCACTTCCCGGTCGGCTGGCGACTTCAGGTCCAGCGTGATGCTGCGCTTGTTGCGGTTGAGCGCGAGAAAGCCCGGGCTGTCCGTGCCCTTCAGGCGAAAGCCCATGGAGTGGCGCGTGGAATCGCCGGTGCCCGGCGGTTCGATCTTGATCACGTCCGCGCCCATGTCCCCCAGCAGCATGCAGCAGAAGGGACCCGCCATGACCTGCGTAATGTCGAGCACACGTATGCCTGCAAGAGGCAGTGCCATCGTAAATCCTCCCATTGGTGTCTTGTTCTTCGTTGCGCGGCCGGGGGCTGATGTCCCCAGGGCTGGAACCGTCGGTCTGCGTCAGGCCCGGAGCGGCACGGGCGATGCGCCTGACGCCGGCGGCGATCGCCCCTGCACCCCGTCTTCGCCGTAAAGGTAGTTTTCTATATCATATAGGATTTTAAGGGTCAGTACTTTTCCTGTCAAACCCGATTGGAAAATCGCCGGCGCGGCGGATCACACGGTGCGTCGCCGGCGGGTGCGGGGCGCGCGCGGCGCGCGGCCCTCCCCGCCCGGCGCGTCGGTGGGCGCGGCTCCATGTTCCTGCTCCGCGAAGGCCTGATCCATGCGCTGGCGCGAGGCATGCAGGTGCGCCCGCATGGCCGCCTCCGCTGCCACCGGATCGCGGGCGAGCAGCGCGTCGATGATGGTCTCGTGCTCCTTCACCGCCTCGGACGGCGCATTGGTCTTGAACAGGAAGCGGAAGATGTGAAGGTGCACGTGGAGCCCCTCGATGGTCTCCGCGATGAACCGGTTGCCGCTGGCGGTGGCCACGAGATGGTGAAGCTTCGCGTCGCCCTCGGCGAACTGCGCATAGGCCAGTTCATCGCCGGTCTGCGCCAGCGACATCTCGCCGGAGAGCTTCGCCAGCGTGCGCAACGCGGTCGCGTCGCTCCGCTCGGCCGCAAAGGCCGCCGCCTGCGGTTCGATCAGAAGCCGCAATTCGAACAGATCGGCGATTTCCTCGCGGGTCAGCAGGCTCGCCGCGCGGAACCCCACGTTCGGGATCTTGTGCGCAAGCTTCTGCGCTTCCAGAAGCGTCAGCGCTTCGCGGATCGGGGTTTGCGAGATCTGCAACTTCCGCGCGAGCGCCTCGATGCCGATATGGGCGCCGGGCGCGATCTTCATCGTCACCAGCATCGACAGCAATTGCTCGTAGGCCAGTTCCACCAGCGACTGCGGATAAGCCGGGCGCGCGTCCTCCAGCGCGACGAGGCGCGCGAAGGACGGCAATTCCTGATTGTTGGTGGCCATTGAGAATCAAACCCAGAAACGCGTGATGCTATAAAATATATGATCTTACTGCCCGAACCAAGCCGCCCGCCGGGAGCCCTGCGCCCTCATGCATGGCCGATGGTCCGCGCCCGTTCGGGATCTTCCCCGGCAAGGCCCAGCATGTGCGCCCAGATCGCCGGCGCGACCGCAATATCCTGCCCCATGCGCGCATTGCGTGCCTCGATCGCCCGGTCGCCGGGAATGCGCACCGGATGGTCGGCATCCAACGGCATGCTGGTGCGCAGATCGTCGAGAAACCGGGAGACGAGGCCCGCCATATGCGCCGCCGGCTCCATGACGATGAACACGTCGCCCTTGGTGCAGGGATGCGTGGAATCCAGCGTGCCCCGCACCTCCGGCCCCAGCGCGCAGGCCGCAAGGCTTGCCACCAGCAGTTCGAAGGCGAGGCCCAGCCCATAGCCTTTCGCGCCCCCGAACGGAGCAATGGCGCCGGCCTTCGCTGCGGTGGCGTCGGTGGTGGGATCGCCTTGTGCATCGAGCGCCCAGCCGAGCGGGATCGGCTCGCCGCGCGCCGCGTGATCGTGGATCTTGCCCATGGCGACGATGCTGGTCGCCATGTCGAATACGAACGGGTTCGGCTGGGCGGGAACGCCGATGGCGATGGGATTGGTGCCCAGCATCGCCTTGCGCCCGCCCCAGGGGTGGACCAGCGCCTCGCTGATGGTCAGCGCAAGCAGCACCTGGCCCTTGCGCGCGATCTTCTCGGCATACCAGGCCAGCATGCCCAGATGATCGCATCTGCGAATCGCCGCCAGGGCGACGCCGGTCTCCTTGGCCCGCGCCGAGATGGTATCGAGCGCATTCAGCGCGACCACCGGGCCGAGCCCTTGCATGCCGTCCACTTCCAGCAGCGCCGCGCCGCGCCAGCGGCCCTCCCCCGTGGCGTGCGGATCGACCACTTTATTGGCGATGCGCTCGACGATCCGCGACAGACGCAGGAGGCCGTGCGAGGGGTAGCCGCGCAATTCCGCCTCCACCAGCAGGCTGAGCTGCTGCTCGGCATGATCCGCCGGCACACCCGCGCGCCCGAGCGCCGCCCGTCCGATACGCTCGATCTCGCCTAGGGACGGCATATGACCTCCCGATCCATGCGCTTCATCGCCACCGCGCCCGCTTCGCCGGATGCCGCGTCTGCACACGGGCATCCGGCGCGGAAGGTGCTACCAGTTCACCGCGACATATTTGGCTTCGGTGAATTCCAGCAGGCCGTGATGAGCGCCCTCGCGGCCAAGCCCGCTCTGCTTGACGCCGCCGAACGGCGCCGCAGGATCGGAAACCAGCCCGCGATTGAGCGCCACCATGCCGTATTCGAGCCGCTCGGCCAGTTGCAGGCCCCGCTTCAGGTCGCCGGTATAGACATAGGCGGCGAGGCCATATTCGGTGTCATTGGCCATGCGCACGGCATCCTCGACGTCCTTGAACGGCACCACCGCCGCCACCGGGCCGAACACTTCCTCGCGCAGGATGGCGGCGTTCAGCGGCACGTCGGCCAACACCGAAGGCGGATAGAAGAAGCCCGGGCCAGCGCCGGCTTCGCAACCCAGGCGCACGCTGGCACCCTTGCCGAGCGCGTCGCCCACCAGCGTGTCGATCTTCTCGATCGCCGCCGGATTGATCATCGCGCCGCACTGGGTGGTGGTGTCGGTGCCCGCGCCGAGCTTCAGGGCCGCCATGCGCTCCACCAGCTTGTCGACGAACGCCGGATAAATGCCTTCCTGCACATAGAAGCGGTTGGCGGCCGTGCAGGCCTCGCCGGCATTGCGCATCTTGGCGATCATGGCGCCGTCGAGCGCGGCTTCCAGATCCGCATCGTCGAGCACCAGGAACGGGGCGTTGCCGCCGAGCTCCATGGACGAATTGATGACGTTGTAGGACGCCTCACGCAGCAGGATCCGGCCGACTTCGGTCGAGCCCGTGAACGAGAGCTTGCGCACGCGCGGATCGCGCAGGATGGCGCTGCACAGCGGGCCGGGCTCGGAGGTGTTGACGATATTGACCACACCGGCGGGCACGCCGGCGCGGCGCAGGATTTCGCCCACGGCCAGCGCGGTGAGCGGGGTTTCTTCCGCCGGCTTGAGGATGCAGGTGCAGCCCGCGGCCAGGGCCGGGGCGATCTTGCGCGTCGCCATGGCAGCCGGAAAATTCCACGGCGTGATCAGCAGCGACACGCCGATCGGCTGATATTGCACCAGGATGCGATTGCCGCCGGCCGGGGCGATGGAGATGTCGCCATTGATGCGCACCGCTTCTTCCGCGTACCAGCGGAAGAATTCCGCCGCATACATCACTTCCGAACGGGCATCGGGCAGCGCCTTGCCGTTTTCGAGCGAGATGATCTGAGCCAGCCAGTCGGCTTGCTCGATCATGGCCGTGAAGCAGCGTTGCAGGATCACCGCGCGGGCGCGCGGCGGGGTCGCCGCCCAGGCCGCCGCGGCGCCGGCCGCCGCATCGACCGCCGAGAGGCCATCGGCGACGGTGGCGTCGGCGACGCTCGCGAGCACGCCGCCGGTCGAGGGATTGAGCACTTCGATCTGGGCGCCTTCCGCGCCGGCGACCCAGGCGTCGCCGATCAGCAGGCCGGTGGGAATGGGAAAGCCGCCCTTGCCCTCAAAGCCGGGCACGACATAGCCCGGTTCGGATGCGATCGAGCTGAGGCTCGCGGTGCTGGATGACATGGCAATAAATCCTGCTGGGTGTCAGAGATGGAGCAGCGCGGCGCGCTCGCCGCTGAAGGCCGCTTCGGTGATGTGAAGCATTGCGGCAAGATCGAGCGGGCGCGGATTGTTCTTCACCAGCCGCTCCGCCTTGAGGGAGCCCGAGGCGACCTCGTGCTCATGGCCGCTTGCGAGCCCGAGCGCGGCGAGCGAGCGGGGAATGCCGATCCGCGCGAACAAGTCCGCGACCGCGTCGATGAAGGCCTGCGACAGCGCCTCGGTGCCCATTCCCGCTTCGCCGAGGCCGACCGTGCGGGCCAGTTCCGCGAACGCTTCGGGGCAGGCCGAGCGATTGTATTGCATCACGAACGGCAGCAGCGCGCCGACCCCATCACCATGGGCCGTGTGGGTGAGATTGCCGACCGGATATTGCAGGGCATGCGCCGCCGCCGTCCCGGCCGTGCCGAACGCGCATCCCGCCGCCAGCGACGCGAGCATGAGGCCCTCACGGGCCTCCATGTCGGCGCCGTTGGCATGGGCCCGCGCCAGATAGCGGAACACGTTCACCACCGCGAGCTTGGCGAAATGATCGGACAAGAGGTTCTTGCCGATGAACACATGCTTTTCGGTCAGCTGGGGCTCCGGCGGCCGGGCCATGCTGGTGAAAGCCTCCACCGCATGGGCCAGCGCATCCGCGCCGGAACAGGCTGTGAGCCCGGGCGGGCAGGTGAGCGTCAATTCCGGATCGCACACCGCCATCGCGGGAATGATGTAGGGGCTGGCGACGCCGATCTTGGAGCCGCGTGCCTTGTCGAGCACCACCGCGACCGGCGTCACCTCGGAGCCGGTGCCGGCGGTGGTCGGCAGGGCGATCAGCGGCACCACCGGGCCGGGAACCGCGAACTCGCCGTAATATTTGCTCACTTCTCCGCCGTGGGTGATGAGCACCGACACGATCTTGGCGAGATCCATGCAACTGCCGCCGCCGATGCCGATCACGAGGTCCGGGCCGAAATCGCCGACCTTCGCCATGCAATCGGCGATGGATTCGAGCGGCAGATCGGCGATCGTCTGGTCGTACACGCGGGTCTGGACGCCGGCGGCATGAAGATCCGCAATCAGGCTGGCAAACTCTTCCGTCTGCGCCAGGCGGGCGTCGGTGCACACCAGGGCGCGGCTGCCGCTGCGCGCGGCGGCGGTGCCCATGACGTGACGCTGACCGCGCCCGAAGAGGATGGTTTGGGGGAGACGCAAGGCTCCGAACATGGCGCAATTCTCTCTCAAGATTTGACAGCACCCGGCCGTCTCAAAGGGTGACAAATCGCCTGTATCCAGGCGGTGACATCAGTATTCGCGGCGCGCCCAGCCCCTATGCCACGCCGCGCTTGACCCCCGTGTTGAACACCGCGCCGAACACGCGGGTGATGAGCGGAAGCAGCAGAAAGAAGATTCCGATCGTCATCATCGTCGCGACCAGCGGAGTCTCGAAGAAGACGCGCAGCGTTCCCCCGGACGAAAGCATGGATTGCCGGAACGCATCCTCCGCCTTGTCGCCCAGCACCGTGGCCAGAACAAAGGGCGCGAGCGGATAGGACAATTTCTTGAAGACATATCCAACCACGCCGAACACGAGTGCCAGCCAGATGTCGAATGAATGGTTGGCCACGGTGTAGGCGCCGATGATGCAGATGATCGCGATCAACGGACCGACAACGGAGAACGGCGCGCGCAGGATGAAGGCGAACAGCGGCACGGTTGCCAACACCAGGACCACCGCGATCAGATTGCCCGCATACATGGAGGCGATCAGGCCCCAGACGAAATCCGGCTGAGTGGTGAACAGCATGGGTCCGGGGGACAGGCCCCAGATCATCAGGCCGCCCATCATCACAGCTGCGGTCGCGGAACCGGGAACGCCGAGCGCCAGCATGGGCAGCAGTGCGCACGAGCCGGCCGAATGATCGGCTGTTTCGGGCGAGATGATGCCCTCCGGCTCGCCCTTGCCGAAATTCCAGCCGCGCTTGGAAAACCGCCGCCCGAGCGCATAGCTCATGAACGAGGCCGCCGTGGGCCCGCCGGGCGTGATGCCCATCCAGCAGCCGATCAGCGCGCTGCGCAGGATCGTGACCCAATAGCGCGGCATTTCGGCCAGCGTGCGGAAGATTTCCCGCAGGCTGAGCTTCGCCTTCACGCCATCGAACTTGTAGCCCTCGTCGATGGTGACCAGCAGTTCGCCGATGCCGAACAGGCCGATCACCACGATCAGGAACGAGATGCCGCCGGTCAGTTCATTGATGCCAAAGGTCAGCCGCCCTTCGCCCGAGATGGTGTCCATGCCGACGGTGCCGGCGGCCAGGCCGAGCATGATCGACACGAGCGTCTTGAACGGCGACCCGCCGGCCATGCCGATGAAGCTGGCGAAGGCGAGGAAATAGACCGCGAAATATTCCGGCGAGCCGAACCTGAGCGCGAAATTCGCGACCCAGCCCGACATCAGGGTGATGACGAGGACGCCGATCAGCGCGCCGATGCCGGCCGAGGCGAACGCGAGCGTGAGCGCGCGCACCGCCTGCCCCTGCTTGGCCATGGGATGGCCGTCGAACGTGGTCGCGACCGAGGAGGGTTCGCCCGGAATATTGAACAGGATGGAGGTGGTGGAACCGCCGAACAACGCGCCCCAATACATGGAGGTCAGCAGGATGATCGCGGAAATGGGTTCCATGGTGAAGGTCAGCGGCATCAGCAGCGACACGCCATTGGGCGCGCCGAGCCCCGGCAGGACGCCGACCACCAGGCCGAGCAGCACGCCGAACACCATGATGAGGATATGCTGGGACGTCAGCGCGATCGCGAACCCGTCCATCAACTGGCCGAAATTGCCCATGGCTCGTTTCCTCTTTTCTTTATTCTTCAGTAAATGCCGAAGTATTCGAGGATCGGCCCTTTGAGCAACGGCACCATGAACAGCTTCTCAAAGACGATGAAATTGGCCACGACCACAATCGCGGCGGTCAGCAGGCTTGTGCTGATGCGGAACCCTGCCGCGAAGCGCATGGCATAGAAAATGTAAAGCGCCATGCCGATATACAGGCCGAGCCAGACGGAAATAAGCGCCATGGCGACGATCGGCAGGAAGAAGAGCGCGACCGTCCGCAAGCGGCGCGTGTCCATGAACGGCTCGTCGTCGTCGACGATCTCGCCGCCCGAGGCGCTTGCCACCACGGGCGCGGCGGAGCGCTTCAGCAGGGCCTGAACCATGGTCCCCAGGCTGCCGACCATGATCAGGCAACCGATGCCGAAGGGAAAATAACCGGGCTCGGGGCCGCTGGAATTCCAGGCGATTCCGTTTTCGAGCGAGCCGTAGCAGACGACCGCGCCGATGAGGGCGGTCGCTGCGGAGGTCGCGATTTCCATCGTTTTCCAGGAGATCTTCATGTCAGGCAACTCCACGAGGAGGGGGCGCAAAGCCGGTCGGACGAGGGCTTCGCGCCCCTGCTGTCGCTATTGTCCGGTGCCGACGAGCCAGCCGTTGGCCTTGTAGATCTCGGCGTAGTTCTTGATCTCCCGATCCAGGTAGTTTTTGAAATCCTGTCCTGTCAACATCTTGTCGATTTGCACGTTGCGCTCGACGTAGGACTTGAACTCAGGAGTCTGGGTCACCTTCTTCATGAGGTCGGTGTAATAGGCGAGCGCTTCAGGCGGCACCTTCGCACCCATCCACACGGTGCGCGGCTGGAGGAAGTCCTTCACGTCGATCCCGGCCTCGACGCAGGTGGGAATATCGGCCCAGCTCATCCCA
Source organism: Roseixanthobacter glucoisosaccharinicivorans (assembly GCF_043195095.2). Lineage (NCBI taxonomy): Bacteria > Pseudomonadati > Pseudomonadota > Alphaproteobacteria > Hyphomicrobiales > Xanthobacteraceae > Roseixanthobacter > Roseixanthobacter glucoisosaccharinicivorans. The sequence continues at coordinate 4,993,571 of NZ_CM195538.1, read as the reverse complement.
TCCGCGACCACGGTCTTGTCGGTCAGGCGCGCGCTGGTGAACACGCAGAGCGGCTTCTGGTTGCCGGCCTTCCACTGTTCCAGGCTCTCGCTCGGATTGTTGGTGTTGCCTTCGATATGGCCGCCGGCAACCTGGATCGCCGCTTCGCTGCCGCTCTTGTAGGGGATATAGGCGAGATCGGTGCCGGTGGCGCGCTCGATGAGCGTCACCACCGTTTCGTCCGCGTCCTTGGCCTTGGCGCCGGCCATCCGCACCTTACCCGGATTGGCCTTGGCCTTGGCGATGAACTCCTGGGCGGTGTTCAGCCCCGAGGCCTTGGGATTGGTCCACAGGATGAACACGTCGAACACCATCGAGGCGACCGGCGTGAGGTCGTTGAAATTATAGTTCACCTTCGTGCCGAGCGGCAGAACGTAGGCGTCCTGGGTTCCGAAATAGATCTTATAGGGGCTGTCGGGATTGTCCTTGGCGTAGTTGAACGCCTCCGAACCGCTGCCGCCGCCCTTGTTCAGCACGAGGATCGGCGTGGTGAGTAGGGAGTTCTTGGTGAGAGCGGCCTGAACCACGCGCGCGAAAATATCGGTACCGCCGCCCGGCCCAGCCGAAACGACGATTTCCACCGGGCGATCGGGCTTCCACTCGGCGCGCGCGGCACTCGGAGCGGAAACACTTGCCGTCAGGGCAAACGCCGCAGCCAAACCTAGATAAGACGCTGTCTTTTTCATGGTATTCCTCCCGTTTATATTTATCGGCGCAATCTTCGCAAACGCGCTCCGTTCGAAGGGCGTTCTGAAAGAGGCTGACGCCCCTTCGCTTTTCTCTGCATTCATCGCTGGCGGATGACGGGCTTCAGAGAGAAGATTGTTGAGAATTTACTTGGGTAAATCTTTGGTATTCCGAGCCACGACCGGAATTGTCGCGGATCCAAGCGCAGATGACCTCAAAATTTCCTTCTTGAGCGACCATCGGACCTGACCCGCCGGAGCCCGCACGATCACGAACTTCGCTGCCGCCAAAATCCGGGCGCGGCGGCGTCCGAATTTCGTAGATCCTATATTATCTATGATCATGCGCCTCAAAAGATCAAGCCCCTTTCGCCGCGCCACGCCAAAAGAGACGGGAGATCCCGCCGGCAGCCGCCCATGGCCGGGCCGAGAGGGTCGGAGCGCGCCGGCCCGCGGGTGCCGTCGCAAGCAGGCTGCGTGAGGGAGTAAGGCAGGCCCGTCCAGAAGCGGGCGGAAGCTGGCCGGACCCGGCGGGAATGGCCGCCCCTTCAGGAGGCCGCCGGACTTTCGGCGATCAAGCGCGCATCGCCGGCGTCGGTGCGCGAAAGATCGTGAATGCGCACGCCGGGGCAGACCTTGCGGGCCAGGTCGCACAGATGCCGGTGATGGGTGAGATAGATCACCTGCCCCACCTGCGCCATCTCGGAGAACAGGCGGAAGGCTTCCTCGGCGCGGAAGTCGTCGAAGGTCTCCATGATGTCGTCGGCAACGAACGGCACCGGGCTGCGCGCCCGGGCGAACTCGTGATAGCCGGCAACCCGCAGCGCGAGATAAAGCTGGAAGCGTGTGCCTTTCGAGAGGGTGTCGGCCGCTTTGGAGCCGCCGCCCGCCGCCTGCGCGATCAGCGTCTCGCCGTCCTTCGCCGGCTGGGTGGCAAGCCCGGCATAGGCCCCGCGGCTGATGGTGCGGAATGCATCCGAGGCCCGCGCCATCATCGAGCTGCGATGGCGCTCGCGATAGGCGCGCAGCGCCAGTTCGGTGGCGGTCGTGCCCGCGCGCAGGTGCAGGTATCGCATCGCCCCCTCCTCGATCTCCAGCAAGAGGGTGCGCCGCCGGCCCTCGATCTCGGCGACGATGGAATCACCGCCGATCGCCTCCACCTGATCCACGGCGGCACTGCGCTCCGCGAACAGCGCATGGCAGCGCCGGTCGTGGTCCTCGAAGCGCGCCTTCAGCTCCAGCAGTTCCGCCTCCAGGGCGGGGCGGTCGGCGGCATCGAGCACCCGCTCCGCCTGTTCCATGTCGTCGAGGCGCAGGGCGTCGCGCACATCGCGCGCAGCCTCCTGCGCCTGCTGGCGCAGCTCGGCGCGCCGCGCGATGTCGGACAGGGCGGCGGCCACTTCCGCAAGCGCGGCGACGCCGAACACACCGGTCATCTGCGCCTTGCGCTGCGCATGGATGGCCTCGGCCTCGGCGAGCGCACGCCGGCGCGCGTGCGCCTCCTCCAGCTGCGCGCGCAGCTTCCCCCGCCGATCCCGTTCGGCGGCGGCGGCCTGCACGGTGTCGACGACCCGCTGGGCGAGGTCGAGCACCGGCATCGTACCGGCATCGAGCGAGAGGGCTTCGGCGAGGGCACGCACCTCCGCGCGAAACTGCGCCTGATCCTTTTCCATCTTCGCGATCCGGTCGCGCAGGCCCGCCTGCTTCTCCAGCGCCGGCTCAAGCTCTGCCACGGCGGCGAGGATCTCGCGCACGGATCCGAGCGCCGGCATCTCCCCGCGCTCGCCCAGCCAGCATGTCTCGCAGGCGGCCCGCCAGGCGGCCGTCCAAGCCCGTTCCGCCTCCGCCGCCTGCGCGGCGACCCGCGCGCGCGCCGCCATTTCGCCGCGCCGATCGTCAAGGGCCTCTTGCAGCGCCCGCATGCCGGCGATGTGGTCCACGGCCTCCTGCGCCTGCGCCAGCAAGGTGTCGAATGCAGCATCGGGCGCGGGGGTCTGGCCCGCCGCTTCGAGCGCGGCGCGTAGGCGGTGTTCCGCATCGGCGAAATCGGCGCGCACCTCCGCAAGATCCCGCGCCGCGACGCGCAGGGCGGCATGCGCCTCGAGCGCCGCCGCGCGCCGCGCAAGCCATGGCTCCAGATCCGGCAAGGCGAGGGTTTCCGCCAGATCGGGCGCCATCGCGCGGACCACGTCGCAAACCGCACCGTCCTGCGCCTGCAATCGCGCGGCGGCCGCGTCCTTGAGCGCGACCGCGCGTTTCAGCTCGGCCTCGGTCACGGCGAGCGCCTGCCGGCTCTGATGCAGCTTCGCGAGGTCGGACATATGGCCGAGCCGGCTCGCGGCGAGGATATCCTCGCGCCGGAGCAGAGCCTCGAAGGCATCGGCCGAGGCCGGCGCGAGATCGCGCCGATGCACCGCCCAGGCCTGCTCGCGCGCACTGCGGATCGCAGCGGCCTCCTGGTCCGTCACCACGCCGGTGAGGTCGGTGACGGCGGCGCATGCGGCCTCCAGCCGAAGGATCTCCCCGGTCAGGCGTTCGATGTCGGCAAGATGGCGCGCCAGCGCCCGCTCGCTCTCGCTCCGCTGCGCTTTCCAAGCCTGGATCGTCTCGGTGGAGGGGCAGCGCATGGCGAGGAGATGGTCCGGCTCGCCCTGCCAGGGCGCGAGCGCCCGCATGCGTTCGGCAAGGCTCGCCTGCGCCATCCCACACGCACGTTCGGCCGGCCGCAGCCGCGCACGGGGATCGCCCGCGCGCACGGCGGTGAGGGTGGCCGCCAGGCCGTGGATCGCCCGCTCTTGCCCGGCGGACGACGCGGCCTGCGCGGCGCGGCCCGGATCGGCCCCGGCCGCCTGGACTTTCGCTTCCGCGTCCGCGAGGCGGCGCTGCGCCTCGGCCAGCTCGTCGGCGGCCCCCCGGATCGCGGCATCTATGCCCGAGCGTGCCTCGATCAGTTCGCGCAGCCGGCCGACGGTCGCGGCCTTGAGACTCAGCCGGTGCGGGTCCCCCTCCCCGTCCCGATCCATCCGGGCGAGGAGGTGGGCGATGGTCGTATCGGCCTCGCGCATCTGCATGCGCCGTTCGGGAATATCCTTCTCCGCCGTCACATGGCGCGCGCGCAGATCCGCCAGCCGTGCCACCCGGTCCGCCAGCTCCAGGGCGCCCGTGTCGACCACGATCCCGTCCGCCTCAGTCGTAAGCCGGTCGATCGCCGCGGCGGCGCCCTGGACCTGGACCGCAAGTTCGATCTCTTCCCTTTGCAGCTCCGGCAGCTCATCGCTCCAGGCGCTTGGCGCATCGGGCAAGCCGGCGAGCGGCGCGAGGCGGGCGCGACACTCGCGCCAGGCGGCAAGCCGAGGCAGGGCCGCAAGCTGACGCTGGATTTCCTCCATCCGCCCTTGAAGGCGCGTGCGCTGCGCGATCGCGGCCTCATATTGCGCGGCCGCGCGGTCGCGGACCTCCGTGAGCCGCGCATGCTCCGAGGCCAAGGTGTCGGTTTGCTCGCGTTCGAGCTTCAACTGCGCGAGGCGCGCCTTCAGATCGGAGAGGTCGCCGCTGCGCGCATGGTATTTATAGAAGCGATGCGCCTCGCCCTTGAGGTCGAGCAGCCTGCGGCTCAGATCGGCGAGGCCCGCGCTGGCCGAGAACAGCAGCTCGCCCAGATCGCCCTTGCTGGCGAGAATGCTTTCGCCGCCCTTTTCCAGCGTCTCGTCATCGAGCGAGAACATGGTGCGATAGGCATCGCGGTCGATGCCGCCCAGTTCGCCCCGAATGAGGCTCTCGGCGATCGGCCGGTCGTCGGCATCGAGCAGGCTGTTCTGCGGCCGCTTGATGCGCGTGAATGCCCGCGTCGCGCCGCCAATCTCCAGCAGCCCACCGATCCGCATGGTGGGATAGGAATGAAGGAAGTTGAACGGGCTCTGCACGCCGATCCCGAACAGGAGATCGAGAAAGGCCGCGAGCGTGGTCGATTTTCCCGCCTCGTTCGGACCATAGATGATGTGCAGGTCGCCCTGCCCTTCGCGACGTGCGCCGAAATCAATGCTGCGGTCGGTGAAAGCGCCGTAGCGCGTCAGGTCAAGGCGCTGGAGGCGCATGGCTAGGTGTCCCCGCCCGCCGCCTGAAGCCGCGCGAGCACGTCCTCCGCGCCCTCGTGCGCCAGGCGGGCGAGCACGGTCTTGAAGGAGGCCTCGTCCGAACCGAACACATCGCGGCATTCCGCGGGCAGCTGCGCGCGCACTTCCTCCGCGATCGCGACGAGGTTGGCCTGGAACGCGTCGGAGCCAAGGATCTCGTCCTCGATCAGGCGGTGCAGGTCGCGCAGCGGATCGGCGGTGGAAGCCGCCCCCAGCGCCGGCGGCGTGCAGGCGACTTCCAGCTTTTCGACCCAACAGGCGCCGATGAGGGCGGCGCGGGCATCCGCCTCGGTCTTCAGCAGGTCGAGATCGCGCCGCATGCGCCAGGCGAGGGGCGTCGCCCCGCTCACCCGCACGCGGGCGACGAGATGCTCCGCGTCAACCTCCGACCGCTCCTGCTCCAGCGCCCGCGTCACCGCAGCGACCAGATCGCGCCAGTCCTCGATCCCCGTCGCGTCCACCGCGACGCGGGCGAATTGCGCGATGCTGGTGGGGCGCGCCTCGACACGGATCGACATATCGTCGGCGATGGTCACCAGCGTGACCGATTTTGCCCCCGCCTCATTGATGTCGCGCCCCTGCGGCATGCCCGGCATCACGATGGCGCAGGCGCCCTCGACCACCGCGCGCTTGTGCACATGGCCGAGCGCCCAATAGCGAAAGCCGCTGGCCTGGAGATCGGCGAGGCTGCAGGGCGCATAAGGATCGTGCCCGGGTGCGCCGGCAAGGCTGGTATGGAGGATGCCGATATTGACCGCCCCCTCCACCGGCGGCCGGTATTTGGAGAGCAGGCTTTCAGGCGCATGCGGCTGAGAAAAGCTGAGGCCGTGGATCACCACCGGGAGTCCGGCGGGTGCGCGCCTCGGCGCCACAGCCTCCGCGCGGCCGGTGAAGGTCTTCACCGTATCCGGAAACACCAGCTCCTTGGTGATCTTGGACAGCGCATCGTGATTGCCGCGCACGATGAACACCTCGATGCCCGCCGCGATCAGCCGCTGGATCTCCCCGCCGAGGAACCGGGCGGTCTTCATGGAGGTCTGATCGCCGTCATAGAGATCGCCGGCGAGCACCAGGGCGTCCACCTGCTCTTCAAGGCAGAGGTCGATGATGCGGGTGAAGGCGCGGCGCGTCGCGGTGCCAATCAGCGCCGCGAGATCGGGATCGCGCAGGGCGAGCGAACGCAGCGGCGAATCGAGATGGATGTCCGCGGCATGGATGAAACGATACGGCAACGCACTTCTTCCCGCCGAGCCCAGATCAGAGCGCCGATTTGGCCCGTGGCCCGGAGTCTCCAGCGGACCGCGCACGATCACAAGGGCTAAATCGAGACCGCCCGCGATGTCCTCAGGCGTTTGAGACAATGCGGGGCATGTGCGGACAGGCGCGGCAAAGGTTGGGAAAGCAGGAGGCGCGCTCGCGCACGCTCAAGCGAGAGATGGTGCGGGCGGTCGGAATCGAACCGACACTCCTCTCGGAACCGGATTTTGAGAGATCGGATATGCCCTATCCTTTGTGTATCCGGCAGTATCCGTTTTCTCGATAACCGATTGTCAGCACTAGCTTTTTTCGGTTTTCAGAGCACACATACCTAGCCGGGGATACGCCACGGTTGGCTTTCTAGGTGCACCTATATTGCACCTGAAATCCGACCTCAAAGGAGGTTAGGAATGCCCAAAATCAAACTCACGAAGACCGCTGTCGATGCCGCGACCCCGCAGGAGCGCGATTACGAACTCCGGGATACGATCATACCCGGCTTTCTTGTCAAGGTCACCCCGACCGGGCGCAAGATTTTCATGGTGGCCTACGTCGCCCACAATGGGCAGCGCCGAAAGCCCGCGATCGGTCGCTACGGCGAGATCACTGTCGAGCAGGCGCGCAACATCGCCCAGGACTGGCTCGCGGAGGTGCGCCGAGGTGTTGATCCGAGCGCGGAGCGTGCGGCGGCCCGACAGGCGCTCACAGTGAAGGAGCTGTTCGATCGCTTCATCACCGACTACTCCGAAAGCCGCAACAAGCCCACGACGGTCGAGTCCAACCGAGGTTATGGCAAGCGCTACATCATCCCGATTCTGGGCCAACTCAAGGTGCCCGACGTCACACGTGCGGACATCGCTCATCTCATGAAGAAGATGGGCAAGAGCCCGACGAACGCCAATCGGGTCCTGGCGGCTGTCCGTAAGATGTTCAACATGGCGGAGGTCTGGGGGCTGCGCCCCGATGGCTCCAATCCTTGCCGACACGTCCCGAAATACCCTGAACGCGGCAAGACCCGCCTGATCACTGACGTCGAACTGCGCAAGCTGTTCGAATATCTCGACCGCGCCGACGCCGAGGGATTGGAGCATCCTTTCATCCTTCTGGCCATCCGGCTTCAGTTCGAGTTCGCCGCGCGCATGTCGGAAATCCTTCAGCTCCAATGGGCGTGGATCGATTTCGACAACCGCCGTGTGGTCTGGCCCGACAGCAAGACGGGCGGCATGTCGAAGCCGATGAGCGCGGAGGCGTTTCGGCTCTTCAAGACAGCGCCGCGGCTGGAGAAGTCACCATTCGTGTGCCCGTCGGTCTTCGACCCGAACCTGCCAATGTCGAAGCACACATACTATCAGGGCTGGCGGCGCATCCTTCAGCGCGCCGGGCTGCCGCACATCGGCACCCACGGCATTCGCCATCGCTCCGCCACCGACATCGCCAACTCGGGTATCCCGGTGAAGGTCGGTATGGCGCTCACGGCGCACAAGACCGTCACCATGTTCATGAAGTACGTTCACACCGAGGATGATCCGGTAAGGGCGGCGGCCGAAACGGTTGCGCAGCGGCGTATGTCCATCGTTGGAGGTATCCAGCCTCCCGCGCGCGAGCCGGTGATGACGCCGGAGCCGCCATCTGTCGCTCCGGTTGTCGAACTCGCAGAACCTGCTGTTGGCCTCGATGGGAAGCCACTCGGCTTCGAAGATGGCGCCTATACCTCGCGCACCCGTCTCGGCAATTATCGACCCTATCGCCACCGCAGCGGCGAAAACCGCTCGGTTCCGCCTGGCTCGAAGCGCACCGAAGCGAAGGAGGCCGGCCATGTCCGATAGAGTAAAGCCGGATCGCCGCTGGCCGACGCCGGACATCCTCAAGCGCGCCAGGTTCGTCGACGAGGCTGGACCAATTCGTTTCGTCGATACTGAGGCGGCGGCGCGCTACCTCGCCCTCGAAGGACATACGTTGGAGTGCTACCGCTCGCGCGGAGGAGGCCCCGCTTATCATAAGTTCGGCAAATGGGTCCGCTACGCAGTCGATGATCTGGACGCTTGGGCTAAAAGCTGCCGTCGCACCACGACGGCATCGCCAGAACCGCCCCGGATCCTTCCCATTGACCGGATATAGGTTCTAACCTATATGGAATGGGAGGTCGAATTCCACCCCGCCTTCGAGGCTGAGGTTCTGACTTTTGAGCGTGATGTCCGCGTCGCGTTGATCGCCGCCGCCAGGCTGCTGTCCGATTACGGACCGCAGCTTGGCCGGCCTCACGCCGACACGCTCAAAGGGTCGAAGCACGCCAATATGAAGGAGCTGCGCTTCGAGGGCGGCGATGGCGAATGGCGTGCGGCCTTCGCTTTCGATCCCAAGCGCAAGGCCATCGTTCTTGTAGCGGGTGACAAATCGGGCGTCAGTCAGAAGCGCTTCTACAAAACGCTGATCGCAAAGGCGGATCTACGGTTTTCAGAGCATCTGGAAAGCCTGAAATCCGCAAAGAAGGGCAAATGAGATGGGTCGGAGCCTGAATGACATCATTGCCGCGCTCCCTGCCGAAGAGCAGGCAGCGATCGACGCCCGCTATCAGGATTTGAAGCACGAAGTCGAGGGCCTTCGCGAGTTGCGGCAGATTGCGGGTAAGGCCCAGGCTGAGATCGCATCAGCGCTCAACATCAAGCAGCCCTCGGTTTCTCAGATCGAGCGGCAAACCGATATGTATCTCTCCACTCTCCGCAGCTATGTGGAAGCTGTGGGGGGCGAGCTCGAATTGACGGTCAAGCTGCCTCAGCGGCCCGCATTGCGGATTCACCAGCTCGGCGATGCCGGCGCTCCTCCACAGATAACGACCCGCCGTCCTGGCACGCGCGCGAAGATGGGCGGTCGGCGTGGGCGCTAATTATCCGACGAGAATTATCCTGGCGTTTCGAAGCGGCGGCGTCTGCGCCTTTCCGAAATGCGGCAAACATCTCACCTACGACGCCCAGGTGGGAGACGACACCTATATAGGCGAGGCGGCACATATTCGGGGTGAGAAACCGACCGCCGCCCGCTACGACGCCGCCATGACCGATGCGGAGCGCGATAACGTCCGCAATCTTATCTATCTCTGCACCGACCACCATACGATCATCGACAAGGTCGAAGCTGATTGGCCTACCGCGACGTTGCAGCAACTGAAGGACAGCCACGAAAAGCAGGTTCGCCAGGCGATGGAGGCGGCTTTCGCGGACGTCGCCTTTCCCGAATTGCAGAACGCTGTGTCGTGGGTCGCCAGCCAGGCCCCTGCGGGCAATGGATCGTTCGATCTCACCGCGCCTGACGAGAAGATCAAGAAGAACGCGCTGTCGAACGGATCTCGGCATATCATCGCTGCCGGTCTCACCTCGCGAGCTACCGTTGGCGACTATGTCGAGGCCGAAGCACAGCTCGATCCGGACTTTCCCGAGCGCCTGAAAGCCGGCTTCCTTGAAGAATATTACGCGCGTCGGAAGGAGGGCCATAAGGGCGACGAGCTGTTCGAGCTGATGTGCGCCTTCGCCCAACGTGGGTTGCGTCGGCAGGCGGACAAGACCGCGGGCATCGCGGTGCTGATCTATCTTTTCGAAATCTGCGACGTGTTTGAGAAATGATTCTTCCGACCAAACATATCCCGCAGAACGAGGCGCTGATCGGTGTCGGCGCGACGCTGCTTGCCCATCTCAGCATGCCCATGACCGTTTCGGGTCTTTGGGAACGTCTGCGCACGGAGCCGAACGTCGGAACTTTCGAGCGGTTCGTGCTGGCCTCCAACCTCCTCTATCTCATCGGCGCCATCGATATTCGAGACGGCCTCATCGTCAGGACCGCCTCATGATCCGAGCTGTCCGCGCCAATCAGAAAGGCTTCCACACCGCGCTCCTTCAGCCTGGGGTCAATCTCATCTTGGCCGACCGATCCACCTCGGCCGGTGACAAGGACACGACGAACGCGCTTGGCAAATCGACGCTCATCGAAATCATCGATTTCTGCCTCGCAAGCAATACCTCACCCGGAAAGGGCCTCCGCATCGAGGCTTTGCAGGGTTGGGCATTCACGTTGGAGCTCTCCCTGTCCGGCCACGACGTCGCGGTAACGCGAGCCACCGACACGCCCGGTTTCTTTGCTATCGAAGGCGCCACCGATGACTGGCCTGTTCGGCCGGCGCCAAACAAGGAAGGCGTGCCCGGTCTCGACGCGAAGAAATGGCGAGCGGTTCTCGCCTGGTCTCTCTTCGGCATCAGCGAGCTGTCTGCCGAGTTGGGTTACAAGCCCTCGGCGCGGTCACTGCTTTCCTATTTTGTCCGTAACCAGACAGCCGCCTACAACATCCCCTTCAAGCATTTCGATAATCAGAAGATTTGGGACATTCAGGTCCATAATGCGTTCCTTCTCGGATTGAACTGGGAGAAGGCCGCGACCTGGCAGCAGCTCAAGGACCAAAAGAACGCGCTCGACGCGCTCAAACAGGCGATCAAGACCGGAGCGGTCGACGGCGAACTGGCGTCCCTCGGTGAACTCGAAGCCGAACGTCTTCGCCTGTCGACACAGCTCGAACGCGAGCGCGACGCTCTTTCAAGCTTCCGCGTGCTCCCGCAGTATCGCGAGATCGAAGGCCAAGCGAACTTCCTGACCGGCGAAATCCACGGCTTGGTCAACGCCAATATCGTGGATAAGCGCCGGCTCGACCGCTACCGTGACTCGCTGGTCAGCGAAGACGCACCGACCGAAGACCGGCTGGAAGCTCTCTATGGTGAGGCGGGCGTCGCCCTACCAGGCGCCGTCAAGAAGACGCTGGAGGATGCGCGGGCGTTCAATGCGCAGATCATCGCCAACCGCCGCGAGTTTATCGCCAGCGAGATTGCCGCGCTGGAGGCTGCTGTGAGCGAGCGCGAGGCGAACATCGCGACCCTCACGGATCGCCGCGCCGGCTACCTTAGCGCGCTTGCCGGACAGGGCGCGCTCGAGGAACTGACGCAGCTACAGGAACTGCATGCCGCCACCCGGCTAAAGGTCGATGAACTGACCAACAGGATCACCCAGCTTCGCCAGATGACCACAAAAGCGGACACGATCAAGGTCGAGACCGTGGAGCTGAAGCGCGCGACAACACTCGATTATGAAGAACGGCGTGCGCTCTGGTCACAGGCGCTCAGCCTCTTCTCGGAATTCTCAGAAAGCCTCTACAAGTCGCCCGGCCGCCTGGTCATTGATATCGATGACACCGGCTACAAATTCGACGTCGAGATTGCCGGTAGCCCGAGCGAGGGCATCAGCAAGATGAAAATCTTCTGCTATGATCTCATGCTGATCTCATTCGCGCGGCAGCGCGGTCTCGGGATCGACTTCCTGATTCACGACAGCACGATCTTTGACGGCGTCGATCCCCGTCAGCGGGCTCATGCACTCGAACTTGCGGCGGCGATGGCCGCAAAATACGACTTCCAGTATATCTGCACCCTCAATACCGACATGGTCCCGGTCAGCGACTTTTCGCCGGGCTTCGACTATGAGGCGCTCGTTCGGCTGCGTCTGACGGATACCGACCCAAGCGGCAGTCTGCTCGGCTTCCGGTACTGATTGGGGACGCACATGGTCGAATCCGGCTCTTCATTTTCGGAACGTTTCGGTTACCGCGCACCTGACGCCGAGATCACTATTCGGGAAGATGCGCCCGAGGTGTTGCGCGTCGGCGTGACTCAGTTGGCATACGGGGCGGGCCTGAGTGCAAAAGGCCTTCGAGAGATCGTTTGCGCAGTGCTTCTGAAACGGCCCGATCCCAATAACTGGTCGCCGGAGAATGTCGCTCGCGAAGTCGATGACCTCGTTTCCGAGGCGCCGTGGTACGAGATTTACGATCTCGCGGAACGACTGCATGAGCAGATCGGACGCCAAGACTATTCGGGTACCCTCCAAACAGATTTCGCCCGCCGCTTGGATCGGCTTTTTCGCGAGCACGGAATCGGCTGGCAATTCGAAGACGGCCGCATCGTCGTACGAGGCTCCGAGGCATTCGCCCTAGCGACGCGAGATGCGGTTGAGACGATGCGCGTCGCGGGCACGCCGACAGCAGCGAACGAAGTGCATGAGGCGCTTCGCGACATATCCCGTCGTCCCGAGGCAGACGTCACCGGAGCCATCCAACACGCAATGGCGGCCTTGGAATGCGTGGCCCGAGAGATCGACAGCAGCAACGATACGCTTGGGAGCATCATCAATCGCCTTCCGCTGCCCGCGCCGCTTGACGGCGCGCTCCACCGGCTTTGGGGATTCGCGTCTCAACAAGGTCGCCACATCCAAGAGGGGCGAGCGCCGCTATTCGCGGAGGCCGAGCTGGTTGTCACCGTGGCATCGGCCGTGAGCGTCTATCTTCTCAGACACCGAGCGCGATCCCAATCGCCAATCATAGTTTGAGGGTAATATGCCTGGGTCGCCCTCGTCGCCGAGTTCGCTCCCCTTTTGGATTGTCCGCTTTCAAGTTTCTGTGGTCTGAAGCCGACGAGCCGCTTTCAACCCCATCTCCGATCATCGCACAGTTTCGTCCCGGATCAGAAGTCGACAGACCAGACCTGAACCCCATGGCGTTCGAACTGTGGTCGGCGTTCGTTGCCAGGGAACAGAGGAGACATGAAAAACACGTATCGATGCCGCTCCTGACGGCCTGCGAGTTTAGCCAGATCCGCTGCCAACTTGCCGTTGTTGCGCGGATTGACAGCGGCGAAGGTCTCGGCGCCGACATAGCCAACCTTCTGACTCATGATGTCGAGCTCAAGCGATGCATGTGCCCCAGGGGCGAGCCGGAGCCCGCCCACATCCGGATGCAATTCCAGCAACTGGCGGGCGGCCGCGAGGGCGACGGCGAAGCTCCATGTCTGGTTGATCTGCTCGATCAGATTAAGCGGTCGATCTTCAAGGGGGTGGAATCCGATCGGGTCGAACTTCATCCGCCGGAGAAGGGCGAGAGGATCACCCGATTGCGCTGCAATCCACTCCTGGTCCCGTGCCGCGGAGGCTCGCACGATCGCCATTAAATCATCGGCCTCTTCGGTGGTCCGGATGACGATATCTTTCGTCACTCCCGCATCACCTTTTCCCAAGTATGCGCGCAGTAGCTGCACAGACCAGGATAGTCGGGATTGTACTCGTGGACCGTGATATCGGCGCTGCAGCGGCTGCATTCACCAGCGACCGTTTCCTTACAGGAGAAGCAAACGCTAACCTCTCCGTTCTCAACATAAGCTTCTGCGCTGCATTCGGGGCAGGTCGCGATCGGTGACGAGTCACCGTTCTTGGCGGCATAGTAGGCGTCAATCTCGTAGCTGGCCGCCACGACCATTTCAGCAAGCTGCTGCTGATCGTATTCCTGGCCACACTGAAAACACTTGCCGTCGGCCGCTTCGGTCTTGGTATTGTCGCGATCGGTTTGGCCGATAAGCGACGAGCCACAGTTGCGGCACGACATGCCATCGAGATTTTGGACCTCACCAGGCCAGTTCAGGCGGAGGAGGCTGTCGACGCAGCTTTTCTGCATCCTGTTGAAGGCATTCGTCTCTTCTATGATCGTGTCCCAGACATCTGCCAATACGTCTTGAGGATCTTCCTTCAGCGTTTCCAGGAAGTCGATAATCATAGGGAATGAGGAGGCGATCGCCTCCTTCAGTGCACCAACGGGTTCGGCCAGGTGATAGTGTTCAAGATTGTTTCGAAACCGTTGCAGCTTTTCGATGTTTACGTCCGGCCATGATAATCCGAACCTCTTGAACCGGCTCTTGAGCTGGGCGAGATCCACGGTCGCATAGCCGACGACTTCGTGATCGACACCGCCGTCACCGTCGGGAACGGGCTCGAATTTCGCGCCAATGATCTCCATCGGATCGGCTTCGGGCGCGGCCCGGATGAGGCATTCTTTGCCCAGTAATAACAGGCCCGCGTAGTAGTTGCGCGCCGCACTTAGCATTCTTTCGTCCGTTCCTTCCCGGAAGTCTTCAATCCCGAGCACGATCGACGTCACTGCATTGTCAAATATGTCCGCCATGCCCCCGCCTACAGCCCCGCAGCTTTGATGATTCTACTCTAAACCGAATAAAACGAGGCGTCATCTCGACCAAAAAGCCGCCGAGTGTATGCGGGTCGTCCAATCTCCGCTTTTCGACATGGGCGCCCGAAACCTGTCTTACTATCGTCTCGGGGACCAGTCCTGCCAACAACAGAGCTAGTCAACGCCCCGCCGCACCGTCTCGGCCGAAAGCGAGCCTTGCTTCAATGGGCGCAGTAACTCCGCCTCCGCCTTGCTCAGCCACAGCCAGGCCGCCCAATCCTCCGGCCGCAGCACGACGATCTGTCGGTCATGGATCGGCTTCACGTCGGAACCGGGATCCGTCGTCAGCATGGCGAATGACGCCGGATGGTTGCCTTGCGTCTCGCGCCAGATGCCAGCGATCGCCATGAAGGGTGCCCCGTTCAGCGTGAAGCGGTGTTTGGTCTTCGGATATTTCGTGCCAGTGAACTCAAAGAAAGCCGAGGCGGGCACAAGGCAGCGATGGGTGTTCGAGAAATCGCGCCCCTCGGAGCGGAAGTTGAACACCGGGCCGCCCTTGGGCCGGTTCGACGGCAGGCCGAAATTCATCGGCTCCAGCTCGACCTGCCTGTCGTTCGCCGTCGCCCGTATCACCGGCCCCATCTGGTTGATGCGGATGTCATCCTGTTCGGGAAGGTCAAGTTCGCTCTGGCTGGTCGGTATCCCGAGCTCCAGCGCCTGCATCATCTTGCAGTATTCGACCCATTTCACATGCTGTTCATAGGCGTTGCACATGGAAGCCAAGATAGGGCGAAACCCTCATGATTTCGAGGATGCGGAAACAGGAGGGCCACATCCGTATTTGCGCTTTCACGGCTTTACGCTTTTGGGGGGAAAGCCTTCCCCCTGGTCGGCACTTCGTTGCCGACGCACCCCCTTCTGCGGGGAGACCCCCAGGCTGTGCAGAAACTCTCCCTGATGTCGCTGGGCTTGGATCTCGCCGGCTAGCGTTGGCGTGGCGCGACACAATTCAGCATCGTGCTACCTCGGGTTTGACAGAGTGAGCCCGATAGCTTTCGAAACCGCCTTACATCAACAGGCTAAGCGCAGCTCCACCCACGGCCGCCAGCAACACGACGACCCATGGCGGAGCTTTCCAGGCCATCAGCGCCACGAAACAAATCAAGGCCAGTGCGAAATCCGGCATGCCTCCGATCGCGCTGGTGAAGACAGGCGAATAAAGCGCAGCGCCGAGGATTCCGACGACTGCGGCATTGGCGCCCTGCATGGCCGACTGCGCCCACGTCTTACGGCGCAGTTGATCCCAGAAGGGCAACGCCCCGATCAGGATTAGGAAGCCCGGCAGGAAAAGTGCGACAAGAGCGATCGTCGCGCCGGCCACGCCGTTCGGCGCCGGTCCCATGACCGCTCCGAGCCAGGCGGCAAAGGTAAAGAGCGGTCCGGGGACCGCCTGCGCTGCGCCATAACCCGCAAGGAAGGCATCATCGGACACCCATCCTGGCGTGACCGTTTCAGCCTGTAACAGCGGCAACACGACATGTCCGCCACCAAAGACAAGCGAGCCGGCACGAAAGAAGCTGTCCGCCAGCGCCCATCCTTGCGCTTGCCCCGCTAGGACCGGCAGGCCAATCAGTAGGGCGACGAACAGCGCGAAGGCCATCAGTCCGGCTTTGCGTGAAACCGGCACAGGCAGATGCTCGCCAATCGTGACCTGTCCTTTGCCAAGAGCCAGCCCGGCAAGTGCGCCCAGCAGTATGGCCGCCATCATCCCGATCGCTCCCGGCGCCCAGGCAAGCAGAAGCACGGCCACGACCGCGATCGTGGCGCGCTCCTTATCGGGGCACAGGTTTTTTGCCATGCCCCACACGGCTTGCGCCACGATGGCGACGGCGACGATCTTGAGACCATGTAGGACGCCAAGCGCTAACGGGCTTTCCAGCCGCGTAGCCGTCATGGCAAGCGCAAGAAGGATCATGGCCGATGGCAGGGTGAAGGCGAGGAAAGCTGCGAACGCGCCGAGCCATCCCGCCCGCGTCAGACCAAGAGCAAAGCCGACCTGGCTGGAAGCCGGACCGGGCAGGAACTGGCACAGTGCCACCAAATCGGTATATGCGCTTTCGCTCAGCCATTTTCGCCGCGTCACCAGCTCGTCCCGGAAATAGCCCAGATGTGCGATCGGTCCACCGAAGGAGGTGAGCCCCAGCTTCAGGAATGCGCGGAATACCTCGGAGACGCTTCCTTGCGACTGTTGCCGGCTATGATCCATTCAAGGGACCTCGTTGGTTGGGGCATTCTTGCGAGCGATGACGTGCGATCGGCGCGGGATA
Source organism: Roseixanthobacter glucoisosaccharinicivorans (assembly GCF_043195095.2). NCBI lineage: Bacteria > Pseudomonadati > Pseudomonadota > Alphaproteobacteria > Hyphomicrobiales > Xanthobacteraceae > Roseixanthobacter > Roseixanthobacter glucoisosaccharinicivorans. The sequence continues at coordinate 4,977,088 of NZ_CM195538.1, read as the reverse complement.
GATTCTCAGGTTGCAGCCGTCAGATTGACCCGCTGCATCAGGGCCTCGCCGCTCTCCTTGCGCTCGGAATAGCGGTCGGTCAGGTAGGGTGAGACGTCGCGCGTCAGAAGCGTAAACTTCATCAGTTCCTCCATTACGTCGAGCACTCGATCATAATATGAAGACGGTTTCATCCGGCCCGCATCGTCGAACTCCTGAAAGGCCTTGGCGACGGAGGACTGGTTGGGGATCGTCACCATGCGCATCCAGCGGCCGAGCACACGCATCTGGTTGACGGCGTTGAAGCTCTGCGAGCCGCCGGAGACCTGCATCACCGCGAGTGTCCGGCCCTGCGTTGGCCTTACCGCGCCGACCGAAAGGGGAATCCAGTCGATCTGCGCCTTCATCACCGCGCTCATTGCGCCGTGCCGCTCCGGGCTGGTCCAGACCTGGCCTTCCGACCAGAGCGAGAGCTCTCGCAGTTCCTGCACTTTCGGATGCCTGACCTCGGCGCCGTCCGGCAATGGCAGGCCATGCGGATCGAAGATGCGTGTTTCCGCGCCAAAGTGTTTCAGCAGGCGCTCGGCCTCGAATGTCAGGAAACGGCTGTAGGATCGCTCGCGGAGCGAGCCATAAAGCAGCAGGATACGCGGCGGATGGGTAGAAGGGTGGGTTACGCGCAGCCGACCAAGGCTGGGAGTATCAACGCAGCCGGCATCAAGATTGGGAAGATCGTCCGGCATCAACGCTGCTCTTTCGCGAGTTCGGACACCTTGCCGCCACGCTCATACCAGCCTTTGGAGCGGTTCACGATCCAGACGACCGAGAGCATCACCGGCACTTCAATCAGCACCCCGACAACGGTGGCGAGCGCCGCACCCGAGTGAAAACCGAACAGGCTGATGGCGGCGGCAACCGCCAGTTCGAAGAAATTTGACGCGCCGATCAGCGCCGAGGGACCGGCAACGCAATGTTGTTCGCCGGCAAGCCGGTTGAGCAGATAGGCAAGGCCGGAGTTGAAATAGACCTGAATCAGGATCGGCACTGCCAGCAGGCCGATGATGGCCGGCTGCGCGATGATCTGCTCGCCCTGAAATCCGAACAGCAAAACAAGCGTCGCCAGCAAAGCGACGAGAGAAGCCGGGCCGAGCTTTGCAAGCAGCCGGTCAAGCGCTGCCTGCCCGCCACTTGTCAGCATCCGGCGACGGATGATCTGCGCGATGATGACGGGCATGACGATATAGAGGACGACCGACAGGACCAGCGTGCCCCACGGCACGGTGATGGCTGACAGGCCCAGCAGCAGGCCGACAATCGGCGCAAAGGCGACGACCATGATCGCGTCGTTGAGGGCGACCTGGCTCAATGTGAAATGCGGTTCACCCTTGGTCAGGTTCGACCAGACAAACACCATGGCCGTGCATGGCGCGGCTGCAAGGATGATGAGGCCGGCAATGTAACCGTCGATCTGGTCAGCAGGTAGATAGGGCCGGAACACCCAGCCGATGAACAACCAGCCCAGTAGCGCCATCGAGAACGGTTTTACCGCCCAGTTGATGAACAGCGTTACGCCGATGCCGCGCCAGTGGCGGCCGACCTCACCAAGCGCAGCGAAGTCGATCTTGAGAAGCATAGGGATGACCATCAGCCAGATCAGTACCGCCACCGGCAGGTTGACCTTGGCAATTTCCATCGCGCCGATGGCATGAAATGCGCCCGGCAGAAAATGGCCGAGCGCGATGCCGACGACAATGCACAGCGCGACCCAGAGGGTCAGGTAGCGTTCAAAGGTGGACATGCAATTCCCTCAGGCCGTTGCGACACGCTGGCCGTGTTCGTCGATCACGCGCTCGCCGTCTTCCTTGACGAACGCGCCGCGTTGCGGCGGCAGCAGGTCGAGCACGTCCTCGGACGGTCGGCAGAGCCGGACGCCCTTAGGGCTGACGACGATGGGTCGGTTGATCAGGATAGGATGCGCCATCATGGCATCGAGCAATTGCGCCTCGCTCAGAGCCGGGTCGCCAAGGCCAAGTTCGGCATAAGGCGTGCCTTTCTCACGGAGCAGCTCTCGCGCAGATATACCCATGCGCGCGATAAGCCGAGTCAGCATATCCCGAGATGGCGGCGTCTTCAGATATTCGATGACATGCGGCTCGACGCCCGCATTGCGGATCATCGCCAAGGTGTTGCGCGAAGTCCCGCAATCCGGGTTGTGATAGATGATGGCATCCATGGCTTGCCTCACGCCGCGCTGTTTCTGGGAGACGACGCGCCATCTGATTGGCCGATCTCGGTCAGCTTCGTGCGCAGCGACGCCTTGTCGAGACTAGCAACCGGCAGGGACGTGAACGCCGAGATGCGGTTCTTCATGTAGCGGAAGGCCGCAACGAAGGCGGCTTCCTTCTGGATATCCGGCCCATCGACGGCGGCAGGGTCTTCGATGCCCCAATGAGCTGTCATCGGCTGGCCAGGCCAGACAGGGCAGGTTTCGCCGGCGGCGTTGTCGCAGACGGTGAACACGAAATCCATAACAGGCGCATCAGGCCCAGCAAACTCTTCCCAACCCTTCGAGCGGAAGCCTTCAGAGGGGTAGTCGAAGCTCTTCAGCACCTTCAGCGCGAAGGGATTGACCGCCCCCTTGGGTTGCGACCCGGCAGAGAAGGCACGAAATCGGCCTTCGCCATCCTTGTTCAGGATGCTTTCCGCGAGGATTGAGCGCGCCGAATTGCCGGTGCAGAGGAACAGGACGTTGAAGATGCGGTCAGTCATGAGTGGCCTCCTTTGCGGTGAGGGTTTGCGGTGAGCAGCAAGGGGAAAAATCGGCGATCAGCGGCGCGCAGATCTCGGGTCGGCCGCCGCAGCAATCCTTGACGAGAAAGCTGGCAAGCGCGCGAACGGCGTCGAGCCTTGCCCGATAAATGATCGACCGGCTATGCCGCTCCGCCTCTATCAGGCTGGCGCGCGTCAGCGTCGCCAGATGTGTGGACATCGTATTGTGGGGGACATCTAACCTGCGGGCGATCTCGCCTGCGGGCAACCCGTCCGGCTCATGCTCCATCAGTAGACGGAACACGTCGAGTCGGGTCGGTTGCGCGAGCGCGGCGAAAGCGAGGATGGCATTATCTGATTCCATATGTCGAGACTAATCGACATATGGGCGAGAGTCTAGGCAGGGACGATCCGAAGTTTCCACCTGGTCGGGTAGCTGGACAGCGCCGCCGAACAGTGAGGACGGGAAGCCCAAGCGCGCTCAGTAGATATTGCTCGTATTACCAAGCATTTACTGGGGTTATTCACCTGCGGATGGTACACTTAATTATTTGCGGGACGGGGGCACGATGGGACGCTTTATTGAGGGATATGACCGGAGCCAGCCGTTACTGCTGCCCGCCTGTGTTGAAGATTACGTGTCGCAGGACTCTCTCGTCCGCGTCATTGATGCCTTCGTCGAAACCCTCGATCTCACGGCGCTCGGCTTCGAGCGCACCGTCTCTGCCCCGACAGGACGACCTGGCTATCACCCCGGCGACATGCTGCGGCTCTACATCTGGGGCTACCTGAACCAGTTGCGTTCATCGCGACAATTGGAGCGCGCCTGCCAGCGCGATCTGGAGGCCATCTGGCTGATGCGGCGCATGACCCCGGACTATCGGACCATTGCGGCGTTCCGGCACGACAACCCCGAAGCGATCGTCCGCACGGGGGCCGCATTCATCAGCTTCTGTCGCGAGAACGGCTTGGTCACTCCTGGCAAGGTGGCGCTGGACGGAACAAAGATGCGGGCGGTTGCCAGCGCGAAGAATATTGCAGGAGCGGATCGTCTGGCACGCGACATCGCTCATACCGAAACAGAAATCGCCTACTATCTCGACCGCCTCAACATAGCAGATCAACACTCGGCGGGCGCGCGCGATCAGACGGTCAATCGCGCTGCGTTTGCCAGCGCGATCGCGTCACTCGAACGCCGTAAGCAGCGCTTGGAAAAGCGGCAGGCCGAACTTGCTGAGCATGATACCAACGTCGTGGTCTTCGGAGAGCCGGATGCACGACCAATGGGATATGGTCGGGCGCCGAAGTTCCCGGCCTATAATCTCCAAAGTGTCGTCGATATCGAAAGCGGGCTGATCATTCACAACGATGTCGCCAACGAAGCCAACGACAGCCAGTTGCTGCATCCAATGGCGATAGCGGCAAAAGAAGTGCTCGACGTCGACCAGCTCGAAGTGCTGGCGGACGGAGGCTACTCGAACGCGCAGGAAGTCGCGCGTTGCGAACAGGACGGTGTCCGCGTGGCAGCGCCGATCAAGCGCGGGGCCATGAGCGCGCAATACTTCCGCCCCGTGCAATTCGTCCATGACGAGCAGACCGACACGATCCGCTGCCCTGCTGGTGAAACCATGTATCCCAAGGGCAAGCATACCCGAAATCGGGCGATCCGTTACAGAACGCCCGCCTGCCAGACTTGCCAGATCAAACAGCAGTGTACGCCGGGATATCAGCGCACCATTCACAGGCTCGTGGATCAGGGCGCGCTCGATCGGATGGAACGTCGGGTTCAGGAGAAACCTGATCTTATGACGATCCGGCGCTGCACGGTCGAGCATCCCTTCGGCACCATCAAGCGAATGTCTGGCGGAGGTCGCTTCCTGACCCGCGGTTTGCGGCGGGTGAAAGCCGAAGCTGCCCTCTCGGTCCTGGCATTCAACATTATCCGCGCTTCGAACGCCTTCGGAACCGGAGCGCTGATGTCGCGGGGCTGAGAACCCCGCTCTATTCGGTTTGCGTCATCGCGGCCGCATCGAGTCCTCGCTGAGTTTCTGCACAGCCTGCCCCGCAACGCCCCCTAGAGTGAAAGTGCGGACGGGGTTTACCGTGACGGGTTGAGGGCTGGGAGAGAGGCTTCCGGCGCCCGTCGCGGAGAACCGCGATGTCCAGACACGATCGCAGCGTTCGCGCCGGCTCGAGCCGGGCGAACCTCTACGACGAGATCACCAGCAAGATCATTGCCGAGCTGGAGGCCGGCCGGGTGCCGTGGGTGCAGCCCTGGGGCACGGCGGCCACCAAGGCACCGCTCGGCCTGCCGAAGAACGCCAGCACCGGCCGCGCCTACAGTGGCATCAACATCCTGATCCTCTGGGGCGCCGTCGTTCAGCATGGCTTCCCCGGACAGGGCTGGCTCACATTCCGACAGGCGCTGTCGCTCGGCGGCAATGTGCGCAAGGGCGAGCACGGCACCGCTGTCGTCTATGCCGACCGTTTCGTCCCCGAGGACGAGAAGCGCCGGGCGCGCGAGACCGGCGAGGAGGCACATGCCATTCCCTTCCTGAAGCGCTTTACGGTCTTCAACGTCGCGCAATGCGAAGGACTGCCCGATGACATCGTCACCGTTGCTCCGCCGCCGCCCGGCCTGATCGAGCCGAGGGTCGAAGCGCTCATCAAGGCGACCGGCGTCGATTTCCGTATCGGCGGCAATCGGGCATTTTACGTCCCGTCGCAGGACTATGTGACGGTCCCGCCGCCCCAGGCCTATTTCGAGCCGATCAACTGGCACCGTACGGCGCTGCACGAACTCGGTCACGCCAGCGGCCATCATAGCCGGCTCAACCGTGACCTGACCGGCTCGTTCGGTACGAAGAAATATGCCTTCGAAGAGCTGATAGCCGAGCAGATTTCAGCCTTCGCCTGCGCCGCGCTCGGCATCGTGCCGACCGTACGCCACGCCGACTATATCGGGAGCTGGCTCGACGTCATGCGCGAGGATTCCCGCGCCATCGTGCGCGCGGCCTCGCAGGCGAGCAAGGCGGCCGACTGGATCTTGTCCTTCGCCCCGGACGACGAACTGCACCCGGTGGACGCCGAGCCGCACAGGCGGGCGGCGTGATGCAGCGCGAGGGGCTGCGCGCGGCTCTCCGGCGCATGGAAGCAGCCTCGCCCAAAGCCGGCGCAATCTCGCGCTGGCCGAACACGCGGTGTCCCGCCGGGCCGACGCGGAGACGATCCGCGGGCGGCCGAAAGCGCGGCACTACCGTCGCGCGATGAGCCGGTGGAGCGGCGTGGACGAGGCGGAATACCGCCGCATTCTGGACGATCTGCTCAAGGCGGCCGGTCCCGATCTCGACCGGCTTCGCCGCAGGATCGTCCGGCAGGAAGCGGCGATCGAGGCGCTGCGGCGGAAATACCGGGTGAACGAGCCGCGGCCGTCGTTCCCCGTCCGTTGAGGGAAGCGCCCGCATCGACGTCGAGAGAGTGAGAGAGGGGATGGGGTTTTGTGACGGGTTGATAGCGGAGAGAGAGGCTCTCGGCGCCCGTCACGGAGTACCCCACCATGGCCCGAGCTGCCAAGAAGAAGCCCGCCCTCGCGATGATCGAGTTCTCGCGGTCGCGCGACATTCCCTTCAACCGCATCCATCTGTCGAGCGACAATGTTCGCGAAGTCGATGCCGATGCCGGCCTCGATGAACTTGAGTTCGATGTCGAGCGACGCGAGGACCTGATCCTCGGCATCAATGTGCGCGCCATTCTCGACGCCGACGGCAACGAGACCGGTGATTTCGAGACCCCGGCCGGCGGCCGGCGCCATCGCGTCATCGCCCGTTTGGTGGCAAAGGGCCGCTTCCCCGAGGACGGCTTGGTCCCCTGCCTCGTCAAGAAGGCTAACGCCAAGACCTCGGCCGTCGACGACTCGCTGGCCGAGAACACCTTCCGCGTCGCTCTTCACCCGCTCGACCAGTTCCGCGCGTTCAAGCGGATGGTGGATGGCGGAATGACCCATGAGGAGGTCGCCAGCGCCTACTTCACGACGACGCGCTATGTCGAGCAGCGCCTGGTGCTCGCCAAGGTCTCGCCCAAGCTGCACGAGGTCTATGCTGCGAACGGCATGACGCTCAGGATGCTGGAGGCGTTCACCGCCCATCCGGATCATGAACGCCAGGAGCAGGTGTGGGATGCCGTCCGGCAGTCCCACAACAATGAGCCTTGGCAGATCCGGGACATGCTCACCCAGACCGAGGTGCCCGCATCCGACAAGCGCGCGCGCTTCATCGGCCTCGACGCCTATCTGGCGGCGGGCGGCCCCGTCCTTCCGCGTTACTGGACTTCCCCTTCAAAAGTGGAGGGCTTCTGTTAGACAAAACTGACAGGAGACTTAGAATTGAAGCAGCGAGAATTTACAGAAGAGTTCAAACGCGAAGCCGTTCGGATTTTAACGACGAGTGGTCGAAGCATTTCGTCGGTTGCCGATGACCTCGGGATTGGTAAGTCAACGCTTGACCGTTGGCGGCGCAATTTTGCTGAGAAAGATCTGCTTTCTGGTCCGCATGAGGACATGAGCCAGGAGCTTGCCCGGCTTCGTAAAGAAAACGAGCTTCTACGCCAAGAACGAGATTTATTAAAAAAAGCGACGGCCTTCTTCGCTCGGGAGACAAGTCGATGAAATTTGCGTTCATCGACACGGAGAAGGCCCATATGTCTCTATCACGGCTATGTGCTTTCGCAGGCGTCAGCATCAGCGGCTATTATGCATGGAAGCATCGTTTGCCCAGTCGTCGTCAGCTTGATGACATGATTATTCTGGCTCACATTCGTAATCAGTTTGCACTGTCACGTGGAACCTATGGTAGCCCTCGAATGCATGTTGAACTGAATGAAGAATGCATTCGAGCAGGTCGTCACCGCACGGCGCGACTGATGCGTGAAAATGGTTTGAAAGCCCGGCAGAAAACGCGCTTCAAACGCACGACCGACAGCAATCATGGTGAGCCTGTCGCACCCAATCTTCTGGATCAGGACTTCACTTGTGACGGACCAGATCAGAAATGGGGTGTCGATATCAGTTACATATGGACCGCAGAAGGATGGCTGTATCTGGCAATCGTTGTCGATCTTTATTCTCGTCGCATCATTGGCTGGGAAGCGCGTGACCGAATGAAAAAGGACCTTGCTATCTGTGCTTTGAAGAAGGCCATTGCAATCCGGCAACCAAAGCCGGGTTTGATCCAGCATTCGGACAGGGGAAGCCAATATGCCAGTTATGAGTATCGTAAAATCCTCAAAGCGCACAGCATGCTTCCATCCATGAGCGGCAAAGGAAATTGTTACGATAATTCGATGGTGGAAACCGTCTTCAAAACGTTCAAGTCAGAACTGATATGGCGAACTGTGTTCTACACACGTAAGGATGCAATCAAAGCCATTGGCGAATACATTGACGGCTTCTATAATCCTGTGCGCAGACATTCTGCACTCGGGTATAAATCACCGATCCAGTTCGAGATGATAAAACGTAAACTAGTGACAGAACCTCTCCATTAAATCAGGGCAAGTCCATACCTCTTCGACGATGACGAGGAGGGCTGGCTCGAGGACGTGCCGCTTCTCGACCGGCTGGTCGCCGGGAAGCTGAAGGCAACCGCCGACGCGGTGGCCGCCGAAGGCTGGAAGTGGGTCGAAGCCGACCTCGAACTTCCCTACGGCTACGATCACGACCTGCGCGGGATCGTCGGCACGCCGGCCGAGCTGTCCAAGAAGGAACGCCGCGATCGCGAGAAGCTGCGCAAGGAGCAGGAGCGCCTTGAGGCAAAGTATCCGGCCGATCAGGAGCTGCCCGAGGACATCGACCGGCGCCTGGGCGAGATCGAAAAGCAGCTCGAAGCCTTCGAGCGCAGGCCGACCGTCTTCCATCCGGCTGAAATCGCCATCGGCGGCGTCTTCATCACCGTCGACGAGGACGGCGAGCTTATCGTCGATCGCGGCTGGGTGCGTCCCGAGGACGAGCCGGTCGAGACCGTCGACACCGAAGCGCTGGACCCGAACGCCGACATCGATGGCGAGGATGATGAGGACCTCTCGCCCGAGGGACCGCGCACCGTCGTCACGGTCAATGGCCAGCCGGTCGAGCGCGAGGAGGATGTGGACGTCATCAGACCTCTCCCCGAGAAGCTGGTGATCGAGCTGTCGGCGCATCGTACCATCGCGCTGCGCAACGCCGTGGGCAACAACCCGCATGTCGCCATGACGGCGCTGCTGCACAAGCTCGTTCGTGACGCCTTCAGGCGGTCCACGCGCGGCGCGACCGTCCAGGTCTCGGTTCATGAGGTCTATTGCAGCGGTCAGGGAACCGATCTCAAGACCACGCCCTACGCGAAGGCCGTGGATGAGCGGCACGCCGCATGGAAGGCCAAGGTGCCCACCGACGACGATGCGCTCTGGGATTGGCTCGTTGCCCTCGACGACGAGAACCGCATGGCGCTGCTGGCTCATTGCATGTCGCTCGGCATCAACGCGCTCTATGAGCGGCCCAATCCCCTCAGCGCCAGCGGCATCTCCGAAACGCAGCTCCAGGCGCGCATGGCGGAAGCCGATCGCCTGGCCCGCGTGACCGATCTCGACATGGCGGAAGCCGGATTCCGGCCGACCGTCGCGAACTACTTCGGTCGCGTGACCAAGCAGCGCATCCTCGAAGCGATCGCCGAGGCCGTCGGCGAGAGCACCGCCAATCTCCTCGACCACCAGAAGAAGGACAAGATGTGGATGGCGTCCGAAGCGGAGGAGCGGCTCGCGAATACCGCCTGGCTGCCCGAACCGCTGCGTCTCGTCACCGAGGAGTCCGCGGTCGAGGTTGCGTCCGAAGCGGCCGAGCCCGAGGTGGCGCTGCCCGACTTCCTCGCCGGGGACGACGAGGAGGTCGTCGCCGAGACCGATGACGATCCCGTGGCTCTCGTCGCCGCGGAATAGCGCGCACCGGCGGGGCGGCTCCGGCCGCCCCGCATTTCTTCCCCTTCCTCTTCACGGCCCGGCATCCCGCCGGGCCTTTTGCGTTTCAGGAGACCCCGTTCATGTCTGCTTCCCTGATTTTCGATATCGCGCCGCTCGGCTCGCTTGTGGCCTACAGCGATGGCCAGCCGAAACCTCCCGCACGCTTCACGAAGAAGCTCGCCGCGTGGAAATCCCGCAACGGCGTCGGCCGCCTCGTGCGCAAGGCGCCGGGCCGGGAGCGTCCGACCTACACGAGCCCGCCGTCCTTCACCCTGCATGAGGGCGACTTCGGCCAAGGGGGCATTATCCTCATCACGGTCATGCGGACCTACGGCATCGATAGCGACCTGACCTTCCAGGTGGTCGAGCGGCCGAAGATCGGCCAGTTCCGCGTCATGCAGGATGTTGGCGACGATACCGAGTTGCTGCACCTCGCCGAAAACCGCGAGGCGGCCGAACTCTGGGTGGCCAGCAAAGGATACAGCCGTGCCCGCCTCGAGGAGGTCACGGCCGACGAGGTCGGCACGGATGTCGTCGAAGGCCGGGCCGCCGCCTGATCACCCCGCTTACCATCCACCCGGCCCGCCGTCGCCCGACGGCGGGCCATCTCGTTTCAGGAGCCCACCATGGCCATTCCCGATCATGCCCGCGCCAATTTCAATACGCTGCTGCGCGCCGCTGGCGACGGCAGTCTCGCACTTATGGAGTGCCTGGACGCCGTCACCGGCGAGCGTCGCTATGTCCTTTGCGCGGTCGGCCGCGCCGATGACGGCGATTACGTCATGACGCCGTTCGGCCATCTGGCCGACGGCAACCCCTACGACGCCTACCTGCCGCCCGATCCCAACGATCCGAACGGCTTCGTCGCGAGATCGGAGGGAGGAGCAGCGTCATGATCACCGTCGAAGAGATCTTCGCCGCCGATCTCCATTGCCCTCCCTCCAGACGCTCGCTGCCATGGCAGGAAACCCGCGACGGCGTTACCGTCGTCGTCGAGCCGAAGCCGCATTGGGCCGCCGACATGGCGGCCTTCCGGCTCGGCGATCGGGCGTATTGCTACTACGCCGACTGGATCGAGCACGGTCCCGAAGCGCGGTTCTTCGAACATCCCGAGACGCGAGGCGACGACGTGATGGCAAGTGCGCGCGCCATGCTCGAACGCGAAATCGCGCGTGGCCTCTGGAGGGCCTGAGAGAGGCAGAGCGCTGCCGGGCCAGGATGGTCCGGACAGATGGAGAGAGAGCCGTCCGGACCTGTCCTCATCCTCTCTGGAGAACCAGGCCATGACACTCGAAACCAACCGACCCGATGCCGCAACGATTGTTCCGGACGACCGTCGCGAAATGTTCCTGCCGACCTTGTTCGGCATCCGGCTTCTGATCGTCGCCGAAAATACGGTCTACACCTTCATCGACCGGCTCAGCCCGCGCGACTACGGCGGCGGCTTCTGGAATTTCTACGAGCGCCGGGGATACCCCTTGTTCCTCGCACCGGCCTCAGATCGGCGCTTCCGGATCGAAAGCGACATCACCGAGTTCCGGGGTGAGGTCTCAGCGGAGGCTGCCGGCATCATCGCCACGCTGTTCACCTTCTCGCATCTCGCTTTCCAGACCGATTCCGACTTGCTGCCGCTCGGTTATGATCGCCTCCATGCCTATGTCGACGGACATTCCGAGGCCTCGGCGATCTACGCGGCCATCGACTGATCGACGCAAGCGCCCCTCCGCATGGCGGGGCGCTTTTTTTATGCGGCCATCGCCGCCGTCGCCGGCGGCTGGAGAGCGAGCAAAAGGCCGGCTGAGCCGTGACGGGATGGGATCGGGAGAGTGGCTTCCGCCGCCCGTCGCGGAGAAGCCGACATGGCCGACTGCTTCACCCGCATCATCGAACTGGACGCGTACGCCTCGCTGGACGACGCCCTTCGTCGCTCCGCCGGCCTGGAAACGGAGATGGATTCCACCCCCGGCCCGAAACTCCCGTCAGGCTGACATCGGAGTAGCGGCAAGGCTGGCGCGGCGCGTCATCTGCGTCGGGTTAGCGGCATGCTGTCGAAGGCAGAACACCACCCCCGCTTCCATTCGCCGACCTTGGTCCGAGCCGTCTCCTTATCAATCAACCCACGAGGGGTCGGCTTACGCCAGCGTGCCGCCCTCGCGGATCGGGACATGCCCGAACCGCAAGGGTGATTGCCGATCCGTTCGGACACTTCGGGCGCCTGTCGCGCGGGGGATGGTCCCCCGCCTCCCAAGACAGGAGCCGGAACCCATGTCCTATGCAGATGCCACCGCCTTCGCCGCCAGCCTCGCCACCACGCTGATGGTGTCGATCGTCGTGTTCCAGGCCGGGGACGGAACCCACGTCGCCATGCCTGCCGGGGAATTCGACGGCGACGAGGACATGATCGAACTCGAAATCGATCCCTTCCAGTGAGGCGCAGGCGCCTCACATCAACGGCCCGGAGCGCGGAGCGACCGGGCCTCCCTTGTTGTCGGCGGCTCCGGCGCCGGCAACATCGCCGCGCCGGCAGCCCCCACAAGAGAGGGCGAGGGCAGGCCCTTGGCCGGGTGACGGGTCGAAGCTGAGAGAGAGGCTCTCGGCGCCCGTCTGGCGCGAGACCGCCGCCGAGCTGCTTCGGCTGCCGCAAGCCGCCTGATCTCTCACCCTTGTTCCCACCAGCTCGACCGGCCGCGCGCCGGACGCGTTTCCTATGGAGATTCCCATGCCGAAATTTGTCGTCAGCAAAGGCCACGACGCCTTCGTCTACTACGAAACCGTCGTCGAGGCCGATACGCCCGAAGAGGCGCAGAAGCTTGCCGAGAGCGTCCACTACGATGGCGAATGGCTCGCCACCGGATATGTGCAGGAGTTCGACGACTACGAAATCGACGAGCACAGCGGCGTGCGCCTGCTCGAACGCGGCGAGACGGTCGAGGCCTTTCACACCGTCACTGTGACGGCCCATGAACGCGATGCCTTGCTGGCTGGCCTTCGTACCCTTCAGCTCGCTCTCGTGAATGGGCCTCTCGATCCGGTCTTCATGACCATCCTCACCAATGACGGCGCGCATGCGGGCCTCGATCTGCCCGAGATCGACGTCCTGTGCGAACGCATCAACGTCTAGGAGGCGCCAATGTACGCGACCTATCTGCGTCTCGACATCATGGTGTGGGACAGCGACCGGACCGTGATCCGCGCTGCGCGCCGCAGGCTCGCTCGATCGGCGCGCCGCGATCCCGCGAGGCGGGAGGCCCGCAAACGCTTCTACCGCGACATGCTCCGCCACCATGCCGCTGCCCAGCGGCTCGTGGCGCACTTCCGCCTCTGACGCCGTCGGCGTCCCATTCCCCATCCCGGCCCGGCCTCGCGCCGGGCTTTGTCGTTTCAGGAGCCTGATATGCCCGACTACACCATTGAGACCACCTACCACCTGCCGGTTTACCGTTCGCGAACCTACAGCGCCGAGACGATCGCAGAGGCATGCCGCAAAGCCATCGATGACGATGGCTGGGAAGATGCCAAGGAGGACGTCGACACGTCCGGCGAGACCTATGTCACCGGCATCTGGCAGGGTGCCGATGCTGCGTATGCCGGCGAGGCTGCTCCCGTTCCCTCGCAATTCGCCGAGACGGTCCAACGCAAGGCCGGACATTTCGAGATTTTGCTTGGCCTACTGAAGCTGATGCTCGCGGACGTACAGGCTGGCCGAGCATCGTCGGAGGAATGGATCGGCCGCGCCATTTGGGCCGTCGCGCGCGGCGAGGCGATCATCGCGGGCGCTCGCGATCCTGACGCTCCCGGCGAGGGGGATCGGCTTTGAGCCATGCCTTCTTCAAGATCTGATCACGGCAGATTGCCGCGAGCCCATTGCCGAGGTCGTCGCGATCGACGACGACCGCATCCATCCCCCACCAGCGGCCTGACCGCCGTTCCCCTTCATTCGTTCCGCCCGGCTTCGCGCCGGGCTTTCCTGTTTCAGGAGCCTGACATGGCCAATTATTTCACCCATTTCTCCTGCCTGCTCGACGTCGGCACACCCGACAACGCCGCTCGCGCGCTCGACCTCTACAATCAGCTTTCCCTAGAGGGCGCTTCGGAAGAGCCCCCGTCCGACGGCTTCCTCCTGTCGATCCAACCCGAGCACGGCGGCACCAAACTCTGGATGCGCGACAACGGCACCGGCGACCCCGAGCGCCTGATCCAGTTCGTCAGGTTGTGCGCCACCAACTTCGGTCTGACCGGCCGCTGGGGCTTTCAATATGCCAATACCTGCGACCGGCCGCGCGTCGGCGCGTTCGGCGGCGGCGCACATGTGCTCGATCTTGCCACGGGGAAGACCGTCGCCTGGACCTATACCGATGGCTGGCTCGATCAGGCTGTCGGAGATGGTGATCACGATGCCTGACCCGAGCGCCTCTCGTCATGCTCGTGATGGCTACCTTACCGGGTATCGGCCGCGCTACCACTCACCCTTTCGTCCCTCTGCGGCGTGTTCGAAGCGCAAAGTCCACGGTCGGATCGCCCGATGGTCATCCGTCCGCGTCACGCGCAGCCGCGATATCCCCGGCATGAAAGTCCGTGCTGCCTCGAAAGCGACCGGGATCGTGTAGACCTCGCAAGCCTGCCGGTTCTGGTAACGGGCCTCCGCGTTGACAATGACCGCGGGCGCGATGTCCCAGACCTCGGACAGGACTGCCAGAATAGCCGCAACCGCGATGACGCTCCCACGGAACGCGACCGAGGTCGACCAATGCTCGTCACCGAAACCCGGCAGGTCGGACATGATCACCGACGCGGCGAACGCAAGGATAACCAGCCAATAGAATCTCGGCGCTCGCGGGAGCAGTGACTTCATCACGCGCGTATTCCTTTCAAATACTCTCATATTCTCCAGATCTGCGAGGCCGAATTCGCCTCAAATCCTTTCTTCCAATAGTAAACCAAAGGCTTCGCCGCGACGACGTCACGGTAGAGCACCGCGGGCCGCGATCGGCGGCGTTCGGCGATCTGGTTGATGGCATGAGAGGGAGAGCGAGGCCGGGACGGGTTTGAGCCGGTGCGGTCGAGAGAGAGCGCTGCGCGGGCTCGATCCCGCCCTGCTCTCCCGAGGCTTCTCCGATGACCATGATCTCCGTGTCCGCGGCGGCATCCGCCACCGCGCCGATCGCGCTCGCCGCCGATACCGATATCTCCGCCGCCGTCTTCGCGGCGGCACAGTTCCTCCTTCCTCATCTCGAACGCGGCCAGCGCGTCGACGCCGCCACACTGCGCGCTGCAATGGAATCCGCGTTCGGCGCGTCCGACACCACCGGTGCCTGGGACTGGAAGACGGCCTATGACGCCTGCGAGGCGGCGACTGTCCTCTTGCTGCGCAAATACGGAAAGCCGCTTTTCCGCAAAGCCGGATCACCCGCTGCGATCCTGCCGCAGTTCGTCAAGATCGCCGGCCTGATGCCGACGCATACGCGCCGCTCCGAGGAGGCGCAGACCTTCCAGCAGTTCTCGACGCCGATCCCGCTCGGCCTGGCAGCCTCGTTTGCCGCGGCCATCACGCCGGCCGACCGCGTGCTGGAGCCTTCGGCCGGCACCGGCCTCCTCGCCATCCTGGCCGAGATCGCCGGCGGCTCGCTGCTGCTCAACGAGCTGGCCGAAACTCGCGCGGATCTTCTCTCCCACCTCTTTCCGGCCCTTGCCGTCACGCGCTTCGACGCGGCCCAGATCGACGATCACCTTGAACGGGACCTCCACCCGACCGTCGTTCTCATGAACCCCCCATTCTCGGTCATGGCGAATGTCGAGGGCCGCATGGCGGACGCCGCATTCCGCCATGTCGCCTCGGCGCTGTCGCGCCTTGCGCCCGGCGGCCGGCTCGTGGCGATCACCGGGGCGAATTTCGCGCCCGACGCTCCGGCCTGGTCCTCGGCCTATGCCCGGTTGCAGGAACACGGCCGCGTCGTGTTCTCCGCCGCGATCGACGGTTCGGTCTATGCCAAGCATGGCACGACCATTCCGACGCGGCTGACCGTCATCGACAAGCTTCCGGCCGATGATCCGTACGTGTTCCCGGCCGCGCCCGGCGTCGCGCCGGACGTCGCCACGCTCATCGGATGGCTGACCGAGCATCTTCCGGCCCGCCTGCCTATCGATCCCGCTATTGCAGTGCCGGTTGCCGCGCCAGCCGCGCCCCGCACCGTGCGCGCCTATATCAACCGGGCGGCCAGGGCCGCGCCGGCTGTGCCGCATACCGAACCGGAGGGCATTCCGCTCTTCTACGAGACTGTCGACTGGACGCCCGCCGAGGTCGGGCGTCTGTCGGACGCGATCTATGAAGAATACAGCCTCCAGACCATCCGGATCACAGGGGCGCAGGCGCATCCGACCCAGCTCGTGCAGTCGGCGTCGATGGCGAGCGTCGCCCCGCCGCGGCCGAGCTATCGCCCGACGCTGCCGGGGAACATGCTCAGCCTGCTTTCGGACGCGCAGCTAGAAACGGTCATCTATGCCGGCGAGGCGCATTCCGATTTCCTCGTCGGCGCGTGGACGGTCGACGACACCTTCGACAAGCTGACCGTCGCGGCCGAGGACGCCAAGGGCGCCGTCCGACTCCGTCAAGGCTTCATGATCGGCGACGGGACCGGCGTCGGCAAGGGACGTGAATCGGCTGCGATCATCCTCGACAACTGGCTCCAGGGACGCCGCAAGGCGGTCTGGATCTCGAAGTCGGACAAGCTCCTGGAGGACGCGCAGCGCGACTGGGGCGCGCTCGGCATGGAGCGCCTGCTGGTCACGCCGCTGTCGCGGTTCCCGCAGGGCAAGCCGATCACGCTGAACGAGGGCATCCTATTTCTAACCTATGCCACGCTGCGCTCCGACGACCGCGGAGAAAGGGTTTCGCGGGTCAGGCAAATCGTCGAATGGTTCGGCTCCGACTTCGATGGAGTGATCATTTTCGACGAGGCGCACCAGATGCAGAATGCCGCTGGCGGCAAGGGAGAACGCGGCGATGTGGCCGCTTCGCAGCAGGGCCGCGCCGGCCTGCGTCTCCAGCATGCGCTGCCGAACGCCCGGATCGTCTATGTCTCCGCCACCGGCGCGACCACCGTCCACAATCTTGCCTATGCGCAGCGGCTCGGCCTTTGGGGAGGCGAGGATTTCCCGTTCGCGACGCGCGCCGAGTTCGTCGAGGCGATCGAGGCCGGCGGCGTGGCGGCGATGGAGGTACTCGCCCGCGACCTTCGCGCGCTCGGTCTCTACACCGCCCGCTCGCTCTCCTTCGCCGGCGTCGAATACGAGCTGGTCGAGCACGAGCTGACGCCCCAGCAGGTCCGCATCTACGACGCCTATGCCGCGGCCTTCGCCATCATCCATAACAATCTGGATGCCGCGATGCAGGCCGCCAACATCACCGGCGGCGGCGAAGGCGGGTCGGGCACGCTCAATAGGCAGGCGAAATCCGCCGCCCGCTCGGCCTTCGAGAGCGCCAAGCAGCGCTTCTTCGGCCATCTGTTGACCTCGATGAAGACGCCGACCCTGCTTCGCTCGATCGCCGCCGATCTGGAAGCTGGCCATTCGGCCGTCATCCAGATCGTCTCGACCGGCGAGGCGCTGATGGAACGGCGGCTGGCGGAACTGCCGACCGAGGAGTGGAACGATGTGCGCGTGGATATCACCCCGCGCGAATACGTCCTCGACTATCTTGCCCATTCCTTCCCGGTCCAGCTCTACGAGCCGTTCACGGACTCGGAAGGAAACCTGTCGTCGCGCCCGGTCTATCGCGACGGTCAGCCGGTCGAAAGCCGCGAAGCCGTCGCCCGCCGCGACGCGCTGATCGCCAAGCTCGCCAGCCTGCCGCCGGTTCCCGGCGCGCTCGACCAACTCGTCCAGCATTTCGGCGCCGACATGGTCGCCGAGGTAACGGGCCGCTCGCGGCGCATCGTCCGCAAGCGCGGCGGCAGCGTCACCATCGACCGGCTGGTCGTCGAAACGCGCGCCGGGGCCGCCAATCTCGCGGAGACGCAGGCGTTCATGGACGACGCCAAGCGCGTGCTCGTCTTCTCGGATGCCGGCGGCACCGGCCGCAGCTACCATGCGGAGAAGGCGGCGAAGAACACGCGACTGCGCGTCCACTATCTGCTCGAGGCGGGCTGGAAGGCGGACACCGCCATTCAGGGCCTCGGCCGCACGCACCGCACCAACCAGGCGCAGCCGCCGCTCTTCCGGCCGATCTCGACCAACGTGAAAGCGGAGAAGCGCTTCCTCAGCACCATCGCCCGCCGCCTCGACACGCTGGGCGCGATCACGCGCGGCCAGCGCCAGACCGGCGGCCAAGGACTGTTCCGGCCCGAGGATAATCTGGAGAGCCACTACGCCCGCGATGCGCTACGTCAGCTCTATATGCTGCTGGTGCGCGGCAAGGTCGAGGGCTGCTCGCTCGACCGCTTCGAGTCCGCCACCGGCCTGAAGCTGATGGACTCGACCGGCATCAAGGACGAGCTGCCGCCGATCACGACGTTCCTCAACCGGCTGCTCGCGCTCACCATCGAGCTTCAGGGCATCCTCTTCACGGCTTTCGAGCAGCTCCTGACTGCCCGCATCGAGGGCGCGATCGCATCGGGCATCTATGATGCCGGGCTGGAGACGCTGCGCGCCGAAAGCTTCGTCGTCGTCGATCGCCAGACGATCTACACCCATCCGCGCACCGGCGCGGAAACCAGCCTGCTGACGATCAACGAGCGCAGGCGCAACCGGCCGGTGACGCTCGACACGGCTCTCGCCGAACTCGGCGATCCGCGTGCGAAGCTCCTCGTCAATGAGCGCTCAGGCCGGGCCGCCGTGCAAATCCCGGCCAGCAGCGTGATGCTCGATGATGGCGAGGTCGAACGGCGCGTCCGCCTGATCCGCCCGACCGAGGCGCACAATATCCCGGTGCGCTTCATGGGCGAGACCCATTGGGTCGAAGCCGACCGGGAGACCTTCACCTCGGCCTGGAGCGCCGAGATCGCGGAGGTGCCGGAGTTCACCGACGCGACGCTCCACATGGTCACGGGCCTGCTTCTCCCGATCTGGAAGCGGCTGCCGAACGACTCGACGCGCGTCTACCGGCTCCAGACCGACGAGGGTGAGCGCATCATCGGCCGCCAGGTATCCCCAGCATGGGCGGCGACCGCGACCACGACCAGCGCCGCGTCGATCACGCCCGACGACGCCTTCACGGCCTTGATGGACGGCCGCACCATCCTCGACCTCACCGAGGGGCTTCAGCTTCGCCGGGCGCGCGTCATGGGCGCGAACCGCATCGAACTGTCGGGCTTCGACGACACGATGCGCGAGCGCCTGACGGCCTACGGCCTGTTCCACGAGATCATCTCGTGGAAGCTGCGCATGTTCGTGCCGACCGACGCCAACGGCCCGGACGTGCTCGCCAGGGTGCTCGACCGCTGGCCGGTCGAGCGCATCGGCGAGAGGGAGGCGGCGTGATGCCCCGTCACGACGCCTCCGAGCTGGCGGTCCGTCTCGGCCATCACGCCGAAGCGGTTTGCCGCGAATACCTTTCGTCTGGCCGGCGCGCCGGACGCTACTGGCAGGTCGGCGATGCGCGCAACAGCCCCGGACGCTCGATGTTCGTGCGCCTGACCGGGCCGGAAACCGGCAAGGGCGCGGCGGGAAAATGGACCGACGCATCGACGGGCGAGCATGGCGATCTGCTTGACGTGATCCGCGAGGCGCTCGGCCTCGTCGACTTCAAGGACGTGGCCGAGGAAGCACGCCGGTTCCTCTCGCTCCCGCATCCCGAGCCGGAGGAGACGGGGACGCCGACCGGCAGCACCTCCAGCCCCGCGCCGTCGGGATCGCCGGAAGCCTCCCGCCGGCTTTTCGCGATGTCGCAGCCGATCGACGGCACGCTTGCGGAAATCTACCTCAACGGGCGGGCGATCACGTCCCTCTCCGGCGTCGCCGCGCTGCGCTACCATGGGCGGTGCTACTATAAACCGGACGCGCATTCGCCCACCGAGATCTGGCCGGCGATCGTCGCGTCCGTCACCGATCTCGACGGCAGGCAGACCGGCGCGCACCGCACCTGGCTTTCACCGGACGGTTCGGGCAAGGCGCCCGTCGATTCACCGCGGCGGGCGATGGGCGATCTTCTCGGGCACGGTGTCCGCTTCGGCGTCGCCGGTGAGGTGCTGGCGGCCGGCGAAGGCATCGAGACCGTGCTGTCGCCCCGTCAGGTCTTGCCCCACATGCCGATGATGGCGGCGCTTTCGGCCGCACATCTCGCTGCCGTCCTGTTCCCACTGAGCCTTCGCAGGCTCTATGTCCTCCGGGATCGCGATCCGGCAGGGGACGGTGCGCGAGACAGCCTGGTCGCCAGAGCAACGAGCCTCGGAATCGAGGCGATTTCACTGTCGCCGAAGCTTGAGGACTTCAACGAGGATCTGCGCTGGCGCGGCGTCGACGCCCTCCGGGCGACCCTGTTGGAGCAGGTTCATCCCGCTGACGTCCGCCGCTTCGTGGAGGGCTGAGGCGATCGGCAGGGGACGCGGCGCGGTACAGGCGTCTTCACCTGCCGTCTCCTCTCATCACCGCAAGCGACCTTTGCTGTCGGAGAGCCCACGCCCACGGCCTTCTGAAAGGGCGATCGGCCCACAAACGGCCCGGTCGGGCAATGGCGCGGCGCCCGGCTATTTTCCGCCGGCGGGGCGAGCCCCGCCTTTGCAGCGCGAAGCAAAATAGCCGGGCTTGGCCATCGAGGCCCTCGCGAGAGGCGAGGGCTGCCAGTCCGGGCCGCCTGTGGGCGTCGACGCCTGCGAAGGCCGCGATGGGCGCGGTCTCCAAGCAAGGACGCTCACGATGACGAACGAAGACGAAATCGCAGGCTACGAGCCGATCCACACCTCTTCTCCCACCGATCATGTCCTCAATGAACTCCAGCTCTACGGCTGGCGGCCGTATCAGGACGAACCCGATCCGAGGCCGCTTCCGGAGGGCAACGCCGTCGCCGCAGCCGTCGCAGATATCTTCGATTCCCTCGTCGCGACACTCGGCGACACCCGCCTCGAACCCGATCTCGAAGAACTGCTTTGGGGAACCGTCAATCTCTTCCACCGCGCCACGGGCCGGGTGGAGCGCGAGCTGGACGACAACGAGCGGGCGCAGCGCCGGCTTCAGAAAGAACAGGACGGCAGCGAGGTGAAGTCGGTCGAGCTCGAACGCCTCACGGCAGAGGGCCAGACCATGATCGAACGGCGCAACAGCATGGAACTCTTCCGCGACGTCGCCGCTGAAGCCTTCGAGCACCAGACCGGCAGCGCTTGGCGGCCCCGCACCGGCTCGAAGGTCAGCCATCGCAATCTGACCGCCGCGATGATCGACTCCAGAGACTACCTTGCCGCGAAGCGCCGGGCTGAGAAAGAGGTGCTGCTGCCCGCCGGTCCGAAAGTCGCCGTCTCGGGCGGAACCGACTTCAACGACCACACCCTGATCTGGGCGAAGCTCGATCAGGTCCGTGCGAAGCACGCCGACATGGTGCTCATTCACGGCGGCGCGAAGACTGGCGCGGAACGCATAGCCGCCCGCTGGGCAGAAAACCGCAAGGTGCCGCAGATCGCCTTCACGCCCGACTTCGAGAAGTATCCGGCGAAGCAGGCTCCATACAAGCGTAACGACACGATGTTGGAGGTGCTGCCGGTCGGCGTCCTCGTCTTCGGCGGCGGAGGCATTCAGGGAAACCTCGCGGACAAGGCCCGCAAGCTCGGCATTCCCACCATGCAGTTCGACGGCGGCGCGTAAGCGCCGCCGCTGGCGGCTATTCCAGCCGCCAATACTTGACTATCGGAGAGGTTGATGGCTCTTATGAAACATCCTTGCAGAACCGGAAAAGTCGCATAGTCGCAGGCGGAGCGTATCTACAGGCAGCCTGTCGTGATCCTCAACCGATCATGTGGAGGTTTCCATGTCGCTCATCCTTCTCGCCATCTCCTTGACGATCGCCTTCTGCGTCTTCGCCTACAATCTCGCGATCTACGCTTTGCCGTTCATGGTTGGCCTGTCGGCCGCCCAATATGCCTGGGGCGCTGGAGCCGGCATCTTCTTGTCGGGGCTGGCCGCCGTCAGCGCGGCATTGCTGTCGATCGGTCTCGTACTCGCGGTTCTCGGCTTTGCCAGGAATCCGGCGCTGCGGCTGATCGCTCTCGCCGTCTTCGCCGTACCGGCCGTCATCGCCGGCTATGCGCTCATCCATGGTGTAGCGAAAAACGCGATCGACCCCGGCTTGATGCTCAATCTACTTTCCGCCAGCGCCGGTCTGTTCATCGGCATCGCGGCCATGGTCAATCTGAACGCCCTCGGCGTGTCGATATTTTCTCGGTGATGGGCCGGCGGCGACCCGCCGGTCTCAGCGAAGAAAGCCGGCGGCTCGCGCCGCCGGGCTTGGATTTCCCGCACTGACGCGCTGCCACGACACTGCTGCCCACACCATACTTCGCTTTCGGTTTGCTTCGCCCGGCTCAGGAAGTCTGTCGTTGGCGTGAGGTCTGCAGGCCGTAGACAGGCCGTGCCAGCCAGCTCATTCATTTCGTAAAGTGGATACGGCCGCGGAGACCTTCACGAACCTTTCCGCAGGTCGAGTGGATCGAGCCTTCTGCCATCGACAGTGGCGACGCGGCGCTGTTCCGCGTCTACGAGCCCGGTAGCCTCTTTATTCTCGTTCCGTCCAGCCTGTCCGAGGAAGGGCGCGGGTGGCCGGAAGGAGAGATGAACGGGTGTCTTTCGAAGGCGGCGCAGGTCCATGGGGCCTGCCTCTTCGCTGTTGCCGGCAAGGACGATGGTTCTGCTGTGTGTCCCCGTGTTCGTGCTTTCAGAGGCACCAATCCCTCCGACTGACTGATCCCCTAAGTCCGTTCTGTTTCCTCCGGCAACCCCCGCAGCTCCCACCCGTGTTGCCGCGCAGGCGCGGCTGCCCGCTCCACCTGGGGCCTTGGGGGTCAAGCTGCCGCCGAAGGCGTCAGTGCAGGAGTCTCCCGACGGCCTTGGCCGGGTCTCGTCGGAGGGATGGTCTCTCCGAGAAGCAACGGAGACTTACAATGCAGAACATCGTCATTCTCGCCGGCAACATCGGTCAGGCCCCCGAAACCCGCACCACCCAGGGCGGCACCCGGATCACCCACTTCACGCTGGCCACCTCGCGCCCCCGCTATTCGGACGGCAAGGTCGTCCGGGACGAGAAGGGCTACCGGGTCCAGGACACCGAATGGCACCGCATCACCGCCTTCAACGGCCTCGGCAAGACGATCCAGGACTATTGCGAGAAAGGCATGAAGGTTCTGGTTCGCGGTCGCATCCACTACTCGAAGTGGAAGGACCAGGAGGGCAACGATCGCTACGGATGCGAGATCATCGCCGAGACGGTCGATTTCCTGAGCCGGGCGAAGCAAACCGAAAACGAAAACGGCGGGCTTCCCGACTACGACGACGACATCCCGTTCTGAGCGGGAGGTCCAAAGACCCGGCGGCGCGAGCCGCCGGGTTCCTTCATGCTCATGGCGGAGCGCGGCCGCGCCGGGCTTCCCCACCGTCGCGCATCTGTCGCTGAACGCGGTTGCAGCGCTGTGCCCAACCGTCTTTCTCTCAATGAGAAGCCGATCATACCGGCAGTCGGGCCGCGTCAAGGACGCCCGGTGCCCCCAATTTTGCCGCCGCTACGCAACGACAAAATCGGCTCCCCCAGACGCCGGATTCTCCGGTCGCTTCGCGATCCCTGACCCATCCCTCCAACGCCCGGACAATCGCCTCCGTCATCGAGACAAAGGAGGTTCACATGACGCAGGTTCTCGACATCTACGCCGAAATCGCCGAGCTCGACCACTGCATCCTCACCCGCGAGGAGCGCGCCGAGACGCTGCGACGCCTCGAAGCCGCGCGCGCGGAGGCCGAGCGCCGGGAGCGGGCGAGGGAGGGAGCTTAAGCTCCCTCTTTTTTGTCGGCGACGGCGGCCGCGGATCGCATGGGCGGGATCTCGGGCCGCCTCGCGGCCTTCACGAGAACTTCGGACGGAGTCGCCACGCGCACGGACAACGAACTGTGCGGCCTACGACCGATCCTCGACCGGCTCGCCGAGGAAACCGGGCTGAACATCCCGACCGCCGTCATCTACTACTGGCCCGATCCCGGCCGACCTGCAGCGCGGCCGATGACGCCGTTTGATCCCGATGCGCCAATCTCTTGGGTATCCGGCAAGGTGGTTGCGGCCACCTTCCCATTCTTTTCGACCGCAGTGTTTGCCGGGGGGACGTAGCGCAGGGTCTCCGACCGGATCGACCGGCCGGATGCCCTATGAAAGGGGGGGCAAGCCGCCCCTCTCAATCTCTCCCCATGAAGGAAGGGCGAAGCCCCTCCTTCAAACATCCTCCCATGGAAGGGGGTGTCACACCCCCTTCCAAACCATCCCCATTCCTATTCGGACACGGCGTCTGGTCGACGCCGTGGCTACTCCTCTCTCTCTCTGACTTCCCAGTGTACGCCAGCCCATCCGGCGTCAAGGACAGCGCGGCCCCTCCAATTTTCCGCTCCGACCCGATGGGCCGAACCAGAAAATCGGTTCCTCCGCTTGCCGCACGGCGGCCGCTAAGGCGGTCCCTGACCCCTCTGGGCTACAGCGTGGACACCTTTCGTCAGAGACGAAAAGGAGATTTTCCATGACACATCGCAAGATCATCACCATCGATGGCGGCAGCGCGGAATATTGGAGGCAGCGAACGGAGGGCTTTCGCCTTATCCACGACGCGGAGCGGGCTCTCGAACGATTGAATGACGCGCCGATGTACCTTCACGGCGGCTACGACGAGGACGGAGACGTCATCGCCATCGAGAACCTCGGGCCGTATGACGACATGGAGGATGCGATCCGGGCGATCGAGGCGAATGAGACTGCGGTTAGCATCCTCGTCGCGCAGGGCCGCACCAAGATCGGCGACTACGAGATCAGGGCGGTGGTCCGCGAGTTGGCGCCCGACGACGGAGACATCGAGGACCCCGCGAGCAACCCGCTCTGGGGTCCCGACACCGATTAAGGTCCAGGCGAGAGGCGGCCACGGCCGCCTCTCGCCTTTATCTCTGTGCCGGGAGCCAGGGCAGCCGGTTCGACCGACTGTCCTGGCTTATGAAAGGGGGGCAAGCCGCCCCTCTCAAACTCACCCCATGAAGGAAGGGCAAGCCCCTCCTTCAAACATCCTCCCTTGGGGAAAGAGGACGGTTCCCTCCTCCCTTTCCCCAAACCCCTTTCCCTCTCCCGGTAAGGCCCCCGGCTTTGGTGGCGACCGAATCAGTTGCCGAGGATTTCCCTTGAAGCTTGTGCTATCGGTAAATTTCGGTCGCAATATCGAGCGCAGGCGACTAAAATAGTCGTAGTTCTGGCGTGCGCGTAGGTCCGAATGGGAGGTGATCATGCATGATCACCGCCCGACAATCACGGGCCGCACGCGCGTTGCTGGGTTGGACACAGGAGACGCTCGCTGACGAGGCCCGGGTAGCATTGACCGCGCTCAAGCGCCTCGAATCCGACAGCGGATTGGGGACGCACGAGGTGACGCGCGACCAGGTTCGACGAGCGCTCGAGGCAGCGGGGATCGTTCTCCTTTCGACCGACAAGGGAAAAGGGGTGCTTCTCCTGAACGACGGGGCCGACACTCCCAAGCAGCAGCGTTGATCGCGCGGTTGCCAAGCCTTGTCATAAAATGCAGCTATTTCCCGTGGGAAATAGTGAACGAATATGGCGCGCGTGAATAGGTGAGCTCGATGGGGCAGGCAACGCAGACGTTTCTGGAAGAACCACCGTTCAGCGAGACACTCACATCTTATGATCGTGAGCACATGAAGCTCTATATGCGATTGCTTGATGCCGAGCGCGACGGCGCTGACTGGCGTGAGGCAGTGCACATCCTGTTTGGCCTCGATCCCGATCGTGATCCGAAGCGCTGCCGCTTGATCCACGACGCGCATCTCGCTCGCGCCCGTTGGATGACCGAGCACGGCTATCGCGAACTGGTCCGTGAAAGCCAGCAGAAGTCGCACATCAATAGGTGATGCGCGAAACGCATCACCTATTGATGTGCGACCGACTTCCCCAGATCAACCCAAACGGGAATCGTGAACCCTCCAAAGATTTAGACAGAAACTTGGGAGGATCAGCGATGACACCTGACGCATCGACCTGGCGTTCCTCGGGGTATGAGCACCTGGATAGATTGACCGCATCCGATCTGGCCTGGGAATGGCTCCGCCGCAACGACGCCTATGATGCAGACTTCGAGGCTTCGGCCTCTGGCCGCGGAACCCACACGCCGCTCACCGAGCAAATTCGGCGGCGGTGGGGGTTACGATTTCCCCGTCGACCCCCTGACACCGCCTCCTGACGCTCCCGTTTTCTGGCTCACGCAGGAAGACACGAGCGTCGTCGTATTGACCGAGGCCCCGCCTGACCTCGACGCTAGTCTCGCAGGTGCTCCCCCCGAGCCATGGCGCCGCTATCCGCCGATGGGCGAAGATGACACAGCGTTTCGCTTTGCTCTCGGAAACGGGCAGCGTCTCCAGATCATCGACTGCGCCAATGACGGGCAGACGGTTGCTGTCGCCGCCATACCCCTCGGCATAGACGGCTTCGACCGGATCGAAGCGGTCTATCGACTTCTCTCGGCCTTGCACGGCCGCGCCATTCCGCCCGACACGCGACTGACACGTCAGCAACGCGCCCGCCAGCGCCGGATGCTGCGCGCCTTCGACGGCTATCGCGCCGGCGCGACGCAGCAGGAAATCGCCGAGGTCATTTTTCACATCGACCATCTCGGCCGCGACGACTGGCAGGCGTCGTCCGCCCGCCACGCCATCAAGGCGCTCCTGCGGGACGCCCGCGCCATGGTCGCGGGCGGCTATCGAAAGCTCCTTCGTCATCGTCGCCAATCCTAGCCCGGTCTCGCCCCGCGCATGGTGGGCGAATTCGATACCCCCCGACTTCGCCCTGCAACTCGCCGGCTCTCCTCCGCCACCGTGGTCGTTGCCCGTCGCTGATCCGCGACGGCCGTCCCCAACACCACGGAGGCCCGATCCATGCCACACGAACCCGTCGTTCTCCCGCCGCGCTTCCTGCGCACTAAGGAAGCGGCCGAATTTCTCAGCCTCTCGGCCCGCACCCTCGAAAAGCACCGGACCTACGGGACCGGTCCCGCCTACCGCAAGCTCGGTGGCCGCGTCGTCTACGCAATCGACGACCTCGAAACCTGGGCGGCTCGCGGCGCGGTGACGTCGACCTCCGATCCGCGCGGCTCTGTGCTGCCGGCGAAGCGCCACGCCATTTCGTCCGCGCCGCAGGTCGGCCGCTACGCCCGTTGACCGCGGCTGGCTTCTTTCATGGCGGTGCGGCGTCGATCCCTTTCGGAGCGCGGGCAGCTCGATCTGTTCCGGGCGCTTCCCGGCGACTTCGCGCCACGAGACGCGCAGGATCTCATGGCCTATCCCTTCTTCTCCCTTTCCAAGACCCATCGCGTCGCGCCGATCGATTTCGCCGCCGGCAACGTGACGATCCGGGTGGAGGCGGTCCCCGATCACGGCATGGCCACGATCTGGGACGCCGACATCCTGATCTGGGCGGCGAGCCAGATCGTCGAAGCCCGCGATAATGGGCTTCGTACCTCGCGGCTGATGGCCGCCACGCCCTATGAAATCCTCACCTATGTCGGCCGGGGCACGAGCTCACGCGACTATCAGCGCCTCAAAGCCGCGCTCGACCGTCTGCAGTCGACGACGGTTTCCACCTCGATCCGCCAGCCTGCCGAAGGCCGCCGTCATCGCTTCTCGTGGATCAACGAGTGGCAGGAGCGCACCGACCGCAACGGCCGCCCCGAAGGCATCGAGCTGATCGTGCCGGACTGGTTCTATCAGGCCGTCCTCGACGATGCGCTCGTGCTGACCATCGACCGGACCTATTTCGACCTGACGGGCGGTCTCGACCGCTGGCTTTACCGCCTGGTGCGCAAGCACGGTGGCCGCCAGCGCGCCGGCTGGCGCTTCGACTTCCAGCACCTTCACCAGAAATCAGGCAGCTTGTCGCCATTCAAGCGCTTCGCCTTCGAGCTGCGCGACATCATCCGGCGCCAGCCGCTGCCCGGCTACACCCTGTTCCTCGAAACCGAAATTGGCGGCCGCGCACTGCTCGCTTTCGAGCCGCTGCCCGCCTGTGGACAGGCTGTGGACGGCCTCGTGCTATCGGGAACCCGGACTATCGTGCTATCGGGAACCCGAGGCTCGTGCTATCAGGAACCCAAACAGGGTTTAACGCACGGAAATTCCACACGAAATCGCGCCCTTAACTTAGAGTCTAACATAGACTCTAACCTTGAAGAGCGCGCGCGCGATGTGGAAAACCTCATCCGCGACGCCGCCAGAAGCCTCAGCGTTACCGCCAGGAAAAGCGCGCCAATCGCGCCGGCCGAGCCACTACAGACGGCTGCAAGCCGCCGCGTTGAAACCTCTCCATCCATCGATCCCGAGACGCCCCGTCTTCCTCTCGATCCGCCGGGAGGACGCCGATGATCGTCGCTCTCCTCAACCAGAAGGGCGGCGTCGGCAAGACGACGCTCGCCCTCCATCTCGCCGGCGAGTTGGCGATGCGCGGTAAGCGCGTGACCCTGATCGACGCCGACCCGCAGGGCTCGGCGCTCGACTGGTCGCAGCAACGCTCGCGCGAGGGCCTGCCGCGCGCCTTCGGCGTCGTCGGTCTCGCACGCGATACACTGCACCGCGAAGCACCCGAACTCGCGCGTGACGTCGACCACGTTGTCATCGATGGCCCGCCGCGTGTCGCCGGCCTCATGCGCTCCGCGCTGCTCGCCGCCGACGTCGTGCTGATCCCGGTGCAGCCGTCGCCGCTCGATGGCTGGGCCTCCGCCGAGATGCTGGCGCTCCTGGCGGAGGCGCGCATCTACCGGCCCCAACTCGGCGCCCGTTTCGTGCTGAACCGCTGCGGCGCCCGCACTGTCATCGCTCGCGAGACCGCCGAGACCCTGGCCGACCACGATCCGCCGGTGCTCGCCACAACGATCGGCCAGCGCGTCGTCTTCGCTGACGCCGCGCAGACCGGGCGGCTCGCCTCGGACATCGATCGGCGTTCGCCCGCCGCGCGCGAGATCGCGGCGCTGGCGGCCGAGGTCGAGCGTCTTCGCATCGGGAAGACCGCGCCATGACAGTTCTTCCCGAAATCATATTGTCCGGAGACTGCCGCGATCGCATGCCGGCGCGCGGCCCGTTCGACATGATCCTCGCCGATCCCCCTTACGGGGACACATCGCTCGCCTGGGATCGCCGCGTCGAGGGCTGGCTGGCACTCGCGCGCGGGGCGCTTGCCCCAACCGGCTCGATGTGGGTCTTCGGTTCGCTGCGCAGCTTCATGGCAACCGCCGACCGCTTCGCCGACGCTGGCCTGCGGCTCGCCCAGGAGATTGTCTGGGAGAAGCAGAACGGCACCGGCTTCCATGCGGACCGCTTCAAGCGCGTGCATGAACTGGCCGTCCAGTTCTATCCGGCCGAGACGCCCTGGCGCGACATCTACAACGACGTCCAGACCACGCCCGACGCGACAGCCCGGACCGTGCGACGCAAGCAGCGTCCGCCCCATACCGGCCAGATTGATGCTGGCCACTATGTCAGCCACGACGGCGGGCCGCGCCTCATGCGGTCGGTCATCTACCTGCGCAACTGCCACGGCCGCGCG
The DNA here is from genome assembly GCF_043195095.2 of Roseixanthobacter glucoisosaccharinicivorans. Lineage (NCBI taxonomy): Bacteria > Pseudomonadati > Pseudomonadota > Alphaproteobacteria > Hyphomicrobiales > Xanthobacteraceae > Roseixanthobacter > Roseixanthobacter glucoisosaccharinicivorans. Next base: position 4,947,600 of record NZ_CM195538.1, on the reverse strand, counting down.
ATCCACCCGACTGAAAAGCCGTCGGCGCTCCTCGAAATCCTTATCCGCACGAGCTGCCCGGAAGGCGGCCTGGTCGGCGATTGGTTCGCCGGCTCGGGTTCCGGCGGCGAAGCCTGCCGGCTCTCCGGCAGGCGCTATATCGGCTGCGAGATCGACCCCACGATGGCCGACCGCGCCCGCGACCGCATCGCCACCGTGCTGCCGTTCCATGACGGAGGCGCGTCATGACGGCCCCCGCCGAAAAGCGCGGCTTCGCGCAGCGCCCCGCCGATGCGGACGGTTGGATCAAAGCGGGGGACACGCCTCCGCCACGCAATGGCGCAGCCGCGACCTTCACGGCCCGGCTCACCATCGACATCACGCCTGAGCTGCGCGGCAGGATCAAGATCGCCGCCTTCAGCCGCGCCGTCACCGTCGCCGACATGCTGCGCGAGCTGTTCGAGCGCGAATTCCCCGACACCCAAGGAGACTCACCATGACCGGCAATGCGGCGCTCCGCATCGGCGGCCGTCCGTTGCCGGACGGTCCAGCCGCGTTCACCACGCTCGTCGAACTCACCTGGATCGAGAAGCGCATCGAGAACTGGATCAGGTTCGGCCGCGAAAGCTACGAGCAGAAGCTCGACCGCCGCCACAGGGTGGTCGGCTTCGCGCCCGGCACGATCTTCTGCCTCGTCCGCTGGGCGGCGAATGAGTACGGAACGATCATCTCGCGCCTGGACATCGTGCGCGCGGTCGACCGTGGTGAGCCGTTCCAGACGCTGCCCTTCGTGCGTCCCGGCGGCGACATCCTGCTGAAGATCGAAAGCTGGCCGAAGGTCGAGGACGTGCTTCGCCATGTCGACGGCATCGAGGCACTCGGCATTGATCCCGCGGACGCCGATCCCGATCACTGGCGGCACGTCGCGCACTGGATGAATGCCGGCGAGATGCCGCGCCCGTACACGGCCGAGCGCCATCAAGCCTGGCTTCGGCGGCGGGAGATCGGGCGATGACGCGGCTCGGCTACCTCGCGGCGACGGCCGTCGCCGTGCTCGGCATCGCCGCGGCTAGCGCCACGCCGATGCCGCTGAAACTCATCTGGAACGCGACGGCGAGCGCGCCGGTCGGCTTCTACACGGTCTCGCCGACCGGGCGGATCGAGGTGCCGGATCTTGTCGCCGTCATGCCGCCCGAGCCATTCGCCTCCTTTATGGTCGAACGCGGTTATGTCGGCCGCGACGTGCCGATCCTCAAGCACGTCGTCGGCCTACCGGGACAGCGCGTTTGCCGCGACGGTCGCGCCATCACGGTTGACGACGTTCCGCTCGGCGAGGCCCGCGACCGCGACAGCCGTGGCCGCGACCTGCCGATCTGGCGGGGCTGCGGCGTGATCGGCGGCGGCGAACTTTTCCTCATGAACCTCGAAGCCGCCGACAGCCTCGACGGCCGCTACTTCGGCCCGTTTCCCGCCTCCGCGGTGATCGGCCGGGCCACCCCGCTTTTCACCGACGAGGACGGCGATGGTCGCTTCGTCTGGCGCGCGCCGACGCGGTGAGCGCGCGTCCTTCGTAATCCCACCGCAGCACAGGAGACGATGACCATGGCCCAGATCGGACAGTTCACGCGCACGGAAGCTGGCTTCGAAGGCGAGTTCCGAACGCTCGGCATCAAAGAGGAAATGACCCTCGTTCCTGCCGAATCCTCGGAGACCGAGAACGCCCCGAAATACCGCGTCCTGCTCGGTGACGAAGACGGCCTCGATATCGGCGCGGGCTGGATACATGTGGGCGAACGGGCCGGCGAGTTCGTCTCGATCACGATCTACAGCCCGCTACTCGGCGGCACGTTTCGCGCAAATCTCTTCCGCGCCGGTGACGACGGTTCTGCCTGGGTGCTCACCACCGTCCAGCCCTCCAAAAGGCGGCAGGAGGACTGAATGGCGACGCCCCGAAACCGCGCCTGCGCCGGACGTTTTTCCACCGTCCGGCGCTCAGCGCTCCTTCTCCTTTCCGGCCTGCTCTTCACCCCAGCCGCAACGCCGACGGTTCTGGCGCAAAGCGTGTCGCCTACGAGCACCGTCGCCGCGCATCCGCATGCGGCGCATATCGCCGAGGCATCGCGCCGCTTCGGCATTCCGTCAGCATGGATCGTCGCCGTCATGCGCGCCGAGAGCGCGGGCGACGTGCGGGCCGTCTCCTCGGCCGGTGCGATGGGTCTGATGCAGGTCATGCCGGACACCTGGGCCGAGCTTCGCATCCGCCACGGCCTCGGCCGCAATCCTTACGATCCGCGCGACAACATCCTCGCGGGTACTGCGTACCTGCGCGAGATGTGGGATCGCTACGGCGACATCGCCGCCATGCTCGCGGCCTACAATGCCGGCCCGGCGCGCTACGATGAGCATCGTTCGAAGGGCCGAGCGCTGCCCGCCGAAACGCGGGCTTATGTCGCTTCGCTCGCGCCCGCGCTGCGCGGCGAGCGCCCTTCGAAGAGCGGTTCGGCGGTCGCCCGGCCGCTCGATTGGCGCGAGGCGGCGATCTTCGTCGGGCGTGATTTCGGTGCTTCACCTGTCAATTCCACGTCTCAGGATCGGTCGTCGGACGACGCCCTTTCACCCGTCTCGGCGACACCGCAGATGCTTGTCGCCGCACAGCCGGAAGGCCTGTTCGTCGCCCGGAATGCCGCTGGGGACCGGCCATGAGCGGCCCCGCGGCAAATCGCATCCCATCGTGCTCTGGCGTGTCATGGAGAGCGCGGAGAGTGGGGGCAGGCGCAACAACCGGACGATGGCGAGATAAAAAGGCGCACGGTGCGCTTCGGTCGGTCGGTTGCTTTTGTTCATGTTTTCGGCGCGTTCCGCACCGTGCGGCGCTCACGCGCACCGTGCGCTGCGCGCCCATCTTCCTGATTTTCCTAGCTGTTTCGCACGGCGCGGGGTCTCGCCATGGCCGATGACCGCGAGTTCCGCATCCGTCCGGGGCGCATTCGCTCTACCCGCGCTCAGCAAGCTCGGCCCTTCGTCGCGCAGGCGCTCGCTGCCGCACAGAAGGCTGGCGGCCGCGTTTCGCGTTCCGGCAAGATCTCTTCGGGCAAACGCTCCCGCTTCGGCCGCGGCCAGCGCGCCAGCATACAGGCCAATCGCCTGCTGACCGGGCGCTCGCGCATCGTCGTCATCAAGACCAGGGTGGTTCGCCATTCGGCCCGGTCCGCACCGCTCGGCGCCCACCTCAACTATCTGCGCCGCGACGGGGTGACCCGGGACGGAGAGAAGGCGCGGATGTTCGGCCCTGAGAAGGACGACATGGAGGTCGGCGCCTTCGCGGAGCGATGCGAACCGGACCGGCATCATTTCCGCTTCATCGTCTCGCCGGAGGACGCGCCCGACATGGCCGACCTCAAGTCCTACACGCGCGAACTAATGGGCCAGATGGAAAAGGATCTCGGCACTAGGCTCGACTGGGTGGCCGTGGACCACTGGAACACCGACAATCCCCATGTCCATATTATCCTGCGCGGCCGCACCGACGACGGCCAGGACCTCGTCATCTCGCGTGACTACATCAAGGAGGGGATGCGCGCCCGCGCGGCTGACCTCGTCACTCAGGAGCTTGGACAGCGCACCGACCTCGACATCACCCGCAATCTCGAGCGGCAGGTCGAAGCCGAACGCTGGACCCAGCTCGATCGGCAGCTTGTCCGTGATGCGGGCAAGTCCGGCATCATCGATCTTGCGCCGCATGCCGATCGACAGCCGGACGAATTCCACGCCCTGAAGGTCGGTCGGCTCCGGACTCTCGAAGTCCTTGGCGTCGCCGGCCAGGTCGGTCATTCGCAGTGGTTCATCAGGCCGGAGGCCGAGACAGTCCTGCGCGAGCTCGGCGAGCGTGGCGACATCATCAAGCGCATGCACCGCGCGCTCACTGAGCGCGGCATCGAGCGCGGCTCCGCAAGCTATGTGCTCGCCGGCGAGAGCCTCGACGTCCCCGTTGTCGGTCGCCTGGTCGAGCGCGGCCTCGATGACGAGCTCAAGGGCACCGCCTATGCCGTGGTCGATGGCGTCGACGGCCGCACCCACCATATCAAGCTGCCGCATCTCGACGCTGCCGGCGACAGCCCGACCGGCTCGATCGTCGAGCTGCGTGCCTGGGAGGATGGGGAAGGACAACGCCGCGTCGCGCTCGCCGTCCGCTCCGATCTGGATATCCACGCTCAGGTGAACGCCGCCGGCGCTACCTGGCTCGATCGACAATCGGTCGCGCGCGAACCGATTGCGCTGTCGGAGGGCGGTTTCGGCGCCGAGGTGCAGCACGCTCTGGAGCAACGGGCCGAGCTCCTGATCGACGAGGGCTTGGCGGAGCGGCAGGGCAGGCGCGTCGTCTTCGCCCGCAGGCTGCTCAACACATTGCGGGACCGCGAGGTCAGCGCGCTTGGCGAGAAGCTCGCGGCCGAGACCGGCACGGCGTTCAACCGCGCCGGCTCCGGCGAGTATGTCGCCGGCGTCTATCGCCAGCGCCTCGCGCTCGCCTCCGGTCGCTTCGCCATGATCGACGACGGCCTGGGCTTTCAGCTCGTGCCCTGGTCGCCCTCTCTCGAAAAACAGATCGGCCGCCACGTCTCCGGCGTCTCCCGCGACGATGGCGGCGTCGATTGGGACTTCGGCCGCAAGCGTGGGCTCGGCCTCTAACCTCGACCGGAAAGGAGCATCGCCATGTCCGCGACCAAAATCCTTTGGGGACAGATCACGATCGTCTTCCTCATCATCATCTCGACCACATGGGGCGCGACCCAGTATGTCGCGTGGAGCCTCGGGTTTCAGGCGCAGCTCGGGCCGGCCTGGTTCAACCTGTTCGGCATGCCGGTTTACCCGCCGCCGGCCATCATGTGGTGGTGGTACTTCTACGACGCCTACGCGCCCAGCATCTTCGCGACCGGCGGGATGATTGCGGCCTCGGGCGGGTTCATTGCCATCGCGGTCGCCATCGGCATGTCGGTCTGGCGAGCGCGAGAGGCGAAGAATGTTGCGACCTATGGGTCCGCGCGATGGGCCGAGAAGACCGAGGTCAAGGCTGCCGGCCTGCTCAATCCCGACGGCGTCGTGCTCGGCCGCTACGAGCGCGAATATCTGCGCCATGACGGGCCGGAGCATGTGCTGTGCTTTGCGCCGACCCGCTCGGGCAAGGGCGTCGGCCTAGTCGTACCCTCGCTCCTGACCTGGCCGGGCTCGGCCATCGTCCACGATATCAAGGGCGAAAACTGGCAGCTCACATCGGGCTTCCGTTCGCGCCATGGCCGAGTGCTGCTGTTCGACCCGACGAACCCCAAATCCTCGGCCTACAATCCGCTGCTCGAGGTCCGCCGCGGCGAATGGGAGGTGCGCGACGTCCAGAACATCGCCGACATCCTGGTCGATCCCGAAGGCTCGCTCGACAAACGGAACCACTGGGAAAAAACCAGCCATTCGCTTCTCGTCGGCGCGATCCTGCATGTCCTCTATGCCGAGCCGGAAAAGACGCTTGCCGGCGTGGCGAACTTTCTGTCCGATCCGAAACGGCCGGTGGAGTCGACGTTGCGCGCCATGATGAAGACCGCGCATCTCAGCGAGGTCGGCCCGCACCCCGTCGTCGCCAGTGCCGCGCGCGAGCTTCTCAACAAATCCGACAACGAGCGCTCGGGCGTGCTTTCCACGGCCATGTCGTTTCTTGGCCTGTACCGCGACCCGGTGGTGGCGGAGGTGACGCGCCGATGCGATTGGCGGATCCGTGACATCGTGGGCGGCGAGAGACCGACGACGCTCTACCTCGTCGTGCCGCCCTCTGATATCAACCGCACCAAGCCGCTGATCCGACTGCTGCTCAATCAGATCGGCCGCCGCCTGACCGAGGATCTTCAGGCCGGGGGAAGCCGGCACCGCCTCCTGCTCATGCTGGACGAGTTTCCGGCGCTCGGACGACTGGATTTCTTCGAGACCGCGCTGGCCTTCATGGCGGGGTACGGGCTGAAATCCTTCCTGATCGCGCAATCGCTGAACCAGATCGAGAAAGCCTACGGGCCGAACAATTCGATCCTCGACAACTGCCACGTCCGCGTCAGCTTTGCGACGAACGACGAAAGGACCGCGAAAAGGGTGAGCGATGCCCTCGGCACCTCCACCGAGATGAAAGCGATGAAGAACTATGCCGGGCACCGCCTATCGCCCTGGCTCGGCCATCTGATGGTGTCCCGCTCTGAAACCGCCCGACAGTTGCTCACGCCCGGCGAGATCATGCAGCTTCCGCCGACCGACGAGATCATCATGGTTGCCGGTATTCCGCCGATCCAGGCGAAGAAGGCGCGTTACTATGAGGATGCCCGCTTCCGCGAGCGCCTGCTTTCCCCGGCCGACCTGAAGCGGCCCGATCGGACCGGCCCGGATGACTGGAGCGGCCTGCCGGTCCCGCCGCGACCGGACGTGGTGAACGGGCAAGCAACAGATCGATCCGACAATGACGACCCGACGGACTCCGAACGGCGGCTGCAACCTGAGCTCAGCCGCGCGAAGCCGGTCGAGAAGAAGGCGCCCATCGAAAACGAATTCGAGATCGACCTTCCGGATGACGCCGAGGAGGAGGCCGTGCGCAACCGGCGCATGATCCGGCAGATGCAGGGCATCGCCCGCCAAGTCTCGCTTGATCCCAACGACGGCATGGAGCTGTAGTCGCCATGACCAGTCGCAGAAAAAAGAAAAAGACCACGATCTATCTGGACCCGGAAGTCGAGAAGACCCTCGCGGATTTCGCCGCGCGTCGGGATCAGTCACAATCCATAGTCGCCGAAGCCGCGATCGCGTCATTTCTATCGCCGGACGATGCCGAACGGCGAGAGGCGATCATTTCAAAACGCCTCGACCAGCTTGACCGTCGCATGACCCGCCTCGAACGCGATGTCGGCATCGCTGTCGAGACGCTGGCGGTGTTCATCAGGTTCTGGATCACCACGACGCCCGCATTGCCGGAGCCGGCGGCCCAAGCGGCGCGAGCCAAATCCAGCGAGCGTTATGAGGCGTTCATCACGGCCCTGGGTCGGCGCTTGGCGCAGGGGCCGAAGCTGCGTCAGGAGATTTCCGAGGATGTCCCCGAATCGGGTCCGTGACGTTCTCGCGCGCGGCATCTGGGAGTGACGCCGACAAGTTCAAGGATAGGGCGGGACCGCCGTTCCCCTGTATTTGCTCGCCACGCTACTACTACGACCGAAACTTGTTGAATCGGTCCGATTTCGGGCTCTTTTAATCATCCCCGATCCGGGGGCATCTGTCGCGTCCCCACGAGAAATGGGGACGATATGGCATCCACTTACCAGAGACAGGAAGCGATTCAGCGCGGCGCTCGCATGCTGCGCACCGCGCTCGGACCCGCCGTCGCCCGGTTTCTGGAAGAACCGGCCGTGGTCGAGGTCATGCTGAACCCCGACGGCCGCATCTGGGTGGATCGCCTTTCCGAAGGACTGGCCGATACGGGCGAGACGATGACGGCCGCCGATGGTGAACGCATCGTGCGCCTCGTCGCTCACCATGTCGGCGCCGAAGTGCATGCGCGCTCCCCTCGCGTGTCTGCCGAACTGCCCGAAACGGGCGAGCGATTTGAAGGCTTGCTGCCTCCCGTCGTCGCGTCGCCCGCTTTCGCCATCCGCAAGCCCGCGGTCGCCGTTTTCACACTCGATGACTACGTGGCGGCCGAGATCATGACGGCCGATCACGCCGCAATGCTGCGAACGGCTGTCGCATCCCGCGCCAATATCCTCGTCGCCGGCGGCACCAGCACCGGCAAAACCACATTGACGAACGCGCTTCTTGCCGAAGTCGCCAAGGGCGCGGATCGCGTCGTCATCATCGAGGACACGCGCGAGCTGCAATGCGCCGCGCCAAACCTCGTCGCCATGCGGACGAAGGACGGCGTGGCGACGCTCTCCGATCTCGTCCGGTCCTCGCTGCGCCTGCGGCCCGACCGTATTCCGATCGGCGAAGTACGCGGTTCCGAAGCCCTCGACCTCCTGAAGGCTTGGGGCACTGGCCATCCCGGCGGCATCGGTACGATCCACGCCGGCTCCGGCATCGGCGCGTTGCGCCGTCTCGAGCAGCTCATCCAGGAAGCCGTCGTCACCGTTCCCCGAGCGCTGATCGCCGAGACCATCGACATCGTTGCCGTCCTCGCTGGGCGCGGCTCGTCGCGCCGGCTGGCCGAACTCGCACGCGTCGAAGGGCTCGGCCCCGACGGCGACTACTGCATCACCCCCGCAACCACCCCGAATGGAGAAACAGAATGATGTCGCCTGTCATTCCGAATGTGTTGAAGCTGTCGATCCTATCGACCCTACGGCGTCCGGCAGACGCGCCGTCCGGCACGATCCTGCGCAGCGACCGGAAGCGCCTTGCCGCGTCGACCGCGCTCATCACCATCATGATGCTGGCCGCTACGCCGCCGGCTTTCGCCTCCGGCTCGTCAATGCCGTGGGAGCAGCCGCTTCAACAAATCCTCCAGTCGATCGAAGGGCCGGTCGCAAAAATAGTCTCCGTGATCATCATCATCGCCACCGGCCTCGCGCTCGCCTTCGGCGATACGAGTGGCGGATTTCGCAGGTTGATCCAGATCGTCTTCGGCTTGAGCATCGCGTTTGCCGCGTCAAGCTTCTTCCTGTCGTTCTTCTCGTTTGGCGGCGGGGCGCTCATCTGATGCCAGCCGCGTTCGAGCAACTGGACGCCGTGCCGGGTTACACGGTTCCCGTCCACCGCGCCCTGACCGAGCACATTCTGCTCGGCGGCGCCCCGCGGTCGATCGCCATCATGAACGGCACGCTCGCCGGCGCGGTCGGCCTCGGCCTGCGGCTCTGGCTGGTCGGGCTCGCCATCTGGGCGATCGGCCACTTCATTGCCGTGTGGGCCGCCCGCCGCGATCCGCTCTTTGTGGAGGTCGGCCGCAGGCACCTTCGCATCCCTGGCCATCTTGCGGTTTGAGGGAGGCGCCGTCGATGATGAACCTTGCCGAATATCGCCGATCAGCGTCGCGTCTCGCCGACTATCTGCCCTGGGTCGCTCTCGTTGCTCCCGGCGTCGTGCTCAACAAGGACGGTTCGTTCCAGCGCACTGCCCGGTTTCGGGGTCCCGATCTCGATTCCGCTGTCGCGGCCGAGTTGGTCGCCGTCGCCAGCCGCATCAACAACGCCTTCCGTCGACTTGGATTGGGCTGGAGCATCTTCGTCGAGGCGCAGCGCCACGAGGCCGGCACCTATCCGGACAGTAGCTTTCCCGATCAGGCATCTGGTCTGGTCGACGCCGAACGAAAGGCCGATTTCGAGGAAGCGGGCGCGCATTTTGTGTCGAGCTACTTCCTGACCTTCCTGTTTCTTCCGCCGGCGGAGGAAGCCGCGCGCACCGAGGCATGGCTGTACGAAGGCCGCGAACGTTCGGGCATCGACCCGCATGAGATCCTACGGGCCTTTTCCGACCGCACCGACCGCGTGCTGGCGCTTCTCGACGGCTTCATGCCGTCCTGCCGCTGGCTCGATGACGGCGAGACCCTGACCTACCTGCATTCGACGATCTCTACGAAGCGCCATCGCGTCCGCGTCCCCGAAGCGCCGGTCTACCTCGACGCGCTTCTGGCTGACCAGCCGCTGACCGGCGGGCTGGAGCCGCGCCTTGGCGAGCAGAATCTGCGCGTGCTGACCATCATCGGATTCCCGACGGCAACAACGCCTGGATTGCTGGACGACCTCAACCGGCTGGCCTTCCCATATCGCTGGTCGACGCGGGCGATCCTGCTCGACAAGACCGACGCGACGAAACTCCTAACGAAGATTCGTCGGCAGTGGTTCGCCAAGCGAAAGTCGATTGCCGCAATCCTCAAGGAGGTGATGACCAACGAGCAGTCCGTGCTCGTTGATACCGACGCGGCGAACAAGGCGGCGGACGCCGATCTCGCCCTTCAGGAGCTCGGCGCCGACGTGGCGGGGCTGGCCTACGTCACCGCGACCATCACCGTCTGGGACGCCGACCCACGCCTTGCCGACGAGAAATTGCGGCTGGTCGAGAAGGTTATCCAGGGTCGCGACTTCACCGCCATGATCGAGACCGTCAACGCCGTGGACGCATGGCTCGGCAGCTTGCCCGGCCATGCCTACGCCAACGTCCGCCAGCCGCCGATCTCGACACTCAATCTTGCCCACATGATCCCCCTGAGCGCCGTGTGGGCGGGGCCGGAACGGGACGAGCACTTCGATGCGCCCCCCTTGCTCTATGGCAAGACCGAAGGCTCGACCCCGTTCCGGTTGTCTCTGCATGTGGGCGACGTCGGTCATACCCTGGTCGTCGGCCCGACCGGTGCGGGCAAGTCCGTGCTGCTTGCCCTTATGGCCTTGCAGTTCCGTCGCTACGCGCGCAGCCAGGTCTTTGCTTTCGATTTCGGCGGCTCGATCCGGGCAGCCGCACTCGCCATGGGCGGTGATTGGCATGATCTCGGCGGCGGTCTCACCGAAGGTTCGGACGTCTCCGTATCGCTTCAGCCGCTCGCCCTCATTCACGACACATACGAGCGCGCCTGGGCCGCCGACTGGATCGTCGCGATCCTCTCCCGCGAGGGCATCACGATCACGCCCGAAGCAAAGGAGCATATCTGGACCGCGCTCACCTCGCTTGCCTCCGCGCCGATGGATGAGCGGACGATCACGGGCCTCCACGTTCTGCTCCAGTCGAACGATCTGAAGCAGGCGCTTCGTCCCTATTGCGTCGGCGGCCCGTATGGGCGGCTGCTTGACGCGGAGACCGAACACCTCGGCTCAGCCGACGTGCAGGCGTTCGAGATCGAGGGCCTTGTCGGCACTGGCGCGGCACCCGCTGTCCTCGCTTACCTATTCCATCGTATCGGCGATAGGCTCGACGGCCGCCCGACGCTGCTCATCATCGACGAGGGCTGGCTTGCCCTCGATGACGAGGGATTTGCTGGCCAGCTCCGTGAATGGCTGAAGACACTGAGAAAGAAGAACGCCTCGGTCATCTTTGCCACGCAATCGCTGTCCGATATCGATAATTCGGACATTGCTCCGGCGATCATCGAGAGCTGCCCTACGCGACTGCTCTTGCCGAACGAACGCGCTATCGAACCGCAGATCACGACAATCTACCGGCGGTTCGGACTCAACGACCGGCAGATCGAGATCCTCGCGCGGGCGACGCCGAAGCGGGACTATTACTGCCAGTCTCGCCGCGGGAACCGGCTGTTCGAGCTCGGCCTGAGCGAACTCGGTCTCGCGCTCTGTGCCGCATCCTCGAAGTCGGATCAGACCCTGATTGCCAACCTTGTCGCCGACCATGGCCGCGAGGGCTTCCTCGCCGCCTGGCTCGAGGCCCGCGAGGTCGGTTGGGCGATCGACCTGCTCCCGAATTTCCCAACGCTCATCCCCAAAACCGGAAAGGAGCTTCAGCCATGAGCATCCATCTACTTCGCAAATCCTCCGTGGTTCTCGCCGCGACCATGCTGGCCATGCCACTCGCGGTCTCGCCACTCGCAATCTCGCCTGCATATGCCTGGAGGATCGTCTACGACCCCACCAACTACGCGCAGAATGTGCTGACGGCGGCGCGCACTCTGGAGCAGATCAACCACCAGATCACCTCGCTTCAAAACGAGGCGACCATGCTCATCAACCAGGCGAAGAACCTTGCGAACCTGCCGTTCTCCTCGCTCCAGACGCTTCAGCAGAACGTTCAGAAGACCCAGCAGCTCCTGAAGCAGGCGCAGAACATCGCCTTCGACGTGCAGAACATCGATCAGGTGTTCCAGCAGCAATACGGCAGTGTCTCGATGTCGGCGAGCGACCAGCATCTCGTCACCGCCGCGCGTACCCGCTGGCAGAACACCGTCGGCAGCTTGCAGGACGCGATGCGCGTACAGGCCGGCGTCGTCGGCAACATCGACACCAACCGCACGCAGATGAGCGAACTGGTGAACCAGAGCCAGGGCGCGACCGGCGCGCTTCAGGCGACGCAAGCCGGCAACCAGCTCCTCGCCCTCCAGTCGCAGCAGCTTTCTGATCTGGTCGCGCTGCTCGCCGCCAACGGCCGATCGGGCGCGCTGACCGAAGCCGAGCGCACCGCCGCCGCCGAACAGGGGCGCGAACAGCGCCGCCGGTTTCTGACGCCCGGCTCCGGGTATCAGCCCGGCAGCGCGCGGATGTTCAACGGCAACTGAGGCCAGAAAGGAGCACTGTCATGGACAGCAAGATGCTGGCCCGGCTGGGCGCTGTCATATTCGTCGCGGTCGCCATCACGGCGGCGGTCGTGGAGATGACTCGCAAGGACGACGCGCCGGCGGGACCGTCGGCGCGCATCATCGAGCCCGCGCGCGACCCGCTGCGCGAGGGCCAACGCCGGTGCCAGCAGCTTGGTCAGCAGGCCGCGAGTGACGCCGAATGCCTGCGCGTCTGGGCCGAGACACGCGATCGATTCCTCGGCCGTCCGATTGCTCCGGTATCGCCGTCCTCAAGCGACAGGCGGTGATTCATGGGTGGCTCGGGGGTAATCGACAGCTTTCTTGGGACATTCACCCAATACATCGACAGCGGCTTCGGTCTGCTCAGCGGCGAGGTGACATTCGTTGCGACCACGCTGATCGTCATCGACGTAACGCTCGCGGCTCTGTTCTGGAGCTGGGGCGCCGATGACGACATCATCGCACGCTTGGTCAAAAAGACTTTGTTTGTCGGAGTGTTCGCCTACTTAATATCCAATTGGAACAATCTCGCGAAGATCGTCTTCGACAGCTTCTCGGGTCTCGGTCTAAAAGCCTCCGGGACCGGCTTCACCGCACAGGATCTCCTCCGCCCCGGCAAGGTGGCGCAGACCGGTCTCGACGCGGCACGGCCGCTGCTCGAATCCATCTCCGATCTGATGGGCTGGATTGCGTTCTTCGAGAATTTCATCCAGATCGCCTGCCTGCTCTTTGCCTGGGCGCTCGTCATCCTCGCATTCTTTATTCTCAGCGTCCAACTGTTCGTGACTCTGATCGAGTTTAAATTGAGCACGTTGGCGGGCTTCGTGCTGATCCCGTTCGGCCTCTTCGGGAAGACCGCGTTCATGGCCGAGCGCGTGCTTGGCAACGTGATCTCCAGCGGCATCAAGGTCCTCGTTCTCGCCGTCATCGTCGGCATCGGTTCGACGCTGTTCAGCCAGTTCACCCAAGGCTTCGGTGGCCAGACCCCGAGCATCGACGACGCCATGGCGGTCGTGCTCGCCGCGCTCTCACTCGTCGGCCTCGGAATCTTTGGACCCGGCATCGCGTCTGGTCTCGTCAGCGGCGGCCCGCAGCTTGGCGCTGGCGCTGCGGTCGGCACCGGTCTCGCCGTGGGCGGCGCGGCGCTGGCCGCCGGGGGCGGCGCTATGCTTGCCGCGAGAGGCGGCGCAGCGCTTCTCTCCGGCGGAGCCGCGGTCGCCCGTGGTGGAGCTGCGGCGGCCGGAGCGGCATCGTCGGCTTACACGCTCGGCTCCATGGGACAGTCCGGCGCTTCGGGTGTGGCGTCCGGCGTCGGCGGTGTTGCGCGCGCTGCCGGATCGGCCGCCACGTCGCCTTTACGTCGAGCGGCTTCGCGCGCGTCCGAGAGCATGAAATCCAGCTTCTCCGACGGCGCCCGCGCCGGCTTCGATGCCACCGGCGGCACATCCACGATGGGGTCGGTAGGCGGCGAGGCGGAGCCTTCTTCCGTCGCGCCCGCCACAACGACTGACCAGCCCCCCGCATGGGCTCAGCGCATGAAGCGCGGTCGCCATGCCTCCCACGGCGTCAGCGCCGCCGCGCATGCCGTCCGTTCCGGCGACAGCCACGGGTCCGGCGCATCCGTAAATCTCTCTGAAAGTGATCGCTCATGAATCTCTTCAAAAGGCCCGCCGTTCACTACGGTAAAACACCCCAACCGGAGACGCCTTATCAAAAAGCTGCGCAAGTCTGGGACGAGCGCATCGGCTCGGCTCGCGTGCAGGCCCGAAACTGGCGCTATATGGCGTTCGGCTCTCTGATCCTCTCCGCCGGATTTGGCGCCGCCCTGGTCTACCAGTCGGCGCGTGGAACCGTCGTGCCATGGGTTGTTCAGGTGGACAATCTCGGCCAGGCGCAGGCGGTCGCGCCCGCCACCGCTGATTTCCGCCCGACCGATCCGCAAGTCGCCTGGCACCTCGCGCGCTTCATCGAACAAACGCGGAGCATTCCGGCCGACCCGATCATCGTCCGGCAGAACTGGCTCCGAGCTTACGAATGGACGACGGATCGCGGCGCCGCGGCACTGAATGACTACGCCCGCGCCAACGACCCGTTCACCAAAGTCGGCAAGCAGCAGATCGCCGTCGAGGTCTCCAGCGTCATTCGGGCATCGCCCGACAGCTTCCGTGTCGCTTGGACGGAGCGGCATTTCGAGAATGGCCAGCTCTCCAGAACCGAACGATGGACTGCGATCCTGACCATCGTGATCCAGCCTCCGCGCGATGCCGACCGGATAAAGGTCAATCCGCTGGGAATCTATGTCAACGCCATCAACTGGTCGCGGGAGATGAGCCAATGAAATCGGCTTTCCGCAACCCCGGCATTCCGGCTTTCCGTAAATCCGTGCTTCCGGTTCTGCTTCTTTCCGCCACTACGTTGGCCGGCTGCGCGACGCCACAGAAGCCGCCGGAGATCAGCTACGATCGCGATGTGCCAGCGTTGCCGGCCGTGCCCGTGGCTGTCACCGACGATCGGCCGCGCCCGATCCATATCCCTCCGGGCTGGACACCGGCGAAAGGGGGTACGGCCGCCGGCACGCCCACCGCCCGCGTCGAAAACGCCAATGCCGCCGCTCGCGTGCAGCCGCGCCGGGAGGGCTATTTCAACGCCATCCAGGTCTACCCGTGGTCGGAAGGCGCTCTCTATCAGGTCTATGCTGCGCCAGGGCAGATCACAAACATCGCGCTGGAGCCGGGCGAGAGCCTGACCGGAGCCGGCCCGATCGCGGCCGGCGATACCGCGCGCTGGATCATCGGCGACACCGAGAGCGGCAGCGGCACGACCCGACGTGTCCACATCCTCGTGAAACCGAGCCGCGCCGACATATCGACGAACCTTGTCGTAACGACCGATCGCCGCGTCTACATGATCGAACTGCGCTCAGGCGCTAAGCCCTATATGCCTTCGGTGGCGTGGTCATACCCGCAGCCAAGAGGCGGACAGGGCCAGACCATCCCCGCGACCCCGGTCATTCCAGCCGTCGCCTCCCGCAACTACCGCTATGGCCTGAGCGGCGGCAACCCGCCCTGGAAGCCCGTCTCCGTCTATGACGACGGCCGGCGCGTCTACATCGAGTTTCCGCGAGGCATCGTCCAAGGCGAGATGCCGCCGATCTTCGTGATCGGGCCGGAGGGAGAGGCCCAAATCGCCAACACCCGCGTCCACCGACACATCCTGATCGTCGATCGTCTGTTCGGCGCGGCCGAATTGCGCCTCGGCAGCGGTGACAAGCAGCAAACGGTGAGGATTGTCCGTACCGACGGGAGGCCCGCGTCATGAGCGAGGAAAACAGCAATACGAGGGCTCCGATGCGCCTGCGGGCGGAGCCGCCGCGCGTAACTCGGCTGTCGCGCAAGGTGCTTGCGAGCGTCACCGCCGTCGCTTTGGTCGGTATAGGCGGCGCGCTGATTTACGCACTCCAGACCCGGAACGCCGGCCGCGACGGGGAGGAGCTTTATTCGACCGCCAACCGCCAGACCGCAGATGGTCTCGCCGGATTGCCGCGGGACTACACAGGGCCTGTTCTCGGCCCGCCCTTACCAGGCGATCTCGGACGACCTATTCTCGACGCGCAGAATCGCGGCCAGCCCGTCGTTCCTCCGACGATCACGACGCCGACCGTCGACGAAGCCGAACAACGCCGCATTGCGGAAGAGGAGGCCGCGCGCACGTCGCGAGTCTTCTTTCAGACCCAGCCGGGCATGACCCCGGCGGCGCCGGGAGGTTCTGCCACACCCGGCATTCCCGGTGTCGATCTCGCCGGCCTTGCGGGTCAAGCAGGCCAGCAAACCGCCCAGGATCGACAGAACGCCTTCCTCAATGGGCCGGTCGACCGCCGTACAACCTCGTCGGATCGCGTCATGGCTCCCGCTTCCCCGTTCGTGCTCCAGGCCGGCGCGGTTATCCCGGCAGCGCTCATCACCGGGATACGCTCCGATCTTCCAGGCCAAATCACGGCCCAGGTGACGGAAAACATCTACGACAGTCCGACCGGTCGCAGCCTGCTTGTTCCGCAGGGGACGAGGATCATCGGTCAATACGATAACAATGTGCAGTTCGGCCAAAGGCGAGTTCTGTTGGTCTGGAACCGACTGATCTTCCCGAACGGCCGGTCAATCGTCCTCGAACGTCAACCGGGCGCCGACACGCAGGGATATGCCGGTCTCGAGGATGGTGTCGATTATCACTGGTGGGATCTCGCCAAGGCGGCCGGTCTTTCCACACTGCTCGCGGTCGGCACGGAACTGGCGGTCAGCGATGAGGACCGCCTGGTCCGCGCTATCCGCGACGGCGCACAGGACACCATAAACGACGCCGGTCAGCAGATCGTCCGGCGTCAATTACAGGTCGCACCGACGTTGACCATCCGGCCGGGCTTCCCCGTTCGCGTTATCGTCACGCGCGATCTCGTCCTCGAACCCTACAGAGGCTGACTATGGCAAAGCTGAAACTTGGACCGATCGCCGACGATAAGCCCGTCAAAGTCACGGTGGAGCTGCCCGCACAGCTCCACCGTGATCTAGTCGCTTATGCTGAAGTCCTGGCGCGGGAGTCGGGCCAATCTGTCGCTGATCCGGTACGCTTGATCGTTCCAATGCTTGATAGGTTCATCGCAACCGATCGTGGGTTCGCCAAAGCGCGGCGTCTGCCCTAGAAGAAGATAATTGAGATATGGAAGCATGACCGAGCGCTATTTGGAACAACAGTTCAAATCGGCAGAGCGAGCACCAGCATCGTGTAGGCTATCGCTGATTTCGACATCTTCCTTGCCATGCTCAGCAAGCTGCGAAATGCCGGGTTATCATTCCTAGCAGACCAAATCGCGCTGAAAGGAAGAATTTCATCGACAATGGGTCGGTAGGTGATCCCCGGAAGCCGTGCTGCCGCCATCGCTTCACTGACGACCGTCAGTCCACGTCCAACAGCCACGAGCGAGAGAAGATTATCTCTCCCGACTGACTGAGGCTGTATGTACGGATGATGACCCAGATCAGCAAGTCGCTTTACGAGGTAGTCGTGAATCTCAGGGCCGGGTGCGACATCACTGACGATAAATTGCTCCATGGTGAGGTCACTCCAGCCCACCACCGTCTTCTCAGAAAGCGCATGCCCTTCGGGAAGCACGACAAACACCCGTTCGAACCAAAGCTGGTCTGTTTCACACCCCGGCCAGACCCGTGTGCCGGTCAGGAACGCGACGTCGATCTGGATTTGACGCACCGCTGCGATATGTTCGTCAGGATTTCCTTCGATGAACTCTATATGGACCTTCGCATGGGCGCTGTCGTAAGCGAGCAGCAGATCCGCCAGAAAGCCTGACGCTAGGGACGAGAATATTCCGATCTTAAGCAGTCCGTTCTCTACACGCCCGATCCTCGCTACGTCCTCGACGCTGTGACCGATATCCCGAAGAATGCGACGCGCCTGAGGAAGAAAGCGCTGCCCAGCGTAAGTGAGGGTGACGCCGCTGCTACGCCGATGGAACAGTGAGGCGCCAACCTGATCTTCGAGGTCTCGTATAGATCGGCTGATCGCCGATTCCTGTACCCCTGAAGCCGCACCGGCTTTTCTAAAGCTGCCCTGCTCGGCTGCTGCCACGAAGTAGCAGAGATGGCGTACATCGATTGCCTCGTGGCGCTTCGCGAGCCTATCTCTCATGAGCGAGCCTATCCCCCTGCGCATCCGCCATAACCGGGAGGGTCGATAGCTCGCCGTCGTTGTGGCGGAACTCGCCGTGGGGCGTTGTCGAAATCGGAGCGGCGTTGAGATGCAGCTCCGCGCGGAAGCCTCCCTCTGGACGGTTTTTCAGGGACAGGCTCCCGCCGAGCCGCTTCGCCGCGAGGTCGGCGATCGCGAGCCCAAGGCCACTTCCCATCGCGGTCTTGTTGCGACCGCGATAGAACCTCTCGCAAACCTTGGGCAGTTCGTCTTCAGGTATTCCCGGTCCGCTGTCATCGATCGTCAGTGCGACGCCGTCGCCTTCAAGCCGCACTCCACAATGGACAGGGCTTTCAACGCGGGAATGCAGAACGGCATTTTCCATGAGATTCCGCGCCGCAAGCATGAACACTGACGGATCGATATCAAGATCTATGTCATGTAGTTTTTCGTCGATCTCGATGAGCGCGGCGCCCGGGTAGTGCTGGCGGATATCATCTGCCAGTCGGCTGGCCAATTTGCCCAAATTGACACGTTGATTGTCGCTGTCGGTCTCGCCCCTTTCGGCATTCGTCAGGTCGGTAAGCTGTCGCATCAGCCGAGACGTCCGGTCCACGCCGACCACTATCTGACGCAGGGCGTTCGAACGAATGCCCGGATCCTCGCTCCCGAGCGCCACCTGCGCCTGGGTCTTCAATCCGGCGATCGGCGTACGCAGCTCATGCGCTGCGAAGGCTGTAAAATCGCGCTCCCGTTCTCGGGCCGCATGCACCCGCCCGAAGAGACCGTTGAGCGAGCGGATGACCGGCTTGATCTCGGAAGGCGTGTCGACATCCGGTAGGGCGCTTAGATCGGAGGCGGACCGCGTCTCCAGCGCGTGAGCCATGTTGTTGAGGGGACCGAGACCTTTCCTGACGCTCAGCCAAATCAGCCCGGCTAGGATCGGCAAGATCAGCAATGCAGGCAGTGCCAGACCCCGGATCACATCGGCCACCAGCCGATCTCGAACGCGCATATTGTCTCCGACGAGGACTCGCATGCCGAGATCGGTGTTGACCACCGCATAGACGCGCCAAGTTTCGCCTCCGATAAGGGTCTCGGAAAATCCATCCCTGCCATCTGTCAAAGGTGTTGCGGGCGCCGCGTCGGAGCGCCCGACCAATGTTCCGTCAAGCGCCCAAATCTGGCACGAGAGCTGACGGTCGTAGGAAGCGTGGAGCGCCGGCTCGACAGTCGGTATCTGCGCGGCTCGCTTTGGGTCGATCTCCTGGCTGGTGATCAGCGAGCTGACCATGCGCGCCGCTTCGATCAGGCGCGCGTCGAGAACCCTCTCGACCTCGTGACGCGTGCTAAGATAAATCCAGACGATCGCCGACATCCAGATGACGCCAGTGGTGATCATCAGAATCATGAACAGCCGGCTGCGGATCGACCTCATGCACTATCCTCCGCGAGCTTGTAACCCACCCCTCGCACTGTCTCGATGATACCGGGGCCGAGCTTCTGCCTGAGATTGTGGATGTGAACCTCGATCGTGTTACTCTCCACATCCTCCTGCCAGCCGTAGAGCCTTTCTTCGAGCTGCGATTTTGACAGGATCTGGCCGGGCCGATCCATCAAGGCGTGCAGGATGGAGAACTCGCGGCGCGAAAGGCGGACTGCCTCCCCACATTTCGAGACTGCCATGGTAGAAGGCTCCAGGCGAAGGTCCCGCCAGACCCTACAGGCAGACCCGCCCCCGTTACCCCGCCTCGTCAGGGCGCGCAGCCTCGCAGCGACTTCGTTCAGATCAAACGGCTTGCCGAGATAGTCGTCCGCGCCGGCATCCAGCCCGGCGATGCGGTCGGGCACGCTGTCACGCGCAGTCAGCAGCAGCACCGGCGTTGCGACCTGACGCCCACGGATCTCGCCGAGAACGTCCAGCCCCGATCCATCTGGTAGCATCAGGTCGAGAACGATCGCGTCGAAAGCGGAACTGCGCAAGGCGGCCGAAGCATCGGCGCAAGTGGCGACGGCGTCCACGGTGAAGCCGGCCAGACCCAGCCCAACCTGCAAGCCGTTCATCAACACCGCGTCGTCTTCGACCAACAATACTCTCATGCGCACAATACCCCGGATGCTACAGAACAATGGAAATCCGGTGCCCACCTTAAGCCAGCCTTAAGGTGGCGGGCGTGGATCGCAGGCCGCACAGGCTTCGTCCTGTCAGATCCGAGGCCAAAAGGAGATCCTACATGCCAGCTATCACGCGCCGCGACGCCGTGCTTGCCATCGGCGGCGCCGTATTGACCATTCCTCTCATAGGTCGCGCGTCGTTTGCGCAGGCGGCCGATGACGTCTCCAAGGAGATGATTCTCAACGACCCTGCCGCACCGACGGCTGGCAATCCCAAAGGCGACGTGACGATCGTCGCCTTCCTCGACTACAATTGCCCATTCTGCAAAAAGTCCGCCCCCGACCTCGACCGCATCGTCAAGGAGGATGGCAAGATCAGGCTCGTCTACAAAGACTGGCCTGTCATCCGTCCAACTTCGATCGATGGGGCCATGATGGCGCTCGCTGCCAAATATCAGGGCAAATACGATGTCGCGCATCACGCCCTGATGGGGATCCCCGGCGTGGGCGTTCCCAAAGACAAGATGCGGCAGGGACTTCAGGCAGCCGGACTCGATATGGCTCGCCTGGATGCCGACATGAAAAATAGGTCGACGGAGATTCAAACCATCATCCAGCGAAATATGGCTCAGGCCGACGCCATCGGCTTCTCGGGCACGCCAGCCTACCTCGTCGGACCGTTCCAGACGTCGACGCTGGACTATCAGGGGTTCAAGCAGGTCGTGTCGGACGCACGTAAGAAGCAGGCGGAAGGCAAGTGAGAGGGCCACGGTCTCACCAGCCTCGCTCACGATGCCTGATGTCGATCGTGCCGCCCTTCAGCATATGAGACCAGTACAGCCAGGGCAGGAGCTTCGTTTTCAAGTACCACATGCTCTTGCGGGGCACGCGGGGATCGAGCGGAAAACTCGGCGTCACCTTGCCGCCATAGGCAAACTCGGCAAGCACGATCTTGCCGAGCGCCACCGTTAGCGGGCAGGACCCGTAACCGTCATATGTCTTGGGCAAGGCCTTGTCCTGCATGGCGGCCAACAGATTGGCAACCACGACGGGGGACTGGAGCCGGACGGCTGCCGCCGTCTTGGCATTCGAGGTCGACGCCGCATCGCCGAGCGAGAACACGTTCGGATAGCGGGCGTGGCGCAGCGTTGCCGGATCGACCTCGATCCAGCCCGCCGCATTGGCCAGCGGGCTTTCCCGCACGACATCGAGTCCCGTCTGCGGCGGGACGACATGGATCATGTCGAAGCGCATCTCGACGTCGCGCGACACACCCTCCTTGTCGGTGACGGAAAACAGCGCCGCTTTCGCCGGACCGTTGATGGCGATCAGGTTGTGCCGGTAGCAGACGTCGATCCCGTAATCGTCGACGGCTTTTTGCAGGGGAGGAACGAAGAAGGGAACGCCGAACAGCGCGTCTCCGGCGAGGCAGAATTTCAGCGTCGAACTGTCGAGCCTGCCGCGCCGGCGCAGATGATCGGCCATCATGTACATGATCTTCTGGGGCGCACCGGCGCATTTGATCGGCATCGCCGGCTGGGAGAACAGCGCCGTCCCGCCCTGAAACTCCTGGATGAGGCGCCATGTGTATTCGGCCGTGTCTGCGCGGTAGTTGCTGCACACGCCATTCTTGCCCAGCGTTTCCTTCAGCCCCTGGATCGCGTCCCAGTCGATTTTCAGACCGGGGCAGGCGACGAGATAGTCGTATCCGAGCGATCGACCATCACTCAGCCTGACAAGGTTGTTGTCGGGGTCGAAGGCGCTGACCGCCGCCTTGATCCACGTCACGCCCTTTGGGATCAGCGTTCGCTCCTCGCGTTCGGTTTGCCGGCGCGTAAAGACGCCCACGCCGACCATTGTCCAGCCAGGCTGATAGGAATGCGAGTCGGAAGGCTCGACGATCGCAACGTCCAGCTTCGCATCATGGCGCTTGAGCTCGGCCGCCACTGTGATGCCGGCTGCCCCGCCGCCGACAATAACGATCCTGTGTTTCAGATTCAGTGCTTGAGCGGCTTCCATGGCATTCCTCCCACTTGCAGAATTACATATCTGGTTTTATGTAAGTATGTAATTCATATTGACAAGCGTCAAGGAGCCGTCCCATGAAACCGATACCGGTCACGCAGAAATTTTCCGTCGCGGGGCAGCTTCAGCCCGAGGACTTTGCCGAACTTGCCCGTAGTGGGTTCAAGACGATCATCAACAATCGACCGGATGGCGAGGAAAGTTCGCAGCCTGGATCGGCGGCAGAAGAAGAGGCGGCCAGAGCGGCAGGTCTCGACTATGTCTTCATCCCGGTAACCAGCAGCAATATGCGGCCGGAAGACGTGCGGCGCTTCGCGGAGACGATCGTCGCCTCCGACGGTCCGGTGCTCGCCCACTGCCGATCCGGTGCGCGCTCCTTCTATATGTGGGTGTTGGCCGGAGATGCCGACGTCGAAGGGTTCAGCGACGACAAGCTGATAGCCGTCGCCGGTAAGCTAGGCATTGCGCCCGACAATGCCCGTGACTGGCTGGCCGCCCATCGGCACGTCGGCAAGCCGGAGGTCAAAGGGTTTTACGAAGAGCGGACCGGCAGCATTCAATATGTCGTCACCGACCCCGCGACGAAGAAATGCGCGATCATCGACCCGGTACTCGATTATGACGAGAAGTCCGGATCGACCAGTACCGCGCAGGCCGACAGAATCCTCGCCTACATCAAGGAGCGGGGCCTTAACGTCGAATGGATCCTCGACACCCACCCCCATGCCGACCACTTCTCCGCCGCCTGCTACCTCAAGGAGAAGACCCGAGCTCCAACAGCGATCGGCGCGCATGTCGTCGATGTGCAGAAACTGTGGAAGGGAATCTACAACTGGCCGGATTTTCCCGCCGATGGTCATCAGTGGGACCGGTTATTCTTCGCGGACGATACCTTCAAGGTCGGCGCGCTCGACGCGAGAGTGATGTTCTCGCCGGGACACACGCTCGCCTCGATCACCTATGTCATCGGCGACGCAGCTTTCGTCCACGACACCCTGTTCATGCCGGACTCTGGAACTGCACGCGCGGATTTCCCTGGCGGCAGCGCAAAAGCGCTCTGGAAGTCCATTCAGGACATTCTCGCCCTTTCGGACGAGACCCGAGTCTTCACCGGTCACGACTACCAGCCTGACGGCCGCCAGCCGCGGTGGGAGAGCACGGTCGGCGAGCAGAAGAAGTTCAATCCGCACATTGCCGGTCAGACCGAGGAGAGCTTCGTCAAACTGCGCAAGGAGCGCGACGCGACCCTGCCGATGCCGAAGCTCATCCTGCATGCGTTGCAGGTGAACATCAACGGCGGCCAGCTTCCCGAACCCGAAGATAACGGCAAGCGTTACCTGAAAATTCCGCTCAACGCGCTTGAGAGGGCAGTATGGTGATGGACGCCTATCTCGCTCCCGTGGCCGGCGGCGCACTGATCGGCCTTTCGGCCAGCCTCCTCATGCTGCTCAATGGCCGCATCGCCGGAATCAGCGGCATCGTCGGCGGGCTGCTCGGCCATCGCGGCGAGCGCTTCGGCCATGACATTGCCTTCGTCGCCGGCCTTCTTCTCGGCCCGCTGACCTACCTCACCATGTTCGGCAATGCGCCGCAGGTCGTGGTGACTGCGTCCTGGCCGCTTTTGATCGTCGCTGGTCTGCTCGTCGGCTTCGGTACGCGCATGGGCTCCGGCTGCACCTCCGGACATGGCATTTCGGGCCTGGCCCGGCTGTCGCCCCGGTCCTTCGCTGCTGTGATTACGTTTCTTGTGACGGCGGTCCTCACCGTTCTCGCGATGCGGCTCGGAGGCTGGCTATGACCGCTATGCTGCGTATCCTGACCAGTCTTGCCGCCGGCCTGCTCTTCGGGCTCGGCCTCGCCATTTCCGGCCTCCTCAATCCTGCCAAGGTGAAGGCCTTCCTCGACATCACAGGCGCCTGGGACCCGAGCCTGATATTCGTTCTCGGCGCGGGCGTCGTCGTCGCCTTCATCGGTTACAGGATCGCCTTTGCGATCAACAAGCCGCTGCTCGACTCACAGCTCCATCTGCCGACCAAGACCCGCATCGACAGTCCGCTCATCATCGGCTCGGCGATTTTCGGCGTCGGGTGGGGTTTGGCCGGGTTCTGCCCGGGTCCTGCGATTGCGTCACTCTCGCTTGGCCTGCTCCCCGCAGTCATCTTCGCCGTCGCCATGTTCATCGGAATGGTCACCCATGATCGATTCCTGGCCGGCAAGGGGTAAGCCATGCTTGCCAATATCGGCCCGGCGCTCGCTTCGGGCGCCCTCGTCGGCTTTTCCCTCGGTCTCGTCGGCGGCGGCGGCTCGATCCTGGCCACGCCGTTGCTGCTCTACGTGGTCGGAGTGACCCAACCGCATATCGCCATAGGGACCAGCGCGCTTGCTGTTTCCGTCAACGCCTTTGCCAATCTCATCGGCCATGCGAAGAGCGGCAATGTCCGCTGGCGCTGCGCGATCGTCTTCGCCGGGGTCGGAACGCTCGGTGCGTTTGCCGGCTCGACTCTCGGCAAACTCGTCGACGGTCAGCGGCTGCTTTTCTTGTTTGGCCTGCTGATGATCCTCGTCGGCATCCTGATGCTGCGACCGCGTAAGCCCGGCGCCGCTCTGGAGCGTCCTGCGGATCTGCGTACCTGCCTCATCACGGCCGCCGTCGCATTTGCCGCCGGGTCGGCATCCGGCTTCTTCGGGATTGGCGGCGGCTTCCTGATCGTACCCGCACTCATTCTGGCAACCGGCATGCCGATGATCAATGCAATCGGCTCTTCACTCCTGGCGGTCGGCAGCTTCGGGCTTGCCACCGCGCTCAACTATGCCGCTTCCGGCCTCGTCGATTGGCCCATTGCCTTTGAGTTTATTGCGGGAGGGATTGCAGGCGGTATCGCCGGCATGATGCTCGCCAATCGCCTGTCGACCGGCAAGAACACCCTGAACCGGATTTTCGCGGGCCTGATCTTTGTTGTCGCGGCCTATGTGCTTTACCGCAGCGCTGGCACCTTCATGACGTGATTTAATTTCGTATTTTCGCAGCGCTCAGCGGTTTGGAACTGCGCAGCACAGATTTAACACAGGAGATGGCTATGATCGAAGACTGGAAGAAACTCATTGAGAACATGAATGGCGGCGTAAAGTCCCTCCGGCAGGATGCGCCCGATGTGATGAAGGCTTTCAGCGACATGTCACGGGCGGCCCATGGTGGGCAAGCGCTCGACCAGACAACGAAGGAGTTGATTGCGCTCGCCATTGGCGTCGCGACGCGGTGCCAGCCTTGCATCGCTTACCATGCCGAAGGTGCAGTCAAATCTGGCGCGAGCCGTGAACAGATCAGCGAGACCTTGGCCATGGCTGTCTATATGGGAGCAGGACCGTCCGTCATGTACGCCGCCCAGGCCCTTGAGGCCTGTGATCAACTTGCAAAATAGAGATACTTTGCCGATTGCTGAATGGACGTGCTGCGGAACAACTACCCCTGTGACGCTTTTGGAAATCGTGCGGATCGCTTGACGACACCATAGGCAAAGCTGGTGTCGATGGAAGCGATACCCTCGATCATGTGCAGCCTGGAACGCACGAAATTCTCGTAATCCTGCAAGCTTTCGACGAGGACGCGCAGGAGATAGTCGGCATCGCCGGTCATGACATAGCAATCGACGATCGCGTCGATGTCGCGGATGCGTTGCTCAAAAGCTTTGACCACGTCCTGACGGTGGCGCTCGATCCTGATCCTGACGAACGCCGTGATCGGAAGGCCGTAGGCCACTTCGTCCACCAAAGCTGTGTACCCACGAATGACGCCCTCGTCTTCGAGGATGCGCAAACGTCTCAGGCAAGGGGAAGGTGACAGGTTCACCTTCTCCGACAGCTCCTGGTTTGTGAGCCGTCCGTTGTCCTGGAGCGCGGCGATAATCTGGCGATCCTTCTCGTCCATGAATTTACTCCAGCACTGGCAGATGCTGCCACAAATAAGCTTCCAGCGGGCAGAAATAGCAAGAAACCGCCTTTGGCGCCATGCCATTCTGCTGGAAACATGGAACGCCCGCTAATGTCTGTCGCAGCCTTGAAAGAAGATGAACTATCGCCATTGAAGCCCGTGAAGTCGGAGATGGTCGTCGGCTATCTCGCCATCGCTGTGGCGGTGACGGTCTGGGCCGGCTTTGCCCTGTCCATCCGGGCCATTGGAGCTTCTCCCCTTGCGACCGCTGACGTCGCATTGATCCGGTTCGGGATTCCCACATTACTCCTGTTGCCAATGCTCCCCGCGCGATGGCGCGCCCTACGCTCCATTCGTTGGAGCGACGCGCTGATGGTGCTGGCAGGTGCTGGCCTGCCTTTCTTTTGGATCGCCGCTGCGGGTGGAGCCGAAACCTCGGCTGCGCATGTCGGCGCACTCATCGCCGGCACCGTTCCGGTGTCGGTCGCGTTGCTTGGCTACCTCTTGAACAGAACGAGGATTTCTCCTCGCCAGCGAAGCGGACTTCTCGTTATCGCATTAGGTGTCATCGCCCTCGTGGCCGCGCACTCGCAGTCCAGCCATGGCAACATCTGGAAAGGAGCCACGCTGTTACTGATCGGCAGCCTCCTGTGGGCGGCCTATACGATCGGCCTGAGGCGTACCCGGCTGGACGCCGTCGGCTGCACCCTGCTGCTCACGCTGCCATCGTTCGCGGTGCTCCTGGCGCTACTCTCGGCGGGCGCGGTGACCACGCATCTTGGCCATTTCAGCTTTGCCGATGCATTGCCTTTCCTTCTCGTGCAGGGTCTTGGCGTCGGCGTCGTGGCCAGCCTGACATATGCCGCCGCCATTTCCCGCGTGGGTCCCGCGCGAAGCGCGGTGATCGGCTCGCTTGCCCCGGCACTCGCTACGATCGGCGCTGTCCCTCTTCTCGGCGAAGCTCTGACACCGGCCATCGGTCTTGGCGTGGCCGCCATCACCGTCGGCGTCATCATCGCCAATCGCCCCTGATCTGAAGGTTTTTTCGCCATGCTCTCTGCTCTGCCAATACTGCCGCCCGATCCTCTTTGGGGTCTCACCACTGCCGTTCGACAGGACCAGCGTCCGGATAAGATCGACCTTATCGTCGGCGTCTACCGCGACGAAGCTGGCATGACGCCGGTCTTTTCTGCGGTTCAGGCCGCGGAACGAAAATTGGCCGAGCAGGGGATTTCGAAAGCTTACCGCTCTCTACGAGGGAACGTGGCTTTCTGCGAGGGAATGGCGCGGCTGCTCCTCGGTGACGATCCTGCCCGCCTCGAACGCCAATACACGATGCAGACGGTGGCCGGGACCGGAGCCTTGCGTGTGCTTGCCGACTTCATTGCGAAAGCCAGCCCCGAGGCGACCGTCTGGTCCTCCGACCCTGGCTACGTGAACCACCGCCCGATCATGGAAGCCGCGCGCCTTCACGTCGCATCCTACAGATGGAAGGAAACCCAGCGCGGCTTGGACATCGAGGCCGTGTTGGATGACCTGGGGTCCGCCAAATCCGGAGATGTCGTCATCCTCCATGGCTGCTGCCACAATCCAAGCGGGATCGACATGCCCGTGGAAGCATGGGGTGCCATCAGCGATCTATGCGCGAAGAAGGGTCTCGTTCCGCTGGTCGACATCGCCTACCAGGGTTTTGGCGATGGGCTTGAGGAGGACGCGAGCGGTCTGCGCCGTGTGGTCGATGCAAACGAGACCGTGTTGGTTGCGGCAAGCTGCTCCAAGAATATGGGGCTTTATTGCGAGCGGACAGGGTCGGCGAGCGTGATCGGCGCCAATGCCTCGCTGCTCAAGTCGGTTCCCGGGACGCTCGAACGTCTTACCCGTAGCAATTACTCGATGCCTCCGGAATATGGCGCAGCTATTGCGACCATGCTCTTTGACGATCCTTCCTCCTGGCACGCAGAGCTCGAGGCGATGCGGCTACGGGTGCTCTCGATCCGCACCCTGCTCGCCGACACCCTTGAAAGGCTTGGAGCGCCTGAACGCTTTCAGTCGCTTCGCCGGCATAAGGGCATGTTCTCGCTTCTGCCTGTATCGTCTGAAGCGATGACGCGCCTGCGCGATGAATTCGCGATTTATGGGACCCAGAGCGGTCGTATCAATATCGCCGGCCTGCATCCCGGGCAGGTCGAGCGGCTCGCGCTGGCTTTGATCGACGTGTCCGATACGCGCCTGGCCGCGTGATCAATCGCCGAAGCGCCATGCCAGCATGAGGGCCGCAAACGTTAGCATCGCAGCGGTCAGCGGTAGAATTCTGCCCCATGTCGAAAATATGGTCGGGGGCGCCTGGGAAGGAAGAACGGTCGCAATCCGCCCGGCCGTTCGCCACGGCGAGCTCGCCGCGAGACTGCCGTCAGCGCGGATGACTGCGGAGATCCCATTCGTCGTAGCCCGTATCACGGGGAGCCCTTCTTCGATTGCGCGCAGACGGGCCTGAGCAAGATGCTGAGGCGGGCCGGCTTCACCGAACCACGCGTCGTTATACCAACGGCCGGTGAGGCTGACTCACGGGGTCTTTCCGGCGGCTTGTTTCGCTGATTCCATGGATGCGAGGAGGATTCGCGCCATGGCTGCTGCGGTGAAGCTTCGAATGGACTACTCGGCCCTCGACCTGCGACGGCTCGCGGCGGGGTCGCGGCACGCCAACCAGAGCCGACGGCTTCTGTCTCTGGCGGCGGTTCTCGATGGGATGGATCGGGAGCAGGCCGCGCGGATCGGCGGCATGGATCGCCAGACGCTGCGCGACTGGGTTCACCGGTTCAACGAAAGCGGCCCCGACGGGCTGAAGGACATCCGCTCGAAGGGGCATCCGCCCAGGCTCTCGACTGATTAGCTCGCCGCCTTGGCGACCATCGTCGAGACCGGCCCCGACCGGGCCGTCGATGGGGTGGTGCGCTGGCGGCGCATCGATCTGCAGAAGGTCGTCCGCGCGCGCTTCGGCGTCGATTATCACGAGCGCACGATCGGCAAGATTTTGAAGCAGATCGGCTTCTCCCATATCAGCGCGCGCCCGCACCACCCGGCGCAGGACGCGCGCGTGATCGAAGCGTTCAAAAAAACTTCGCGGCGACGCTGAAGGCCCATCTCGCCCATCTGCCGAAGCGCAAGCCGATCGAACTCTGGTTCCAGGACGAGGCCCGCATCGGCCAGAAGAACGGCCTGGTCCGGCAATGGGCCAGGCGCGGAACCAGGCCGCGTCAGCCCGCCGATCAGCGCTACGAGAGCGCCTATCTGTTCGGGGCGATCTGCCCGGCACGGGGCGTCGGCGCCGCGCTCGCCATGCCCTTCGCCGATACGCACGCCATGCAGGCCCATCTCGACGAGATCGCCAGGACGGTCGCAAAGGGCGCCCATGCCGTCCTGCTGCTCGATCGCGCCGGATGGCACACGACGACCAGGCTCGCCGTGCCGAAAAACATCTCGCTGATCTTCCTGCCCTCGCGCTCGCCCGAACTAAACCCGGTCGAGAACATCTGGCAGTATCTCCGCGCCAACTGGCTCTCAAACCGCGTCTTCGACACCTACGGCGACATCATCGACGCCGCCTGCGACGCATGGAACCGCCTCGTCGATCAGCCCAGGACCATCACATCCATCGGGATGCGCGAATGGGCGCACATCGGTCAGGCATGAGGGCCGTTGGTATTAGAGGGGTTGAAGAGGAATTGCGGTCGCAGGTGTGAGTCGGCAACCGCGCCTGCAAAGATGATCTCATAGCAGATGTCCACGCCTGCGGTCAGACCTTCCATTTCCAGTGAACGGGAGCCCGAACCCGAGATGAATGGCCCACTGCCGGCCGCAAAGCGCGACAGGCCGAGCGCCTCAAGCAGGTGCGGCACCGGTACGTACTCTCCGAAAGGCACGAGATGCCGCTTGTCATACCTGCCGCGTATTTCTCCTTGGGAGCCGATGACGAACACGCTGTTGGTGGCGCCGCTCACACCTCCGTCTGGACGGCGGGCCGCGCCGATAGCGCCGACGAACAGAAGATCCTTTTCGCCGAGCACGCTGGCGATCAGCCGTCGTGTTCGCGGATCCCCGTCCAGTTCCGCCGTGATCGCCGTTTCCGGCCAGAACACCAGACGCATGCGACCAGGCTCCGCATTGGTCCCCGAAAGCGCCATATGCCGGTAAAGATGGTCGACGGCCTCCTCCGGACGCCACTTCTGATCCTGCGAGATATTGGGCTGGACGACGACAATAGGTGTTGTCGTGTCAGGCGGTGGTTGAGTGGACGACATGCTCGCGCCGGCTATCGCCATCATCAGCACGACGCCCGCCAATCCGCGAGCCCGGCCATCGCGCAGAGCCGGCGGCATCAAAAGCCCGGATAGCAGGATCGTCAGACCCGACAATCCGAGCGTGCCGACGATCGCCGCGTTGCTGGCGACAGGTGGCACGTTCAGCCAGATCACGCCGATCGGATTCCAGGGAAATCCCGTCAGGACTGTGCCACGCAGCCATTCGGCGATGGTGAAGGCCGCAGCAAATGCGACTGCAAAGCGGAACGGATCGGATCGCCCAAGGAACCAAGCGGCCATGGCCGCAAGGCTCCAGTAGAGCGCGAGATATCCTGCAAGCAGCGCCACGGCCAGCCAACCCATCGCAGGCGGCAGCGCTGCCTGGAAGCCGAACGCATCTACGATCCAGCGCAGAGCGGGAAACGCCTGGCCGAAACCGAAAGCGGTCGCGCAGAGCATCACGTCGCGCCACGTCCCGCTGTTATGCAGCAGCCAGATGAGGCAGCATACTCCGAGCGGCATGGCGTACCAGACGGCCCAAGGCTCAAAAGCGGTTGACGTCGCAACTCCGAGAATGATGGCGACAAGGCCGCGCATCGGCAAGCCGGCGCGCCGCGTACCGATGCCGGCCAATCGACCAATCATGCAATGCGTCCTCGACGGATGACACTCTCCCGACATCATCAATGTTCGATGGGTGGGAGCCGTCGATCCGCCTACTTAAGGCTAGCTTAAGCTTGCGACTGCGTTTCGGTCCGAAAACTAACAGAGGACCGAATGAATGCAGTCACGACGACGTTTTCTGATTTCGACCGCCGCGGTCTTGTCGATCCCCGCGACCTTCACGCGCGTCGCTGCCCAGCAACCATCCCGTGAGGAAGTATTTTCCGATCCGGTGACACCAGTGCTCGGCAATCCGGATGGTGACGTCACGATCGTCGAGTTTTTCGACTATCAATGCCCGTATTGCAAGAGCACCTATCCCGAGCTCAAGAAGTTCGTCAGCGAGGACGGCAATCTGCGCCTCATGATGCGCGACTGGCCGATTTTCGGCGAAGCGTCGCGGTTCGCAGCCGAGCGTGTTCTGGCCCTCGATCCGCAGGACTACGGCCGCGCCCACGAGGCGCTGATGGATACGGAAGGACGGCTCACCGAGAACGACATCCTCGAAGTGCTCGAGGACGCCAGTGTCAAAGGGCTTGCGCCAGCTCACTCACCGGAAGCGGTGGCCGACACCTTGTCGCGCAACGATCGCATGGCCAAGGCATTTGGCCTGGCCGGCACGCCCTCCTTCGCCATCGGCTCGAAGATCTACGGCGGCGTGCTCGATCGAACAGGCCTCGCCCAGGCCGTTCTCGAAGCGAGGGGGAAACGGACGTGATGCTGGACCGACGCTCTCTTCTGATAGGCGGGCTGGCATCCGCAACCTTCGCTGCCGCGCCCGCTCGCGCCTGGGACGGCGCCTTCGACACGGCAAGCGCCCGTATGGATGGCCTGCAGGAGGTCGAAACGCCGCTGCTTTCGGCGACGACATTGCATGCGACGCGGATTGCTTCCGAAACCTATGCCCGCTGGGCGGCTGAAGGGGGATGGCCTGCCTATCCGTTCACGCAACGGCTTTCCCTTGGCGCGCAGGGCAACGAAGTCTCCTGGCTGCGCCAACGGCTCGCTGTGACCGGTGACCTCGCGCCGCAATATGGCGCGGGCAGCGTCGTCGACAGTTTCGTCGACGCTGCCATTCGCAGGTTTCAGGCGCGGCATGGTCTGACCGTCGACGGCGTTGCGGGCACCGCTACCTACGAAGCACTCAACCTTCCGGCGGCAGACAGGGCGCGAAGCCTCGATGCGAATATTCCCAGATTGCAGGCCGCTTTGGTCGACGATCGCCGCCAGGTTACTGTCAACGTTCCCTCGGCGCAGATCGAGATGGTCGAGGACGGCGCGGTCGTCCTGCGCCAATCGGCCGTCGTCGGTCAGCCCAATCGCGCGACACCGCTGCTTTCGAGCAATATCCACGAGGTCAACTTCAATCCCTATTGGCATGTGCCGAAAAGCATCATCCGCCGCGACCTCATTCCGATCATCCGCCGCGACCCCGATTACCTGACCCGCATGGGAATGCGAATCTACACCGGCGATTGGAAAGAGGTGTCACCGTCGAGCATCGACTGGAGCACCGACGAGGCGACAAACTACATGTTCCGGCAGGAGCCGGGGAGCCGCAATGCTCTCGGGCGCGTCCGCATCAACTTCGCCAATCAACATTCGGTCTATCTTCACGACACGCCCGACCCCGGCCTGTTCGGTGACGCCAGCCGCTTTCATTCATCCGGCTGCGTCAGGGTCCAGCGTATTCCGGAATTCGTGACCTGGCTCCTCAAGGAGACGCCGGGCTGGTCTTCCGAGACCGTCGCGGAATTCCTGACAAACGGTCAGCGCCGGGACGTCGCGATCGCCAGTCCGGTTCCGGTCCATTTCGTCTACATCACGGCATGGGGCGTTCCGGCCGGCCCGGCGCAGTTCAGGAAAGACATCTACTCTCTGGTGGACGGCTCGTGACGGTGAAGGTCGCGCCGTAGCGAACGCAGCGGCGGCGCTTAATGCTGCCTTAAGCTTGCAGGCAAAAAGGCAGCAAACATGAAGATCTCTAAAATATCGACTGGTGCGTCAGGAATGAAAAAGCTTCTACCCGCCATTGCGCTCGCAACGATGCTCGCCGGCTGCAACGAAAATACTGGAACGACCTCGTCAGGGACGGCAAGCAGCTCCGAAGCGATCCTCGAATCGCTCAAGAGCCAGGGCCTGACCATTCATGGCCCCCTGGAGGTGCCGGGCGGATTGCAAGCCTATGCCGCGAGCTCGGGCACGCAGCCGCTCGCCGTCTACATCATGCCCGACGCCAATTATGCGCTGATCGGCACCCTGATCGATGCAAAGGGCAAGTCTGTCGCTGACGCCGCGTTGAAGCAGGCAACGAGCGAGCCCATGCAACGCGAGGCCTGGGGAGCGCTGGAAGCCGCGGCCTGGGTTCAGGACGGCAAGCCGAATGCGGAGCGCGTCGTCTACGCATTTACCGACGCCAATTGCCCTTTCTGCAACGAGCTATGGCGCTCGGCGCGGCCATGGGTCGAGGCCGGCAAGGTGCAGATCCGACATGTCATGGTCGGCGTGATCCGCGCCGACTCGGCCGCAAAGGCAGCCGCGATCATCGAAGCCGCCGATCCGCAAGCCGCCCTGACGCAAAACGAGATGAACCATGGCTCCGGCGGGATTGCTCCGCTGGCGAAAATATCGCCGGAGACGAATGCCAAGCTCAACAGCAATGTCGAGCTGATGAGGCGGTTGGGCTTCAGCGGTACGCCCGGCCTCGTCGCGCAAGGCACCGATGGCGAACTGATCCTCCAGAGCGGGGCACCCCGAGGAGACGCCCTGGAAGCGCTTTTCGGGCCGCTCTAGGCGTTTCAGCCGGCAGGTTTCGCACATTCAACGAATACAGATGTCCTTAAGTCTGCCTTAAGCTGCCGATCGGACCTCTCCCGCCGTGATAACGTCAAGCGGGAGCCGTGCATTGCCTTCAAGAACTGTCTGGTCTGTCATTCTCGCGGCCATGATCATGGCGCTTGCAGCGCTGTCGATCACGCCCGCATCGGCGCAAGTGACGTCTTCAGGCGGAATGCCGCTTCCGGTCGATCAGGCGTTCAAGCTCTCGGCGAGCCGGCAAGACGACGGTCGCGTGCAGATACGATGGACGATCGCGTCGGGATACTACCTTTATCAGGACAAGATCAGCTTCACGCGCGGCGGGTCGGATCTCACGGCGCCGGACCTTCAGGGAAACGGGCAGAGTAAGGACGACCCGACCTTCGGCCCCTCGACTGTCTACCACGATCATGTCGCCGCCGTGATTCCCCTTGACGCATCGACGTCCGGACCGCTTGAAGTCCACTATCAGGGATGTCAGGACCACGGCATCTGCTATCCGCCGATCGTGCGCCATGTCGATGCGACGACGCTTGCCGTAACCGATCCCGAAGAACGCGCCCCGGCGACACAGGCGAGCGAGTGGACGACGCCGGCGGCCACGACGCCCGCGACGGGGAACGACACCGGCATCGCCATCGCTGCCGACAATGGCGGTATGATCGGTTCGCTGCTGAAGGACGGTGGCGTCGCAATGGTTCTGGCAAGCTTCATGCTGTTTGGCGTGTTGCTCGCCTTCACGCCTTGCGTCTTCCCTATGTACCCGATCCTCGCAGGCGCGATCGCGCGACAGGGTGAGTCGGTCACGGCGCTCAGGGGGTTTACCCTGTCGCTTGCCTACGTGCTGGCGATGGCGAGCGCGTTCGGCCTGCTTGGCGTGGCTGCGGCCTGGTCCGGGCAGAATTTGCAGATGGCGCTTCAGTCTCCGCTCGCCATCGGCGCAGTCTCCGCCCTCTTCGTCGTGCTGGCCTTATCCATGTTCGGCCTGTTCGAGCTGCAACTGCCATCGGCCTGGGTCAATGCGATTGGCCGGCTCGGTCAGGGCAATCGCGGTTCGCTCGCCTCGGCCGGGCTGCTCGGGTTCACCTCGGCACTGATCGTCGGACCTTGCGTCACCGCGCCGCTCGCCGGTGCCCTGATCTATATCGCGCAGACCGGCGACGTCGCGCTCGGTGCGGCATCCCTTTTCGCGCTTGGCCTTGGCAAGGGCATTCCCCTGATCGCCTTCGGCACGCTCGGCCCGAAAGCGCTCCCCAAGGCGGGGGCGTGGATGACGGTGGTCCGTCAGGCTTTCGGGTTCGTCTTCGTGGCGACTGCCATCTGGATGGTCTCGCGCATCATCCCGGCAGAAGCGGGCCTTGCGCTCTGGGCCTTGTTCGCGATCGGCATGGCGGTCTGGCTCGGGGCCTTCGATTCGATCGGGCCGGATACTCCAGGACGGCGCCGGGCGGCGAAGGCTGCCGGCATCGTTGCCGCGCTCTACGGTGTCGTGCTGGCTGTGGGGGCGGCTAGCGGCGCCGGCGATCCCTTCCGGCCGCTAGGCAATCTCGTTGCCGGAACAGGCGGCAGCTCCAGCACCTCGGAAGCGCTGGCCTTCCGCAGCGCAGGCACGCCCGCCGAGCTTCAAACGGAGATCGCGGATCGGAACGGCAAACCGAGCCTGCTCTACGTCACCGCGGACTGGTGCGTCACCTGCGCCGTCATAGATCGCAGCGTGCTGTCCGATCCCGCCATCCAGTCCACGCTCGCCCGCTTCAACCTCATCAAGCTCGATGTCAGCGGCAACACGCCGGAGCAGCGCGAGATCATGCAGGGCCTTCAGGTGGTCGGACCTCCAACGATGATCTTCGTCGATCCCGAAGGGCGGGAGGCGGCCGGAACGCGGCTTGTGGGAGACGTGACCAAGGCGACCCTGCAGGCCTCTGTTGGGCAGGTTGGGGCCGAGAAGACGGGAACCATGCGATGAACGCCATCGCGATCGGGCCTTTCGTCTTCGCCTCGGAGCAATTCGCCGCCATTCTCGGCATCTTCACCTTCACGATCGCGACGTCGATCCTCGCGCGCCGCGTCGACCCCATCATTGGACGATGGTCGACATGGGCGCTGATCGGCGGCCTGGTCGCGGCCCGTCTCGGCCATGTCGCGCTGCACTGGCAGAGCTTTGCCGGCGAGCCATTGCGAGTCTTTGCCTTCTGGCAGGGCGGCTTTCAGCCGATCGCCGGCTTTGTCGGAGTGATGATCGTCAGCGCGTTCTTCATCCGCTCGCTCAAGGCCGGGCTTGCTGCCGCAGGAGCTCTCGGCCTCAGCCTCGTGCTTTGGGTCGGCGTGACACAATTGACCCAGGCTACGCTCGGACAGCCTGCGCCGACCATGGCGCTCCAGCAGATGGATGGCCCGCCTCTTGCGGTGAGCGACGTGATCGGCAAACCCGCTGTCGTCAATCTCTGGGCGAGCTGGTGCCCGCCATGCCGCAGGGAAATGCCGCTGCTGGCGGAAGTCGCTGCAAGCCGCGACGACGTCGCCTTCCTGTTCGTCAATCAGGGCGAAGGCTCGGAAACGATTCGCGCCTATCTCGCAAAAGAAAACCTCAAGCTCGATCGCGTCCTGCTCGACCAGTCGATGCAGATCCCCCGTCACTACGGAAGCATGGGACTTCCCATCACCCTCTTCCTCAGAGCCGACGGGACGCTCGCCTCGATGCATATGGGCGAGATCTCGCGCGAGGCGCTCAACGCCGCCATCGAGAGGCTTGGAGGCTCGACATGATGCCTGCCTGCCCAATCCGATGGCGGGCAGCCCGTTCCCTTAACCCCGAACCTGAACCATCCGCCTGCCTGACCGGAGCGCGGACAACGATGCGTGAATCCATATGAATCTACAAAAGACGAGCGGCGCGTTTTCCGCCTTACTGCTCAGCCTGGCCGCAGCCGGCTGCACCACGACCACGACGCCAACAACCGCGGTTACCCAGCAGCTTGAACGCAGCCGGCCGGCGACGGCCGCTTACGCCGCCCAGACCAATGAGAGGTTTCCGGTCGCTGCGATCGACACTTCCCGCGTCGATCCGAAGAACCTCCGACAGCAGGTGAACTATCGCACGAGCGAGCCGCCGGGGACGATCGTGGTCGATACGAAGAACCGCTTCGTCTATCTCGTTCAGGAAGGCGGGAAGGCGATGCGTTACGGTGTTGGCGTCGGCCGGGAGGGAATGGAGTTCTCGGGCACGGCCAATATCGCCTGGAAGCAGGAATGGCCGAAGTGGACGCCGACTCCGGACATGATCCGGCGCGAGCCGGAAAAATATGCCCAATGGTCCGGCGGCATGCAGGGCGGAGCCAACAATCCGCTCGGCGCCCGCGCGCTCTATCTCTTCAAGAACGGCAAGGACACACTATTCCGCATTCACGGCACAAACCAGCCGGAAACGATCGGGCATGCTGTTTCTTCCGGTTGCATCCGCATGATGAATCAGGACGTCATCGATCTCTATCGCCGCGTACCGACTGGATCGAAGGTTGTCGTGATCTAGCTGTGCCGAAAAGCTGCATGGTCAACAAGAACAGGCTTCCGGCTCCTCGGGCCGGAAGCCGTCCAAATCACCGGGACGATTGTCATGGAGAACAACTGGGATCGCAGGTTCGAGCGGGAAGATTATCTCTTCGGGACCGAGCCAAATGCATTTCTCGCCTCTCAGGCCTTTCGGCTGAAACCGGGCATGAAGGTGTTGGCGGTCGCCGACGGAGAGGGGCGTAACGGTGTCTGGCTCGCCGAGCATGGCCTCGACGTCGTGTCGATCGACGCCTCGACGGTCGGTCTTGCCAAGGCACGCGAGCTCGCCCGCCGTCGCGGCGTCACCTTGCAGACCGTGCTCGCCGATCTCGCCCAATGGGAGTGGGAGCCCGAGACCTACGACCTCGTGGTCGCGATCTTCGTGCAGTTCGCGCCGCCCGAACTGCGCCGCAAGATGTTCGAAGGGTTTCACACCTGCCTGAAGCCGGGCGGGCTCCTGATCATGCAGGGCTATGGCACCGGAGGCCCGCCGCATGCCGACCATCTCTATACACAGGATCTGTTGATCCGATCGTTCGGGCATTGGGAAATCCGCCATCTTCGCGCGCATGACAGCGTGATCGAGGAAGGTGCGGGGCATTCCGGAATGTCGGCGCTGATCGATCTCGTTGCCGAAAAGGCAATGCACGATGCCCTTCCGTTACCGACGATTGGGGCCGAGCACGCCGATCCTCGTGTTGCCGCTCAGGCTTCCGCACGACCCGATGCGGATGTCGCGGTCGCAAACCGCTGATCGTCTCCCAGAAGAGCCACAGCCATCCGATCCAGGATCCTGGCCAGACGAGCGGCCGGCACCTCCCGCAGGCAGCTCATCACGAAGTGATCGACGCCGGGCAGCGAGATCAGGGCGGAGCGGCCACGAGGCATTGCGTCCGCGCAAGCCTCGATCACGCCGGGCGGGATCGTTCGATCCTCTTGGCCCGCAACGATCAGCACCCGCCCTGCAAAGCCTCTCAGGATGTCGAAGGCGTCGCTGTCGCGCCAGCTCTCGTGGCGCCGGATGATGCCGGAAAATGCCGGACCGAAGGGCACCGCAAACGCCTGGCCGTCGTACATCGCCGGCGCGATCATGACCAAGGCTTTCAGCGAGACGGTTTGCGACAAGCTGACGGCGACATAGCCTCCCATGCTCATGGAAATCGCACCGAGCAGATCGCTCGGCTGGATCGCCTCGATCGCTGCTCGCGCTTCTTCGACCCTCAGCGCAAGCGAGCTCTCCTGCACGTCGCCGCCAGTCAGGCCATGGCCCCGATGATCCAATGCCAATGTGCCAATTCCCCGCTCGGCGAGATCGACGCGAAGCGGCAATATGTCCGCGGAAGCAGTGTTGCCGCCGCCGTGCAACAGCAACGCCGATCGATCCCGAGGCCCGAAGTAGCTCGCGTGCAGCACATACCCACGCATCTCGACTTCATAGCTGACGACTTCGTTCGGCACCTGACCCCCGCTATCCAACCAGCAAATGCGACATCGAGGGATCAGGGATGACCACAATAGCGCTGCCGTCGCGGACGTTGTCGGCGAGATGAATGACATCCTGATTGAGCATGCGGATGCAACCGGAGGACACCGACTTCCCTATGGTTGAGAATTCAGGAGTCCCATGGATGCGATAGATCGTATCGCGGTTTCCTTCATGAATATAAAGCGCCCGGGAGCCGAGCGGGTTGTTCAAGCCGGGAGGCATGCCGCCATTGTCGATGCTATACGGCTCGAGCTCAGGCTGGCGCGCGACCATTTCGTTGGGCGGACGCCAACGAGGCCATTCGCGCTTGTACGCGATGTGCCCCTGACCGGCCCAGGCGAACCCATCACGTCCGACGCCCACACCATACCGGGTCGCCTGACCGTTCGATCTGACATGATACAGATAACGGTTTGGTGTATCGACGACGACCGTCCCTACCTTTTCGCCGGTCGGATAGTCTACCTCGGTTCGCCACCATTTCTGGTTGACCTTGGAGACATCGACTTCGGGGATCGGAAATTGCTCGTTCGGCAGCGCCGCGTACATGAGCGGGACCACAGGTTCCGGCTCGATCGCAGCGACAGGCGCCATCGTCGGAACGGTTTGGCCGGTCGAAACGCAGCCGGCCAAAGTAAAGGCGCTGGCACCCAGCATGAACGCGCGTCGGCCCATCGGGCCGATAAACATGGTATTCGTCAATTGTCTCTCAACCTTCTGAATTCATTCAGTTCAGAGGGCCGAAATCACAACCCCACCTTAAGCCTGCCTTAAGGCCGGAGCTTCCCGTTGCCGTCGACAACGGAGAAACCCGCATGCCTCATACGAAGTGGAAATACGTCACCGGCCTCAACCGGGCCGAGATACCACCCAGCCGGCAAGGCGTCCCATGGCGAGTTGAAGGAACTGCAACGCGGCGCCAGTTCCTCATCGGCGCGCTATCCATGGCGACGGTCGGCACCCTGTCTGCCAACGCAAACGCCGCGCCTTTGATAGTCACGAATCTCCGTGAATTTCGTGAGGCCCTGGCGCGATTGTCCCCGCACTACCAGGCAGCGCTTGTCGACATCGGAGCGGAGTGGTGCGCCGTCTGCAAGACGATCGACCGGAAGATCCTTCCCGATCCCGGTGTCCAGCGGGCGATGCAGCGGATCGCGCTGATCAAGGTCGACGTCACCCGAATGGATCAGACGAGCCGTGAGCTCCTAAGACACCTGCGCGCCGACGGACCGCCGACCCTGTTCGTGATCCAGACCGAGAGCGGTCGCGAATACAGCGGCACCCGATCGGTCGGGTCCGTGACCGCACGCGATCTCATTCGACGCCTGCGCCCGTTCGCATAGCCGCTGAAGCGGCCCAACTCTCATTGATTGAAATCAAGGCGACATGATGAAGAGTCAGGATAGTTACATAATTAAAGAAAGTCGTGGAATCTGCCGTGAAACTATTACTCAAACTCGCTTTTGCCGGTGTATGCGGGCTTGGCCTGTCCTACGCCATCGCCCTTTCAACACCCTATTGGTTCAAGCCGAAAACCGAAGCGTCCGTCGATATCACGGATGCGACGCTGATTCAGAAGGGCGAATATCTCGCCCATGCTGGAGACTGCATCGCCTGTCACACCGCCCCCGGCGGCAAACCGTTCGCCGGCGGGCTTGGCATGCAGACTCCCATGGGCACCATCTATTCCACCAACATCACCCCGGAAAAGGAAACCGGGATCGGCGGCTACAGCTACGGGGACTTCGAGCGGGCGGTTCGCAAGGGGGTCCGACCGGACGGCACGCATCTCTATCCGGCCATGCCATATGTGTCCTATGCCGTCGTGCGCGATGACGACATCAAGGCGCTCTACGCCTACTTCATGTCGAGCGTCCAGGCAGTCCGGCAGGACAACCAGCCGACGACCATGCCGTGGCCGCTCAGTATGCGCTGGCCGCTCGCCTGGTGGCAGCTCGCCTTCGCTCAGCCACGCGACTTCACCACGACGGCCGCGGATCCGCAGCTTGAGCGTGGAGCCTATCTGGTCGAGGG
Source organism: Roseixanthobacter glucoisosaccharinicivorans (assembly GCF_043195095.2). Classification (NCBI taxonomy): domain Bacteria; kingdom Pseudomonadati; phylum Pseudomonadota; class Alphaproteobacteria; order Hyphomicrobiales; family Xanthobacteraceae; genus Roseixanthobacter; species Roseixanthobacter glucoisosaccharinicivorans. The sequence continues at coordinate 4,906,768 of NZ_CM195538.1, read as the reverse complement.
GCTCGCTCATTGTGGCGCCTGCCATACCCCGCGCGGTATCGCGTTCCAGGAGACGGCGCTTTTCGACGGCGCCAACAGTCGCTTTCTCTCGGGCTCGGTCCTCGAGGGCTGGTATGCGAAAAACCTGCGCAGCGAGGACACCGGCCTGTCGACATGGACGACCGCCGAGATCGTCGACTTCCTGAAAACCGGACGCAACGACAAGACCGCGGCCTTCGGCTCGATGTCTGATGTCGTCGAGCACTCGACGCAGCACCTTTCGAACGAGGACCTCACGGCGATCGCGACCTATCTGAAATCCCTGAAAGCTCGCGACGACCGAAGCCCGACATGGCAGCCGAATGAGGATCTCACCACCGCGCCGCTCAGGGCCGGCGATTTCAGCGCACCGGGCGCGACCTCCTATGTCGAGCATTGCGCAATCTGCCACCGCATGGACGGCAAGGGCGCACCACGCATCTATCCGGCGCTCGCCGGCAACTCGATGGTGTTCGCTGACGATCCAAGCTCGCTCATCCAGGTGACGCTTGCCGGCGGGCGCATGCCGAAGACCCCGCACGACACGATGGCCTTTACGATGCCGGGTTTCGCCAGCCTGACCAACCGGGAGGTCGCCGACGTCCTGAACTTCATCCGCAACGGCTGGGGCAATCACGGCAGCGAGATCACCGAAGCCGACATCTCGCGCATGCGCCACGAGATTGCGCGCAAGCCGAAACACTACGTGCCGGGAGAACAAAAATGAACAAGCGCTCCCTTATCCTGACCGGAGCTGCCATCGTGGCGCTCGCTGCCACAGCAGGAGCATTCGCGTTCCTGCACGAACCGACGCTGGACGCGCCGGCCGTGGACGCGATCGCGGTCCTGGATGCAAATAACAAGCGGATCGGCGACTATCGAATTCCGGCAGACAGCGCGATCGCAGCGCAGCCGAACGCCGAAGCTATCCTTCTCGGAAAGCGGCTTCTCAATGAGACCGCGCGCCTGCTGCCAGTCAATGTCGGAAACGGTCTCAACTGCAATTCGTGCCACATGGCCCAGGGAAAGCTGTCCGACGCAAATCCCTACATCAACACGACCAACAGCTATCCGTCCTTCAACCCTCGCGCCAATCGCGAGGTCGATCTCACCATGCGCATCAACGGCTGCTTCCAGCGCTCGATGAACGGCAAGCCGCTCGATCCCGACAGCACCGAGATGCACGCCATGCTCACCTATATGGACTGGCTGCGCCAGGATGTTGCGAAAGGCGACAAGACAGCGGTGCGCAACGCCGGACCGATTGACGAGAGCCTCGTGCCCGATCCCGAGAGGGGCAGGACGATCTACGCCGCCCAGTGCGCCTCCTGCCATGGGGCCAACGGCCAGGGGATGAAGGATCAGGTCGGAGACTACATCTTCCCGCCGCTTTGGGGTGATGAATCGTTCAATATCGGCGCCGGCCTTGCCCGCACCTACAAGGCGGCGCAATTCGTCAAATACGCCATGCCGCCTGCCATGCACCTGGAGGCGCCGCTCGGAGCCGGCGGGGTGCTCTCGGATCAGGATGCCGTCGACGTGGCGGAATTCTTCACCCACATGCCGCGGCCGGATTTCGCGGGCAAGGTCAACGACTGGAAGGGCGTGAAGAAGCCGAAAGATGCGAGATATTGAGCGGATCAGCGCTTGGGCGACCGCCCCGTCCATGTCGCTCAAATTTTACTGATCCGCTGTCACGAAGGTTAACACTCATCTGTTAAAAGGAAATCGCTCGCGCGGCGATATTCAGCAGACGACCTAAGTGCATAGGGTACAACGAGCATCAGTTCTGATAACGGCCGAATCGCTGCCGTCAGACTTGATGCCATTCGAACTTTTGTTGACCCACGTCATTCTCTCCGCTGCCAGCCAGCATGCTGTCACATCAGCTTTTTGGGATGCGCATCGTATTTGAAGACGTCGGAGGACATGAAGTTTTGAAGCATCATCAGCGAGCCACACCGGAACAGAAGGCGTGCCGAACGCTTCTTTCTCTCGCCCATCACGTCGATAATCTTAGCATCAGGGGCGTGTGGGCCGTGACCGCTCTCACGTTCGTTTCGATCGCTGTGTCAGGCTATCTGCTTCATTCGAGCGGTCTGCATATCGCGCCGCTTTACATGATCCCCGTCTGCCTCGTCAGCTGGAGGCTGGGACTGCGGGCGGGCATCGTTCTCTCGCTCGCCGCGGCTGCGACCTCGATGGCCATATGCCTGAGCTGGTGGGGGCCAGGCAAAGCATTGGCGCTCGGCAACCTGGCGCTTCAACTGTTGACGCTCCCGGTGCTCGCCGCCATCGTCTCCAGCTTTCGTTGCAACTTCGATCGCGAACACTTCCTGGCCCGCCGCGATGGGAAAACCGGCGCCTATAATCGGTTGGCGTTCGAACAGAGAGCGGAGCGGATGATCCTGCGCGCTGCCGGCGAACACCAGAGGCTGCTGCTGCTCTATCTCGACCTCGACGGTTTCAAGGCTATCAACGACCGCTACGGGCATGACGCTGGCGATCGCGTACTGGAAGCATTGGGCGCGTCAACCCTTTCGCTCCTTCGCAAGCACGACTGTTTTGGACGGATGGGAGGCGATGAGTTCACCATTCTGATGCCCCTCGAGCCGAACGAATCCCCGGAAGACCGGGCAGAAACGCTCCATGCGCAACTGGCGGCAGCGCTTTTCGCCACCAGCATCGATGCCACCTGCAGCATGGGCGCGCTCGTTATCCCGCCCTGTGTCGACACGTCGCTGAAAGAAGTGATGAGGCGTGTCGATCGACTGATGTATGCCGTGAAGCGCAGCGGCAAGGACAGCGTCAGCCATGGCGTGCTTTCCAGCGCATCGGAACAGGCGGAGCTGCCGCTGTTCGCCGGGATCAATACAAGAGCAAACTGGCATCGCCGGTCGACCGCGCGCAGCGACGAGCTCGTGGCAACGAACTGAATCCCGCGCCTCGGCGTCGCTTTTCACAAGTCCGAAGAGTTTCTTAAGTTTGCCTTAAGGTTGGTTTCCGAGCGCTGAACCCTGTGTGCCTGCCGCAAGAGCCAGGACGCAAGCGGGAGGGATAGCGCATGGTGACTATGGGACTGTTGTTGGCGTTGAGCTTCGCCGTGTCGCTGCTCGCGCTCGCCTTCCTGATCTGGGCAATCAGCAACCGGCAGCTCAAGCTCGATCAGGACGACGCGAAGGTCATCTTCGCGGACGGCGACGAGGGTCACCTCGACAGTCCCGATGCCGAACATTCACCTGCCAGGCGCCATTACTTCGACGCGGCCACCTCCGGCATTGATCGCATTTCCACCATGCCCGTTACCGTGCTGCTTGTCGCGGCGACCTTCTGGCTCATCATCGGCTCGACCTTCGGCCTGATCGCCTCGCTCAAGCTGCACTGGCCTGACTGGCTTTCGGCCTATGCGCCGCTCACCTTCGGCCGTGTCCGCACCCTGCATCTCAATCTCGTCATCTACGGCTGGCTCTCGCAGATGGGCGTAGCCTCGATGATCTGGATCCTGCCACGCATCTTCCACACGCCATTGCGCGCACCCCGGCTGCCTATCATCGGCGCGATCCTCTGGAACATTGCCGTCTGTCTCGGCGCGCTCGCCATCGCCAACGGCTGGACTGACGGCGAAGAGTGGCTGGAGATCCCCTGGCAGCTCGACATGCTCCTGGCGCTGGCCGGCGTGTTCTTCGTCATCCCTCTGGTCAAGACGACGATCGCACGACAGGTGCACCACATCTACGTGTCCGGCTGGTACTTCCTCGCCGGCATTCTCTGGTTCCCCTGTCTCTTCGTCATCGCCAACATCCCCTACATCCATTCGGGTGTCGAGGAAGCCACCGTCAACTGGTGGTTTGCCCATAACGTCCTGGGACTCTGGTTGACGCCGCTCGGTGTCGGCACAGCCTACTATTTCATCCCGAAGATCATCGGGAAGCCGATCTATTCCTATTCGGTATCACTGCTTGGGTTCTGGGGCCTTGCGCTCTTTTACAGCCAGGTGGGCATCCATCATCTGATTGGCGGACCGGTGCCCACCTGGGTTGTGACCCTGTCAATCGTCCATTCGGTGATGATGTTCATCCCGGTGATCGCAGTCGCAATCAACCAGCATGTCACGGTCGCTCGCAATCTGTGGGCGTTGAAGGAATCGCTAACGCTACGCTTCATCTCCTTCGGCGCGGTCATGTACACGCTGGCATCCTTCCAGGGCTCGACCGAAGCTCTTCGTTCCATCAACACCGTCACACACTTCACCCATTACACCGTCGGCCATGCCCATCTCGGTGCCTATGCCTTCGTGACCATCGTCATGTTCGGCGCGGCCTATCACATGCTCCCGCGCATGACCGGGCGAGCATTCCAGTGGCCCGCGCTGATCAACGCACATTTCTGGCTGATCGTGGTCGGCTTCGCGATCTACTTCTTCGGGCTGTCGATCGGCGGCGTTCTCCAGGGTCTTGCCATGCTCGACGCGACCCGGCCGTTTGCAGATAGCGTCACTGTCACCATTCCCTATCTCGAGGCGCGCAGCGTTGGCGGCAGCCTGATGACGCTTGGCCACATCCTGTTCGCAATCAACGTCGCCGCGATCCTCCTTCCACGCCGGGCAGCGGCAGCCGTAAAGGTGGCGCCCGCAGAATGAACCGCTATCTTCCTCTTTCCGTTCTGGCCCTCGGCATTCTCGCTTTCGCGACCCTCATGCTCGTCATCGCGCCCGGCATCCAGATCAGCCGGCACGACATCCCGCCGGAGCTACAGCCCTATACCGAGCAACAATCGCGCGGGCGCGAGGTCTATGTCTCGCTCGGCTGCGTCTACTGTCACAGCCAGCAGCCTCGCTCGCCCGACCAGGCGCCCGACGGCGTGCGCGGCTGGGGCCGGCCGGCGATCGCCGCCGACTACACCTATGACCGCCCGCACCAGCTCGGCACGATGCGGACCGGACCGGACCTCCTCAATGTTGGCGCGCGGCTTCCCTCGCGCGACTGGCATCTGACCCATCTCTATCAGCCGCGTGCCATCTTCGACTGGAGCATCATGCCGGCCTATCCCTTCCTGTTCGAGGAGAAGAGCGCGGCCGCTCCCGGCGATGTTGTCGTCGCCCTCCCATCGGAATACGCGCCGAAATCCGGCGTCGTGATCGCCAAGCAGGAAGCGCTCGACCTGACGGCCTACCTACAATCCCTCGACCGAACCTATCCCGCGCCGGCCAACGCCCTGCGCGACGACGGCTACAACCGTCCGGAGGGTGCGCAATGACGGTAGATAAATCTCCCCGCAAGGACGAGGCCGGGCGGCCGGATGAGAATTTCGAACCCTACGAGCTTCACGGCAAGATGCCGTGGCCGCTGATCGCCATCGCCGTCGGCCTCGGGATTTGGGGCGCCGCAACGCTCTTCGATACACGCGAGGATGTCGCTGCAGCGCGCGATGAACGAATTGCGGAAAGCCGCGTGGCAACGGGCGGCGGCACAGAACCGGGCTCCGCGCTGTTCACCGCCCGCTGCTCGACATGCCACCAGGCAGATGGCATGGGCGTGCGCGGCGCCATTCCACCGCTCGCAGGCTCCGCCTTCGTCGCGCAAGGCCCCGAGCTGGTGTCGACGATCCTGCTGCGCGGCATCGACGGACCGATCCGCGTCGGCGACCACAATTACAACGGCCACATGCCGAGCTTCGCCAGCGTCCTCACCGATGTCGAGGTTGGCGAGCTCGCGACCTATGTGGCGCACCGCTTCGGCAAGTCCTCCGAGACAATCGAAGCGGGGGCCGTCGCCAAGCTGCGTGGCGATATCGCGGACAAGGGCAGCTTCAAAGGTGGGGCGGAGATCGCGTCCTCTTCCGGCCTCGCACTCGGCAGCCAGCCGCCATTCGTGGCGCAGACCGCCGTCTCGCTCAGCCCGGAGGTCTCCGCGATGATCTTCACAGGGCGCGGAGAGCAATGGGCCTGCGCGAGCTGTCACGGCGATCTCGGACAGGGCAAGGAAAACGTCCCGCGTCTTGCGGGCCTTCCCGCCGATTACGTCGTCAAGCAAATCGACGATTTCCATAGCGGACGTCGCCAGAACGAATCCATGAAGATCGTTGTGGCGTCGCTGACCGACGAAGAGAAGCGCCAGCTCGGCGAATATTATGCCGGCCTGCGCGTACCTTCGAACGCCAAGCCGGAACTCGGCGGCGATCTCGCGCGCGGCGAAGCGCTGGCGCTGCACGGCGACTGGAGCCGCAACGTGCCAGCCTGCTTCTCCTGTCACGGACCCTCGGGCTTCGGGGTCTCGCCGGAGTTTCCAGCGCTCGCCGCCCAGCACGCCTCCTACACGGCAAGCCAGCTCGCGGCCTGGGTCGGTGGACATCGCAACAATTCATCGCTCGACCTGATGGGACGGATTTCCCGAGCGCTGTCCGATGCCGATCGCAGAGCGGTCGCAGACTATCTCGCCTCGCTTCCCCCCGTGCCGGCAGGAGAAGACGCCCAGATTGCCAGGATTGGAGAACGGCCATGACGGAGCCAGAACAAAGCCCACCAGCCAAACCAGCCGATCCCCAAAAGGGGCGCGTTGCGCGAATGTGGATCCATGCGGCCGGCGCCGGCCTGATCGTTGCCGCGCTCGGCGCGCTCGCCTATGAGAGTGGCTTCATTCCAGGTCGGCAGGCGGCGCAGGATACGCAAGGTCACGCGACCGCCGACTTCTTCCAGCCTCCGACAGACGAGCAGATTCCGAACGATCAGTTCGGAGCGGCTGTCCGCCGCGGGCAGGCAATCTTCATGAACACCTCGACCAATGCCTCGCAATATGTCGGCAACGGCCTGTCCTGTTCCAACTGCCATCTCGGCGCCGGCCGCCAACCTTTCTCGGCGCCGATGTGGGCCGCCTGGGTTCAGTACCCGAAATACCGGTCCAAGAACAAACAGATCAACACCATGGAGGACCGCGTCCAGGGCTGCTTCACCTATTCGATGAACGCCCAGCATTCGGTCAAGGGCGGTCCACCGCCGCATGGCGACGACATCTATCGCGACCTTGAAAGCTACTTCTTCTGGCTCGCGACCAACGCGCCGACGAACAAGGAGCTCGAAGGAGTCGGCTTCGGCAAGGTCGCCAAGACCGAGGCCGGCTATTCCCCCGAACGCGGCGCGCAGGTCTTCGCCGCCAATTGCGCCGTCTGCCATGGCGGTGACGGGCAGGGTCAGAAGGACATCAATGGGCGCTATGTCTTCCCGCCTCTCTGGGGAGCGAATTCCTACAACTGGGGCGCGGGCATGGCACGCATCGACACTGCCGCAGCCTTCATCAAGCACAACATGCCGCTGTCGCAACCCGGACGCCTGACCGATCAGGAGGCCTGGGACGTCGCGGCCTATATCGACAGTTTCGAGCGGCCAAAGGACCCGCGCCAGAAGGGCAAGACGATCGAGGAAACACGCAAGCAATACCACGACGGCGATCAGATTTACTACGGTCAGACCGTCAACGGGGTGCTGCTCGGTGTGGGCACGCCGGATCCGGATCGCCCGGTCGGCGCCGTGGACTGAACGCTATGCGTCGCCTCGTCGGCCTCAGCGGCATGGCCTGCGGCGGGTGCGCGCGCGGGCTGGAACGCCAGATCGGTCGGCTTGAAGGGGTCACCGCCGTCGGGGTGCATCACCTCACGGCTTCGATGCTGGTCGAATGGGATGCGCAGCGGCTGTCCGTCGACGACATCGCCGAAGCTGTATCACGGGCCGGATATAGGCTGATCGATCGTCACAAGCCTGAGGAACTCTCGGCGATCCTGTCCGCCGACATAAGCCGCCTGTCTCTGCGCCTTGCCGTCGCCGTCATGTCGGGCATGTGGTCGATGGCGCTCGCTGTCGTGCTCTATGTTTCCGTTCTCGATCCGGTGGTTGCCTGGTGGATCGCTTTGGGCTCCGGCCTTCTGGCACTGCCTGTCGTTTTCTGGGCAGGAGCCGGCATTTTCTGGATGGCGTTTCGATCAATCCGCCTGCGCGCGCCCGGCATGGACCTGCTGATCGCGCTCGGCGCCGGCGGCGCCTTCGTTCTCTCCATTGTCTCGCTCGCGTCGGGCTCCTCCCATGTCTATTTCGACACGGCGACGATGCTGATCACGCTGCTGCTCATAGGGCGCCTCGTCGATCTCTTCACGCGAAGAAGCGCGATCGATGCCCTGAAGGCGCTCGAAGACACATCCGTTCGAATGGTTGTCAGGCGAACTGCGACTGGCGACGAGGCCATCCCGGCTGAAGAGATCGAGATCGGTGACAGGATCGTTGTCGACGCCGGCTCCATCATCGGCATGGACGGAGAGATTTTTGACGGGCAAAGCCTTATCAACCGCGCGGTCCTGACCGGGGAAAGCCGCGCAATCCCCGTCGAGATCGGGCATCGTGTCGAGGCGGGCTCGATAAACCTGCAACGTCGCATTCTCGTAACCGTCGATCGCGCGTTCGGCGATTGCGACCTGGATCGGATGGGCGGGGCAATCGCGCTGGAGGTTGCTCAGAAGGGTACGGCGGCGTCACAAGCCGACCAGCTCGCAGCAGCCTTGAGCTGGGCAATTCCTTGCCTCGCATTCGCCACAGTGACGGTCCTTCCAACCTCTGGCATAGCGTGGACGGAAGCGGTGGTCAGAGGTCTGACTGTACTGGCGGCCGCATGTCCTTGTGCCCTGTCGATCGCTGGCCCCCTCGCGCAGGCGCGCGCTGCAAGCATCGCGGCCAGTTGTGGGCTTCGCCTGCGCGATCCTGTTGCGTTCGAAGCGCTGGCCAATCCGGCGACTGCGATCTTTGACAAGACTGGAACGCTGACGGGCGGCCACCCGACGGTTGTCGCGGTCTCTGCAGCCGAGGGTTGGACCGAAGACGAGGTGTTGCGTCTTGCGGCCTGCGCGGAGACCGGCATCGATCATCCGCTGGCGCGTGCGATCGTCGCACGACACGGCCGCGAAGAAGGAACGGGCGGGACCCGCCTGGATCGCGGCGCCGAGGCTCTCGACCGGGATGGCCGGTCGATTACCGTCTGCAGTGTTGGGGGAGATGACGATCTGACATGGCTTGCCGTCAGCCTCGACGATGAGCCTATCGGCAAGCTCGGTCTGGCCGATGTTCAGACCGACGAAGCGCTGTCTACCGTCAATCGACTGAGCCAGATGAATATCGACGTGTGGATCGCTTCTGGGGACGCTGCAGGTCCGACGCTCAGGATCGCGGCAGCGCTTGGCATCCCGCCGCAGCAGGCTGTGTACGGCTCCTCGCCCGCTGACAAGGTCGAACTGCTGAAGGGCGTGGCTGGCCCGGTTCTATTCGTTGGAGACGGCGTCAATGACGCACCTGCGCTTGCCGCAGCCGATTGCGGCGTGTCTGTCGCCGGAGCGCATGGCGCCGCCGCACAGACGGCTGACCTGGTCATCGTCAAAGGCGGCATCGCCCAACTCATGGCGGGTATCGCCTTGTCACGCCGTATGATGGGAGTTGCGCGGCAGAATATCGGCCTGGCCATCGTCTACAATTTGATCGCCGTTCCCGTCGCGATCGCCGGCGTACTCACACCATCCATGGCCGCGCTGGCCATGCTCGCCAGCTCGTTTTCCGTGGCGGGAAATAGCCTGCGGCTTTCAAGAATGTCGACAATGCGATCGCTGGAAGAGCGCGGACCGCAGACCGAGAAGTATGAAGCGGCACGAACAAGCAAAGAAGCGATCGTGTAGCGCGTCAACGCACTGCGCTCTAGCCTCAGATCGGAATGACACGTCCCGGTGTGGCGGCGGATCGCGGGCTCTTTTTCAGATAGGCTTGCAGCGCCTCGATTGCGGAAACCTCCATCTGGCCTCGGTCGCGACCGAACCGGCTGGGCACGCCTTGGGCCGTGACGAATGCCACCTCGTAGCCTGCCTCCGGATCGAGCTTTTCCTCCCCGGCAAAGATTTGGACTATGCGGCTGCCGAAGGGGTTTTCGAGTTTGGCGAAGATCGTCAGTCCGCAGAAGCGTTTCACATAGCCGCTCATCTGGCCGAATGGATCCGCGCAGAACGTCCGATCAAGATTCTGCTCCATCATCTCGCGGATCTCTGCGCCGGTCATCGTCACCTTCGAGACGGGAGGATTGACCGGGATGATATTCCAGAGGTCGTTCATCGTGACCGTGCCCGGCGGGATCGGCGCGCCGTAGCGCCACCCGTTCGAGAAAGCGATTTTCCGTCCGGAGGTGTCGCAAAGGGCTGCCAGCAAGAAGTCGTCCATCGTGCAATCGAGGATGGTGTTGCGATGCAGCGCCATATCGAGGTGGCCGACAGCGACTGACAGATGCGCCCGCAAAGGAGCCATCACGCCTTCCACGAGCTCGGCCATCGACGGATCGGGATCGATTGTCTCATCCATGGCGACCAACTCGTGGGCCTCCATTCGGACACCATCCTTGCCGACGCTCAGGTCCAGCCGGCCGATGAAAGCGCCATGGCATCCTGACTGAATTATGATCGCACCGTTGGCCAGGACGGGTCGTTCGAGCCGGTCATGCGTATGGCCACTGAGAATAACGTCGATCCCGTCAACCAGTCCGGCGAGCTTGATGTCCTGTGGCAGGCCGAGATGGGATAGAACGACGATAAGCTCGACGCGCTCTTTCTGGCGGAGCCGACGTATCTCGCGCGGCAACTCCTTGTCGCCATTGGTGAACCGCAGGCCCTCGCTGAAATGCGGCGGCATCGTTTTGTCGACGATGGTCGCAGCGACGCCGATGACGCCGATCCTTACGCCCCCGCGTTCGATGACACGCGATGCAGCAAACGGCCTACGCCCAGTTTTCTGGTCGAAGCAGTTGATCGCCAGGACGGGATAATCGAGCCGCTTGGCAAGCGCTTTGAAGTGCGCTGGACCCCACGCGAACTCCCAATGTGCAGTCATCGCGTCGAGGGAAAGCGCGTTGGTCAATGGAACGAGGGCTTCTCCCTTGGAGGAAACGGCTGCATAGGTGCCGTGAAACGTATCGCCATTGTCGAGGGCGACGACTGCGTCAGGGCATTCCGATCGGATCTTGTTGAGATAGCCTGCGATACGCGCATAACCGCCAAGCGTTGGGAGATGCGGGGTGGCGCCGTGCCAGACCAGTTCGGGATGCGGCTCCAGATATCCGTGCGTATCGTTGACCTGTATAAGCGTGATATTGCGGCGTGCTTCTGCTGCCATTTCTAATACTCTCCTCCGACGCTGATTGTTCGGAAGAGCGCCTTGCCTGCAACCTTAAGAGCGGCTTAAGGCCAAAAGTCAGATCAACGAATTCGCGCGAAGTTGGCCGCTCCACGCACCACGCCGCTGCGCTCCGGTCGCACGTCCGGTCTGACCATGCTCATGAGCGCTCGCTCGGGGTCTCCGGCCCCGAAGACAGCCTCGATGCTGCGCACACACAGCACGACGGTATCGTCGGCGAGGCTATAGTAGACTTGCTTGGCCTGACGTCGTGTCAATACGAGCTCTGCCTTGCGAAGCTCGGCAAGCTGCTGGCTCAACGCTGGCTGGCCTATTCCTGTCGCCATGTCGATTTCGGTGACCGACTTTTCCCCCTCAAGCAGGAGGGACAGGATCATCAAACGCTGGGGCTGTGCGAACCTGCGAAGCTTATCAGCGGCGATATCCGCTTGGGGCCGCGATTGCCAAAGCGTTTTCATGCCTCCCTCCGGCAGAACCAGTCGGCTTCGTTTTGAGCCTTTTCGTCGGCGAGATGAAGCAGTGACTCACCAGGCTTCCAGTCGGCCGGCGCCAGCCTCTCACCCGAATAGGTGGCCTGCAGCGCCGCTACCATCCGCACCATCTCGTCGACCGATCGGCCGATCGTCAGGGGATAGTGCGTGATCGCCCGAATCACGCCCTCCGGGTCGATAAAATAGGTCGCCCGCACGCCGGCGCTATTCTCAGCCGCCTCGTCGATCATGCCGTAGGCACGGCCCACGAGCATCGACGGGTCTTCGATGACCGGGAAGGGAATCTCGACGGTGAAGAGTTCGCGGATCGCTCGGGTCCAGGCGAGGTGCGCGTAAAGGCTATCCACCGACAATCCCACCAGGGCACAGTCCAGCGCGACGAAACGATCGTGCGCCTTGGCCAACGCCACGAACTCTGTCGTGCAGACTGGGGTGAAATCCGCAGGGTGCGAAAAGAAGACAAGCCACCGGCCCCTGTAGTCGGAAAGCCGGAGCGCTCCTTGGGTCGAACGTGCCTCGAAGTCGGGAGCGGGGTCGCCCATCCGCAAAGCCCTGGGATACGTGGTCACATTGTCCATTCGAAAAGCGGTCTCGCAAAAGTCATTCACCCTCTATGTCGCACGGCGTTCGGGTTGACGCAAGACGCTTACATAATTACATAGTTCGAAAATAGCATAAGTGATTTGCGTGCCGTGGTAGCAAATGCTGCCGTTGTCGAGCTGGGCGCGCCCGTTCAAAGCTTTCAGAAAGCTCGACAATGAACGTGAAGCTCGGCCGCGGAGCGGAGTTTCAGTACTCGACGGGTCGGCTGTTGTTGAAGGGCGGCGCGTCGGGACCGCACCCTACTCAATCCGAGGAAAATCGCGATGCTCGACGCCCTGCTGCTCGCCAGAATCCAGTTCGCCTTTACCGTCAGCTTCCATTTCATCTTCCCGGCTTTCTCCATCGGCTTGGCGAGCTACCTCATGGTTCTGGAGGCGCTCTGGCTGAAGACCGGCAACGGGGTCTACGCTAATCTGTACCGGTACTGGCTCAAGATTTTCGCACTTGCGTTCGGGATGGGCGTCGTATCGGGGATCGTCATGTCCTACCAGTTCGGCACGAACTGGTCGGTCTTTTCCGACAAGGCCGGTCCCGTCATTGGTCCGTTGATGGCCTACGAGGTGCTGACGGCCTTCTTCCTTGAGGCCGGCTTCCTTGGCGTGATGCTCTTCGGCATCAACAAGGTCGGGCCGAGACTGCATTTCGTGGCGACCTGCATGGTCGCGCTCGGCACCTTCATTTCCGCCTTCTGGATTCTGTCGGTCAATAGTTGGATGCAGACACCGACCGGCTTCGAGATCGGCGCCAACGGCCAGTTTCTGCCCGGCCCGAGCTGGTGGGCGATCGTTTTCAATCCAAGCTTCCCCTATCGCCTCGTTCACACCGTCATCGCCGCTTACCTCACAACGGCGTTCGTGGTCGGCGCGGTCGGTGCTTGGCATCTTCTCAAAGACAAGACGAATCCGGGCGCGCGCAAAATGTTCTCCATGGCGATGTGGATGGCGGCGATTGTCGCACCGATCCAGATCTTCGCCGGCGATCTGCACGGCCTTAATACGCTTGAGCACCAGCCCGCCAAAGTGATGGCGATGGAGGGGCACTACGACAGTCATCCTGAAGGTGCGCCGCTCATCCTGTTCGGTATCCCCAACAGCGCCGAGAAGCGCGTCGACTACGCCCTTGAGATTCCGAAGGCGTCCTCCCTCATCCTAAAGCACGATCTTAATGTGCCCCTGGCCGGACTCGACACGATTCCCGAGGATCAGCATCCTCCGGTTGGCGTGGTCTTCTGGTCCTTCCGCATCATGGTCGCTCTGGGTTTCGCGATGCTGGGGCTTGGCTTTTGGAGCCTCGCCGCCCGGTATCGCAAACGCCTTTACGATTGGCCGTTGCTGCATCGCGCTGCGATCGCAATGGGGCCGAGCGGTTTCGTGGCGGTGATCGCCGGCTGGGTCACAACCGAGGTCGGGCGTCAGCCTTTCACAGTCTACGGCCTGCTGAGGACGGCGGAATCGGCGGCGCCCTTGGAGGCACCCGCTGTCGCCGCCTCATTGGTCGCGTTCATCGTCGTTTACTTCGCGGTTTTCGGCGCGGGGACCTTCTACATTCTGAAGCTAATGGCCAAACCACCGCAGCCCCACGAGACAGCCGATCCGTCGGGTGGAAAGCCTATCCGCGCCGCCGGCATCACCCCGGCAGTGGCCGTCGAAGGGAGAGCGTCGTGATGATCGATCTCACCATCATCTGGGCAGCGATCATCGCTTTTGCCGTGGCAGCCTATGTCGTCATGGACGGGTTCGATCTCGGAATCGGTATCCTGTTCCCCACGTTTCGAGTCGGCGGCGAGCGCGACCGCGCGATGAACAGCATCGCGCCGGTCTGGGACGGCAACGAGACCTGGCTAGTCCTCGGCGGCGGCGGCCTGATGGCCGCCTTCCCGCTTGCCTACGCGATCGTGCTTCCGGCCCTTTACGCTCCGCTCATCGCAATGTTGCTTGGCCTGGTGTTTCGCGGCGTCGCCTTCGAATTCCGGTGGCGTGATCCGGGCCATCGACGGTTCTGGGATATAGCCTTTTGCGGCGGGTCGGTTGTCGCCACTTTCGCTCAGGGGATCACGCTCGGCGCGCTTCTTCAAGGCATCCATGTTGAGGGCCGGGCCTATGGTGGCGGCTGGTGGGATTGGCTCACCCCGTTCACCCTTCTTACGGGTGCCAGCCTCATGGCGGGGTACGCGCTACTCGGAGCGGGGTGGTTGATCTGGAAGACTAACGGCCCAACGCAGGCCCATGCGCGCAAACATGCTCGCCTACTCACGATCGCGCTTGTCGGGGCGATCGTCGCTGTCAGCGCAGCGACACCCTTTCTCGATGCCAGCTATTACCAACGTTGGTTCGGCTGGCCGGGTGTGCTCGCGGCGGCCCAGATGCCTCTGCTCGTCACCATTGCCGCATTTATTCTCTGGCGATCGATCGACCGCGGCCGTGACTGGCTGCCGTTTGCGATGACGCTTATTCTGTTCGGTCTCTCGATGGCCGGGTTGGCGATTTCGATCTGGCCCGATGTGATCCCCGGCCGAGTTTCGATCTGGGATGCCGCCGCGCCCGAACGAAGCCAGGTCTTCATGCTGATCGGTGCGGGCCTGCTCGTCCCGGTTATCCTGGCATATACAGCCTGGGCCTATTGGGTCTTCCGAGGCAAAGTAGATGAAACCGGATACCACTGACAAGACTGTGCCAAAGCTCTGGAAACGTCTGATGTGGTTCGGAGCCATCTGGCTGGCCAGCGTCCTGATGCTGACGCTGGTCGCTTTCGTTATCCGAGCGGTTCTCAAAACCTGATGCAAACTCAGGGCGTCTACGCTGCGAACATCGGACCATTTGGCTGAAATAGTCAGATATACCGTTGGTTCAACCCGCGGGTGCTCATGCAATACGGATCGCTCGAAAACCATGATCCATCCATATCGCTATTTGCCTATCTCGCTGTCTCCTTTGCCGAGAATTCCTGCTTTAAGCTTGCGTTAAGTTTGCGATGTTGCCTCGGGCGATTGGAAACGGGGGAAGGACGTTGAAGCCCGGCAAACTGATCGCCCGCCGAAGCGCGTTGCGGACCATCGCGAACTCGGCCGCTCTGTTAGGGACGGCGGCGCTTGGGGGCTGCCAGACTGACATATTGGCAACCGCCGACACTAAGGCAATTGCTCCTGTCCCGCGCACGCTGCGAGCCAAAATGGCAACTCTGAACATGGAATTAGGATCGCCGATCCTTCTGCGCGTGTTCAAAGTAGAAGCCGAGCTCGAAGTATGGAAGGAGGATCGCAAAGGCCGCTTCGCGCTCCTAAAAATCTATCCAATCTGTAAGTGGTCAGGCGATCTAGGCCCGAAGATCAGGGAAGGCGACCGGCAGACGCCGGAGGGCTTTTATGACATCACGCCGGCGCAGATGAATCCGAACTCGGAGTACTATCTGTCGTTTAATCTCGGCTTCCCGAACGCCTTCGATCGTGTCCATGAGCGCACCGGAACCCATCTCATGGTGCATGGTGATTGCTCTTCGCAAGGCTGCTACGCGATGACCGACGCGCAAATCCTGGAAATCTTCGCACTCGGCCGGGAGTCCTTCTCCGGCGGACAGAGGTCTTTCCAAGTGCAAGCTTTCCCGTTCCGCATGACCCCCGCCAACATGGCCAGGCATCGCGGAAACCCCCACATGCCGTTCTGGCGCATGCTCAAGGAGGGCAACGATCATTTCGAGGTGACGAGCCGCCCACCTAAAGTCGATGTCTGCAACAAACGCTACGTGTTCAACGCGTTCGCGCCAGGAGACCATGCCTTTCAGTTGAAATTCGATCCATATGGTGAATGCCCGGCCTATGAAGTGCCAACGGAGATCGCTCAGGCGGTGCGGAACAAGCAGCGACGCGATGACCAGGAGTTCGAGCAACTCGTCTCGCAGGGCGTGGAAACTGCCCCGATCAAGAGCGGGCGCGATGGGGGAATGCACCCGACTTGGGTCTCAAAATTGCGCCCGCGAGAAATTATCGATGAGCACGGCAATCTAAAGCTAGTCGTTAGTAAGACCGGCTTCAGCCGATAATTCCTGGAAATCCTTCGCCTGGACTCGATGGACGTGGCGCCGAAGTTCTGGAAACACTTATGCTGCCGTACGGAAAAGCAAGTTAAGATGGATGCATGCTCCCGCAACCATCTCTCCCGGCGTCGATCACGAGTTATGATCGGCGCCGGTCCCCGAAACCACGGTGCCCGAGCGGTACACTAGGATGATGGTGCGGGCGGTCGGACTCGAACCGACATATCCGTAAGGACGGCGGATTTTGAATCCGCTGCGTCTACCAATTCCGCCACGCCCGCACTTCGCCGCCGATGTCACCCTGGGCCTTGGCTCCTAGCCTGCCCCTAGCGCCATTTCGGCGGAATTCTCACACTTCCCTTCCACACCGCCACCCCGTTGAAAATACGATGTTTTCACTTCATCGTGATTTCCTGTGAATTGGTAGACAAACCTCTTTTTGAGTCCGGCGCGTCTACCAGTTCCACCACGCCCGCATCAGGCGCTATCTATAACGGCTTGCGGGGCGCGCCAACAAAAAAAGCGCGGTTCTCCCGCCTGAGGCGGCGTCACCGCCGGTCACATCCGGGAGCCGGCTGTTCGGGACCGGACGGCTGGGTTACAGGCCCTGCGGCCTGTGCACACCATGCCAGCCGGTGCCGAAGCTCAGGCTCTGGAGGGGCGAGCGGGTGGTGAAATGGCTCGCCGGAATACGCGGCTTCTCGTTGAGCGCTTCCAGGAAGGATTGCGCCCAGCTGTCGATGTCGTTGCGCTTCAGCACCGCCATCATGCGGGCATGGCGTTCGCGCCGTTCGTCGAGCGGCATTTCGAGCGCACGCCGCAAGGCGACGGCCATGCCTTCGGTTTCATGCGGGTTCACCATCAGCGCGCCGCCAGACAGCTCAGCCGCCGCACCGGCGAATTGCGAGAGCACAAGCACGCCGGGATCATCCGGCTTCTGCGCCGCAACGAACTCCTTGGCGACCAGGTTCATGCCGTCGCGCAGCGGGGTGACGAGCGCCACGTCCGCGAGGCGATAGAAGCCGGCGAGCGCGGACCGTGAGTAGGTCTTGTTGACATAGCGCAGCGGCGTCCAGGCGACATCGCCATACAGGCCGTTCATCTGCCCGGCCTTGTGGGAGATGAAGCGATCCATCTCGATATATTCGGGCACCTCGGTGCGGCTCTTGGGCGTGATCTGCACGAAGGTCATCTTCTGGTGCAGTTCGGGCGCGGTGCGCAGCAGATGCTCGTACGCTTCCAGGCGATTGGGAATGCCCTTGGAATAATCGAGCCGGTCCACGCCGAGAATCAGCTTCTTGCCGGTCAGGCTCTCGCCGAAGCTCTTCACATAAGCGGTGCGGCCGGCATGGCGGGCGCGGCGGGCGAAGGCCTCGGTCTCGATGGCGACCGGGAACGCGCCAATCCTCACGCGCCGGCCGGCGATGTCATAGGCCGTTCCGTCGGAAGTTGCCTGTCCGCCGCGGGTTTCCAGATAGCGCCCGAAATTGTCGCGGTCGCTTTCGGTCTGGAAGCCCACGAGGTCATAATGGGCGAGCGAGCCGATGATCTCGCCGTGGCGCGGCAAGGTCGCCAGCAATTCCGGCGGCGGCATGGGAATGTGCAGGAAGAAGCCGATGCGGTTCTTGTGCCCGCGCTCGCGCAGATATTTGGCGAGCGGCATCATGTGATAATCGTGGATCCACACCACGTCGTCTTCCTGCAAGATCTTGGAGACATGCTCGGCGAAATTGCGGTTGACGCGGATATAGCCGGACAGATCCGCCCGCTGGAATTCGGCGAGATCGACGCGGTAATGCAGGATCGGCCACAGCACGCGATTGGCGAAGCCGTTGTAATATTCCTGATAATCGTCGTCCTTGAGATCCACGACGGCGTATTTGATCTTGCCGCGGGTCGAGACCACCGGCCGATCGGAGGGGTTGTCATTGATGCGGCCGGACCAGCCGAACCAGATGCCGGAGCGATCCTTCAAGGCGGCATTGACGGCGACGGTCAGACCACCAGCGGCGGTCTTTCCGCCCTGCTGGGGAACGGCAACCCTATTCGATACGACGATGAGACGCGACACGGTCAATTCCTCCGTTCGATGGGGTTCGCCGCCAAGGTGGCGATGAGGGCACGCACATCCTCCGGTTCCGGAAGGACGGCATGGACACCGGGGAACCGGCGGCCGACGGAAACAGCAACACCGCCAAGGGCGGAGACAGCGGCAAAGCCTGCCTGGTCGGTCACGTCATCGCCCAGGAAGACCGGGGTGCGGCCGGCAAACTGCGGCACATTCATGAACGCGCGAATGGCGAGGCCCTTGTCGTGGCCCGCCTGCTTCACCTCGAAAACAAAACGCCCCGGCAACACCACGAGGCGGCCGAAGCTTTGATCCACCAGGGCGTGGACGAGCCCTTCCAGCACCGGGCCGATGGAGGGCGCGGCACGATAATGCATGGCGACGCTGGAGCCCTTGTCCTCGGCCATCACGCCGTCCAGGTCGTCGGCGATGGAAGCGAGGGTCTCACGCACGTCGGTCGGCAGGGGCATGACGGAAGCTTGGATTTCCTGCCCGGGCTGGGTCCGGGTTTCCGCGCCATGGATGCCGGAGGCCGCAAGCCGCAAGGGTGCGAACAGCCGGTCCAGATTTGCGATCGCGCGCCCGCTCACAAGGGCAAGCGCGCCGTCGCTGCGCGCCTGGAGCGCGGAGAGATCCTCCAGCAGGCGCGGCGGCACCACCACGGCGTCCGGATGGGATGCGATATCAATCAGAGTTCCATCCACGTCGAAGAAGAAGGCGCAGCGGGCGGGGTCGAGCCGATCCATCAAGGCCTCGACACCAGGTCCCGAGACAGCTTCGCCGCCCACCTCGTGCTGGCCGGAGCCAGCGAGTGCGGAAGCGGAAAAGCCGGGTGTGAAAGTCGCCATGAAACGTCGATCCAGGGTCATGATGCCATTGAAACGTCCCTGGTCGAGCTCAGGTTCCCCCATAATCCGAACAAAAAAGCGCCACGATGAATAAAGCAGCGCCGGCTCTTGGTTTCCGGGCCTTTCGCCAACCTCGACCGGAACCGCGCGCGGCCGCTGGCGTTTGGTCTGCGAATCCACGGAGACAAAACGCATGTTCGGACAGTCCCGATCTTCCTCGAGCGACATTTCCAAGCGCCTCGAAGCCCTGCGCCACGATATCTCGCTTCTGGGCGAAGCCCTGGCAGATGCGGCGGAGGAAAACACCCGCGCGCCGCGCCACCAGGCCGGCCGCTATTTTTCCGACGCCTTGCAAACGCTGGAGCAGGAAGCCGCCCATGTGGCCAAGAACGGCCTCTCGCTGGCGCGCAAGGGGCGCCACGAGGCGGGGCGTCACATTGATGACGTGGTCGACCAGGCTCATGATCTGGTGGCCCGCAAGCCGGGCTCGATCCTGTTGGGCGCGGTGGTCGTGGGCTTGACCGTTGGATATGCCCTGTATGCTATGACGGGTGCGCCTTCGCGGCGCCACTGAGAATTCCCTCGTTTGGCGGGTTGTCCGCCGGCCGCCAACGAGGGCAAAAGAGTCTAACGGCCGGACGCATCCCGGCGCCCGCCGGCGAGAAGGATATGTGGAGATGAAAATGAGGGCGGCTATCATCGTGTTCGCTGCGGGCCTCGCGCTCGCTGGCTGCAGCCAGTATTCGGAATCCGATCGCGCTGTCGGCGGCGGTCTTCTCGGCGCGGGCGCGGGCGCTCTGATCGGCGGCGCAGCCACCGGCACGGCCGGCGGCGCCGTGGTGGGCGGCGTGCTCGGCGGCGCCACCGGCGCCATCGTCGGCGCGGCCACCACCCCCAAGGCCTGCTGGGCGCGCGACGCCTATGGCAATTCCTATCGCGTCACCTGCCCCTGAGTCATATCGGGCGGATCATTCCCCCGATATTGGGACAGCAAGCAATCAGGGCGCCCCTCACCGGGCGCCCTTTTTGTTTTCCGGCTTATATTTTTAGCCGCGACCCGGTTTCGCATGGAACCGGACACGGGCTGGAATGTTGATTCGGTGTCGGCTTTGGTGCCGACGCCTCCAAGTCATCTTCATTGGCGGGCCGAAATTGCGGTCCGCCATTTTTTTATCCTGGCGGCGGGTTCACCTTTCGCCCGAAAAACGCCGGGCTGACTGCGATCCGCACAAACGAAAGCCCCGGCCGAAGCCGGGGCTCGTTGCGTGCAGCCGCGCCGAGCCATTGGCCCGGCAGCCTGCGCCGATCAGGGAACGCTCGGTCCGCCGCCGCGCCGCATGAAGCCGACGACCGCGGAGATGAGGAACAGGACGATCGCGACATAGAAGATGATCTTCGCGATTTCGATGGCGGTGCCAGCGATGGCGCCGAAGCCGAGGACCGCGGCGACCAAAGCGACCACAAGAAACGTGATGGCCCAGCTGATCATGGCATTGCCTTTCCGTGTTGCGCCCCGGCCGCGACGCGTCCCGACGCGGCGCGCTGCGAGGCAAATGAAGCCTTGCCCTGTCAACCGCCACGCGCCGCCGGAGTTCCCGCCTCCGGCCAGGCTTTGCGAAGGAATGGAATATTTTGCGCGGGCGCCCAATCCGCCGGAACAAAGACCCCGGGTCCGCGTTTGTTTGCGAATAGTGCATCAGCGGAGGAGAGCAGAATGCCCGGACCGCGACATGACCCGGCCGAACAGACCCTGCCACAGGGCCTTTTGACGCCGCACGGATATGATCAGTGCGAATTCACGCCCGCCCAGGCGCCGCGTGATTATGCCCGGCCGCGCAAAGCTCACGGTCCGGACGAAGAGCGTCGGCATCTGCGCGCGGTCTCGGCCGCCATCGGCGACGGGGAGACCCCCGGCCAAGCCGAGCGCCCGATGTCCCGGCCTCCCGCACCGGCCCTAAGCCCGCGCTGGGACAATGACACCGACAGCGGACCGGCGGACGGTTCCTCGCGGCTCTACCGCGAATGACGTCGTCCACGGCCCGCCCGCATCCGTTTCCACACCGGCCCCTTGCAGGGATGGATACTCACATGGCAAAGCTTGGCTTGCTCTTGTGCAGTGCCCACCTGCCATTTGGCGAACCCACGTCATGCGCACTCTGCGTCCAGATCAAACCGTGACCATGCAGGACCAAAGAGAGGGAGGCGGTATGCGAGCCCCTCATCGCAGGGACATTTCCGCACGCCAGGATCTTCTGGGTAAGGAACTGCGCCAGCTGTTCGATGAATTCACCCAGGAAGACGTGCCCGACGATCTGCTGCGTCTCGCGCAGCAATTGCAGGGTGCGGTTCAAGCTCGTTCCGGAAGCGAGGGAGAGACCGAGGCCGAGGCCGACGACACTCCGGCAGCTCCCGACGCGCCGAAGCAAAAAGACGAGGCGTAACGCCCGTCCGCCTTGTTCGATCGTACGCGACATCCCTTCCCCCAAAGGAAGAGGTGCCGCGTTTTTTGATTTTTACGATCCCGTGTGAACTCCTGCCGCAGGCTCGCCTGTCGCGGGTTTTCGAGCGATTCACGGGTCTGTGGGCACGGCACTCGTCGGCCCGTGCCCTTATGGCGGGCCGCATTAAAGCCGCAGCAGCCCCGCAAGGGGCTCTTTTTTTGGCCCATCCCCTTATGCCGAGACAGCCCCGGTCGCCCCCAAGGCCGTGCAGCCGTGCGGGCGCTATTGCTGACTGCGCCGGGCGGGAGGATCAAGAGCAGGGAGGGGCGGGAGACTGTCTGAGGGGGCCGCAGAACGGACCCGCGGCGCCACGCGCCCCTTTTGCAGGGCGCAATGGCCACGGGACGCTCAGGAGGATTTAAAAAATCAGGTGCTGCTGCTGGTGATACGGGCGGCCGACATGGCGAGCGCGTCGCCCTCCACCACGTCCGCGGTATCTTCCGCGCCCATGAGGGTCAGCAGCTTGGCACGGGCGCGATTGACCCGGCTCTTGATGGTACCGAGCGCACAGCCGCAGACGTCGGCGGCCTCTTCATAGGAGAGTCCCGCCGCACCCACGAGCACCAGCGCCTCGCGCTGGTCCGCCGGCAGCAATTCCAGCGCTTCCTTGAGGCTGGTGAGCGTGACCGCCCATTCCTGGCCCGGACCCATATTGGAATCCTGCTGGGCCAAGGTCGCCATGCCGTCGTTCTCGCGCCGGCGCTTGCGGATCTCGGTGTAATAGGTATTGCGCAGGATGGTGAAGAGCCAGGCGCGCAGATTGGTGCCGGGGTCGAACTTGTCGATGTTCGACAGCGCCTTCAGCAGGGTCTCCTGCACGAGATCGTCCGCCTCGGTGCGGTTCCGCGTCAAGGAGCGGGCGAAGGCGCGCAGGGCGGGGAGAAGTTCCAGCACCTGCGTTCGCAGGTCGAAAGCCACGGGGGCGGAAGTCTCGGTGTCAGCATCCATGGGGCTTCTGGTTTCCGCTTCCTTCGGATGACACATCGATGCGTCCACGATCATTCTCCCACCCGGACGACGCGCGCCCCGGTGAAAGCGGCACGGCCGATTTCGACGCCATTGGGCGCCGTCCCGAAACCGTGGCGATCGCGAAGCGTATCATCCCTTCCATCCCGACCTAACGCACGCGGCGTGTCGAAGTTCCCGTGGTGCCGCCAAAATGCGCGGCGATCGCAAAAAGAAACGGGGAAGCCACGTCGGCTCCCCCGCAGAGGGATTAACAAATCCGCCGGTTCTCAGGACCGGCCGGAATGAGAGGCCTGGCCGCCTTTTTGGCCCGCCTGCGAAGCCAACGAACGATCGCGCGAGAAACTGCGATCCTCGTCCGCCACGCTCTGGCCGCCCTTGCGCCCCGCGGCGGAGGCCAAAGCACGATCCTGGGAAAAGCTGCGCTTTTCCGCAGGCACGCTTTCGCCGCCCTTCCGGGCGATGGCACGCTGCTTTTCGGCGTCCATCGCCGCAAAGCCGCGGTTGGACGAGCCCTTTCCTTGAGCCTTCGTCATCTCCTAGCTCCTTAGCGTTGGGGGAATGAGCCCTTCCGAGTCTCCTCCAAACAACGAGCGGGAGCGGCGGAGGTTCCGACTAAAGACAAGGAACTCGCCCTTATCTTGATACCTCACAGGGAGAAAGGGTATCTCGTTACGACGCCCGATGAATCTGGCGGGGCGGAAAGCGCACGATCACACGCGCCCCTGTCAGGTTTTCCTCCGTGACGATGGAGCCCCCCATCTGCCGGGCAAAGCCGTAGGCCAGGTCCGCATTGCCCTCGGCCAGGCGATCGCCGAGCGGTTCGCCGATTTCGATGCGCAGCGCGATCAGCTCCGCTTCCTGCACGCAATGCAGCGCGATCCGCACCGGTCCGCGCGTCTTGCTGACGGACAGCGCCATGACGATTTCCGACAGCATCAGCGCCAGCGGCACGGCAAGATCGGTGGACAGGGTGACGTCCTCGGCATCGACGATCACCATCACATTGCGGTCGGAGGAGCCCTCCAGCAGCGCGCTCAACTCGCGCAGCAGTTCGCGCAGGCGCACTTCCGATCCTTCATTGGCCTCGAACAGGATGCGATGCACGACGGCGAGCGTGTTGACGCGCGTCCGCAATTGCTCGAACCGCCGCCGGTCCGGTCCCTGCGGGATGCCCGAGCCGTAGAGGCTGAGCAGGCTCACCACCACCTGGAGCGAATTCTTGATGCGGTGATGGATCTCGCGCACGAGCGCGGTCTTCTCCGCCAGCGCTTCGCGCAGCTTGCCGTCGCGCTCGCGCACCGCAAGCGCCATGTCCTCAATGGCGTTGCCGAGCACACGGAACTCGCTCGGCGCATCCCCCATGCGCGAGGGGCGGAACCCATAATGCCCCTGCGCGTATACCGCCGTCACCCGGCGCAGATACAACAGCCATTGCAGCACGATGCGGTCGGTCGCGAGCCAGATGGCGACGATCGTGAACAGCACCATGACCACGGGCAGAACGAAGCTCACCGCGACATGCAAGGTGGTCCAGGCGAACAATTGGTCGGTGGGCTTGGCAAACGCGACCCGAAGCCCCTGGCGGTCCAGCGGGGCGGTGGCGAAGGTCCAGGAGCGGCCGGCCTGGTCGGTCGCTTCCTCGAGCGATCCTGGGGCCTGTACGGCGGCATTGTCGGCGAACAGGCGGCGCGAGATGTCCGGCGCATTCGAAACCAGCTCGGTGCCGTCATCGTCCAGCACCGCCGCAACCCCGTCGCTGAGGGGGGTTTCGCGCTTCAGCAGATTGTCCAGCCAGGTCGCGTCGATGGCGATCGAGATCGCGCCCTCGAACAGGCCGGTATCGCCATAAAGCGGAAGGGTGGCGGCAAGGATCTGCTGGCGGGTCACCGGGCTCAGCATCCGATGGCTGATCACGAACACCTTGGAGGCGAGCACCTCGCGCCACCATCCCGCCTGCGACACATCGTGCCCGCGCGCAGCCAGGGCGGAGCAGGCGACCCGTCCCTCCTTGTCGATCAGCGCGATATTGGAGGCGAACGGCAAGCTCAAGGTGGCGCCGTACAAGGTGGGCGCGCATTCGCTGCCGGCGGCCCGCACGGCCTGCACATTCTTAAGCGCCTGCAGCACGTTCTCGGCGGAGGCAAAGACATTCTGCTGGCTGCCGGCACCGGCGATGGCACCCTGGAGCAGCCGATGCTGCGCCTCCTCCCCCGCGCGGCGCAATTGCAGGACCCCCTGCAACATGCTCGCGGAGGCGATCGGCGTGATCGCCAGCAGGATGACCACCAGCAGTCCACGCCGCACGCTATCCAGCAAATGACGCGGCTGCCCGACCGCAGAAGCGAAAATGGCCGCTCGTTCGCGATGACGCGCCCGAGCCGCCTCGCCTCTCACCCACCACATGCCTCGCTCCGCGGTTCGGCCTGTTCTGACCACCCCACCCGGCGGCGCGCCGGGCCTGATCCTGCGTTGTTCACGGAACCGTCCGCAGCCGACGGCACTGAAGCTCCAAGGGATGCTGCATTGCCGGCCAACCGCGTCTATAATGCGCACGAGCGCTTGAAAGTTCCTATACCGGGGAACTTTTCCTGCACGGCCGAGTTATGAGGGACCTGTCCCGAGGCGAGAGAGCATGCCACAGCAACAGCTCATCAAGCAGCTTCCCTATCTGCGCCGTTATGCCCGCGCACTTCTTGGTTCCCAGAAAGCCGGTGACGGCATTGTGCAGGCGACCCTGCAGGGCATTCTCAATGCGAGCGTGCCGCTGGACCTTTCGGTCTCACCGCGGGTGGCGCTCTACCAGGCGTTTCACCATGTGTGGGCCCAGCGCCCGGCCGCCCAGGCGGCAGTCGCCAGCCGCGCCGACCAGCGCCTGCAATTGCTGGATTCCTCCTCGCGCGTGGCGCTGCTGCTGACGGCGATGGAGGGTTTTTCCTTCGCCGAGGCGGCCTCCATTCTGCAGATCTCGCTGGATGAGGTGGAAGCCCAGGTGGTTGCCGCGCAGCAGGAGATCGACGAGCAGCTGGCCACCCGTGTCCTCATCATCGAGGATGAATGGGTAATCGCGCTCGACCTGAAGACCCTGGTGACCGAGCTCGGCCATGAAGTGGTCGGCGTCGCGCCCACCCATTCCAAGGCGGTGGAGCTGGCGCAGAAGAGCGACTTCGGCCTCGTGCTGGCCGACATCCAGCTGGCGGACGGCTCTTCGGGCATCGACGCGGTCACGGACATCCTCCAGACCTTCAACGTGCCGGTGATCTTCATCACCGCCTTCCCCGATCGCCTGCTGACCGGCGAGCGGCCGGAGCCGACCTATCTCATCACCAAGCCGTTCCTGAGCGAGACCGTGAAGGCCACCATCGCGCAGGCGCTGTTCTTCCACGAGGCCCGCACCCTCGGCCCGGAAGCGCGCTCCGCCTGATGCTCCAGGTCCCGACCGCGGGAGAGGCGCCCCTCTCCCGCGTCGATATCTGGAACTGGACAGCGGTCCCCGCGTTGTGTGCGCGAGCGGGTCAAAGCCCGCGCGAAAGCTTCCACACAGCGGAGAAAAGAGCATGGTCGATCAGCCGGACGCGAAAACCGGAAAGCCCTTCGACGCCGGCGTGGAGCCGAGCCTCGCGGACCTGCGGCAGGATTTGGAGAAGCTGCGCGCCGATTTCGCGCAACTGGTGGGCACCCTCGGCAAGACCGCGCGCCACGGCGTGCGCGGCGCGGCCGGCGAAGCGGAAGCCGCTGCGGACGAAGTGTCCGATTGGGCCGAAGGCCAGATGAACACCCTGCGTGAGCGCATCGTCGCCCAGCCGCTCGCCGCCTGCGCCATCGCCGCGGGCGCCGGCGCCCTGCTGGGCCAGTTGCTGGTTCGTCGGTGAAGTCCATGGCAGCGCGCGCGCTGCTGATCTTCATCGCTGTCGGCTTCCTGTGGATCGGCGCGGCTTTCCTTGCCATCTGCCTCTATCAGGCGCTGAGCCAGCATTACGATCCGACGATGGCAGCCCTTTTCACCGCCCTCGCGGGTTTCGTCGTGGCCGGCCTGTTCGCCGCCATCGCCACCGCCGGGCGCCGCAACCAGGGGATTGCGCCCCTTTCGCTGGGCGCGTTCACCTCGGTGACGCGCGTGGCGGAGCGCCATCCGATCGCCACCGTGGCGGTCGCGGCCCTGATCGGGGTTGGCCAGGCGATACTCTTCGGCCGGCGCCGGTAGAGATTCCACCGCAGCGGATCCCCTTCGCGGGCGATCCGGCGTCTCGGCTTCGGCCTTGCGTGAATGAGGCCCCGGTCAATCCGGGGTCTTTTTTTGCCCGCCGTCCCGGCCACGGCGACGGCGACGGCGAGCGAGCCGTTTGCGCGCAACTCGCCTTTGCCCGGGTGCATTGCAAAAATAATCACCACCCGTCCCGGCCCATCGGAACCGGCGCCCCGAGCCGGCGTTGAAAAGGCTGAGCGGCGGACGTGGCGGAGGTTTTTCACCCCTTCCCCTCCCCCCACTTCCGACATGGACGCTGCTCGCTTCCCCATCCAGGTAAGACGACCTCTCTGGGAGGACGGCGCGGCACCGCCGCGCGGCGGCCGCAGTCAGTCGGTCCCCACCGAAAATCCCAGGGTTTCCATGGCCCGGCGCAAGGCGGCGGTGTCATAGGGCTTGGTGACCAGCGCGACCCCGGCGACTGTCGTGAAAATATCCCTCAATTCCCCAAGGCCGTAACCGCTTGCGACGATGATCGGCAGGTCACCGGCACGGCCGCGCAACTCCATGACCAGGGCCTCGCCCCGCATGTCGGGTAGGCCGAGGTCCACGACCGCCAGGGCATAGCCCCCCGGCCTGCCGTCGAGATGCGACAGGGCGGCGGCAGCCGAAGCGGCCTCGACCACCTCGAATCCCTCATCGGCCAGAATCTGACCGGCGACCATCGCGACGAACGGTTCGTCTTCCACCAGCAGGGCACACCCCCGCGGCTGAGGCGTTTGCGACACGTCTTACCCTTTCATCAATCGGGCCAATTCCTCGCTCCGCCGCGCGGCCGCTTCGTGACGTACCGGCGCACGATAGCATTTTCGTCGCAGCGAAGGGATAGAGCCCGCCGGCGGCCACTTGCCGCCGCGAGGAACCCAAAAGAAAAGGGGGTAGGTGCCATTCCGGCACCTACCCCCCAATGTCTCAGGCGCGATGCGAGGATCAGCGCGCGGGAGGCGCCTTGGTGGCCGGAGCGCCGGCCGTGCCGCCCGTGGAGGCCGAGCTCGAAGCGGTATATTCCTTGAACTCGGGCGCCGCCTTCAGCTCGTCCTTGGACTTGCGGAGCACCAAGCTGTCGCCATTGGTGTTGCGCACCAGTTCGAGCGCGTTGAACGGCACGGCGACATCCTTCTCGCCGACTCCGAGGAAGCCGCCGACACCGATCACCGCGCCGACCACGGCGCCGTTGCGATCGAGCAGCACGTCATTCACCTCGCCGAGGTTCTCGTCACCCGAGCCGCGCACCTTGGTGCCGATCAGATTGCTCGCAAGCCATTGTTCCTGCTTCTGGCTCTCGATGAAAGCGGCCGAGCCGGTGGCCGAGGACGGCATCGTGCTGGAGGCCGACGAGGGCATGTTGGAGGTGGAGGGAGTGGCCGCCGACGGCGTGGTGGTCGAAGGGGTGGTGGTGGACGGCGTGGACGGCGCGGCGCTCGGCGGCGTCGCGGTCTGGGCGAAGGCGGGGCCGGCAAGAAGCGCGGCCAGGGCGGTGACAGTGAGCATCTTCGTGTTCATGGCAAACTCCGTTCTCTAGCGCCGCGTTCAGCGCGGGATTACGAAGAAAGCAACGTCACCATGGCCGCAAGGTTCCCCGATACACGCAAGTCACGTTCGCTACCAATCGCGCATTCGGTCTAAATATCATTGGATGGGAATTAAATCTGACAGACAAAAATGCAAAGCTTGATGCGTATTGCAAAGATCACGCTTTATTCGTTTTTTTAAGAAAATTCCTCTAGGGAAATAGACTTAAGCGGCGGCGCCCCCGCCCCCTCATCGCGCCGACGCGGGCGGAGAGATGGCGCAGCTCAGGTCATGCCGGGATGGGGCACCACGCGATTGTGTAGGAACAGCCGGCCCTATGGCATGTTGGTATTTTGAGATCACAAGCGCGTAAGAACGGTCGACGTGACGCCAGATCGCCACGACATGCACCGCAGAACGAGGTTCACATGCGTTTCTTCATGACCGCGATCGCCGCCGTGCTGATGACCGCCCCCGCGGTGGCGCAGGTGCAGCGTGTCCAGCCCTATCAAACCCAGACCGTGCCCTATCCGGGCGTACCGGGGCAAAATACGTCGCCGCCGGCACCGCGTCAGCAAATGATCGCCCCGCCGCCGACCCCGCCGCGCCCCTCCACCGGCGATGCCGCCAACCGCATCCAGGGCTCTACCCGCAAGCCGCTTCCCAACGTGAACGGCCAGTGACAGGAATGTCACAGTCGCGCATTTTTCCTTTTGGGACAATTCCTTCCGCCCCAGCGACTTGCAAGGGCGCCTGACCCCATGGCAACTGGATCAGAGCCACGGCCAGGGGGTCACATGTTCCGCGCGCTGTCCGACTTCATCACCGAGATCACCGGCGGTCATCGCGACGCCAGCACCTTCGTGGAGAATGATTATCGCCTCGCCGCGGCGGTGCTGCTGGTGCATGTGATGTCGATCGACGGCGCGGTGACCGAGCAGGAACGCAATGTCCTCAAGACCGTTCTGGCGACACGCTTCGACCTCGCCGACACGGAGACCGACGCGCTCGTGGATCTCGCCATCGCGCGGGATGCGGAAGCGGTTGATCTTTATTCCTTTACCAGCATCCTCAATCGCGCCCTCGACGATCAGGGCCGCGAGCGGGTGGTGGAGATGATGTTCGAGGTCGCATATGCGGATGGCGCATTGTCCGAATTCGAGGATAATCTCGTCTGGCGCGCCGCCGAACTGCTCAATGTCAGCTCGCGCGAGCGGGTACGTATTCGTCGGGAAGTCCGAGACGACACGGAAACCGAAGGTGGACAAAGCAGTTAACGAGGACAACCCGGAGATCGAAGCCGGCCCGCAGGCCCTGGAAACGGGGCGGATGCTGGTCATTCTCCATCAGGCTCATTCGCGGCCTGGACGCATCGGCGAGCGGCTGGAGAAGCGCGGCTATGCGCTCGATATCCGTCGCCCCGCCCTTGGCGAGGCCTTGCCCGCGCATCTCGACGACCATGCCGGCGTGGTGGTGTTTGGCGGCCCGATGAGCGTCAACGATCCCCTGCCCTGGATGCGCGACGAAATCGACTTTGTCGGCAAGGCCATGGCTGCCGACACGCCGCTGCTCGGCGTCTGCCTCGGGGCGCAGATCATGGCGGTTCAGTTGGGCGCCAAAGTGTCGCGCCACGCCGAGGGCATGAGCGAGATTGGCTATTATCCCCTCGTGCCCACCGACCTCGGGCGTGACCTGCTACCCTGGCCGAGCCATGTCTATCACTGGCACTCGGAAGGGTTCGACCTGCCGCACGGCAGCGAGCTGCTGGCCCAGGGCGAGACCTTTCCGAACCAGGCGTTTCGCCATGGGCACAATGCTTTTGGCCTGCAGTTTCATCCGGAAGTCACCCAGGACATGATGTGCCGCTGGGCAACCCGCGGGGCGCATCACCTCACCAAGCCGGGTGCTCAACCGGGCGAGGCGCATCTTGCCGGCTGGAGCCGCTATGACCCCGCCGTGTGCCATTGGCTGGACTGCTTCCTCGACAGCTGGCTCGGCCTGACCATGCCGGAGAAGAGCCGGTAGCCGCCCCGCCGGCGTTGGCCCCGCGCCGGGAGGGCCAACCCACACCGACCAGCGCGCGCCCAATGCCGCTAAGTCTCTTGAAACCCCAAATTTCTCGCCCTGCGCCCTTGCGTCCGGCGGACCGATGGACAACGCTTCGTGCCACGTGGGCATGCACCACGCCGGCACGCGCCGCGGGAGATGGGGCTAGGGATGCAGGTTCGCGCCAGGCACGCGCCGGCGAAGGCGGCTGAAGGTGGCGTGTCGGCCCGCGCCCGCCCGCATAAGGTCCGCCCGCACAAGGCGCGCCCGGCACCGCGGCGCGGCGGATCGCGTCCATGAGCGACAAAGGCAGCACCTACCGGCGCTCGATCCGCTCCGTGACCATCATCGGGCTGATCGGCGCCCTGCTGTCCGTCGCCATTGTCATGGCGGTGGGCATCGCAAGCTTTCGCGAATTCGCCACCGGCAATCATATGCGGGAGGACTTGCTCTATTCCACCGCACTGCGCGCCCAATTGCAGCGCATCTATGAGAAATTGCTGACAGCGGAAGCTGGCGGCCTCGGCTATGTGGTCACCGGACGCGATGAATTCCTCGCGCCGCTGGAACAGGTCCGCACCGATATCCGCGGCGAGATCGACGCGCTGTCCCAATTGTCGGCGGAGCGCCCGCAGCACGCCATCTCTCTGAGCGAACTGGCGCGGTATTCCGATCAGGAAATGCGCCTGCTCGCCGACATGGTGGAAACCCGCAACGCCGCCGGCGCCCTTGCCGCCTCCAATGTCATGGAGACCCGCCGCGGCAAGGCGCTCATGGACCGGATCCGCCAGGTGGTGGAACAGGTGCGCAATGCCGAGGTGGAGGCGATCGAGCGCAAGACCTATGAAGTGCGCATCGCCGGCCAACGCACCAAGCGCACGCTTCTCCTACTGCTGGCGGCCGCCATCACGGTGGTCGGCGGGTCCAGCCTCGTGATGATCGCCCATCTGGTCGGGCGCCGGCGCGCCGAGCTGGCCCTGGCCGATACGCTGGCGCGCCATCGCGCGATCCTCGCCAGCGCCATGGACGCGATCGTGGTGATCACCAGCAAGGGCATCATCGAGACCGCGAATCCCGTCACCATCCGGATGTTCGGCTGGTCGCCGGAGGAATTGACGGGACGCCATCTCGGGCTGCTGTTCGTTCTGGGCGAAGGACGCAGCGAAGCCGACCTGCTCCACCGGCTGGAGAATTTCGCGCTCGAAGGGGGCCATGCCCAGGAACTGACCGGCCGGCGGAAAAACGGCACGACCTTTCCCATCGACGTGGCGGTGGGGCAGATGCGCGAGAGCGACGGCAATCGCCTGGTCGCGATCCTGCACGACGTGAGCGAGCGCAAGCGCGCGGAGATCGTGAAGAATGATTTCGTCTCCACCGTCAGCCATGAATTGCGCACGCCGCTGACCTCCATCGCCGGCTCCCTGGGCCTGCTGGATGCGGGCGCCGCCGGTCCGCTGCCGGATGCCGCCAAGCGGCTGGTCGGCATCGCCCACCAGAACAGCCGCCGCCTGGTGCGGCTGATCAACGACATTCTCGACATCGAGAAAATGCAGTCCGCCTCGGTCGCCTTCGCCCGCGCGCCGGTGTCGGTGGCGCAGGTGGCCCGCGAAGCCATCGAGCAGAACACCGCCTATGCCGACGAGCACCGCGTCCGCCTCGCCCTCGACATCGAGGAGGGCGATTCCACCGTGGTCGGCGACCACGACCGGCTGATCCAGGTGTTGACCAATCTGATATCCAACGCGGTCAAATTCTCGCCCGTGGACGGCGTCGTGCGCCTCACGGTGGAGCGGCGCGGCGAGATCGTGCGCGCGTGCGTGAAGGACAACGGCGCCGGCATTCCCAAGGCGTTCCGCGCCAATATGTTCACCCGCTTCGCCCAGGCCGACAATTCGGACGCTCGACAGCGCGGCGGCACCGGGCTTGGCCTCGCCATCGTGAAGGACATCGTCGAGCGCCACGCGGGCCGCGTCTCGTTCGAAACCCATGAGGGACTTGGGACGACCTTCATGGTCGACCTGCCCGCCCGCCTGCCGGTGCCGCCGCCCGAGGGCGGCCCCTCCGCCGCCCATGTGCTGCTGGTCAGCGGCGACGCCCAGCAGACGGACGCCATCACGGCCGCGCTCAACGGCCACGGCATCGTGGTGGAATGCGCCGACACCGCCGCGAAAGCGGAAGGGCACGCCGCGCTTCAACCCTATTCCGTCATCCTGATGGCGCTGCGGCTGCGCGATTCGGACGGCATCACCCTCATCCGATCGCTGCGCCGCTCCGAGCGGACGCGCACCACACCGTTGATTTTGCTCTCGCGCGGCGGCATCGGGCCGGTGGTCGAGATCGCCGACTGGTTCGACACACCCCCCGAGCGCGACCGCCTGATCGCCCTGGTGTCCCGCAGCGCCGTGCTGGCGCGCACCGGCTGCGTGCTGCATCTCTCGCAGGCCAACGAGTCGCGCCGCGCCGTCTCCCATGCGCTGCGCGACTTGGTCGAAGTGATCCCCGCCGCCAGCCTGGACGATGCCAACGCGATCATGGTGCAACGCGATTGCCGGATGGTGATCGTCGACATGTGGCCGTTCGATCTGTCCCTGGAGCACCTGACCGCGCTGTGCCGCTTCTGCGCCGAAAACCATCTGCCGCTTGCGATGCTCTCGCCGCGTAGCCACGATCCGCTGATGGCGCGGCGGCTGGACCAGATGTTCCAGGGCGAGACGCCCGCGCTGCCGACCATGTTCGATACCGTGATCGACCACGTCTCCGGCACCCCGGCCGGCAAGGGGGGACAAAGCGCGTGAGGCTGCATATCCTCTATGTGGACGATGAGCCCGACATCCGGGAAATCGTGACGCTCGCGCTCAGCCTGGACCCGCAGATCGGCGTCGACACGGCGCCGTCCGGGGCCGCCGCGCTCGCCCTCGCGGGCGAGAAATCCTTCGATCTCATCCTGCTGGACGTGATGATGCCGTCCATGGACGGGCCCACCACCCTCATGCAGCTCCAGCAGAGACGGCTGGCGCCCCCCGCCGCCGTTGCCTTCGTGACGGCGCGCACCCAGGCCCATGAGATCACGCATTTCATGACCCTGGGCGCCATCGGCGTAATCGCCAAGCCGTTTGACGCCATCCATCTGGCCCGGGACGTCCGCGCCTTGATGGAGCAGCCGCGGCGCTGATCCCTGCCCCGGCGTCAGCCGCCGCAACATGCCCCGCCCCTTTTGATGCGTCGCAAAAAACAAGATGCGATCCCCCGCGTCCGGTCCTATGGTGCGCCCAGCGGCCGAGGCCAAGGTGGTTCACGTACGGGCACCCAAACGACACGCAGCCAAACGACACCCAGGAGGATGGACAGATGAACACGCGCGCGCTTCCTCCAGGCGTTCGAGGCATCGGTTATTCCATCCGCGCCACCTCGCCCGACTTTGACGACCTCGGACCCAAGCTGGACGAAGCCGAGCGGCTCGGGGTCGATTTCGTCGAGCTGCCGATCTTCGCCTGGACCCTGATGGCCGATTGCAAGGTCCTCGAGGACCGGCTCGCCCGGCTGGTGGACGCCACCGCCGGCCGGCCTTTCGGCTATACGGTGCACGGCCCGCTGGCTGTGAACTTGATGCAGAACGGGCCGCGCCTTGCCCGTCACCAGGCGCTCTTGGATGCGGCGATCTCCGTCGCCGGGGCCTTGAAGGCCGTCAATCTGGTGCTGCACGCGGGCTGTGTGCGCGATCCCGACGATCATATCCGCGTCGCCTATTCCCGCCAGCGCGAGGCCCTCGCGCAGGCGGGCGACCGGGCCGCAGAAGCCAATGTCACCTTGTGCGTGGAGAATGTCTTCCGCTTCGAGGCTATGCGGGAAACCGCGGTTCCCTCTCGCCTCGCGGAGGAAATCGACGCCATCGGCCATCCCTTCGTGCGCGCGACGCTGGACGTGAGCCACGCCTTCCTGCACTGCACGGACGCCGGGCTCGACCTGCTCACCGAGGTTGCGGTCCTCGCCCCCTTTGCCCGGCATGTGCATGTGCACGACAGTTACGGCCGGCCGCTGGAAAGCTGGACCATCGACGAGGCCGAACGCCTCGCGCTCGGGGAAGGCGACCTCCATCTGCCGGTGGGCTGGGGCTCCATTCCCTGGGACGAGCTGGCCACGCGGTGCACCTTCGACGCCGGCGCCATCGTCAATCTGGAGCTGCATCGGCGCTATTGGAGCGAATTGCCGGCGCAGATCGACACCGTCCGCGCCTTGTCCCAGCGGTTCACCACCACGGCGCCGACCGTTCTGGTCTGAGGCGGGCCAGGAAGCTTCATTGTGCCGCGCCCCGCAACGTCTTAGGTTCGCCCCAACGAGATGATCGGGGGGAGACTCATGCCGGGCGCCATCGAACCAAGCACCATGATGCTCATGCGCCGCTACAGCCTCTTCGGGCTGATTTCCGGCCTCGCGCTGCTGTGCCTGATTTTATCCTTCACCGCGCACCCGGCATGGCTGTTCGTATTCTGCGTGCTGTTTCCGCTGGTGCTGGTGGGTGTGTTCGACGTGATGCAGCCGCACCATTCGCTGCTGCGCAATTATCCCGTCATCGGCAGCGTGCGCTGGATCTTCGAGGCGCTGCGCCCCTATCTGCGCCAATATATCGTCGAGGACGATCTGGAAGGGCATCCCTACAATCGCAATGTGCGCAGCCTCGTCTATGCCCGCGCCAAGGGCGAGGAGGATCGCCAGCCCTTCGGCACCGAGCTCGACACCCAGGCCCCGCAATATGAATGGATGACCCATTCGCTGGCGCCCACGCCGGTGGCGAAGGAGCCGTTCCGCGTGCAGGTGGGTGGCAAGGAGTGCACGAAGCCCTATGCCGCTGCGACGCTGAACATCTCCGCCATGAGCTTCGGCTCGCTCGGCCACAATGCCATCGAGGCGCTCAATCTCGGCGCCAAGCGGGGCGGCTTCTATCACGACACCGGCGAGGGCGGGCTTTCCCCCTATCACCGCATCCATGGCGGCGACATCGTGTGGGAACTGGGCTCGGGCTATTTCGGTTGCCGCAACCGGGATGGCTCCTTCTCCCCCGAGCGATTCGCGGAAAAAGCCGCCGACCCGCAGGTGAAGATGGTGGAGATCAAGCTCTCCCAGGGCGCCAAGCCCGGCCACGGCGGCGTGCTGCCGGCCGCCAAGGTGACGCCGGAGATCGCGGAAATCCGCGGCATCCCGCTCGGCGAGGATTGCATCTCGCCCTCGCGCCACCCGGCTTTCTCCACCCCGGCGCAGATGATGGAATTCGTCGCCCAGCTGCGCGAGCTGTCCGGCGGCAAGCCGGTGGGCATCAAGCTGTGTATCGGCCATCCGAGCGAGACCTTCGCCATCGTCAAGGCCATGCTGAAGACCGGCATCATGCCCGACTTCGTGGTGGTGGACGGCTCGGAGGGCGGCACCGGCGCGGCGCCGCAGGAATTGGCGGACCATATGGGCATGCCGTTGCGCGAAGGGCTTATCCTCATGCGCAACGCCCTGGTGGGCACCGGGCTGCGCGAGCATATGCGACTCGCCGCCTCCGGCAAGGTCACCTCCGGCTTCGGCATGGCGGCCAACATGGCGGTGGGCGCCGACTGGTGCAACGCGGCCCGCGCCTTCATGTTCTCGCTCGGCTGCGTGATGTCCATGCGCTGCCACACAGGACAATGCCCGACCGGCATCACCACCAATGATCCGCACCTCCAGCGCGGCCTGGTGGTGGAGGAGAAGGCGCAGCGCGTCGCCAGCTTCCAGCATCACACGGTTGAGGCGCTCGCCGACCTGGTCGCCGCCGCCGGGCTCAATCATCCGAACGAATTGCTGCCGCACCATATCTGGCACCGGGTCACGCCGGTCCAGGTGCAGCCGCTCGACCGGCTCTATCCCTTCCTCTCCACCGGTGTGCTCAACGATGCGCCGGAGGACACGCCCTATGCCGCCGAATGGCGGGCGGCCGATGCCGACAGCTTCGCGCCGCGCGCCACCGTCGGCCCGCGCCGCGCGGCTTGAGGTCCCCTCGCTCCGGCTTTGAAACCGTTTCGAAGCCGGGGACGCGGTCTCAGCGGGGGTTTTCCTCCAGCACCGGCAACAGCGCGTCCTCTTCCTGGCGCTCCTTTGCGCCGGGATGCTCCTCGATGATCGGCCCGGGCGTCCGCGCTTCCTCCAGCGCAGCGCGGCGCTTGGCGGCGGGGGCCGGGCGCGTGGGCTCCACCTCCCCTTGCGCCACATGCAGCGCGGGCGCGTTGCCCTTCTTGTCGACGCCCATATAGAGCGTGGTGTGCGGGAACGGGATCTCGATCCCGCGGGCATCGAACGCACCCTTGATGCGGCGGTAGAACTCGCGCCGGACGTTCCATTGGCCGAGTGGGCGGGTCTTGAACCGCCCGCGCAGCCACACGCCCGAATCTTCCAGCGCTTCCACCCCGACCACCTCGAACGGCGCGACGATGCTTTCCGCCAGGGGTCCCGAGGTCGCCATGTCCTGGGCAACCTCGGCCATCACGCCGAGGGCTTCGTCGATGCTCTCGCGATAGGCCACGCGCACGTCGACGACGGCATAGGCGAATTGCTTCGACATATTTTTCACCGTCTGCACTTCGCTGAACGGCATGGAATGCACATTCCCGTCGAAATCGCGCAGATGCAGGGTGCGGATGGTAATTTTCTCCACCAGCCCCCCATGCGTGCCTAATTCCACCACATCCCCCACCGAGATGGTGTCCTCCATCAGGATGAACACGCCGGTGATCACGTCCTTCACCAGGGTCTGCGCGCCGAAGCCGACCGCCAGGCCCAGCACGCCGGCGCCGGCCAGGAGCGGGGCGATGTTCACGCCGATCTCCGATAGGATGATCAGCCCGACGAGGGTGAGCAGGACGATCCGCAGGGCATTCTGCAGGAATGGCAGCAGGGTCTTCAGCCGGGTCGAGGCGGGACGGCGGGTCGCCAGCCGCTCGGCGAACACGCTGCCCAATTCCCACACCACGAGGCCGGCCAGCATCACGATGGAGATGGACACCAGCCGCCCAAGCACCGCCTGGCCGCGCAGCGAACCCAGCCATTCGAACGGCGCGCCGCCCCAGATCTCCAGCAGGACGAGCGCGACGAGCAGCGCAAGCAGCACCTGCCCCACCCGGCGCAGGAATGGCAGATAGCGATTGGCGCGCGCCTCCAGCAAGGGAAACTGAAGGCGCGTCTCCACCGAAAGCCTGAATATGGTGCCGAGCACCCGGCCAAGGCCGAGATACACCAGCCGGGCCACGACGACCACGAGCACGGACAGCATGCTGGCGCGGGCGAGATAGGCAAAGCCGCCGGGAATCTCCAGCACCCACACGGCGTAAATCGCCGCCACGTAAGCGATCGCCAGAAGATGCCAGAAGTCGGCAAAATGGCGGCGCAGGCGGCGGAAACTTGTGGTGTCCTCGCGCGATCCGCGCAGGACGCGCGCCACCGGCGCACGCACCTGAAGCACGAACACGATGGCCATTCCGGCGATCAGCAAGCCCAGCAGGTCGCTGAAGAACCCGAAGGCGCTCTGCGACAGGCCGAGAATCCAGCCCGTGCGGACAAGGAAATACCCATAGACCGCGACCGTGGTGAACCGGCGCCACCAAAGATAGGCATAGGTGGCCCCCTCGTCATCCAAAGCGACAAGGCGCAGCGCAGGCGTGCGCGGCGCCAGAACCGCGCGTCCGGCGGCATTGATGAGCCGCGCCATCACATTCGCATGGAGCACGCTCACCACCGCCAGGCGCACCACGAAGCCCACCTCCGCGAAGCCCAGAATGCCAAAGGCCACCAAGGCGAACGCCGCAATCGGCAGCACATCAAGAATCGTCCGCACCACCAGCAGCAGCGCGCGCACCAGCCACGATCGGGATTGTCGTGCTTCCACGGCCCGTCGCGGCGCCGCCAGCAGGCGGATGGTCATCCATTCCGCCAGCAGCGCGCCCGCGAGGACGCCGAGCACGGTCACCACCGTCCAGGCCAGACGCTGCACCGTGAAGGGGTCCGTGAGCGTCTCGGCCACATAGCTCAGTTGTTCGGGAATCTGCTCCATCTCGCCGATGGCGGACAAAACGCCGGTGGAGAGGGAGGCCAGGGACTGGGTCGCCTGGGACAGCCAGTCGGAGCGAACCGCATCCTCACCTTGCTCGGCCGGCGCGGACGGGACCGCACGCAGCAGGCCCCGCAGATTGGAGAGAAACTGGTCGCGTTCCGTGGGATCGGACAAGGTGCGCAGCAGCCGCTCGGCATCTTGCCGCTCGCTGCCGGTGAGCGCGGCGCCCGAGGCAGGCGCGGGCTGCGCCGGGGAGGCGGACGTGGAGCCGGGCGTTACGGGGAGGATTTGGGCGCCGGCGGGAAGCGATGTCCCAACCATGGCGCACACGAGCAAGACAACAATCAGCGGAACGCAGCGCATCGCGCCGTTGCGCGCAAAATTCATCGGCAGTTCCTGTGCTTAGCGTGAAGCGGGCGAACGGCACCGCGCGCGCAGGCATCCGCTGCAAAACGGAAACAGGCTGAAGGCCCCAACGCATCGGTGGCCGGCTGGTTCCGCAAGCGGTCGAAAAACCCGAGTGAAGCCAGCCTGCGGACGCGCGGCGCGGCGATGCGACCGGGCTCGGCGCCCGGTGTGGCCCGACATCTTGCGGCATGCCTGGAACGCCACCATATGGGAAGGCGTCGGGGTGCCTTATGGGGTCCCGGTGGATGTGGCCCGGACCGGGCCGCATCCGAACCGCAAAGTCGCTTGATGAGGACTTTGGCTTATGTCGCGGATCTCTTCATTGTCGAACCCCTTCCTTCTGGGTTTCGACGAGGTCGAGCGGGTGCTCGATCGGGTGACCAAGGGGGCCGAGGGTTATCCTCCCTACAATGTGGAGAGGATCGATTCGTCCACCGGCGCGCCGCTGCGGCTGCGTATCACGCTCGCCGTCGCGGGGTTTACCGTCGAACAGCTCGACGTCACCCTCGAGGAGAAGGAACTGACCATTCGCGGCCGCCAGGTCGAGGATGGGGAAGACCGGATCTACCTGCATCGGGGGATCGCGGCCCGCCAGTTCCAGCGCACGTTCGTTCTGGCCGAGGGCATGAATGTACTCGGCGCCGAATTGCGCAACGGACTTCTGTCCATCGATCTCGTCCGCCCGGAACCGACCCGGCAGGCCAAGCGCATCGACATCGTCGCCCGACCGTGAAGGAACGGAAGGGAAAGGTCGGCGTTGCGGAATGGAGAGGTTGAGAAAATGATTGAGAAGAGCATCACAGACACGAGCGTCATGCCCCTCAGCCCGGAAGCCCTCGCGGGCCTGGGCGGCGGCGAGATCGCCTATTTGCGCACCATCCGGTCGGAAGACGTGCCGCGCCTGTTCCCGCAGGCGCCGCAGATCGCACCGGGGCTGACCCTGTTCACCCTGCACGCGGCCGACGGCACGCCGATCATGCTGACCGACAGCCGCGAAGCGGCGCTCGCGAATGCCAGCGAGCATGAACTGGTCACGGTTTCGGTGCATTGACCCCATAGCGCGCCGCGCCCCGCTGGCGCGGCCGCTCGCGGGGCGGGCTCCAGCTCTCAGCAGGACACGCGCGGCGGCTGCCGTATTCATCGCCACGCGCAGGGAATAGGGGTTCACGGCCGCCGCGACAGGAAGCCCGTTCGCGACAAACGGCCCGCTGGCCGTATCCCATGCGCAATCGGATTTGATCCGCAGGCGCGACACGGCACAAGGCGCCGCTTCCGGCCCCTACGTTTCCAGAGATTGAAAGAGAACCCTCAGGCCGCGTCGGATGCCGATGCGGCGGTGAGCAGCGTGTGGATCGAGCGGGCATCGCGTGACGCCCGCAGCTTTTCAGCGATATCCGGATCCCGCAGCATGCGCGCGACCCGGGCCAGGGCTTTCAGATGGTCCGCCCCTGCCGCTTCCGGCGCCAGGAGCAGGAACACCAGATCCACCGGCTCGCCGTCCAGGGCCTCGAAGTCGATCGGCTTTTCCAGGCGCGCGAAGGCGCCGAACAGCTTGTCCAGCTTCGGCAGCTTCCCGTGCGGAATGGCAATGCCGCTGCCGACGCCGGTGGATCCGAGACGCTCGCGTTGCAGCAGCGTCTCGAATATCTCCCGGGCATCGCGATTGCTAAGAACCGCGGCATGCTGGGCAAGCTCCTGGAGAGCCTGCTTCTTGCTGCTCGCCCTCAAGGACGGGAAAACCGCATCGGGGGCGAGAAGATCGGCGAGAGGCATAGGTTGAAAATCCCTGGCGACTGGCGGCCGGGGTGGGCTCCGAGAACGCGGGGGACGCTATTCCCAAGCCCAGGTGCCGGTCAATGGGTTTCCTCAAGGGCGAAGGCCGAGGGATCGATCCAGCCCACATGACCGTCCGGCCTGCGGTAGACCACACTCATCCGCCCGTGGTTGGCATGTCGAAAGACAACCACGGATGCCCCGGTGATCTCAAGCTCAACCACCGCATCGCGCACCGAAAGGCTGCGCAGCTTGGTGACCTGCTCGGCGACGACGGTGGGGCTCCAGCCCTCGATTTCCTCGTCGGTCTCAATGTCGGGAGTGGACAGCACGTAGCTCTGGGCGCTCATATCCTCGCCCTTGAGATCGCCATTGCCGTGCCCGTGCTTGTCCTTGAGGCGCTGCTTGTAGCGGCGCAGCCGCTTCTCCACCTTGTCGACGGCGGCATCGGCGCAGGAATTCGCGTCATGCGCGTTTCCGTGGGCCTGAAGATTGACGCCGGAATCGAGGTGCAGCATGCACTCGGAGCGATATCCGGACCCATCGCGGGCAACGGTGACATGGCCGGACCAGCCGCCGTCGAAATATTTCCCGATCACCTCGGAAATCCGGTCCGACAAGCGGGTCCGGAGGGCCTCTCCGATGTCGATATTCTTACCCGAGACACGTAGAGCCATGCGATTTGATCCTCTTTGAGACGAGAGGCGAAGCGTTTCTCCACACCTTGTCTCTGTTCTTGCAAACCGGCCGGCTTAACAGTGGTAGGAGCGCTTTAGCCAACTGTCAACGCTGCGCATTGCCTTGCAGGTTCCCCAGAGAAACACGGATTCCGGTCCCGCTTCACGCCCGGCTGGCGCAAACCCTCGCCCGCCAACCTGT
Organism: Roseixanthobacter glucoisosaccharinicivorans; assembly: GCF_043195095.2. NCBI lineage: Bacteria > Pseudomonadati > Pseudomonadota > Alphaproteobacteria > Hyphomicrobiales > Xanthobacteraceae > Roseixanthobacter > Roseixanthobacter glucoisosaccharinicivorans. The sequence goes on along the minus strand of NZ_CM195538.1, from coordinate 4,865,118 downwards.
TTTGGCGCTTGCACCGAAGCGTCTGCGCCCACAGCTATTTGCCGCCTTCGGATCGAGGCCGGTGGAGCGCAGGGGCCGGCGGCGGCGCACCGAGTCGCTGGCCCGAACAGCAAAACACCCCCGGCAGGGACTGCCGAGGGTGTCGAAACGACGCCGGAGCGCGTGCAATCAGGCGATGGCGGTCTCGGACTTGCGCTCGTTGCGCTTGCGCTCGTTCGGATCGAGCCAGCGCTTGCGCAGGCGGATCGACTTCGGGGTGACTTCCACCAGTTCGTCGTCCTGGATCCAGGCCAGCGAACGCTCCAGCGTCATGCGGATCGGCGGGGTCAGGCGCACCGCCTCATCCTTAGAGGTGGTGCGGATGTTGGTGAGCTTCTTGCCCTTCAGCACGTTCACTTCCAGGTCGTTGTCCCGGTTGTGGATGCCGACCAGCATGCCTTGATAGACCTTCCAGCCCGGCTCGATGATCATTGGGCCACGATCTTCCAGGTTCCACAAGGCATAGGCCACCGCCTCGCCCGCTTCGTTGGAGATCAGGACGCCGTTGATTCGGCTCGGGATCTCGCCCTTATGGGGCTCATAGGCCTTGAACAGGCGGTTCATGATGGCGGTGCCGCGCGTGTCGGTGAGCAGTTCCGACTGATAGCCGATCAGGCCGCGCGTGGGCGCATGGAAGACCAGGCGCTGGCGATTGCCGCCCGAGGGCCGCATCTCGATCATCTCAGCGCGGCGCTCGGACATCTTCTGCACCACGGTGCCGGAATATTCCTCGTCCACGTCGATGACGACTTCTTCCACCGGCTCGAGCGTCTCGCCGTTCGGCCCCTGGTGGAACACGACGCGCGGACGCGACACGGCCAGCTCGAAGCCCTCGCGGCGCATGGTTTCGATCAGAATGGCGAGTTGCAGTTCGCCGCGGCCGGAGACGAAGAACGAATCCTTGTCGGCCGATTCCTCGATCTTCAGCGTGACGTTGCCCTCGGCCTCCTTGAACAGGCGGTCGCGGATCATGCGGCTCGTCACCTTGTCGCCTTCGGTACCCGCCAGCGGCGAATCATTGACGATGAAGGACATGGTGACGGTCGGCGGATCGATCGGCTGCGCCTGGATGGGCGTTTCCACCGAGGGATCGCAGAAGGTGTCGGCCACCGAGCCCTTCACCAGGCCGGCGATGGAGACGATGTCGCCCGCCTCGCCCTGCTCGATGGGCTGGCGCTCGATGCCGCGGAACGCGAGGATCTTCGAGACGCGGCCGGTTTCAACCAGATTGCCTTCGCGGTCGATGACCTTGATGGACTGGTTCGGCTTCACGGTGCCGGAGGAAATGCGCCCGGTGATGATGCGGCCGAGGAACGGATTGGCTTCCAGCAGCGTGCCCAGCATGCGGAACGGCGCGTCGTCCACATGGGCGGCCGGCACATGCTTCACGACGAGGTCGAACAGCGGTGCGAGGCCCTGGTCCTTGGGGCCTTCCGGCGAATGGGCCATCCAGCCGTCGCGGCCGGAACCGTAGAGAATCGGGAAGTCGAGCTGGTCGTCATTGGCGTCGAGCGCCGCGAACAGGTCGAACACCTCGTTGATGACTTCCTGCGGACGACCGTCCGGCCGGTCTACCTTGTTGATGGCGACGATCGGGCGAAGGCCGATCTTCAGCGCCTTGCCGACCACGAACTTGGTCTGCGGCATGGGGCCTTCGGCGGCATCCACCAGCACGATGGCGCCGTCCACCATCGAGAGGATGCGCTCCACCTCGCCGCCGAAATCGGCGTGGCCCGGGGTGTCGACGATGTTGATGCGAATGTCCTTCCAGACCACCGAGGTGGCCTTGGCCAGGATCGTGATGCCACGCTCTTTTTCCAGATCGTTGGAATCCATGACGCGTTCGGCGACGCGCTGGTTGTCTCGGAACGAACCGGATTGCTGGAGCAGCTTGTCCACCAGCGTCGTCTTGCCGTGGTCGACGTGGGCGATGATGGCGATGTTGCGCAGCTTCATAAGATTCTCAAACACCAAAACGCGGGCCCGATACCTCGGACCCGCTCCCGCGAATTTCGCGGTGCAAAATACACATGCGCCCGGCTAAAGCAATCCAGGGCGTGGCGAAGGGTGTCTCCGGCGCGGCCTCAGCCCTGGCGCAGCTGGAACGCGCGCAGGATCTGTTCCGGGGTCATCACCGTGCCGTCGGGCTTGCGCAGCCAAGCCAATTCCCGGTTCGCCGGTGCCTGGGTGGCCGCGAAAGCGACCGCATCCTCCACGGTTTCGAAGCCATAGGGTTCCGGCCAGCGATCGGGTGCGTTCACCGAATGGGAACTGGACCAGTATTGCAGTTTCACGGGCTTTTCCGTGGCGTGCGTCGATGCGCTCATTATGTGCCTCCAAAGCTTGCCCGAAAGCGCTGCGCGCCTGCGGCCATTCTTTCGGCCCCGCCTGCCTGTTCTCCCCACAGGGAGAAACGCTCCGCCGGCATCCGGGTTCCGCCCTCCCCTTTGCGCCCTCTTGCGCCCCCTTGCGCCCGCTTGCGGTTGCGGCCAATGAGAAAGCCAATTGGGCCGGCGCGGCCCGGCGGCAGCGGGCGCGGCAATGCCAGGTGAACTTTTAATCGGCGTGTTCATCAGCCTGGTGAATGTCGCGCTTCAGGCGCTCGCGAGCGTGGCGCTGATCACCTCCATGCGGCGCCTGGCGCACGGGCGCAGCCTGAAGCGGCGCTATTTGATCCTGCAGGTGGGCATGGTGCTCACCGGCACCTTGCTCACCGCCACGCATCTCATCCAGGTGGGCGTGTGGGCGATCGCCTATGACCTTCTGGGCGCGGTCAAGGACGGCCGCGATGCTTATTATCTGGCATTCGTAAACTTCACCACACTCGGCTATGGCGACATCCTGCCGACGCCGGAATGGCGGCTGCTCGGCCCGGTGACGGCGGCCAACGGCATGCTGATGTTCGGCTGGTCCACGGCGATCCTGTTCGCCGTGCTCACCCGCATCACCGACATGCTGGGTTTCCTGAAGGACCCGGTCAGCCCACACGCTCCAGCAAAGCCTGCGCCGCCGCCGGCGCACGCACCTTCGCCCCATTGATCATGTAGACGAAGACATCGCGCGCGCCCTTGGCGGGCGCCTTAGCGGCCAAAGCCTTCAGATCCTTGGGCACCTTGCCCTCCGCCCAGCTCTTGGCGCGTGCCGCCCAATGGTCGAGGGCTTTCGGCTCATAGCCGGTCTCGACCTCCTCGCGCGCATCCTGGAGGCGCGCATAGACGAAATCGGCGGTGATGTCGGGAATGGCCGGATAGCCCGGCTTGTCGGCATAGATGATCGCCACCTTGTGCTTGGTCGCCAGTGCAATGAAATCCGCCGTGCAGAAGCTCTCGTGGCGCACTTCCACCGCATGGCGCAGCTTCACCCCGTCGACGCTTTCCGGAAGCAGGGCGAGGAACGCACCGAAATCATCGGGGTCGAAGACTTTCGTGGGCGCGAACTGCCAATTGATGGGACCGAGCTTCTCGCCCATCTCGGCGATGCCGCCCTCGACGAAGCGCGCGACGCTCTCGCCCGCCTCCGCCAGGATGCGCCGATGGGTGCAAAAACGCGTCGCCTTCAGCGCGAAGACGAAGCCCTCCGGCACCTGGTCCGCCCAGCTCTTGTACGTCTTCGCCGTCTGCCCGCGATAGAAGGTGCCGTTGATCTCGATCGAGGTGACGGCCCGGCTGGCGAACTCCAGTTCCTTGGCTTGCTTGAGCCCCTCGGGGAAAAACGTGCCCCGCCAGGGTTCGAACGTCCATCCCCCGATGCCGACGCGAATGGCCATGACGCGTTCCTTCTCTTCACACCAATGGCAGGACGTTGGAATACTTCACCTGTTCCAGGGCGAAGGACGATTCGATGGAGGCGATGCCTTCGACCCGGGTGAGCTTCTGCTTCAGAAAGCGTTCATAGGATTCCAGATCGGCCACCACCACCCGTAAAAGGTAATCGCGCTGGCCGGTCATGAGATAGCATTCCAGCACCTCCGGCCAATGGCGGATGGCGGCGGCGAACGCGTCGAGCGCATCCTCGCGCTGGCGCTCCAGCTTGATCGAGACGAACACGCTCACCGGCAGGCCGACGGCGCGCTGGTCCAGCACCGCCACATAGCGCGTGATCAGCCCCTCGTCCTCCAGATGCCGCACGCGCCGCAGGCACGGCGAGGGCGACAGCCCCACCCGCGCCGCAAGTTCGGCGATGGTGATGCGCCCGTCTTCCTGGAGGGCGGAAAGGATCTTGCGATCGAGCAGGTCCATAAGCGCATGTTTCGTGCGTGGGAAGGCATTAAACCGGCAGAATACGCTAAACGCGGCCCCACGCGAGCCTCAAATAGGCGATTTTCACCGCTGATCGCGGGATACTCTTAAGTCCTGGCTCCGCCGGTGCGGCGGCCCGAGGAGATGATGCCATGACCCAGGCCCGCGACGCGACAGACCTCGCCATCCTGGCCGAGCTGGAGCGCAAGGTGCTCTGGCTCGCCAGCTGGACCATCCACAACGCCAACCACCTGCGGCCGAGCGAAGACGGGCTGAAGGTGGGCGGCCACCAGGCGTCCTCCGCCTCGCTCGCCACCATCCTCACGGCGCTCTATTTCCGCGTGCTGCGGCCGCAGGACCGCGTCGCGGTGAAGCCGCACGCGAGCCCGGTGTTCCACGCCATCCAATATCTGCTGGGCCACCAGACCCGCGAGAAGCTGGAAGCCTTTCGCGCGTTCAAGGGCGCGCAATCCTACCCCTCCCGCACCAAGGACGTCGACGACGTGGATTTCTCCACCGGCTCTGTCGGCCTCGGCGTGGCGCAGACGCTGTTCGCCTCCATCGCGCAGGATTATGTGCGCGCCCACGGCTTTGCGCCGGAACGTCCGGAAGGCCGCATGATCGCTTTGGTCGGCGATGCGGAACTGGACGAGGGCAATGTCTTCGAAGCCCTGCTGGAGGGCTGGAAGCACGACGTGCGCAACACCTGGTGGGTGGTGGATTACAACCGCCAGAGCCTGGATGCCGTGGTGCGCGAAGGGCTGTACGAACGCTTCGTCGGCATCTTTGAGGCCATGGGCTGGCAGGTGGTGATCCTGAAGTACGGCTCGCTGCAGCAGGCCGCCTTCGCCGAGCCCGGCGGCGCGGCGCTCAAGGCCTGGATCGACACCTGCCCGAATTCGGAATATTCCGCCCTCACCTTCCAGGGCGGCGCCTCCTGGCGCAAGCGGCTGATGGACGATCTCGGCGACCAGGGCGAGGTTTCCGCCCTCATCGCGCGCCGCTCGGATGCCGAGCTTTCCGCCCTGATGACCAATCTCGGCGGCCACGATTTGCCGAGCATCATCTCCGCGTTCGAGAGCATCGACCACGACAAGCCGGTCTGCTTCCTCTGCTACACGGTGAAGGGCTTCGGCCTGCCGCTCGCGGGGCACAAGGACAATCATGCCGGCCTCATGACCACCGCCCAGATGGATGTGCTGCGCGGCGCCATGAAGATCCGCGCCGGGCATGAGTGGGACCTGTTCGAGGGGCTCGCGACGCCGCCCGCGGTGCTCGACGCCTTCCTGAAGAAGGTCCCGTTCGCAAAGGAAGGCACGCGCCGCTTCACCGCGCCCGCGCTGCCGGTGCCGGCGCTCGCGACCCCGCCCAATCCCACCCTCTCCACCCAGGCGGGCTTCGGGCTGATCCTCCAGGAGCTGGCGCGCGGCGACAGCGATCTGGCGGCGCGCATCGTCACCACCTCGCCGGATGTGACGGTCTCCACCAATCTCGGCCCGTGGGTGAACCGGCGCGGCCTGTTCGCCGAGCGCGAACTCTCCGACGTGTTCAAGCGCGAGCGCATTCCCTCCACCTTCAATTGGGAGTTCTCGCCCAAGGGCCAGCATCTGGAACTGGGCATCGCCGAGATGAACCTGTTCCTGGCGCTCTCCGCGCTCGGGCTTTCCCATTCGCTGTTCGGCGCGCGGCTGATCCCGGTCGGCACGCTGTACGATCCCTTCATCTGCCGCGGGCTCGATGCGCTGAACTATGCCTGCTACCAGGACGCTCGCTTCATCCTCGTCGCCACGCCTTCAGGCGTGACGCTGGCGCCGGAAGGCGGCGCCCACCAGTCGATCTCCACGCCGCTGATCGGCATGGCGCAGGACGGACTGGTGGCGTTCGAGCCGTGCTTCGTGGACGAGCTGGCGGTGCTGATGGGCTTTGCCTTCGACTATGTGCAGCGCGACGGCACGGGCGCCGACGACGAGCGCAACTGGCTGCGCGACGAGACCGGCGGCTCGGTCTATTTCCGCCTCTCCACCCGCCCGCTGGAGCAGCCGAAGCGCACCCTCACCGAAACCCAGAAGCGCCACATGGTGGACGGTGCCTATTGGCTGCGCGAGCCCGGCCCCAATTGCGACGTGGTGATCGCCGTGCAAGGTGCCGTGACGCCAGAAGCCATCGAGGCCGTGGGCCTGATCGCCGAGGACCGGCGCGATGTGGGCCTGCTCGCCGTCACCTCCGCCGACCGGCTGAACGCGGCCTGGACGGCGGCGGCCCGCGCGCGGGAAAGGGGCCTGGTGCACGCACAGAGCCACGTGGAACGCCTGCTCGCTCCCCTGCCGCGCCATTGCGGGCTGGTGACCGTGCTGGACGGCCATCCCGCAACGCTGGGCTGGCTCGGCTCGGTGCATGGCCACCGGGTGCGGACACTGGGCGTGGAGCATTTCGGGCAGACCGGCACCATCGCCGATCTCTATCGGGCCCACGGCATCGACAGCGCGGCGATCGCCGCCGCGGCGCAGGCGGTCGCGCCCGGCCGGCCGCTGCGCCACCTCAAGGCCCTCGGCTGAACGACATTCGGCTGCGCCACAGACCCTTTGGCCGCAAACCCCTTGGCGCCCAACCCTTTGGCACCAAGGTTTTTGGCACCAAGGCTTTTGGCTGCACGCCATCTGGCCCAAGCGTTGGCGTGGGCCAGATGGTGGGGTGTCCAAGCGCTGCCCTCAGCTAAGGGCGCCGCGGGCTCAGTTTCGATCCGCCGACGATCCCTCATAATGGTCCAAGGCGGCGCGCAGGGCGACGATTTCGGCCTGGAGGCGAATCAAGTCCTCGATGCTCTTGCCGGTCGCCGCGAAGACGCAGCTGGGGACATCCCTGGCCTGCGCCTGGAGCGCGCGTCCCTGCGCGGTGAGATGGATGCGCACCTGCCGCTCATCGCGGCTGTCGCGTTCCCGCCGCACATGGCCGGCGGCTTCCAGGCGCTTCAACAGCGGCGTCAGCGTGCTGGATTCCAGAAACAGGCTCTCGCCGATCTGGCCCACTGTCTGGCCATCCCGCTCCCAGAGCGCGACCATAACCAGATATTGCGGATAGGTGATGCCCAGCCGATCCAGGATCGGCTTGTAGACACGGTTGAACGCGTGCCCCGTGGAATAGACGGCGAAGCATAGCAAGTCGCCGAGCTTCAATTGATCTTGGTCCATGACCGGCCCTCGCAGGGCGCCCGCGCCCTTAAGGCACCGCCCCAGACTCCACATTAAATCGCACGCGATATAATGGCAAGCGATGCGCAGCCGGCTGAGTTTTGATCGCTTGACAAGCTTTTTCCCCGTCTGTACCAATCAGTACATTAAATACCAATCGGTACAGGAGCTTTTCATGTCCGACGCGCCCGAACCCCGTCCTCCCTTTCCGCCCTTCACGTTCGAGACCGCCGCCAAGAAGGCGCGCGGCGCTGAGGATGCCTGGAACTCCCAGGATCCGGTGCGCGTCTCGCTCGCCTATACGCCCGACAGCGTGTGGCGGAACCGCTCCGAATTCTTCACCGGCCGGCCCTCGATCGTCGAGTTCCTCACCCGCAAGTGGCAGAAGGAGCAGGACTACCGGCTAATCAAGGAATTGTGGGCGTTCCACGAGAACCGCATCGCCGTGCGCTTCCAATACGAGTGGCGCGACGCCACCGACCAATGGTATCGCGCCTATGGCAATGAGAATTGGGAGTTCGACGCGAACGGCCTCATGCGGTGGCGACAGGCCAGCATCAATGATGTGAAGATCGCCGCTTCCGAGCGCAAATTCCTGTGGCCGCAGGGTCCCCGCCCGGCGGATTATCCCGGCCTCACCGAACTTGGACTGTAATGGCGAAGATTGTCCACGAGCGTGAAGATGTGCTGCCCGCCCTCGGAGAAGTGTTTCGCGAACACGGCTTCGAGGGCGCGAGCCTGGCCATCATCCAGGCCCGCACCGGGCTCGGCAAAGGCAGCCTCTATCATTTCTTCCCCAGCGGGAAGGAGGAGATGGCGAATGCCGTGCTCGCCCATGTGGACCGCTGGTTCGAGAATGAGGTCTATCGCCCCCTGCGCGAGGATGAGGACGCCGGCGCCGCCATCGCGCGGATGCTCGCCTCCACGGATGCCTATTTTCGCTCCGGCAACCGCGTGTGCGTGGTCGGCGTGTTTGCGCTCGGCGAGACCCGCGAGCGCTTCGCCTTCGCGGTTCAGGATTATTTCGTTCGCTGGCGCGAGGCCCTACGCGAGGCATTGGTGCGCGCCGGCCACCCGCCGCAAGACGCCGCGGATCTTTCGGAAGACGCGGTGCTCTCGATCCAGGGTGCCCTGGTGCTTTCCCGCGCGGTGAACGATACCGCCGTCTTCACCCGCGCCCTCGCCCGGCTGAAGACGCGCCTCGGGGTGTAGATCTGCCCCAGCGCAAGCAGCCGCAATGCTCTTGCCCGGATCGCGCGCCTGTTCCAGTGTGCCGCCATGTCGAGCATCGCGCCCCCCCTCCGCCACCTCCCCGCCACCGCCGTCGCCGACGTCCTGGAGCGGATCGCCGCCCGCATCGGCGCGCGCTATGTGGTGCCGCCGGGGGCCGAGGCGGCGCCCTATCTGGTGGAGACGCGCGGCCTGTTCCAGGGCGAGGCGCCCGCCGTGCTGCGGCCGGGAACGGCGGAAGAGGTTGCCTTCTGCGTCGCCCAATGCGCCGAGGCCGGCCTACCGCTGGTGGCGCAGGGCGGCAATACCGGGGTCGTGGGCGGGCAGACGCCGTTCGGCGAAATGCTCATCTCCCTCACCCGGCTCGACCGCATCCGCGACATCGACCCCACCGACCTGACCGCCACGGTGGAAGCCGGCTGCACGCTCCACGCGGTGCAGGAGGCGGCGCGGGCGGCGGACTGCCTGTTTCCGCTCTCCATCGCGTCGGAAGGCACCTGCCGCATCGGCGGGAATCTCGCCACCAATGCGGGCGGGGTCGCGGTGCTGCGCTATGGCAACATGCGCGAGCTGACCCTCGGCCTGGAAGTGGTGCTGCCCGACGGGCGCCTGTGGAACGGCCTCTCGCGCCTGCGCAAGGACAATACCGGCTACGATCTGCGCGACCTTTTCATCGGCTCAGAGGGCACGCTCGGCATCATCACCGCCGCGACCCTGCGCCTGTTCCCGCGCCCGCGCCAGCGCTGCACCGTTTTCATCGGTCTGCCGAGCGTGGACGCCGCGCTGGCTTTGTTCCGCCGCATGCGCGCTGTGGCCAGCGACAGCCTCACCGGCTTTGAGCTTCTCTCCGATTATTGCATCGAGACCGTGCTGAAGCATATTCCCGGCACGGTGCGCCCGCTCGGCCTGCGGCACGCCTATTACGTGCTGGCGGAACTCACCTCCACCCGGCTGGTGGACGATCTCCCCGCCCTCGCCGAAGGGGTGCTGGAGCAGGCGATGGAGGCCGGCGAGATCGAGGACGCCGTGATCGCCGCGAGCGAGGCGCAGGCGCAAGCGCTCTGGAAGCTGCGCGAAACCCTGCCCGAGGCGCAGAAGTTCGAGGGCGGCTCCATCAAGCACGATGTCTCGGTGCCGGTGTCGAAGGTGCCGGATTTCTACACCGAGGCCAGCCGGCTGTGCGAAGCGCATATGCCGGGCGTGCGGGTGTGCGGCTTCGGCCACATGGGCGACGGCAACATCCATTTCAACCTGAGCCAGCCGGTGGGCATGGACAAGGCGGACTTCATCGCCGAATGGGAGGCATTCAATCGCCTCGTGCATGATCTCGTCGCGCAGATGGGCGGCTCGATCTCGGCCGAGCACGGCATCGGCCTGCTCAAGCGCGAGGAATTGCGCCTCTATAAGGACCCGGTGGCGCTGGAGATGATGGCTGCAGTGAAGCGCGCGCTCGACCCGGCCGGGCTGCTGAACCCCGGCAAGGTGCTGATGCCCGGCGCGAACTGAAGCCGACCTTCGCCCCCCGCCGCGCGGAAGCGTTCACGCGGCACGTGGCGCGCCCTTGCGCTTCACCCCGACCACGGTGACCACGGCGAGCGCCAGCGGGATCGCGGCGGCCATGAACACCACATGGTTCAAATGGTGATCCAGCAGCATGCCATAGACCACCGGGCCGATCAGCGAGCCGATGTCGTAGCCGGAATAGACCACGCCGAACACCTTGCCGGTCGAGCCGGAGGCGGCGGCGCGGCGCACCAGCACGTCGCGCGAGGGCATGGTGACGCCCACCGACGCCCCGATCAGCGTCAGCAAGCCGACGGCCGCGGCCGGCCCATAGGCCACGAAGCCGAGCAGCAGGCACATCAGCGCCGCAACCGAGAGGCCGATCATCGCCACCACGTGATGGCGGGTGATGCGGTCGGCCAGCCAGCCGCCGGCCGCGACGCCAAGCGCCTGCCCGATCTGATAGGCCGTAACGGCGAACGCGGCGATGGCGGCGGACACGCCGAAGCCTTCCTGAAACGCGGTGATGGAAAAGTTCTGCACCCCCACCAGCGACATGGCCGACAGCAGGAAATAAAGGAAGGCGAGCAGCACCACCGGCGTCATCAGAATGTGCATGAAGCTGGGCGCGGGGCCCGCGGCATGGTCCGCCCGGCGCTCGGCATGGGAGGGGGTGCGCAGCACGGAGCGGCTGCACATCAGCGCCACGGCGACGCACAGGCACGCCACGCCGAGGATGATCAGCGCGGCCCGCCATCCGTACATCAGGGCGAGTCCGCCCGAGACGATGGGCGAAAGGGCAAAGCCGATATTGCCGAAGATCACATGGGCGGCGAACGCGCGCCCGAGCCGCTTTCCGCCCACCCGGTGGCTGAGGATCGACAGGTCGGCCGGGTGATAGACGCTGTTGCCCAGCCCGGCCAGCATGGCCAGCGGCAGCATGGCGCCATAGCTCGGCGCGGCGCCGAGCGCGGCGATGGAGGCCGATTGCAGCACGATGCCGCACAGCAGCAGCCGGTCCGCGCCGAAACGGTCCACCAACACCCCGGCGAGCACCTGGCCCGCGCCGGAGAACAGATAGAAGATCGAGAGGATGAGCCCGAGCTCGGTGAACGACACGCCGAGATCATCCCGCATCACCAGGAACAGCGGGGCAAGGGCGAGCTGAAGGATGTGGCTGACGAAATGGGCGGCGCCCACGGCGCCGATGGTGGCAACTTCACCCCGGCTGATCCGGCCGGGTTCCAGGGTCGAATACACGGCGTCTCTCCTCGGCCCGCGCTTGAAGGGCGGGCTCTTCTTCTTCCGGGCGCGGACGTCCGGTCAGTACACCGCGCGTGATCCGCTGCCGCCGAAATAGCGCAGCGTCAGGCAGGTGATGTCGTCGGCCTGCGGGGCGCCGCGCTCGAACGCATGGATCGAGGCGAGCACGCGCTCGGCCACCTCCGGCACATGGCCGGTATTGACGCCCTGGGACAGCAGGCTTTCCAGCCGGCCCTCGCCATAGGGCTCGTCGTCGATATCGAACGCTTCAGTCACGCCGTCGGTGAACAGGAACAGCGTGTCGCCCGGCGCGAGCTGCATTTCGTGCTCGACATAGATGAACCCCTCCAGCACCGCGACCGCCATGCCCGCCGTGCTGGGCAAGGTGGAGAGCGCCCCGTCGCGGGTGATGCGGTAGGGCAGGTTGTGGCCGGCGTTCACGAAGCTCAGGCGGCCGGTCTCCAGGTCCAGCACACCATAGAACAGGGTCACGAACAGCATCTGCTCGTTTTCCACCGCCAGAAGATCGTTGAGGCGGCGCACGCAGCCAGCGGGCGAACGCTCGAACAGCGCGGTGGAGCGCAGCAGGGTGCGGGAAATGGCCATGAACAGCGCCGCCGGCACGCCCTTGCCGGACACGTCCGCGACCACGAAGCCGAGGGTGGATTTGTCGATCAGGAAATAATCGTAGAAGTCGCCGCCCACCTCGCGCGCCGGGGTCATGCTGCCGTCCACGGTCACGCGCGGATCGGGCGAGAATTCCTTCGGCAGGATCGCGAGTTGAACCTGCCGTGCAATCTCCAGCTCCTGCTGGAGGCCGGCCAGCTTGGTCTTGGTGATGAGGGCTTCGCGCAGTTCCACCACCATGGCGGAGAGGCGGGTGTATTGCTCCACGATGCGGCGGGAGAGATCGTGCAGCACGCGCGCCACGCGGCGCAGCTCGTCGTCATTGTCCTGCTGCTCGCCGGACTGCAGCAGCGCGAGCACCTCCTCGCGGTCGCTGGCGTCCAGCGCATCGGCAAGGGCCTTCAACTCGCGCGAGATGACGGTTTCCTGGCGCCGGCGGACCCGGTCGCGCTGGCGCCGGCTTTCGGCGAGGGCCTGCACGTTCCCGCGCAGCCCCACCACCGCCTCGGCGATGCGGCCGATCTCGTCCTTGCCGGTGCGCTCCAGCGTCACCGAGGTATCGCCGCGCGACAAGGCCTGGAGCACGTCGATGGCGTCCTCCAGCGGCCGGAAGGAATACCACAGGAAGGCGTTCACCCCGATCACGCCGATCACCAGAAGAAGGATCCCGAGCCCGATCGCCCAGTTGCGCAGCATGCCCTGGGCGGCCCAGGCCGCCGTGGTATCCTTCAGCGAGACCAAGCCGCCGATGATGCCGCCATTGATGTCTTCCACCGGCACGTTGACCACGGAATAGGTCAAAGGCGCGAGTTCGATCCGCTCGTACAGCGCCTGGCGCGGCGCGACCACGGGCGCCGCCCGCGCCCACAGCGCGGCGTCGGTGGTGGCGGCGATCCGGTCGCGCAATGTCAGCAAGGTCGCCGCCGATTGGGTGCTGGCGGAGAAGCGCTGTACGGCGGAGGAGACGTCCCGCCCCAGCACGACCACCGCGCGCCCGGCGTTCTGGAGGGTGACCACCCGCGTCGCCACCACCATCACCTGATCGGCGGAGATCGAGCGCAGGCCGCCGATGCGCTCGCCGGCCTGCGCGCGGTCGAGGCTGCCGGCGTCGAGAATGCTGCGCCCGGCGGCGAGGCCCGCGGAAAACAGGATTTCGCGGTCGCCGGCCACCACTTCGAAGCTGAGTGCCGAATTCGAGCCGACGCCGAGATCCGACAATGCCGCCAGGATTCCCGCGCGATCGTTCAGCGACAATGCGAGCCGCACCGGGCTTGAATCGACGATGCGGCCGAGCCGCTGGTCGAGCTCGGCCACCTGCACCGTGACGATCTCGCGCCACAGGGCCGATTGGCCGGAAATGGCGATGTCCGAGGTGCGCGCTTCCTCCAGCCGGTCGCGCACGATGGTCGCGCCCCAGAAGGTGCCCATCAGGGCCAGGAAGCCCAGGGCGACGATCAGCGTGATTCGGGTGCGCAGAAGCATCAGGAACCGCGCCCCACCTTTGCCGCGCCGGTCGCCTTGCGCGGCATCGCCTCGCGGCGGATGCGCTCCACGTCGGCCCGCAGCCCGCCTTCAAAATCGACTGCCAGCAGTTCCTCGGCATAGGCCTGCAACGCGAGCCATTTGTCCGCCACCCGGTGGACGCCGGCACTGGTGGCCCGATAGGCGCGGGCGATCGCGCCTTGCCCCAGGCGGGCCGCGCCGGGGCCGCTGTCGAGTTCGCCCTCGGCGTTGCGCGCGAGCGCCTGGGCGAGCCGGATGCGGCTCGTCGCCAGGGCCGAGCCGGCGAAAAACGCGCCGAACAGGCCGGCGACGACGCTGCATGCGACCACCGCGAGCGCGAGCGGCAGGTAGGAGGCCGACAGGGCGGTGCTCAAGGTGGAGGGGGCGGTGGTGACGTCCACCTGCCCGACCTGGATGCTATCCACCTGGATCGGCACCGAGACCGTTTCGCCGCCGGGGCTGGGGCCGATGGCGAAGCGCGCCTCGCGCCCGTCGGGGCCGCGCAGGACGATGCGCGAGATGCCCGGGGTCTGCGCCATGGTGGCCGAAAGATAGGCCTCGACGCCCGGAAGCAATTTCAGCGGAATGCCGAAGCGGGCGGCTTTTTCGAATTGCAACGCCAGCGCGCGGGCGACGGAGGTGCCGATCACATTGGCGTCGCGCCGCGCGGTCTCTTCCACCTTCAGCGTGAAGCCGTTGAACATCATCACCCCGGCGCCGCCGCCGAGGACGAGGGTCAGCAGGAACACGAACAGGCCCACCATGAGGCGGTCGCGCGCCATGGACATGCGCGGGGATTTAATGGGCATCGTCGAGCGCCCCCAATTGCGCCAATCCCCGCTCGATCCGCTGCTCGCTCTTGGTCCAGGTGTCCTTGGCCTGGACCGCCAGCAGCTCCAGCCCCTGGCCGGAGCCATCCACGCCCTCTTCCCCGCGCAGAACCCGCGCGGCGCGATCGAAGCTGCGGGTCACGGCATAGACAAAGGCGAGCGTGGAGAGCACGGCGAGAATCCCCGCGCCGGTCGCCAGGCTGGCGGAGCGCTTCAGCAGATCGAAATGCAGCGCATCGCCACGCGCCAGCCGGGATTTGTCCGAGACGATCACCGCGATGCCGCCGGCCACGCCGAGGTCGTTCTCGAAGCGGGTTCCAAACACAGTCTCGCCGCGCGTGACGGTCTGCCAGATGCCGTCGTCCTGAAGCTTCTGCGACCAGCTCTCGGTCACGCTCTCGCCCACCGTCCCGCGGTCGGTGCTGTAGACCGATTTGCCGGCGGCATTGAAGATCTCGATCGCGAGCACGGACGAATCACTCGCCTTCTCACGCTCGATCCGAGACTGGAGCGGCGAAATCTGGTCCAGCGCGAGTCCGATGGAAAGATTTGCCTCGGTCGTGCTGCGCAACGCCCCGAGCAGGCGCGAAACACGGGCTTCCTCGATTTCCCCATTCACCCGTTCGCCGGCAAGGAAAGCTCCGGCGGCCACCGCCGCGATGGTCAGCAGCACCGAAAAAACCACAACCAATACAAGGCGGCTCACGAATGACATGAAAAAATGCTTATACGCTGGAGACGGCGGACGTTAGCCGCCCCGGCCGCTTCAAACCAGACCTAAACTGCATCGGCGCTCAAAAAGCTTTACGGGGAAGCCTCTTCCCTTCACCCGCCCGCCCTGACAGAGTGCAAGCGCTTCGCGGAATTGTACAAATGATCCGAACCACCCTGGGCCTTATCGCATTGTTCGCGATGATCGCCGCGGCCTGTGTCGCGTTCGGCGCCTATTTTTCCTACGTCACCTTGCAGAATGCGCATCGCAACGCCGTCGAGGCGCGGTTCAGCATCACGGCGGAACGCATCGCCACCACCGCCCAGTTCGCCGCCAGCCTCGGCATCGCTTTGCCGGCGCAAACCACCTTGTCCGAACTCGTGGCGCGCGAAGCCCGGCTCGATGCGGCGGTGGATTCCATCGACATCCTCGACGACCGGGGCACGGTTCTGTTCAGCAGCCAGCCCACGCGCGTCGGCGCGCCGGCCGGCGCGCTGCCGCACGCGGTGGGCCGGCGCATCGAGAACGATTTGGCCGCCGCCATCGGGCGGGTCGTGGTGCGCTATGATCCCGCCTCCATGGAGGCGGGAGCGCGGGCGCTGGCGGACGATCTTCGCACCATCGCCATTCCCACGCTGATCGGCGCGGCGCTTGCCACCATCGCCATCGGCATCCTGCTCGCGGCGGACCTGAAGCGCGCCGCCCGCCGCGCCGCCGAGCCGGAAAAATGGCCGCCCGCTGCCCGCTCCGCCCTGGCCGCCGCCCAGGCCGCGCACGCCAGCGTCATCCAGGCCGGCCGCACCGAAACCGATGCCGGGGAAGCCGGCACACCCACGGAGCCCGCACGCTCATGATCGGCTTGCGTGCAGGCATTTCGCTCGCCATCGCGGTGATTCTCTGCGCCGCGCTGGCGGTGATCGGCTGGGCCGCCGGGCGGGCCGCCGAGCGCACCATCGTGCCGGCCATTTCCGCCAAGGCGGAATCGGTCGGGCGCTCCGCCGCGGCCCTGGTGGAAAACGCCGTGCGGGCGGGCATCCCGCTCGACCAATTGGTGGGGGTCCGCGACTATTTCGACGATCTGCGGGCCGCCAATGCGGAACTGGCGCAGATCCGCATGATGACCACGTTCGGGGCGGTGCTCACCCAATCGGGCGCACCGAACCTGCCTGCCGACACGCCCGTGGTCTATTCCTCGGTCACCGCGCGCAGCGGAGCCCCGCTCGCCACCATCGCGATCGCCATCGACACCAGCGTCATTTCCGCCCAGGTCAGCGCGGTTCTGGTGGATGTGGCCTTCATCGGCATCGTGTCGCTGCTGGTGGCACTCGAACTTGTGGCGCTGGTGGTTGGCACCAGCGGTGTCGAGGCGCTCGCCGCCCTGGAAGCGCGCATCCGGACGCTCGCCGGCGGGCGCTTGTCCCAGCACGCGGACGCAGCCAAGCTGCCGCTGATCGCGCCCATCGACGCCCGCGTGGAGCAGGTGAACGCGGTCCACCGGCAGGTGCGCGCCACCGCCGAGGAGAAAGGCGACGCGCGCGCCCTCGCCACCCTCGCCGAGGTGGAGAGCCGCACCGGCCTCGGCTCGGTGCATCCGGGCGAGAATCACGCGGCGACCATCGTGCGGCCGGCGCTGTTCCTGTTCATGGTGGCGGAGGAGCTGACCCGTCCGTTCCTGCCGCGCCTGGTGCAGGGGCTCGTGCCGGCGAAGCTGCCGTTCAGCCTCGACTTCGCCATGAGCCTGCCAATCGTCGTGTTCATGGCTGGCGTCGCGCTGTGCCAATTGCCGTTCGCGGTCGCCTCCGAACGTCTGGGGCGGCGCTCCTCCTTCATGCTGGGGGCGCTCATCGCCGCGTTCGGCTATTGCGCCTCCGGCCTCACCGGCGACTATTGGCTATTCCTCGGCACCCGCTTCCTCTCGGCCATCGGCTATGCGCTGGTGTTCGTCTCCGCCCAGGGGCACGTGATCGACCATTCCCGGCCGAGCGAGCGCACCGCCGGCCTCGCGGTGTTCGTCAAGGCGATCATGGTGGCCGGCCTGTGCGGTCCGCCCATCGGCGGCGTCATCGCCGACCGGCTGGGCGGGCAGGCGGCGTTCCTCGTCTCCGCCGGCCTTGCCGTGGTCGCGCTGGTGGTCGCCTTCCTCTCGCTGCCGCGCTCCGAGCCGCGCCGCGGCGGCGCCGGGGTCGGCGTGTCGGAGCTTGCCGCCGCCTTCAAGGCGCCGCGCCTCGCGGCCCTACTGTTCGGCTGCGCGCTGCCGGCGAAATTCCTGCTGGTGGCGGTGTGCTTCTATCTCGTTCCGGTGGAATTGCAGCGCGAGGGCTATAGCGCTGCCGCGATCGGCCGGCTTCAGATGATCTATCCCATCTTGATGGTGGTGGCGGTGCCGGTGTTCGCCGCGCTGGCGGAGCGCATGAACGCGCGCTCCGGCTTTGTGATCGCCGGCGGGCTGGTGGCCGGCGGCGGCGCGCTTCTGCTCACGCTCGGCACCTCGCCGGCGCTAATCGCGCTGGTGCTGGCGCTGCTGGGGATCGGGCAATCCATGTCCATCGCGCCGCAATCCGCTCTGGTGGCGGACAGCGCCCGCCACGTGCCCGGCGGCAGCTCGGCCGGGGTGCTCGGCCTGTTCCGCCTGATCGAGCGCTCGGGCAATGCGGCGGGGCCGGCGGCCGCCGGCCTGCTGCTCGCCGCCATCGGATTTGCCGCGGCGACCGCCTCGATCGGCATAATGGTGGTGGCGGGAGCCCTCGCCTTCGCGCTATCTGGTCGCAACGCATCCGCCACCCCGACCGAGGCCCCCGACGGCCCCGAGGTCTCACCGGAAGGAACTCCTCTGTGATGGACCGGCGCTCCGTTCTCTCCCTGGGCCTGGGTGCCGGCGCACTCGGCGTCATGGGCGCGCCTGCGCCCGCCTTCGCGCAGGATCGCCCGTTCCGCATCCTGATGCTGACCTTTCGCGGCGACACCGACGTGGAGCGCGGCTTCCGCTATTTCTTCGACGCCGCCGGGGTGAAGGCGCAATTTCTCACCCGCGACGTGGAGCGCGACGCCACCCGGGTCAAGCCGATCCTCGCGGAGGAGCTGCCCACGTTCAAGCCGGACCTGATCTACACCTACGGCACGCCCAACACGCTGGCGGTCGCGGGGCCCTATGACGCGCCCGCCGACGCATCGTTCGTGCGCGACATCCCGGTGGTGTTCGCCCTGGTCGCCGCGCCGGTCCAGGTGAAGATCGCGCCCTCGGTCGCCTCCTCCGGCCGCAACGTGACCGGCGCGGTCCATGTGGTGCCGACCGACGTGCAGATGCGCGCCATGCAGACCTACAAATCCTTCTCCAAGGTCGGCGTGATCTATTCCCCGAACGAGAGCAATTCCCTCGTCATCGTCAAAGAGATGAAGGCGTTCTGCGACAGCGTGGGCGCGACCCTGGTGACCCAGCCGCTGACCATGCACGGCACCCGCCCCACCGGCGAGGGCGTGGAGCAATTCGTGCGCAACATGCGCGCCCAGGGGGTGGACTGGCTGTATCTGCCGCCCGACACCTTCCTTGCCACCATCTTCAACCGCATCGCCCCGGTGGCGATCGACGTAGGCCTGCCCACCTTCGGCTCCACGGAATTCTTCCTGCGCGAGGGCGAGGGACTTGTCGGGCTGGTGAGCCGGTATTATTCGGTGGGACAGCTGGCGGCGTCGAAAGCGGTCGAGATCCTGGTGCAAAAGAAGGCGCCCAAGGATATTCCGATCGAAACCCTGAAGCGCTTCGCCTTGATCATCAACATGAATGTGGCGAAGAAGCTCGGCGTGTTCCCGCCCATCGTCATGCTGAACTATGCGGAAGTCCTCACATGATGGCCGGTTTATCGGCAGCACGGCCCCTGGATGACAGCCTGACCTGGCGCGAACTGCGCCCGGAGGATCTGGACGAGGTGGAAACGCTGCATCGCCTGGCGGTTGGCCCGGTGGTGCGGCCGGATATCGTGAAGCCGGAATCCCGGTCCTATTTCGCCAGCATCCTCAACGGTCGCGGCCGGGTGATCGGCGCCTTCGACGGCCGACTGATCGCCTATGGCATCCTCCAGCACGATCATTCCCCGGCGGACGATCCCCGGCGCGAGCTGGGCCTGGAGCCGGGCGCGCCGGTCGGCCGGCTCGCCGGCGCCTCGGTGGCCCCCGCCTTCCGGGGGCGCGGGCTCCAGCGCCTGACCATCAGCGCCCGCGTCGCCATGGCGCCGCCGGACATGGCGCTGTTCTCCACCGCCGCGCCGGTCAATACGCCGAGCTGGGCGAGCCTGCTGGCGGAGGGCTTTCCGATCCACGGCATCGTCCAGCGCTACGGCGGCTATCTGCGCTACATGATGGTCCGCGACGGCGCGACCTACGACCCGGCGCACGCCCTGACGGTGGACCCTCTGAACCTGCCTCTTCAAGACGAATTATTCGCGAAGGGGTGGCGCGGATTTGCCCGCTCGCGCCTGCCGTCGGGCGCGCCCGGCATCCTGTTCGCCCCGCCACAGCCGAGACTTGCGTGATGTCCCGGTGCATGATGTTTTGGCCCGCTCAGCTGGCGCCACCCGCCCCCCCTTTCCGGGAGCCGCCTGCCGGCGAACCATGAGCACGTCCCTCCCCCCCCAGGCGCCGATTCGCGCATCGCTCACCATCGACGCGACCGTCGATGCGATCGCCGACGCCACGGAGTGGCTCGGAACCCTTGCGGAGGCCGAGGACTGGCCGATGGCGCTGAAGTTCGGCCTTGAGCTGAGCGTCGAGGAAGCGCTGGCCAATGTGGTGTCCTACGCCTTCGAAGGCGTGGACGCCGCGCCGATGATCCGGCTGGACCTGCTGGAGCTGGACGGTGATCGCATCGGCGTGCGGATCGTCGACAACGGCATTCCCTTCGATCCCACCAACGTGGCCGAACCCGAGGTGCCGGAGAGCGTCGAGGACGCCAAGATCGGCGGCCACGGCGTGCAATTGATGCGGCACTTCCTGGAAAGCCTCACCTACCAGCGCCAGGGCGATGAAAACCATCTCACCCTGGTGACGAAGCCGAAGACGACCTGACCATGCGCGACCTGCGAGGGGTTCCCTCATGCTGATCCTGGCCGGGCTTCTGGCCGGCCTGGGCCTGCTGTTCATCGGCCTCAAGCTGATGAGCGTTCATTTGCAGCAAGCCATGGGGCGGCGCGTGCGCACCATGCTGAAGGCGGCCACGCGCTCCTCCTTCTCCGGCTTCTTCTGCGGCGCCTTCGCGGGCGCGGCGGCGCAATCCAGCAATGCGGTCACGCTGATCGCCGGCAATCTGGTGCGCGGCGGCGTGTTCACCACGCGCGACGCGATCCCGGTGGTGGCGGGCGCGAATGTGGGCACCTCCGCCTTGGTGTTCGTCGCCTCCATCGACATGCGCCTGGCGGTGCTGCTGCTCATCGCCCTGGTGGGCATGACCTATCAGCTGCGCCTGGACCGGCGCCCGAACTGGCGCGACTGGATGGGCGTGACGCTCGGCCTCGCGCTGCTGTTCCTGGGGCTCGATTTCATCAAGTCGGCCCCCAAGGGCATCGACATCACTCAGGCGGCCGAGACGCTCTCCAGCGGCATGACCCCGCTGATCGGGCTGGCGCTCGGCTTCGTGGCGGCGGTGATCACCCAGTCCGCCTCCACCGCCACCATCCTCGCTGTGGCGGCCACCAAGGCGCGGCTGCTGGGGCTGGAAGACTCCTTCTACCTGATCCTCGGCGCCAATTTCGGTTCCGGCATCGCCACCCTGGTGTCGGCGGGGGGCCTTGCGGGCATCGGCAAGCAATTGTGCTTCGTCCACATCCTGGTGAAGGCGGTGGGCTGCGTGATCGTGTTTGCGGTCTGGCGCGGCGCGGAGCTGGCCGGCTGGGACAGCCCGGCCATCCTCGCCAATCTCGGCGGCGGCGAGCCCACCTTGTCGATCTCGCTGCTGTTCCTCGCGCTTCAGCTGAGCGGCGGCCTGGTCGTCACCGGCCTGCGCGGGCTGACCGAGAAAATCTCCGTGGCGCTGAGCCCCGCCTCGGTGGAGGACCAGGTCTCGCGCCCCCACTTCATCCACGACGCGGCCATGGGCGATCCGTCCACCGCGCTCGATCTCGCGGCCCACGAGACCGACCGGCTGGTGAGCCTGCTGCCGGACCTGCTGCCCGACCTCGACCAGAGTTCCACCGGCGCCGCCAAGCAACGCACGGTGCTGTGGCAAGGGTCCAGCACCATCGTCGCGGCGACCAGCCAATTCGTGGTGCGGGTGATCGAGCGGCGTGTGGGCCGGGAGGACCTTGACCTTGCGCTGCATCTCCAGGAGCAGCTCGACCTCGTCAAATTCCTCCAGGATACGCTGCATGATTTTTCGCAGGTGGTGGAAGAGTTCAAGGAGCTGCCGCCGCTCGCCTTCAACCTGTCGGAAGCGCTGCGCACCATCGTGCTCTCCCTGGTGGATGCGCGCAGCGGCACGAACGAGGATTTCGACATCCTCATCGCCCTGACCTCCGACCGCAGCGAGATGCTGGATCGCATTCGCCGCGCGCTGGCCAGCTCCGGGCTCAATTCCGGGGAAGAGGCCCGCAAGCTATTGCTCGCCACCAGCCTGTTCGAACGCGCGGTATGGCTGGTGCGGAGGCTCGCAGTGGCGTTGCGCGCGGATGCGAATGACGATAAGCCGGCACTTGCACGTAACAAGGCGAACCTGGAAGAGGCTCATGCAGATTGAGCGCGAACAAGCCGGCGAAGACGTTCTGCTGAAGGTGGCCGGTCGTCTCGACACGCCGAACGCGAAGCCGTTCGAAGCAAGCCTGCTGGAGGTGGTGAACACCACCGGAGGCGGCATCGTGGTGGACCTTGCGGGCGTGGTCTATGTCTCGTCCTCGGGCCTGCGCGCCCTGCTGGTGGCGGGCAAGGCCATGCGCACCGCGAAGCGCAAGCTGTCCCTCAAGTCGCTTCAGCCGCAGATCCGCGAAGTGTTCGACATTTCCGGCTTCTCGACCCTGTTCGAAATCAGCTGAGTTCGGCATCGGCCGACCGTGCCGGCGGCCCCGCCGCCGGAAAGCCCCAGGGCGGGGCGCGGTCTGCCCCCGGGGATAGCCCGGCCTCCCGTTCCAGGCGGCTCAGGTCCCGGCCGCTCCGCTTGCGGGGTTCGGCTTCAGTGCGGTTCTTCGGTGTGATTGCCGAGCCGGTCGGACAAGGCCAGCACCAGGCTCGAGAGCACGAACACCGCATGGATGATCACCAGCCACATCAGCCAGGTGGTATCGGCGCCCGCGCCCAGGTTCATGAAGGCCTTGAGCAGCGCGATGGCGGAAATCGCGACGATTGAGGCCAGCAGCTTCTGCTTGAGCCCGCTGAAATCCACCCGCGTCATCCATTCCGGCCAGTCGGGATGGCCGTTGGGGTCGATCTTCGAGACGAAATTCTCATAGCCCGAGAAGATCACGATCAACACCAGATTGCCGGTGAAGGTCAGGTCCACCAGGGTCAGGATGCCGAGGATGGTGTCGGACTCGCTGGCGTCCAGCGCGTGCGTCACGAAATGCAGCAGCTCGTGGCCGAACTTGAACAGCAGCACCAGCAGCGCAATCACGAGGCCGATATAGAAGGGCGCCATCAGCCAGCGGCTGCGAAAGAGTATGCCCTCGATGCCCCGTTCCAGCATGGCCGTCCCCGTCCGGTCTGTGCGCCGCAGCATGCCTCGCATGCAACGGCGCCAAGGGCAAGCCTGCCGGACGCGCAGCCTCAGACGCTGCGTCAGTGCGCCGCCGCCTTCAGCCGCGGCGGGAGGTCATGGCCCGATAGGCTTCGATCACCTGGCTGTCGTCGGCCCGGCCGAGACCCTGGGCGGAGGCGGCCAGGAACAATTGCTGGGCGAGCGCGGCCAGCGGCGTCGGCGCCTTCGCGCCACGGCCGGCCTCCAGCACGATGCCGAGGTCCTTCACGAAGATGTCCACGGCGCTCGTGACCTTGCCGTCGTCGGCCGCCATGCGGGGCCCGCGATTGTTGAGCATCCAGCTCGCCGCCGCGCTCTCGCCGAAGATCTCCAGCAATTGCGGCAGATCGAGCCCCGCCCGCTCGGCCAGCGACAGCGCCTCGGCGGCGGTGGCGATATGCACGCCGCACAGAAGCTGGTTGATGGTCTTCACCATCGCCCCCTGCCCCGGCGCAGTGCCGACGCGGAACAGCCGGCTGCCCATGGTGCGGAGCACGCCTTCGACGCGGGCATAGAGCGAGTCCGGGGCGCTGGCCATCACAGTCAAGCCCGCATTCTGCGCGCCCACCACGCCGCCGGACACCGGCGCATCCACAAGGCCGCGCTGCGACAGGGCAAGGCGCGCCGCCATGGCTTCCACGCGCGGCGGGGAACAGGTGGAGCACAGAATCACCGCCCCGTCCGCCGCCAGCGCATCCGCCGCGCCGGCCTCGAACAGCACCTGCTCGGCCTGGTCGGCATTCACCACCATCAGCACCAGCAGGTCCGCACCCTGCGCCGCATCGGCTGGGGATGAGGCCGCGCGGCCGCCGCCGGCGGCGAAGGTGGAAAGCGACGCCGCGTTCAGATCGAAGCCGGCCACCTCGTGCCCGGCCGCAACAAGATGCTGCGCCATGGGCAGCCCCATGGCGCCCAGCCCGACAAATCCGATCCGCATGGTCTTATTCCTTCACCGCGCCGGTCATGGACGAGACGTAATAGTCCACGAAGAACGAATAGAGGATCACCACCGGCAGCGAGCCGATGAGCGCGCCAGCCATCAGCGCCCCCCATTCGTAGACGTCCGAGCGCACCAGCTCCGTCAGCACGCCCACCGGCACCGTCTTGTTCTCCGAAGACTGGATGAAGGTGAGGGCATAGATGAATTCATTCCACGACAAGGTGAAGGAGAAGATGCCCGCCGAGATCAGACCCGGCACCGAGAGCGGCAGCAGAACCTTGGTGAGGATCTGCCAGCGCGAGGCGCCATCCATCAGCGCGCATTCTTCCAGCTCGTACGGGATGGAGCGGAAATAGCCCATCAGCAGCCAGGTGGAGAACGGGATCAGGAAGGTGGGATAGGTGAGGATCAGCGCCAGCTTGCTGTCATAGATGCCGAGGTGGAACACCATCAGCGCCAGCGGGATGAACAGGATGGACGGCGGCACCAGATAGGCCATGAAGATGCCGAGCCCGACCCAGCGCGAGCCGTGGAAGCGCATGCGCTCGATGGCATAGGCGGCGAACACCGAGGCCACCAGCGAGATCGCGGTCGCGCACACCGACACCAGGATCGTGTTCCAGAGCCAGCCGGGATAGGAGGTCTCGAACAGCAGATATTTGATGTGTTCGAGCGTCGGCTCCCACACCCAGAGCGGGGAATAATTGGTGTAGTCGGTGAGCTGCCAGTTCGGCTTGATGGCGGTCAAAGCCATCCAATAGAACGGGAACAGCAGCACGAACACGAACACCAGCAACGGCAGGATCACGGTGATCAGGCGCTTCGGCAGGCTGTCGAGATAGCTCATGCCGGTGGAATTGTCGGTGACGCCCTGGTCGGTCATGGGGCTGTCCTTGAAACGTGAGGGGTCCGCAAAGCCCTCTCCCGCCGGCGGGGGAGGGTTGGGAGGGGGAATTCGCACGGCACGCCGTCGCTGAGCCGGCCCATGGCCGGCCCTCTCCCCGGCCCTCCCCCGCAAGCGGGAGAGGGGGGGCGCGGCGCTTGACGGGAGGCGCTCATCAATCCCCCCCGCCCTGCTGCCATTTGCGGCGCTGCAGGCCGAAGAAGCTGAACAGGATGGCCGAGAGCAGGAACGGTATCATCGCCACCGCAATCGCCGCGCCCTCGCCCAATTGCCCGCCGGGAATCGCCCGCTGGAAGGAGAGCGTCGCCATCAGATGGGTCGCGTTCAGCGGGCCGCCGCGGGTGAGCACATAGATCAGCTGGAAGTCGGTGAAGGTGAACAGCACCGAGAAGGTCATCACCACGGCGATGATCGGCGAGAGCATGGGCAGCGTGATGTAGCGGAAGCGCTGCCAGCCGCTCGCCCCATCCAGCGTCGCCGCCTCGTGCAGGGAGGCCGGGATGGTCTGGAGACCCGCCAGCAACGAGATCGCGACGAAGGGAATGCCGCGCCAGACGTTGGCGGCGATCACCGACATGCGGGCATTGGTGGAATCGCCGAGGAAATTGATGTTGGTGGAGATCAGCCCCATCTTCATCAGCGCCCAGGAGATGACCGAGAATTGCGCGTCGAAGATCCACCAGAAGGCGATCGCCGAGAGCACGGTCGGCACCACCCAGGGCAGCAGCACGATGGCGCGAAAAAAGCTCTTGAACGGCAGGTTTTCGTTCAGCAGAAGCGCGAGCCACAGGCCGAGCGCGAACTTCAGGATCGAGGCGCCGATGGTATAGATCAGCGTATTGAACACGGCGAGCCAGAAGATGCTGTCGCCCCACAGCGATTCGTAATTCTCCAGGCCGATGAACACGCCGTCCCGGCCGATGCGGGTATCGGTGAAGCCGAGCCACACGCCGAGGCCGAGCGGATAGGTGAGGAAGAAGATCAGAAACACCGCGGCCGGCAGCAGGAAGATCAGGCCGAGCACGTGCCGCCCCTGCCCGATGCCCGCCCACCAGGTCCGCAGATTGAAACCGGGCGCTGCGCGCGCCGTTGCCTCAGACATGAACTCGCTCTCCCTGAATCCGCTGATGCACCTGAGGTCGGCCCCGGACCCCGGTTTCCTGCCGGGCCGCCGCCGCCCACCGGGAAAGCCGTTGCCCGCCGGCGGCGCCGGTGCGCCCGGCCGGCCGAACCTGTCCTGCCGGCGGCCGAGCGCCGGCAGGACGCGTTGAAGCGCGGATCACCGCGCGGCGATCACCCGCGCGGGGATCACCGGCGATAGATGCGATTGGCGCGGGTTTCCGCGCGCTTGGCGGCCTCTTCCGGGGTGCGCTGGCCGGTGGCGGCTTCCGCCACCATGTCGACCACGATCCAGTCCGCCATGGCGGCTGCCGATTGCGGACCGAGCGGGCCGGCATAGCCGTTGGGACGCAGCAGCTCGGAGGCCTTCGCATACGGCGCGTGGTTGGGATCGGAGGTCCACACGGGATTGCTCGCAAACGCCTTGAGCGTCTGGCAGCAATAGGCGCTGGCGCCCTGGATCCAGGCGTTCATCTGCGGCGCGTCGAACATGAAGGCCATGTAGGCCTGAGCCGCCTGGGGGAACTTGGTATATTTGAAGATGCAGGCCGAGGTGGTCTGCGTCAGCTCCGCCACGCCGCCGGGGCCGACCGGCATGTTGGTGGTCTTGATGTCCTTGGCCATGTCGGCGAGCTTGGGGTCGTTCTTCGCCGCGTAATAGAGCGAAACGCCGTTGGCGGTCACCGAAATCTCGCCCGCCAGGAACGCGCGGTTGTTGTTGACGTCCAGCCAGCTTTCGGTGCCGGGAATGAAGGTCTTGTAGAGCTCGGCGGCGTATTTCAGGGCGGCGACCGTCTCCGGGCTGTTGATCACAACCTTGGACTGCTCGTCCACCATCTTGCCGCCATGGCTCCACAGCACCCAATGGCAGAAATTGTTGCCGTCGCCGACACCGTGGCCGAGCGTGAAGCCCATGGGGTGGTTCTTCGCCTTCAGGGCCTTGGCGAGTTCAAGGAAGCCCTTGGTCTCGTTCGGGAATTGCGAGAACCCGGCGTCCTTCACCCAGCTTTCGCGATAGCACACCGCATTGCCGATGGTGGCGAGCGGCAAAGCGATGAACTTTCCGTCCGCCTTCGCATAGGCTTCGTTGCCGGGATACCAGCCGCCGAACTTCGCGCCGAGGCCGTTGGCGAGCGGGGTCACGTCCAGCAGCTTGTCGGGATATTGCTGGGCATCGTCGAACCAGACCCAGACGATGTCGGGGCCGGAGCCCACGTTCGCCGCCACCGCGGCCTTGGGGCGGATGTCTTCCCAGCTCTCCTTGTCGATGCGCACTTCGATGCCGGTGGCCTCGGTGAACTTCTTGGTGTTGGCGAGCCAGGCATCCTCCTCGCCCTTCACGAACGGCGACCAGCGCAGCACGCGCAGGGCCGCGCCCGGCTCGGGCTTGAACTGGGGCATCGCGGCGCCCTGCGCGAAGGCGGGCATCGCGCCGAGACCCGGCAGGGCCGCCGCGCCGGCGAGCCCGGCGCCGCCGAGCAATACGTTACGTCTGGAAATGGTCATGGCGTTCCTCCATGGTGACTTATTGGCGTTGTCACGTCCTGCCGGCCGCCTGGGTCTTTGCCCTTCAGGTCATCGCCTTCAGGTCTTTACCCTTTTGGGTCTTTGCCCTTTAGGTCTTGCCCTCCGGGGTTTGGCCCTTCGGTCTTGCGGCAGAATTCAGTCTGGCACGTCGCCGGCTCCGGCGCGCGGGCTTTTCAGGCCGTCGCGCTCACGCCTCCAGGCGGGCGCCGGTGGCCTCGTCGAACAGGTGCTGGAGGCCGGGCATGGGCGCGACATGGATGATTTCGCCCGGCGCGAACATCATCCGCTCACGGAACAGCAAGGTCACTTCCTGCTCGCTCGCCGTATCGGTGCCGAGGCGCGCCACCACCAGCAATTCCGAGCCGGTGGGCTCCACCACCACCACCCGCACGGGCACGCCCTGCGGGTCGATGCGCACATGCTCCGGCCGCAGGCCGTAGACCGCGCGGCGCCCGCTGGCGGAACCGGGCACCCGCTCCAGGGGCAGCACCACGCCGCTGTCGCTCATGAAGCGAGCCTCGCCGTTCACCTGCACCGTGCCCTTGATGAAATTCATCGAGGGCGAGCCGATGAAGCCGGCGACGAACTGGTTGGCGGGCTTGTCGTAGAGGTCGAGCGGCGCGCCGATCTGCTCCACCACGCCGTCGTGCATCACCACGATCTTGTCGGCCATGGTCATGGCCTCGATCTGGTCGTGGGTCACATAGACCGTGGTGGTCTTCAGGCGCTGATGCAGTTCCTTGATCTCGGTGCGCATCTGCACGCGCAGCTTGGCATCGAGATTGGACAGCGGCTCGTCGAACAGGAACACCTGCGGATCACGCACAATGGCGCGGCCCATGGCGACGCGCTGACGCTGGCCGCCGGACAATTGGCGGGGAAACCGGTCCAGCAGGTGGGAGAGGCCGAGAATTTCGGCGGCGCGGGCGACGCGGCTTTCGATTTCCGCCTTGGGCGCGTTCCGCAGCTTCAGCGAGAAGCCCATGTTCGCGCCCACGGTCATGTGGGGATAGAGCGCGTAATTCTGGAACACCATGGCGATGTCACGTTCCTTGGGGGGAACGTCGTTCACCACGCGATTGCCGATCAGGATCTCGCCGCCGGTAATGTTCTCCAGCCCCGCGATCATGCGCAGCAGCGTGGATTTTCCGCAGCCGGAGGGTCCTACGAGAACGACGAACTCGCCATCGCGAATATCCACATCGACCCCATGGATGACCGCCGTCGCTCCATAGGCCTTCTTCACACCGCGAATATCGACGGTCGCCATCCCGTTCCGCTCCTTGAACCATCCACCCGATGCGCGCTCTTCGAGGCTCCGCGGGGCGGAGAACGGCGCTTTCCTTGGGCCGCACGTGGCAGCCGAGCCCCAGCTTCAGCCGGGTGCGCGGCGATCATGGTGCGGCGCTCATTTTCGATCAAGTGCTTTTTAAAACGATTGAACCAAAGCATTAGGCGGCCTATCCAGAACTGTCCTATCCTTCGCCGCGCCCCGGTCGAGGCGCAGCCCGCCACCCGAACGCCGAGCACTCTCTATGACGGAAGATTCACGCCCCAAGCTGCTGCTGACCGGTCCCATCATGGACAGCGTGGTGGAGCGACAGCTGGCCGAGCACGCCATTCTCCTGGGCCTGGATGATTTCGAGGCCGCCATCGCGGCGCACGGCAGCGAGATTCGCGGCATCGCCACCCGCGGCAAGCGCAAGGTGGACGACGCGCTCATGGCGCGCCTGCCGAAGCTGGAGATCATCGCCAATTTCGGCGTCGGCTACGACACGGTGGACGCCGCCGCCGCCGCCGCGCGCGGCATCGTGGTGAGCAATACGCCCGACGTTCTGAACGAGGAGGTCGCCGACCTCGCCCTCGGCCTCCTGCTGGCCACCGTGCGTGAAATTCCCCAGGCCGACCGCTTCGTCCGCTCGGGCGGCTGGAAGAAGGGCGCGTTCCCCCTCGGCGCCACCTTGCGCGACCGCACCGTAGGCATCGTCGGCATGGGCCGCATCGGCAAGGCGATCGCCAAGCGGCTCGACGCCTTCGGCGTGCCGGTGGTCTATCACACCCGCCGCGCCCAGCCGGATGTCGGCTATACCCATTATCCCGACCTCGTCACCATGGCGCGGGAGGTGGACACCATGATCCTCATCCTGCCCGGCGGCGCCGCCACCCGCGGCCTCGTCAATGCCGAGGTGCTGGCCGCGCTCGGGCCGAACGGCATTCTGATCAATGTGGCGCGCGGCACCGTGGTGGATGAGCCCGCCCTGGTGGACGCCCTCACCAACAAGACCATCCTCGCCGCCGGCCTCGACGTGTTCGTGGACGAGCCCAATGCGCCGGAAGCGCTATTCGCGCTCGACAATGTGGTGCTGCTGCCGCACGTCGGCTCCTCCACCCATTTCACCCGCACCGCCATGGGCCAATTGGTGGTGGACAATCTGCTGTCCTGGCTCGACGGCAAGGGGCCGGTCACGCCGGTCGCCGAGACCCCCTGGCCGCGCGCCTGAGCCGCATCGGCCCGCGCTGACACGGCGCGGGTCGCCACATTCTGTTTTCGCCCCACATGCTTTAGCGTGACGCTTTCGCCGTGGTGAGACGGAATCGGATCATGCGTCGCCTTCGCCTAGTCTGCGCCGTTGCGCTGATCGCCCCTGTCCTCGCGCAAACTCCTGTCCTCGCGCCGACATCCGCCCGCGCGCAGGCCCCCGATGGGGCCGCAGGTCCGGCCCCATCGGAGGCCCTGTCCGACAGGCAAGCCCCACCCGACCAGATCGCCCAGGCCGGCGGCAGCGGCTCGACGCCGCCGAAGCCCGCCGCCCGGCCCGCCAAGCCGCCGGCCGCCGGGAAATCCGAGGGCGCCAAATCCGAGACTACTAAGGTCGATCCCGCGTTACGCGCGCAGGCCGAGCAGGCGGCCGGCGCTTTCGTGCTCAGCAGCGCCGACGACCAGCGCAAATGCGCGCTCACCTTGAGAACCGAACCTGTGGCCAATGGCTTTGCCCTCGCGTTCGACGCGGGCGCGTGCGCGGGCATCGGCTTCATGCAGCAGGTGGTGGCCTGGACGCCCGATTCGTCTGGAGCGGTGCGTCTGCTGAATGCGCAGGGCCGGCTGGTGGTGGAGTTCGGCCAGGCGACGGCGGGCAATTACGAGGCGCTGCGGGAGGGCGACGGCGTCTATTTCCTCGCCAGCCCGGCGGCGAGCGAGGATGCGACGGGGGTGCGCGTGGAGGAAATGCTCGGCGACTGGGACCTGGCGCGGGTCGCCGGCACGCCGATCTGCCACGTGGTGCTGCTGGAGGAGGCGACCGGGAACGGCGCGCACAAGCTGCAGCTCGGCACGCCGTGCGATTCCGCCATCACCCAGTTCGGCCCGGTGTCCTGGAGCATCGAGGGCGGCAATGTGCTGATGGCGTCCTCATCCGGCGGCCCGCCGCTGCGATTCGCGCGGCAGGAAGATGGTGGCTGGGCCAAGGTGCCGGAGCGGGGTAGGCCGCTCCTTTTGTTGCGTCAGTAACACAGCAAAGCCCCCCAAATATTCGCCCGCACGGTGTCGCCACAGTTCGGCCTAAGCGTGGTGCGGACGGGTTTCATCTTTGCGTTGCACTTTTGCAACAACGGAATCCAGCATTCATGCGGGTTTGCCTAAAGCACAGGCAGTTTGTGCCTGAAATTTCTCATTGGAACGCCTGCAAAAATTTGGTCTCAATCTGTGCAGATATCCATTGGGGGTCACTTGATGAAGAAGATCGTTATTGCCGCAGCCGCCAGCATGCTGCTTTCGGGCGCCGCTTCCGCCGCCGACCTGAGCACCATGCCGGTCAAGGCCGTGGCCCCTGCGCCCGTCGCCCCCATGTGGGACCTGGCCTTCGGCGTGACCGGAACCTCCGACTACCTGTTCCGTGGTATCAGCCAGACCAACAACAACCCTGCGATCCAGGGCTTCGTCGAACTGCAGATGTTCGACTGGATCTATTTCAACGTGTGGGCGTCCAACCAGAACTGGGTTGAGAACTTCCTCTGGGACGGCAACAGCTCGCTCGAAGTCGACTTCGCCGGTGGCCTGCGCCACACCTGGGGCAACTTCAGCCTCGACGTCGGCGCCGCCTACTACACCTATCCCGGCAGCAGCAACAGCATCGACCCGACCACGCTGCTGAAGACCGGCCTCGGCTCGACCGACTACAACTACTGGGAAATCTACGCGAAGCCCACCTATGTGGTCGCCCCCTGGCTGACCGTCGGCCTGAACCTCTTCTGGTCCAGCGACTTCGCCTCCACCGGCACGGACGGCACCGCCCTGTCCGGCACCGTCAAGGTTCCCCTGCCGGCCTTCGGCCCGGGTGGCGACTTCGGCTGGTACCTGTCGGGTGAGTTCGGCCATCAGTGGCTCGACACCGCCGCCTACAGCTATTCGGTGACCAACTTCGCCGGCATCACCTACGACACCTCGATCCCCGGCTACAACTGGTGGAATGCCGGCATCGGCTTCACCTATAAGGCCGCCACGATCGACGTGCGCTATTCCGGCACCGACCTCAGCGGCAACGATTGCGCCTTCATCATCGGCAACAACAATGCCTGCGGTGATAAGATCGTCGCCAGCCTCTCCTTCGCGACCTCCTTCAACGCTCTGAAGTGATCGCAGATCCCCGTCCGCGCGACGGGGACTTTTTGAAGCGCCGCGGCTCGCCGCGGCGCTTTTTTTATGCGTGCTCCACCATGCGGGGCCGGCAGCTCTGGCAAAGCGCACCGGACGCCGCGCCGGCGGCGGCCCCGCCCGATTGCGGCGACGGCGCGGCGCAGGGGGCACCGCAGCAACGCCATTGCGCGAAACGCCGCCGCGCCGTACCGTTCTTGCGTCGCGCGGCAGCGATGCGCAATTTCCTCTGCTGGGCTTCGCCAAATGCAGGGGCGTTGACCTTGTGAGTTTGCCGCTTTTCTGTCATGTTCAGCGAGATAGGGCAGCGCTACTGCCCTATCAATAGCGTCTCAGCTGTCGGTCATCGCGAGCGTCTGTCCAGGACGCGCGCTTTTACGCGCGGAAGCGCGCCGATCAGCGAGGGTTGCAGTCTGCCGGCACGGCTCGGCATCAGGGAGAGGGCAATATCATGGATGCGACCGATCGCAGGGAAGGTTTGACCGGACAGGTGGCTCAGCACGCCGCCGCCGTGACTGCCGGCGCGATTGTCGGTCGGCCCAAAGCCTTCGGCCTGTTCGATCCCGCGCAGGAGCGCGATGCCTGCGGCGTCGGCTTCATCGCCGACATCAAGGGCCGCAAGTCCCACAAGATCATCGAGGACGGCATCCAGATCCTGCTCAATCTGGAGCATCGCGGCGCCGTGGGCGCGGACCCGCGCGCGGGCGACGGCGCCGGCATGCTGGTGCAGATTCCCCATCGCTTCTTCGCCAAGGAAGCCGCGCGCCTCGGCTTCTCGCTGCCCGAGCCCGGCCATTATGCGGTCGGCCACATCTTCCTGCCGCGCGATGCCGAGGGCGAAGCCATCGTGCGCGCCGCGTTCGAGCGGCTGGTCGCCGAGGAGGGCCTGACCCTGCTCGGCTGGCGCGACGTGCCCACCGACAATTCCTCGCTCGGCGAAAGCGTGCTGCCCACCGAGCCGCGCCACGTGCATATCTTCCTCGGCCGCAGCGAGAGCATCGCCGACGAGGACACGTTCGAGCGTCGCCTGTTCGTGCTGCGCAAGATGATCTCCAACGTCATCTATGACGCCAAGGATCCCCGCACCGCCGGCTATTATCCGGTGTCGCTGTCGTGCCGCACCCTGGTCTACAAGGGCATGTTCCTGGCCGACCAGCTGGGCGCCTATTATCCCGACCTGCACGATCCCGATTTCGAGAGCGCGCTCGCGCTGGTGCATCAGCGCTTCTCCACCAACACCTTCCCCGCCTGGCCGCTGGCCCATCCCTATCGGATGGTCGCCCATAACGGCGAGATCAACACGCTGCGCGGCAATGTGAACTGGATGGCGGCGCGCCAGGCCTCCGTCGACACCGAGCTGTTCGGCGCCGACATCTCCAAGCTGTGGCCGATCTCCTATGAAGGCCAGTCGGACACCGCCTGCTTCGACAATGCGCTCGAATTCCTGACCCAGGGCGGCTATTCGCTGCCCCACGCGGCCATGATGCTGGTGCCCGAGGCCTGGGCGGGCAACCCGCTCATGGATGAGGAGCGGCGTGCCTTCTACGAATATCATGCCGCCCTCATGGAGCCGTGGGACGGGCCGGCCGCCATCGTCGCCACCGACGGGCGCCAGATCATCGCTACCCTCGACCGCAACGGCCTGCGCCCCGCCCGCTACATGGTGACGAGCGACGACACCATTGTGCTCGCCTCGGAAATGGGCGTGCTCACCCTGCCGGAAGAGAAGATCGTCACCAAGTGGCGCCTCCAGCCCGGCAAGATGCTGCTGGTGGACCTGGTGGAAGGCCGCCTCGTGCCCGACGAGGAGATCAAGACCTCGCTCGCCCGCGCCCATCCCTACAAGGAATGGCTGAAGCGCACCCAATTGGTGCTGGAGGACCTGCGCAAGGTCGAGGCGCGCGAGGTGCGCACCGACGTGTCGCTGCTCGATCGCCAGCAGGCCTTCGGCTACACCCAGGAAGACCTCAAGCTGCTCATGGCCCCCATGGCCGTGACCGGCCAGGAGGCCGTCGGCTCCATGGGCACGGATACGCCCATCTCGGTGCTCTCCAACAAGTCGAAGCTGCTCTATTCCTACTTCCAGCAGAATTTCGCCCAGGTGACGAACCCGCCCATCGACCCGATCCGCGAGGAACTGGTCATGAGCCTGGTGTCGTTCATCGGCCCGCGGCCGAACATCTTCGATCTCGAAGGCAACGCCCGCCGCAAGCGCCTGGAAGTGCGCCAGCCCATCCTCACCAATGAGGATCTGGAGAAGATCCGCTCCATCGGCTTCATGGAGGAGCGGTTCGACACCCGCACGCTCGACATCACCTATGCGACCGACAAGGGCGCGGCGGGTATGGAAGACGCGCTGGAGCGCCTGTGCGAACGCGCCGAGGCGGCGGTCCATGGCGGCTACAACATCATCATCCTGTCCGACCGCATGACCGGGCCGGACCGCATCCCGATTCCCTCGCTGCTGGCGACGGCGGCGGTGCATCATCACCTCATCCGCACCGGCCTGCGCACCTCGGTGGGGCTCGTGGTGGAAACCGGCGAAGCGCGCGAAGTCCACCATTTCGCCTGCCTCGCGGGCTATGGCGCGGAAGCCATCAACCCCTATCTCGCCTTCGAAACCCTGCTGGGCATGAAGGAAGACATTCCCGAGGAAGTGGACGAGACCGAGATCGTCAAGCGCTTCATCAAGTCGGTGGACAAGGGATTGCTGAAGGTGATGTCCAAGATGGGCATCTCCACCTATCAATCCTATTGCGGCGCGCAGATCTTCGATGCGGTCGGCCTCTCCTCCGAGCTGGTGGCGAAGTATTTCTTCGGCACTGCCACCACCATCGAGGGCGTGGGCCTTGCCGGCATCGCGGAAGAGACCGTGCGCCGGCACAAGCTCGCCTTCTCGGACGCGCCGGTCTATCGCCTCGCGCTCGACGTGGGCGGCGAATATGCCTATCGCATCCGCGGCGAGGCGCATGCCTGGTCGCCGGACAGCGTGGCCACCTTGCAGCACGCCGTGCGCGGCAATGCGCAGGACCATTACCGCGCCTTCGCCAAGATGATGAACGCGCCCTCCGACGACCAGCCGCTGACCATCCGCGCGCTGTTCCGCCTGCGCGCCGCCGATGAGATCGGCAATGCGCCGGTGGACCTTGCGGAGGTCGAGCCGGCGGCCGAGATCGTCAAGCGCTTCTCAACCGGCGCCATGTCGTTCGGCTCCATCTCGCGCGAGGCGCACACCACGCTCGCCATCGCCATGAACCGGATCGGCGGCAAGTCGAACACCGGCGAGGGCGGCGAGGAGGCGGAGCGCTACAAGACGCTCCCCAACGGCGATTCCATGCGCTCGGCCATCAAGCAGGTGGCGTCGGGGCGGTTCGGCGTGACCACGGAATATCTGGTCAATTCCGACGTCATGCAGATCAAGGTCGCGCAGGGCGCCAAGCCCGGCGAGGGCGGCCAATTGCCCGGCCACAAGGTGGACGCGGTGATCGCCAAGGTGCGCCATTCCACCCCCGGCGTGGGCCTCATCTCGCCCCCGCCGCACCACGACATTTATTCCATCGAGGATCTGGCGCAGCTCATCTATGACCTGAAGAACGTCAATCCGGCGGCGGACGTCTCGGTGAAGCTGGTGTCGGAAGTGGGCGTGGGCACGGTCGCGGCGGGCGTCGCCAAGGCGCGTGCCGACCACATCACCATTTCCGGCTTCGAGGGCGGCACGGGCGCGTCTCCGCTCACCGCCATCAAGCACGCCGGCTCGCCCTGGGAGATCGGCCTTGCCGAGACCCAGCAGACGCTGGTGGCGAACCGCCTGCGCGGGCGCATCGCATTGCAGGTCGACGGCGGGCTGCGCACCGGCCGCGATGCCGTCATCGGCGCGCTGCTGGGCGCCGACGAGTTCGGCTTCTCCACCGCGCCGCTGATCGCGGCCGGCTGCATCATGATGCGCAAGTGCCACCTCAACACCTGCCCGGTGGGCGTGGCGACCCAGGACCCGGTGCTGCGCAAGCGCTTCAAGGGCACGCCCGAGCACGTCATCAATTATTTCTTCTTCATCGCGGAGGAGATGCGCGAGATCATGGCGCAGCTCGGCTTCCGCACGGTGGAGGAGATGGTGGGCCGGGTGGATGCGCTGGATCGCCAGCCGGCCATCGACCATTGGAAGGCCAAGGGGCTCGACTTCAGCCGCATCTTCGCCCAGCCGGAGATGCCGGCGGATGTCTCCCTCCGCCATAACGAGCGCCAGCATCACCCGATCGAGAAGGTGCTCGACCGCACCCTGATCGCCAAGGCCATGCCCGCGCTGGAGCATGGCGAGAAGGTGGTGATCGAGAGCCCCATTCGCAGCGTCGACCGCTCGGTGGGCGCCATGCTCTCGGGCGAGGTGGCCAAGCGCCATGGCGGCGCCGGCCTGCCGGACGACACCATCGAGGTGAACCTTTCCGGCACCGCGGGCCAGGCGTTCGGCGCCTTCCTCATGACCGGCGTGACGCTGAACCTCGTGGGCGAAGCGAACGACTATGTGGGCAAGGGCCTTTCGGGCGGCCGCATCGTCGTGCGCCCGCCGGCCAATTCCATCATCGTCGCGGAGGAGTCCATCATCGTCGGCAATACGGTGATGTACGGCGCCACGGACGGGGAATGCTATTTCCGCGGCGTGGCCGGCG
Organism: Roseixanthobacter glucoisosaccharinicivorans; assembly: GCF_043195095.2. NCBI lineage: Bacteria > Pseudomonadati > Pseudomonadota > Alphaproteobacteria > Hyphomicrobiales > Xanthobacteraceae > Roseixanthobacter > Roseixanthobacter glucoisosaccharinicivorans. The sequence continues at coordinate 4,828,469 of NZ_CM195538.1, read as the reverse complement.
AGCGGTTCGCGGTGCGCAATTCGGGGGCAGTCGCCGTCGTTGAAGGCACCGGCGACCATGGTTGCGAATATATGACCGGCGGCATCGTGGTCGTCATCGGCCAGACCGGGCGCAATTTCGCGGCCGGCATGTCCGGCGGCGTCGCCTATGTGCTGGACGAGGACAAGAGCTTCGCCAAGCGGTGCAACCTCTCCATGGTCGATATCGAGCCCGTGGAAGAGGAGGAAGACCTTCTGGAACGCCTGCACCATCATGGCGGCGATCTGGAGTTCAAGGGCCGCATCGACGTGCAGGGCGACATGTCCCGCCACGACGAGGAGCGCCTGCACCAGTTGATCGCCAAGCACTTGCACTATACCGGCTCGACCCGCGCCCAGACGATCCTGGACAATTGGGCCGATTACCGCAGCAAGTTCGTGAAAGTCATGCCGGTGGAATACCGCCGTGCCTTGCGCGAGATGGAAAAGCGGCGGGGTCTTCAAGCCGCGGAATAGGATTTCCGCACGCACGTCCCGCCCCCTCTCCCGCTTGCGGGGGAGGGCTGGGGAGGGGGCCGAGTGAAGCGAGAAGGCTTCCGGCGGCCCCTCAGCACGACATCCGCCGCTGCGCGGCGCCCCCTCCCAACCCTCCCCCGTAAACGGGAGAGGGCTTTCGGGGCGCATGCCGCAAAAGCGGAGTCCTCAAGCTGGAACAATTCTTGTAATGGAGCTATCGGCGCCGGGCGCGCGACGCGGCTCCTGGAGGGGATCGAATGGGTAAGGTTACGGGGTTCCTGGAAATTGATCGGCGCGAGCAGAAGTATCAGCCCGCGTCCGACCGCATTCGCCATTTTCGCGAATTCACCTTGCCCCTGCCCGACCCCGAGGTGGCGAACCAGGCCGCCCGCTGCATGGATTGCGGCATTCCCTTCTGCCACGGTCCCACCGGCTGCCCGGTGCACAACCAGATCCCGGACTGGAACGACCTCGTCTATCAGGGCGATTGGGAGGAGGCCGCGCGCAACCTCCATTCCACCAATAATTTCCCCGAATTCACCGGCCGCATCTGCCCCGCCCCGTGCGAGGAAGCCTGCACGCTGAACCTGGAAGACGTGCCGGTCACCATCAAGACGGTGGAACAGGCGATCGCCGACAAGGCGTGGAAGAATGGCTGGATCAAGCCCGAGCCGGCGCAGGTGAAGACCGGGCGCTCGGTGGCCGTGGTTGGCTCCGGCCCCGCCGGCCTTGCCGCCGCCCAGCAGCTCGCCCGCGCGGGCCACGACGTGCACGTGTTCGAGCGCGAGCCCAAGGCCGGCGGCCTGCTGCGCTACGGCATTCCCGACTTCAAGATGGAAAAGGTGCACATCGACCGCCGCGTCGCCCAGATGGAGGCGGAAGGCGTCACCTTCCATTATGGCGTCAATGTCGGCGTCACGAAGCCGGTTCAGGAATTGCTCGACAATTACGACGCCGTGCTGCTGGCCGGCGGTTCGGAAGCCCCGCGCGACCCGCGCCTGCCGGGCCAGGAATTCGAGGGCGTGCATTTCGCCATGCCCTATCTGGTGCAGCAGAACCGCCGCGTCGGCGGCGAGGACGTGGGCCGCGAACATCCCCTGCTGGCGGCCGGCCGCCATGTGGTGGTGGTGGGCGGCGGCGACACCGCATCCGACTGCGTGGGCACCGCGTTCCGCCAGGGCGCGCTTTCGGTGTCCCAGCTCGATATCCGCCAGGTTCCCCCCATGAAGGAGGACAAGCTGGCGGTGTGGCCCTATTGGCCCACCAAGTTCCGCACCTCCTCCTCCCAGGCGGAAGGGGCCGAGCGCGAGTTCGCCTGCGCCACCCTCGGCATCGAGGGCCGCAACGGCCGCGTCACCGGCGTGAAGTGCGTGCGCGTGGACGAGCGCCGCGAGCCGATCCCCGGCACGGAATTCGTGCTGCGGGCCGATCTGGTGTTCCTCGCCATCGGCTTCGCCGCGCCGCTGCACGAAGGCATGCTGGACCAGTCCGGCGTCGCCTATGACAAGCGCGGCAATGTGGCGGCGGACGAGAGCGCCTATCTCACCTCCGTGCCCAAGCTCTATGCGGCCGGCGACATGCGCCGCGGCCAGTCGCTGGTGGTGTGGGCGATCCGCGAGGGCCGCCAGGCCGCGCACGCCATCGACAAGGACCTGATGGGCGAAACCACCCTGCCCCGCTGAGGGCCGATCGCTTCGCCGCCGTAAGGCCGGGCTGGTCCCGGCCCTCTACGCGCGGCGGTCGCCGCGTGGGCCCGTGGGTTTGCCTTCGAAGACCGTGAAACGGGCCTCATCGCCCGAACGTCGGCGGAAATCGGCGGAACATGGGGTTTCATTCCCCCGAACCGCCGCGGAGAGGTGCTTCTCCGCGCGATTCGTCTTCGCTAACCCATTGTTTCACGTGAAACATTTTTTGCAGATTGCCCGGAAACGTGCGCTTCCGCGTCCCGATTCTTCACATCAGATAGGCCGCCGCCAGCAGGCCGATCACCACCACCGCCAGAAGCCCGAGCGTCACGAGGCCGAGCCGCTTCTCGATGAAGTCCCGCGCCGCCGGTCCGAAATAGCGCAGCAGCGCCGCCAGCAGGAAGAAGCGCGCGCCCCGGGTGATCAGCGACAACACCATGAACCAGAACAGGTTGTAATTGGCGAAGCCGGACGTGATGGTCACTAGCTTATAGGGAATGGGCGTGATCCCCTTCAGCAGGATCACCCAATGGCCGTAATGGGCATAGGCCTCACGGAAGCCTTCGACCTTCTGGCCGTAGCCATAGAGATTGATGAGGAACTGCCCGACGCTGTCATACAGCAGCGCGCCGATGGCATAGCCCACCAGCCCGCCGGCCACCGAGGACAAGGTGGCGATCAGCGCATAAGTCCAGGCCTTGTCCGGCCGGGCCAGGGTCATGGGCACCTGAAGCACATCCGGTGGAATGGGAAAGATGGAGCTCTCCGCAAACGAAACCACGCCGAGCGCCCATGGGGCGGACGGGCGCGCGGAATAGGCGATCACCCAATCATAGAGTTTGCGAAGCATCTGGATTCTTTGCGGTGCGGGAGGCTTGGGCGGGGGTCTAGACGCGGCGCGCGCGCCTGTCCAGACGGGTGTGGATGGCCGACATTGGTAGAGTTGCATGCTGCGATGCAGAAAGGTAGGAACCAGTCGCACCTCTGCGACATTAACCACCTTGAAATGCGGACGGTGGGCGCAGCCCTCCGGTGAGCCGGGTTTAACCAAATGGGAACCAGTGTGGCGGCAACGTGTCGCCAGCCGCGGTCCCTTTTGGGGACCAGATTTTAGTTACGAGATCCGTCATGCTGAAGCGCATCGCCGTATTTGCCGTCCTCGTCCTCGGTTACGCCCTCACCGGCGTCGCGCTCAACGCCGGTGACTTCGGTCGCACCGGCGCACCGGTGGCCATGGCCGCCGAGTGATCCTCTCCATCGCGTGATCCTCTCCGCCGGGCCGCGGCCCGGCGGATTGCGCCCCGTCGCGGATCGTGCCGCTTCTCCTGTTTTGAGCTATCCCCTTGGTCCGCCGCACGCTTCGATCACAGATCGGCGTTGCGCGCCCGCGTTGCCACCACCGCATAAAGAGAGGCCGGCCCGAAACCCGGACCGGCCCAAGATGCTCTGGAGGGAGGCGTGGTCCGCCCTCGCGGGCGGGAAAGAATTGACGGGCCCCGGCGCCGGTGCCCCGCCCGGCCCTGGCCGCGACGAGGCCCGTCTTGCCCCGGGCGCGGGTTTGGGCGCGCGCCCAGGGCAATCCTGAAACATCGCGGGCCGACAGGAGTCGGCCCGGTTCGCGCACAGCTTAGTGCGCGACAGCCTTTGCAGAGGTGAGGTCGGCGGCGGTCAGGGGCGGGCAGGACAGATGCCCGCCGAGGCCGGCAACCGCAGCCCGCTGGCGCACCAGGGCCAGCACCACGTCGAGGGTGGGGGTGGGCACATCCACCAGGCGCCCCATTTCCTGCACCACCGTGACCAGCGGGTCGATTTCCATCGGCCGGTCCCGCTCCAGGTCCTGGAGCATGGAGGTCTTGTGCGCGCCCACGGCGCCGGCGCCATTGATGCGGCGTTCGACATCCACGCGGAAGTTGACACCCAGCCGGTTGGCGATGGTCTGCGCCTCAATCATCATGGAGCGGGCGACGGCGCGGGTATCGGGATCGGAGGCGATCACGTCGAGCGTCGCATGGGTCAGCGCGCTGATGGGGTTGAAGCAGAGATTGCCCCACAGCTTGAGCCACAGCTCATCGCGGATATTCTCCAGCACCGGCGCGCGCAGGCCGGCCTTGCCCATCATCTCGCTGAGGCGCTCGACCCGGGCGCTCTTCTCGCCCGAAGGCTCGCCGATCGGGAACTTGTCGCCATAGACGTGCTGGATGACGCCGGGAGCGACCACCTCGGTGGCCGGATAGACGATGCAGCCGATGGCGCGCTCGGGGCGCAGCACGTCCCACTGCTTTCCACCCGGATCAATGCTTTCCAGCGTGCGGCCTTCCAGGGCGCCGCCGGACTTGTAGAAATACCAATAGGGCACGCCGTTCACGGCGGTGACGACGCTGGTGTCATTTCCAAGCAGCGGCCGCATGCGGTCCACCACGCTCGGCACCGAATGGGCCTTGAGGGCGATGAAGACATAATCCTGCGGGCCGAGTTCGGCGGGATCGTCGGTCGCGCGCACCTTGGCGACGCGCTCCTCGCCATTGATCAGCAGCTTGACGCCGTTCTGCTGCATCGCTTCCAGATGCCCACCCCGCGCCACGAGGCTGACCTCGGCGCCGGCCAGCGACAGCTGCACGCCCAGATACCCGCCGATGGCCCCCGCCCCGTAAATGCAAACCTTCATGGCGCTGCCCTCCCATGCCTCGAGCTTCGCACTCGAATGCCGTATAATGTATACCAGAAAATCAGACGACCAATGCCGTCGTCAAATCCTATTTCATGATATTCGTGAGAAATCTTTCCAGAATGTGGAAAATTGTCACAGTGGCTCGCCGCACCCCGGTTTCGCTGTAAGGTGCGGCCCGCTGGTTTCCGTCACGGAGCCATGAATTGGGCGAGTCCACCCATGCCAGATACCGAGATCCTGCCCCGCCGCCGCGGCCGTCCCGCCTCCACCGCCCCGGATGCGGGTGGAGAGGTCCAGTCGCTGGATCGCGCGGTGGCGCTGCTGCGCGTGCTTGCGGACGCCGACGGGATGAGCCTGTCGGATATTGCCAAGAAGGCGGATCTGCCGGCCTCCACCGTGCATCGCCTGCTGGCGACCTTGCAGAAGCGCCAGCTGGTGAACCACGACCATGAGAACGGGCTATGGACAGTAGGCCTCGGCCTGTTCCGCATCGGCGCGGCGTACCTGCGCATCCGCAAGCTGCCGGATATCGGCCGGCCGGTCATCCGGCGCCTGCTGCATGAGACCGACGAGACGGTGAACCTTGCCATGTTCGACGGCAACGAACTGGTGGTCGTGGCCCAGGCGGAGGGACATTCGGCGGTGCGGGCGTTCTTCCGGCTCGGCGCGCGCCTGCCACTCCACGCCACGGCTGCGGGAAAAGGCATCCTGGCCGTGGCGAGCCCGGCGTTCCGGGGCGCCTGTCTCGCGCAGATGCGCTACGAAGCCTTCACGGTACGCACCCACCGCACGGAGCGCTCGCTCATGGACGATGTGAGCGCGATCGAGTCCCGCGGCTTCGCCATTGATGACGAAGAGCACACCCTCGGCATGCGGGCGGTGGCGGCGCCGATCTTCAACGAATGGCGCGAACCCATCGGCGCGGTATCGGTCTCCGGGCCGGCGGTGCGCATGAGCGACGACCGGATCGCGCGCCTGGGACCGCGCATCGCCTCAGCTGCCGAGCAGATGACGCGCCTGTATTCCGGCGCCGACGAAGTACTGCCACCGGAATTCGTCGTCTATCGCTGAAGGCGGCGGGCAGCGGGGCGTCGGCGCCGTTTCCGGTCGAGTGACGTAGGTATTCGGGTGATCGGTTTTTACCGAGCCACGCGGAGACCTTTTGCGCGGCCCCGGAACTGCATTCCCCTCACGCCTTTCGCGCACACCGACCAAACATGCGGCCGGCGCGAGCGCTGTCGCGCAATGACTTTGCTGCATCGCACTCGATTTTATTGCGGCTGCAGCGGTAGATTGCCGGAAGTTGGCTCTGATTTTCTGGCATATTGTATTATTTATTTTAATTTGAAGTATTCGGCGCACGATATGCCCGAGCGTCAATTTCATTTGCGCGCCTTTGACATACAATATACTCTTCTCTGATCCGCTCCTAGCCAGAGTGGCAATAAAAGCAGCTACGTCAGCACGTTAGGGAAGGTGATCCGCTTACTTAAGAAAGCGGACGATCGGGAGGAAAAAGGAATGCGTTTGGCCCTAGCCAATTCCGTGAAGCAGTTCGCGGCTGTTCTGGCCGCCACGGCGGCCTTGTCGCCCTTGCCCGCGCTTGCGTGGGAGCCCACGAAGAATGTGGAATTCATCGTTCCCGCCGGCACCGGCGGCGGCGCCGACCAGATGGCCCGCGTCATTCAGGGTATTATTCAGAAGAACAATCTGATGAACCAGTCGATGGTGGTCATCAACAAGTCCGGCGGCGCGGGTGCCGAAGGCTTCCTCGACATGAAGGGATCCGTCGGAAACCCGCACAAGATCATCATTTCTCTGTCCAACATCTTCACGACCCCGCTCGCCACCGGCGTGCCGTTCAAATGGGACGACCTGACGCCGGTCTCCATGCTGGCGCTCGACGAATTCGTGCTGTGGGTGAATGCCAAGGCGCCCTATTCCGACGTGAAGGGCTATCTCGAAGCCCTGAAGAGCGCGGCCCCCGGCGGCGAATTCAAGATGGGCGGCACCGGCTCCAAGCAGGAAGACCAGATCATCACCGCCGCCATCGAGCAGAAGACCGGCGCCAAGTTCATCTATGTCCCGTACAAGGGCGGCGGAGACGTCGCGGCGCAGCTGGTCGGCGGGCACGTGACCTCCTCCGTCAACAACCCCATCGAGGCGGTTTCGCAATGGCGCGCCGGCGAACTGAAGCCGCTGTGCGTGTTCGATGACGTCCGCCTCAACTACAAGACGCCCGTCACCACCGACAAGTCTTGGAACGATATCCCGACCTGCAAGGAAGGCGGGCTCGACATCGAATACCTGATGCTGCGCGGCATCTTCATGGCGCCCAAGGTCACCAAGGACCAGGTCGATTATTACGTCGATCTGTTCAAGCGCGTGCGCGCGACGAAGGACTGGGCAGACTTCATGGAGAAGGGCGCGTTCAACACCTCCGCTCTGACCGGTGAAGAGTACAAGGCCTGGCTCGGCAAGGCCGCCGATACACATCGCACGCTCATGGAGAAGGCGGGCTTCATCGCCAAGTGATGGACCGCCGGGGCGCCCCCCCGCCCCGGCACCCATCTGCGGCGGTGATCTCCAAAGGGAGGTTGCAAGCATGTCATCGGACGTCGAAAAGACCGAGAAAACAGTCTCAAACCGCACGATGAACGTCGTCGTCGCGCTCATCTTCATGGCGCTCGCCGTGGTGGTGATGACCGACAGCTGGCGAGTCGGCGCGCGCTGGGCGGAAGACGGCCCGCAGGCCGGCTATTTCCCCTTCTATATCGGCCTCATCATGTTTATCGCCAGCGTGGGCACGCTGGTGCAGAACCTCATCACGAAGACTCCCGACCTGACCAATTTCGTCGATCGCGAGCCCTTCATGCAGGTGCTGAAGGTTCTTGTGCCCACCATTGTCTATGCGATCCTGATTACCCTGATCGGCATCTACGTTGCCTCGGTCATCTTCATCGCCTTCTTCATGTGGTGGCTCGGCAAGTACAAGCTGCCCATTATCCTCCCGGTCGCCATCGGCGTTCCGCTGGCCCTGTTCGTGATGTTCGAGATCTGGTTCCTGGTGCCCCTGCCCAAGGGCCCGCTGGAAACAGCATTCGGCTATTGATCGCGGCCGCCCGCGCGCCGGGCGCCCGCCAATCCGCAGGTCCCGCGCCGTCCCGGCTCAGCCGCGACGCCGACCCGACCGCATCCGCCGCCAAAAACACAACACCCGCATGTCCAGGCAAGGGTTGCCGGGGCCGAGGGGAGGAATTCCGTGGAAGCGCTCACATCACTCATCGGAGGTTTTTCCGTCCTCGCCGATCCGATGAACATCGTCTACATGTTCGTCGGCATCGCGCTGGGCGTGCTGATCGGCGTGCTGCCGGGCCTCGGGGGCGCCAATGGCGTCGCCATCCTGCTGCCGCTGACCTTTTCCATGTCGCCGGTCTCGGCGATCATCATGCTCTCGTCGATCTATTGGGGGGCGCTGTTCGGCGGCGCCATCACGTCGATCCTGTTCAACATTCCAGGTGAACCCTGGTCCGTTGCGACAACATTCGACGGGCATCCCATGGCCCAGAAGGGCAAGGCGGGCGAAGCGCTGACCGGGGCCTTCACCGGCTCCTTCATCGGCGCCTTCTTCGCCGTGCTGCTCATCACCTTCCTGGCCCCGGTGATCGCCAAGTTCGCGCTGCAATTCGGCCCCGCTGAATTCTTCGCGGTCTATCTGCTCACCTTCTGCTCGTTCGTGGGCATGGGGCGCGAATCGCCATTCAAGGTGCTCGCGGCCATGACGCTGGGCTTCGCCTTGGCGGCGGTGGGCATTGATACCGTGACCGGCCAGCTGCGCATGACCTTCGGGTCGGTGGAGCTGCTGCGCGGCTTCGACTTCCTGGTGGCGGTCATCGGCCTGTTCGGGGTGGGCGAAATCCTCCTGACCATGGAAGAGGGCCTCGCCTTCAAGGGCAAGAGCGCCAAGATCAACCCGAAGGTGGTGTTCCAGACCTGGGCCCAGTTGCCAAAGTATTGGGCCGGCATGCTGCGCTCGGCGGTGGTCGGCTGCTGGATGGGCATCACCCCCGGCGGGGCGACGCCCGCCTCCTTCATGAGCTACGGCCTTGCCAAGAAGTTCTCCAAGAACGGGGCTAACTTCGGCAAGGGCGAATTGGAAGGCGTCGTGATGCCGGAAGTGGCGGCCCATGCGGCCGGCACCTCGGCCCTGCTCCCCATGCTGACCCTCGGCATCCCCGGCTCGCCCACGGCAGCGGTGCTGCTCGGCGGCCTGCTGATCTGGGGCCTGCAGCCCGGTCCCCTCCTGTTCGTCGAGCAGAAGGACTTCGTGTGGGGCCTGATCGCCTCGATCTATCTCGGCAATATCGCCGGCCTGATCGTGGTGCTCACCACCGTCCCGCTGTTCGCCGCAATCCTGCGCATCCCGTTCAGCGTGATTGCGCCGATCATCCTGGTGATCTGCGCGGTGGGGGCCTACACGGTGCACAATGCCGGCCTGGACATCGCCGTGATGCTGGTGTTCGGCGTCGTCGGCTACGTGTTCAAGAAGCTCGACTATCCCCTGGCGCCCCTGGTTCTCGCCTTGGTGCTCGGAGACATGGCGGAAAGCTCGTTCCGCCAGGCCATGCTGGTGTCGCAAGGCCATCTCTCCATCTTCTGGTCGAACCCGCTGGTGGGCACCATCGTGACCCTGGCCCTGGTCATGCTGTTCTGGCCGGCCATCAGCGCCATCAAGGCGCGGATGACCAAGGGCACCCGGCACGCCGCGGCAGAATAAGCCCGGCCCCGCGACAGGAAGCCGGCGGCAGCGCCGCCGGTTTCCCAACCGAACGCACCGCGAGAAAGCTGAGGCGCGCCTGTCCGCTGGGCCGTGCCTCACTGCGGCCGCAGCTTGCGGCAATGCTGCTCGGCGGCATGGCGTACCGGCCCTGGCGGGCCTTCACCGACCCGGCATTGCGGCGGCTTCGCGCAGGCCCATCCGCCGCCCCCGTGCCCCTGAAGTCGTTGCACCGCAGCATGTTTCGCCGCCTCGGGGGTATTGCACCCCAGGCTAGCATACAGTACACAGTATTTCACCGACGGCGCGCGCCCGCCAGAAGGCGCAGGCCACAGGGAAGGGAACAAAGGTCGTGCATCAGGTCGCCGACACACCAAAGCTCAACGTGGAGCCGCTCGGCGCCTCCTCGAGCTTGCGCATGCTGGCCTATGACGCACTGAAGCGGGCCATTACCGAGATGGACATCTATGGTTCAACCGCGGAATTCCGGCTCGACGAGCGCCAGCTCTCGGAAGACCTTGGCGTAAGCCGCACCCCCATTCGCGAAGCCATGACGGTGCTGGAGCAGGAAGGCTTCGTGCGCTCCGTGCCGCGGCGCGGCATCTTCGTGGTGCGCAAGACCAAGCGCGAAATTCTCGAAATGATCACCGTGTGGGCCGCCCTGGAAGGCATGGCCGCGCACCTCGCCGCGACCCGCGCGAGCGCCGCCGACCTCAAGAGCCTGCGCCGCCTGTTCAACGATTTCGAACAGGAGCCGCCGCACGCCCACACCAACGAATATTCCCAGGCCAATATCGCGTTCCACCAGGCCATCATCCGCATGGGCGGCTGCAACCTGATCGTGGACATGACGCAGAACCTGCTGCTGCACATGCGGGCCATACGCGCGGTCTCGATCCGCCAGGAAAACCGGCTGGAAACCTCGATCCGCGAGCACACGGCGATCATCGACGCGCTCGAAAGCCGCGACCCGGAGCGCGCCGAGCGCCTGGTGCGCGAGCACACGCTGGGCCTTGCGGCTCATGTCGAGAAACACGGAGTTTTTCCCGAATAGGCCGCGCGCGGCCGGGCGGGAAATTGGACATCGCAAGGAGACGCGATATGTCAACGACGGGCATCACGAAGAGCGAGGCCATCGGGCGCGAACCGCCCCGGGGTTCGCTCGGCGCCGGCCGTTTCGTCACACGGGACGAAGGCCGTCGCATCATGAACGCCCGTCCTGAGCGGGGCGCGGACAGCGCGCTCTAGGACTCCATCACCGAATCGGTACAGCCAAAGATTTTCCGGGAGGAAGCGGAATGTCCGCAATAGCACAGGTCATCGACGCGAATACCGCCGACGCCGGCACGGAACGGGAACTGACGGATGGGTTCCATCTCGTCATCGACGCGCTGAAGCTCAACGGCATCGAAACCATCTATGGCGTGCCGGGCATTCCGATTACGGACCTCGGCCGCATGGCGCAGGCCGAAGGCATCCGCGTGGTCTCGTTCCGTCATGAGCAGAACGCCGGCAATGCCGCCGCGATCGCCGGCTTCCTCACCAAGAAACCCGGCGTCTGCCTCACGGTTTCCGCGCCCGGCTTCCTGAACGGCCTGACCGCGCTGGCGAACGCCACCACCAATTGCTTCCCGATGATCCTGATCTCGGGTTCGTCCGAGCGCGAGATCGTCGACCTCCAGCAGGGCGATTATGAGGAGATGGACCAGCTGGCCATCGCCAAGCCGCTCTGCAAGGCCGCGTTCCGCGTTCTGCACGCCGCCGATATCGGCATCGGCGTTGCCCGCGCGATCCGCGCCGCCGTGTCCGGCCGTCCGGGCGGCGTCTATCTTGACCTGCCCGCCAAGCTGTTCTCGCAGATCATGGATGCGGAAGCCGGCGCGAAGTCGCTGGTGAAGGTGATCGACCCCGCGCCCGCCCAGCTCCCCGGCGCCGAAGCGGTGCAGCGCGCGCTGGACGTGCTGAAGGGCGCCAAGCGTCCGCTCATCATCCTCGGCAAGGGCGCCGCCTATGCCCAGGCCGATGACGCGATACGCGCCCTCATCGAGAAGAGCGGCATCCCCTTCCTGCCCATGAGCATGGCCAAGGGCCTGCTGCCCGACACCCATCCCCAGTCGGCCGGCGCCGCGCGCTCGACCGTGCTGAAGGACAGCGACGTGGTGGTGCTCATCGGCGCCCGCCTCAACTGGCTGCTGTCGCACGGCAAGGGCAAGACCTGGGGCGATGCGCCCAAGAAGTTCATCCAGATCGACATCGAGCCGAAGGAGATGGATTCCAACGTCGAGATCGTCGCGCCGCTGGTGGGCGACATCGGCTCCGTGGTCTCCGCCTTGCTGGCCGGCATCGACGACAAGTGGCCGGCGCCCCCGGCCGACTGGATCAACACCATCGTCACCAAGCGCGACGACAATATCGCCAAGATGGCGCCGCGCCTGATGAAGAATTCTTCCCCCATGGACTTCCACGGGGCGCTGGGCGCGCTGCGCACCGTCATCAAGGAGCGGCCCGACGCGATCCTGGTCAATGAGGGCGCCAACACCCTCGACCTCGCGCGCGGCATCATCGACATGTACCAGCCGCGCAAGCGCCTGGACGTTGGCACCTGGGGCGTGATGGGCATCGGCATGGGCTTCGCCGTTGCCGCCGCCATCGAGACCGGCAAGCCGGTGCTCGCGGTGGAAGGCGACAGCGCGTTCGGCTTCTCCGGCATGGAGGTGGAGACCATCTGCCGCTACAACCTGCCGGTCTGCATCGTCATCTTCAACAATAACGGCATCTATCGCGGCCTCGATACCGACCCGACCGGCCGCGATCCCGGCACCACGGTGTTCGTGAAGGACAGCCGCTACGACAAGATGATGGAGGCCTTCGGCGGCGTCGGCGTCAATGTGACGACCCCGGACGAGCTGAAGCGCGCCGTGGACGAAGCCATGGACAGCGGCAAGCCCACCCTCATCAATGCGGTGATCGACCCCGCCGCCGGCACCGAAAGCGGACGCATCGGCAATCTGAACCCGCAAAGCGTGGTCAAGAAGAAGTAGTCCGGTCTTTCCGCGAGAGCGGGCGGGGCCGAAGGTCCCGCCCATCCCCTTCACCCGCGTCGATAACCAACGAACAAGACCAAGCGTTGCTTAAGGCGCGCGCGGAGAGGAAAAGAGGAAATAGATGGCCAAGGCTCTGGACGGTGTCCGCATTCTCGATTTCACCCATGTCCAGTCGGGACCGACTTGCACCCAGCTGCTCGCCTGGTTCGGCGCGGATGTGATCAAGGTTGAGCGCCCCGGCGAGGGCGACGTGACGCGCACCCAGCTGCGCGACGTGCCCAATGCCGACAGCCTCTATTTCACGATGCTGAATTCCAACAAGCGGTCCATCACGCTCGACACCAAGAACAAGGAGGGCAAGCGCGTCCTCGAGGAATTGGTGAAGGTGTGCGACGTGCTGGTGGAGAATTTCGCTCCCGGCGCGCTGGACCGCATGGGCTTCACCTGGGAGCGTCTCCAGGAACTCAATCCGCGCCTCATCGTGGCGTCCGTGAAGGGCTTCGGCCCCGGCCCGTTCGAGGATTGCAAGGTCTATGAGAACGTCGCCCAGTGCACCGGCGGCTCCGCCTCCACCACCGGCTTCCGCGACGGCCTGCCGCTGGTGACCGGCGCGCAGATCGGCGACAGCGGCACCGGCCTGCACCTCGCGCTCGGCATCGTCACCGCGCTGTTCCAGCGCGAGCACACGGGCCGGGGACAGAAGGTGCTCTGCGCCATGCAGGACAGCGTGCTGAACCTGTGCCGCGTGAAGATGCGCGACCAGCAGCGCCTCGCGCGTGGCCCGCTGCGCGAATACAGCCAGTTCGGCGAGGACATCCCCTTCGGCGACACCGTCCCCCGCGCCGGCAATGATTCCGGCGGCGGCCAGCCCGGGCGCATCCTGCGCTGCAAGGGCTGGGAGCATGACGACAACGCCTATCTCTATTTCATCACCCAGGCCCCGGTCTGGGAGAAGATCTGCGACGTGATCGGCGAGCCCACCTGGAAGACCCATCCGGACTATGCGACCGCCGCCGCGCGCCTGCCGCATCTCAACGAGATCTTCACGCGCATCGAAGCCTGGACCATGGCCCACACCAAGTTCGAGGCCATGGACGTGCTCAACAAATACGACATCCCCTGCGGGCCGATCCTTTCCATGAAGGAGATCGCCGAGGACAAGTCGCTCTATGCCACCGGGACGCTGGTGGAGGTGGAGCACCCGGTACGCGGCGCCTATTTGACCGTCGGCAACCCGATCAAGCTGTCGGACAATGAGGTGCCGGTGGAGCGCTCGCCGCTGCTCGGCGAGCATACCGACGATGTGCTGGCCAATGTGCTGGGCTTCGACGCCGACCGGATCGCGGCGGTGAAGCAGTCCGGCGCGGTCGGCGAGCCGTTCCGCCAGGCTGCGGAATAGATTTCAACGGGGCGACGGGGTCCGCAGGACCGCGCCGCCCTCGGCCTTCGCCCGCTCCGGCTTGCCGGGGCAGGCATCTGGCAGATGAACGGCCGGCGCGACAGTGGCGGCCAGGAACAGGTGGCGATTATCGCCGAGAGAATGAGACGATGCATCCGCATGTGAGTCCGGCCGCGCTCGCGGCATCCTGCGCCGGCGCGATCATCGCACCGGCCCCGCGCATGGTCCCCGCCGGGCTTCGCCCGGCCCGGGTGCACCGTGCGGCGCATGCGTCATCCCCTCGCCTCTTGCGTTCCGGCCGGCCCGCCCGCGCGCTGAATGCTGCGCATCGAAGCCGAGCCTGCGCGCGCTGCAATTTGAAGAATTCCAGCTCCACCTTGCCGCTGGGTGCGGCCGGGGCGCAGCAACGGGATAAAATAAGCTAGTACAAAACTAGCGCCCCTTCCGCGCTTCAGGTCGAACGGCCAAAGCGGGGAAGGTTTTCACTTCCTGACTGGAGCCGGTTGGGCGCAGAAGGCCAGGAATAAAGTCAAACGCTCGAAAGGGAATTCGACGATCATGAGCAAGCCACTCGAAGGCATTAAGATTATCGACTTCACGCACGTGCAGGCCGGCCCGGCCTGCACGCAGCTGCTCGCCTGGTTCGGCGCGGACGTGATCAAGGTCGAGCGTCCCGGCTCGGGCGATGTCACCCGCTCCCAGCTGCGCGACATCAGCAATGCGGACGCGCTGTACTTCACCATGCTGAACAGCAACAAGCGCTCGCTGACGCTGGACACCAAGACCGCCGAAGGCAAGGAAGTCCTCACCAAGCTCATCAAGGAATCCGATGTGCTGGTTGAAAACTTCGGCCCCGGCGCGCTCGACCGCATGGGCTTCACCTGGGAGCACATCAACGAGCTGAACCCCGGCATGATCGTCGCGTCCGTCAAGGGCTTCAGCGACGGCCATCACTATGAAGACCTCAAGGTCTATGAGAACGTCGCGCAGTGCGCCGGCGGTGCCGCTTCCACCACCGGCTTCTGGGACGGCCCCCCCACCGTGTCCGCCGCCGCCCTGGGCGACAGCAACACCGGCATGCACCTCGCCATCGGCATCCTCACCGCCCTGCACGGCCGCAACAAGACCGGCAAGGGCCAGAAGGTCGCCGTCTCCATGCAGGACGCGGTCATCAACCTGTGCCGCGTCAAGCTGCGCGACCAGCAGCGCCTCGACCGCGTCGGCTATCTGGAGGAATACCCCCAGTATCCGCACGGCACCTTCTCGGACGTGGTTCCCCGCGGCGGCAATGCCGGCGGCGGCGGCCAGCCCGGCTGGGTTCTGAAGTGCAAGGGCTGGGAGACCGATCCCAACGCCTATATCTACTTCACCATCCAGGGCCACGCCTGGGCGCCGATCTGCAAGGCGCTGGGCAAGGAAGAGTGGATCTCCGATCCCGCCTACAACACCGCCGAAGCTCGCCAGGACAAGATCTTCGACATCTTCGCCTTCATCGAGAACTGGCTGTCGGACAAGACCAAGTTCGAAGCGGTGGATATCCTGCGCAAGTTCGACATCCCCTGCGCGCCCGTGCTCACCATGAAGGAAATCGCCGAGGATCCGTCCCTGCGCGAGAGCGGCACGATCGTGGAAGTCGATCACAAGGAGCGCGGCAAGTACCTCACCGTCGGCAGCCCGATCAAGTTCTCGGACACCTCGGTTGAGATCACCGGCTCCCCGCTGCTCGGCGAGCACACCGACGAAGTCCTCGCGGACCTCGGCTATAGCGAAGAGCAGATCAAGGCGCTCCACGCCGCCCGCGCGGTCTGAGGCCTGTTTCGAACCGAAGGCCTTCCGCCTTCCCGGACGGCGCGCCCCGCGTGCGCCGTCCCTCGGCCACCCACGTACCCCGGACAGGCCGCGATGCGCCGCCCGTACGCGCCGTCCGCGACATGATGCATTCCTGATCCGCGCACTGCCTTGCCGCGCTGCCGGATCGTCTTCCTCCCCGCACGCCGCCCAGCCGCTCGCGGCACCTGCCGTCGGCACGAGCACCAGCGGGGACAATGTCAGGCGTTCCCTCGTGGGACGGCGCGATGTGCGGCACTTCCCCTCCCAGGCGCGGAGGAACGGGACGAGATCGGCGTGTCGCCGGACCTGCGGGCTGAGCCTGCGGCCCGGCCCTCTCCTTGCGGGAGGCTCGGTTTGGCGAGGCCGCGCGTACGCCCAGTATGACCCTCGTCCGCCGGGCGCGTCACGCCGCCGGCACCCATCCCGGCCCGCCGCGCACCGCGCCGAAAGCCGGAGCCGCGAACAACGCGGCCCATCCACGCAAGGGGGAACACCCTCATGAACATCCATGAATATCAGGCGAAGGCGATCCTTCGCGACTATGGCGCGCCGGTCTCGCGCGGCATCCCGGCCTTCACCCCGGAAGAGGCCGAGACGGCCGCGCGCGATCTCGGCGCGAAGGACATCGGCGGCGCCGTCGTGGTGGTGAAGTCGCAGATCCATGCCGGCGGACGCGGCAAGGGCACGTTCAAGGAATTGCCCGCCGGCGCCAAGGGCGGCGTGCGCGTGGTGCGCACCCCCGACGAGGTGAAGGCCGCTGCGCGCGAGATGCTGGGCAACACGCTCGTCACCATCCAGACCGGCCCGGCCGGCAAGCAGGTGAACCGGCTCTATATCGAAGAGGGCGCGGCGATCGAGAAGGAGTTCTACATCTCCCTGCTGGTGGACCGGGAATCCTCCCGGGTGTCGTTCGTCGTCTCCACCGAGGGCGGCATGGACATCGAGGACGTGGCTCACAATACGCCTGAGAAGATCGTGACCTTCTCTGTCGATACCGCCACCGGTATCCAGGCCCACCACGGCCGCCGCGTCGCCGACGCGCTGGCGCTCACCGGTGATCTCGCCAAGCAGGCCCAGGCCCTCACCGCGACGCTCTATAAGGCGTTCGTGGAAAAGGACATGGAGATGCTGGAGATCAATCCGCTGGTGGTCACCAAGGACGGCAAGCTGAAGGTGCTCGACGCCAAGGTGGGCTTCGACGGCAACGCGCTCTATCGCCATCCCGACGTCGCCGCCCTGCGCGACGAGAGCGAGGAGGACGAGAAGGAGATCGAGGCCTCCAAATACGACCTCAACTATATCACGCTCGACGGCACCATCGGCTGCATGGTGAACGGCGCGGGCCTCGCCATGGCCACCATGGACATCATCAAGCTCTACGGCCTTGCGCCCGCGAACTTCCTGGACGTCGGCGGCGGCGCCACGAAGGAAAAGGTGACGGCGGCGTTCAAGATCATCACCGCCGATCCGGCCGTGAAGGGCATCCTGGTGAACATCTTCGGCGGCATCATGCGCTGCGACGTGATCGCGGAAGGCGTGCTGGCGGCGGTGAAGGAGGTGGGGCTCTCGGTGCCGCTGGTTGTGCGCCTCGAAGGCACGAACGTGGACCTCGGGAAAAAGATCATCCGCGAGAGCGGTTTGAATGTGATCCCCGCCGATGACCTCGACGACGCCGCGCAGAAGATCGTGGGCGCGGTGAAGAAGGAAGCTGCGTGATGTCCGTGCTTATCGACGCCAATACCAAGGTCATCACCCAGGGCTTCACCGGCAAGAACGGCACCTTCCATTCCGAGCAGGCGATCGCCTACGGAACGAAGATGGTCGGCGGCACCTCGCCCGGCAAGGGCGGCACCACCCACCTCGGCCTGCCGGTGTTCGACACCGTGATCGAGGCCCGCGAGGCCACCGGCGCCGACGCCAGCGTGATCTATGTGCCGCCTCCGGGCGCCGCGGACGCGATCCTGGAAGCCATCGACGCGGAAATCCCGCTCATCGTCTGCATCACCGAGGGCATCCCGGTGCTGGACATGGTGAAGGTGAAGCGCGCGCTCTCCGGCTCCAAGTCGCGGCTGATCGGGCCGAACTGCCCGGGCGTGATGACGGCCGGCGAATGCAAGATCGGCATCATGCCGGGCAACATCTTCAAGAAGGGCTCGGTGGGCGTGGTCTCGCGCTCGGGCACGCTGACCTATGAGGCGGTGTTCCAGACCTCGCAGGAGGGCCTCGGCCAGACCAGCGCGGTGGGCATCGGCGGCGACCCGGTGAAGGGCACCGAGTTCATCGACGTGCTGGAGCTGTTCCTGGCGGACCCGAAGACGCAGTCGATCGTGATGATCGGCGAGATCGGCGGCTCGGCGGAAGAGGATGCGGCGCAGTTCATCGCGGACGAGGCCAAGCGCGGGCGCAAGAAGCCGATGGTGGGCTTCATCGCCGGCCGCACGGCGCCTCCGGGCCGCCGCATGGGCCATGCGGGCGCGATCATCTCGGGCGGCAAGGGCGGTGCGGAAGACAAGATCGCGGCCATGGAAGCGGCCGGCATCCGCGTCTCCCCCTCGCCCGCGCGCCTCGGAAAGACCCTGGTCGAAGTCCTCAAGGGCTGATCGGATTTCCGCGCGGCCCGGCCGCGCGGACCTTCATTGAACGGCCGGCCAGGGTCGCGCACAGCGACGCCGCGCAGCCGGCCCCCTCATCTCAAGTCAGGAGCCACCAGATGGCGAAATGGGTCCGTTTCACACAGAACGGAAGCACCGGGTTCGGCACGCTGGAGGGCGAGGCCATCGCCGTGCACCAGGGCGACATGTTCGCCGGCGCAACGCCGACCGGAGAGAGCGTTGCGCTCTCGGCCGTGACGCTCGAAGCCCCGAGCGTGCCGAGCAAGATCATCGCCTTGTGGAACAATTTCCACGGCCTCGCCGCCAAGCTCAATGTCGCCGAGCCGGCGGAGCCGCTCTATCTGCTCAAGGCCACCACCTCGGTCGCCGCACCCGGCAGCTTCGTGCACCGCCCGCCGGCCTATTCCGGCAAGACGGTCTATGAAGGCGAACTCGGCATCGTCATCGGCAAGACCGCGAGCAACATCTCGCAGGACGAAGCGGCCGCCCACATCTTCGGCTATACCATCGTCAACGACATCACGGCCGCCGACATCCTGAACAAGGATCCCACCTTCCCGCAATGGGCCCGCGCCAAGGGCTTCGACCAGTACGGCCCGTTCGGTCCCTGGATCGAAACGCAGTTCGACCCCGCCACCGCGAGCGTGCGCACCATCCTCAACGGCGCCGAGCGGCAGAACTACCCGCTCGCCGACATGATCTTCCCGCCGCACCAGCTCGTGGCCCTGCTCTCGCAGGACATGACGCTGAACCCCGGCGATCTCATCGCCTGCGGCACCTCGGTGGGCGTCGGCTCCATGAAGGACCCGTCGAACGAGATCGACATCGTCATCGACGGCATCGGCACGTTGAAGAATATCTTCGTGCAGTGACCCGCGCGCCCAGGCGTGCGCCCGGTGGCGAATGATGTAAGAGGGTCCTGGAACAGACTTCCGGGACCCTTTGCATGATCACCCCCGCCGCACCCGCTTTCGTCCCGCTCGATCCGGATTTCGAACAGCGCGTGCGCGACAGCTTTTCCCGCCAGCCTTTCATGGCCACGCTCGGCGCGCAGCTCGGGCGCGTGGACGCGGGACGGGTGGAAGTGATCCTGCCCTACGCCGAGGCCCTCACCCAGCAGCATGGCTATTTTCACGGCGGCTCCATCGGCGCGATCGCCGATACCGCCGGCGGCTATGCGGCCTTCACCTTGTTCCCCGGCAATTCGAGCGTGCTGACGGTGGAATACAAGGTCAACATCATGTCGCCGGGCCGGGGCGAGCGCCTCGTCGCGGTTGGCGAGGTGCTGAAGCCGGGCCGCACGCTCAGCATCACGCGGGTGGACGTGTTCGCGGAAGCCGATGGGGTGCGCACCCATTGCGCCAGCGGCACGCAGACCCTGTTCTGCCTCGCCGGCCGCAGCGACACCCGCGCCTGATGCGCTTTCAAACCGCCCTCCAGCCTGCGACCCTGATCCGCCGCTACAAGCGCTTCCTCGCCGATGTGGTGCTGGCGGACGGCAGCGAGACGACTGTCCATGTGGCGAATTCCGGCGCCATGAGCGGGCTCGCGACGCCTGGCGCCCGGATCTGGCTGTCGCGCTCACCCGTGCTCACGCGCAAGCTGCCGCTGAGCTGGGAAATGGTGGAGGCGGATTTCGGCGCCGGGCTGGAGCTGGTGGGGGTCAATACCATGCATCCCAATGCCCTGGTGGCCGAGGCGATCGCGGCCGGCGCCATTCCCGAACTTGCCGGCTATCCCAGCCTTCGACGCGAGGTGAAATACGGCGTGAACAGCCGCATCGACCTGCTGCTCGAAGGCGCGGGACGGCCGCCCTGTTTCGTCGAGGTGAAGAATGTACACCTCATGCGCCAGCCGTACCTGTCCGAATTTCCCGATTGCGTGACCGCGCGCGGCACCAAGCACCTCATCGAGCTGGCGGCCCAGGCCCGGGCCGGGGCGCGGGCGGTGATGGTCTATCTGTGCCAGATCGGCTCGGCGAACAGTGTTTCCATCGCGCGCGATATCGACCCCGCCTATGGCGCCGCATTCGATCTTGCCCGCGCGGCCGGGGTGGAGGCGCTCGCCTTCGCCTGCCGCCTGGATCCCGGCGGGATCGCGCTGGATCGCCCCATTCCCATGCTTGGCTGAAGCTGGCGCGCAGCGCGCCTGCGGCAGGCAAAAGCGCGCGGACACTTGCTTTGCGCGCCGCATGGCCTAAATCTGATGCAAACGCAATCAATGCTGGCGACGCGCGCCGGTCCAGGACCAATGCGATGACCTATGTGGAGGCGGCCCAGGCGCCGCTCAGGAAGACCGGCCATATCAAGCTCTATGGCCCCGCCGCCTTCGAAGGCATGCGCAAGGCCGGCCAATTGACCGCCCGCGCGCTCGACGCGGTGGCCGAAATGGTCGGCCCCGGCGTTTCCACCGCCGCCATCGACGATCTGATCTTCCAGTTCGCCATGGACAATGGCGCCCTGCCGGCGACCTTGATGTATCGCGGCTATCGCTATTCGGTGTGCACCTCCATCAATCACGTGGTCTGCCACGGCATGCCCAACGCGCGCCCGCTGCGCGAAGGCGACATCGTCAATGTGGACGTGACCTTGATCGTGGACGGCTGGTACGGCGATTCCAGCCGCATGTTCGCCATCGGCGAGATTCCCCGCCGGGCCGAACGGCTGATCGAAGTCACTTACGATTCCATGATGCTCGGCATCGAGGCCATCAAGCCGGGCGGCCATGTGGGCGACATCGGCGCGGCGATCCAGGATTTCGTCGAGCCCCAGCACATGAGCGTGGTGCGCGATTTCTG
The DNA here is from genome assembly GCF_043195095.2 of Roseixanthobacter glucoisosaccharinicivorans. Classification (NCBI taxonomy): domain Bacteria; kingdom Pseudomonadati; phylum Pseudomonadota; class Alphaproteobacteria; order Hyphomicrobiales; family Xanthobacteraceae; genus Roseixanthobacter; species Roseixanthobacter glucoisosaccharinicivorans. The sequence continues at coordinate 4,807,163 of NZ_CM195538.1, read as the reverse complement.
CGGCCATGGCGTCGGGCAGGTGTTCCACGACGAGCCGAACATCGTCCATGTGGGCCGGCGCGGCGAGGGGCCGGAGCTGAAGCCGGGGATGATCTTCACGGTGGAGCCGATGATCAATCTCGGCCGTCCGCACGTGAAGGTGCTGTCCGACGGCTGGACGGCTGTGACGCGCGACCGCTCGCTCTCCGCCCAGTTCGAGCACACGGTCGGCGTGACCCAGACCGGGGTGGAGATCTTCACCCTGAGCCCGAAGGGCTACCACAAGCCGCCTTATCTGCCGGCCTGACCATGGCGGGGGAGCCCGAGGACGGCATCGCCGAGGCCGGCCCCCATTTCCTGGGGCATCGCGACCGCCTGCGCGCGCGCTTCCGCGAGGCCGGCTCGGCCGCCCTCGCGGATTATGAATTGCTGGAACTGGTGCTGTTCCGTGCTGTGCCGCGCCGCGACGTGAAGCCGCTCGCGAAAGCCCTGGTGGAGCGCTTCGGCTCCTTCGCCGAGGTGGTGGCCGCGCCCGCCGCCCTGCTGGCCGAAATCCCCGGCGTGAAGGATGCCATCGTCACCGAGCTGAAGATCGTGGAAGCCGCCGCCCATCGCCTCGCCAAGGGGCAGATGAAGCGGCGCCCGGTGCTCTCCTCCTGGAGCTCGGTGCTCGATTATTGCCGCGCCTCCATGGCGTTCGCCGAGCGCGAGCAGGTGCGGGTGCTGTTCCTCGACAAGCGCAACCAGCTGATCGCCGACGAGGTGGTGCAGCAGGGGACGGTGGATCACGCCCCGGTCTATCCGCGCGAGGTGGTCAAGCGGGCGCTCGAACTCTCCGCCACCGCCATCATCCTGTGCCACAACCACCCCTCGGGCGATCCCACCCCCTCGCGCGCCGATATCGACATGACGCGCAAGATCATCGACATCGCCAAGCCGCTGGGCATCGACGTCCATGACCACATCATCGTGGGGCGCGACGGCCATGCCAGCCTGAAGGGGCTGCGGCTGATGTGAGGCTGGGCCAGCGCCCGCCCCGCCCGGCTCCCGTCGCCCAATACCGGAAACATTCGGCAAGCCTCGCGCACGCTTGCGCCCGCATATGGTCGTAACGGTGCCTCAATGAGCGGGCTTGGTGCGCAGATGCAGCTTTTCGGCAGAACATCCATGCCCTTTTGCTTAACCTCAGCCGCCCGGCGGCGCTCCACGTTCGGCCTGCTTGCCCTTGTCGGCGGCGCGGCAACGCTCGCGGGCGAACCGGCGCGAGCGCAATATTATCCTTATCCGCCAACAATCTACGGTGCGCCTGCCGAGATGCCGCGCGTCTATCGCGCGCCGCCAGGCTATGTGACCGGAACGGTGATGCTGCCGCCGCAGGAGATCCGCTCCATCGTGCTCAATCTTGGCTATGGCCGGGTCGGGCGGCCGGTGCTGCGCGGGCGCACTTATATGGTCGACGCCGTGGATGATCGCGGTCCGCTGATCCTCGCGGTGGATGCCTATTCGGGGCTGGTGCAGCCGGCCGATCCCTCCATGTTCGGGCCGCCCGGCGGCCCCTATGGCCCCGCGCCCGCCTATGGCGCCGCCCCTCCCCCGGGCGCCTATGGCGCCCCTCCCGCTCAAGGCGGTTATGGCGCTGCCCCCCAGCAGCGCAGCCAGCCGGTGGCCCGCGCCCCGCTGCCAAAGCCCCGTCCCGCCGACAGCGAGATCGCCAGCACCTCGGGGCCGGATATCGCGGCGCCCGCCGTGCCGCCGCCGGACGACGGTGCGGCCGACGACGATGCACCCGACACGGCGAAAAATCCCGGCGCCATCGCGGTGGCGCCGCCTGAGGGCATTCATGCGCCGAAGGCCGCAACGCCCGGCCTCGCCTCGCCGACGCCGAGCATGTCGGCGCCGGTTGCCGGTCAGTCGGCGCCAGCGCCGGCCGCGAGCAAGCCGCAGACCGCCGCGAACGCCCCCATTCCCGCCCTGCCGCCCGTGCCGGCCCAGGGTCCGACGGGCGCGGGAACGGCGACGCCGGGCGACGGCGTTTCGGCCGGCACCGCCTCCGTGCTCTCGCGCACCGCGCCGCCGGCCAATTGAGCTCCGCTTAAGGCCGGCTGGGTCAAGCCAAGCCGGTTTGCGCCAGCGCCGCCGCCTGCCGCGCTGCGACGCCCTCCAGGCTGAAATCCGCCATCGCCTCTTCGAACAGGCGATGGAAGTTCAGCTCGGCCTTCAGGTGCAGGAACACCGCGCCGAGGCCGATGGCCGCGCGATCCATGAACACGAATTCGCGCGGCACCGTCACCGGCCCAAGCTGCTTCAGCGCCGTATGCACCCGAAACGCCTCGCGCCGTCCATATTCGCCGGGCGCCACGCCGTCGGCGATGGTGCGCACGCGATCATCCATGAGCGGCCCATAGATGAAGCGCGCCCAGATGTTCAGCACATCGATCAATTCGCGCTTGAGACCCTTGAAGCCCCAGGTCTCATACGCGTGCACCACCCGCGCCTCGTCGTTCGCGAGCAGGCCGCGATAAAGATCCATCACCCCCGCCACGAAGGCCGGCGGAAAGATGCGGACGCAGCCGTAATCCAGCAGGTTGATGCCCCCCGGCGTGCCGGCTTCATCGGTAAAGACGGTGTAATTGCCGAGATGCGGATCGCCGTGGATCACCCCGAACCGGCTGAACGGCAGCCACCAGGCGGTGAACATGGCCCGCGCCAATCGGTTGCGCTCCTCCAGCGGGTGCTCGGTGAAACCGAGGATCTTTTGCCCCTCCAGCCAGTGCAAGGTCAGAAGCCGGCCGGTGGAAAGATCGGTGCGCACGCTTGGCACGCGCACATGGTCCCGCCCCTCCAGCATCAGCGCATAAAGCGCGGCGTGCTTGGCCTCGCGGCGATAATCCAGCTCCTCGCGCACCCGCGCGCCGATTTCGCCCGCAATCTCACGTGTGTCGATGGCAGGGTCCATGCGGCGATGGAGCGAGAACAGAAGGTCGAGCTGGCTGAGGTCCGCCTCCACCGCCGCCTGCATGTCGGGATATTGCAGCTTGCAGGCCAGTTCCTCGCCATCGAGCGCCACCGCGCGATGCACCTGGCCGAGGGAGGCGGCGGCGGCCGGCTTGTGCTCGAACGAGGCGAAGCGGGCCTCCCAGTCGCGCCCCAGCTCCGCCATCATGCGGCGCCGCACGAACGCCCAGCCCATGGGCGGCGCGTCATTCTGCAATTTCTGAAGCTCGGCGGCATATTCGGGCGGCAGAACGTCGGGAATGGTGGACATGAGCTGCGCCACCTTCATCAGCGGCCCCTTGAGCCCGCCCAGCGCCGCCGCGAGCGCCGCCGCATTGCCCTCGCCCCCCTTGTCGAGCCCGAACAGCCGCGTGCCGGCCATGCGCGCCGCGACGCCCCCCACATTGGCGCCAACCCGTGCGTAGCGGGCGGCGCGGGCGGAAAAGCGGTTGCGCTCGGCATCTTCGGTCATGGGGTGGCTCGCTGTGCCCGGAGGCCAGGCTCAGCCCCGCGCGGTACGGCGGGTGAGCGCCAGCAGCACCAGGAGGGTGAGGGGCGTGAGAATGTCCGTATAGAGAATGGGGCCGGCATTTCCCGCCGCAAGGTTCCCGGTCTCGGCAATCTGCACCACATGCCCCACGGCCGCCCCGCCCAGAAACCCCGAAGCCACCACGGCGACCCCAAGGCGAAAGCCCCAGTTGCCGTAAAAGGCCGCGATCACGCCGGCGAGGCCCATGCCGAGATTGGCCATGCCCACCTCGAACTGGAACGGGCTGGGCGCCCAGCCGATGGCGCGCGCCGCTTCGGCCGCGAAGAACACATGGCCCAGGAACGCCCACAATCCCATAAGCCCGAGCGGCACCAGGAAGAGGTAGCGCAACAGCCGATCCGCGACGAAGCCGGGCGGCAAGGGGCGCGCGGCCCGTGCCACGGCCAGGGCCGCGAGCGCCAGGGCAAGGCCCCAGGATATCAGGGGAACCCAGAACACCATGCGCATGTCCCTCCGTTCGGAGGCGGCACGGTGCCATTCTTTTTTCCGCGCGGCCAGCCCGCCGCGCCGCCGCGCTTGCCGGCGCGCGCGGGCCGGCCTATGGCAGACGCATGAAGGGCTCCGGCGGGACAGGATCGACAAAGGCGAGGTGGGCCGTGCGGCTCGCGCTCGCCTATGTGCTCCTGCTCCAGATGGTTCTGTCGGCGGCGGCGATGGCGCAGCACGCCACCGCTGGCGCGGCCGATCCCTGGAACGCCACCTGCGCCGGACGCGCCGCGGCCGATACCGATTCTCCGTCACCGGCTGTGCCGCACAGGGATCTGTGCTGCGTGCTCGGCTGCCTCGCCACGCCCGTGCCGCCGCTGGCGCCGGGCGGGGAGGCCGCGCGGCTGGAGCCGGCGCCGCGCATCACCGCCATCGTGTTCGTGGAGCGCCCGGCCATCGGCCCCGCGCGCCATGCCTCCCGCCCGTTCCATGCGCGAGGTCCTCCGCCCGCCGTTTGAGCCTGCCCGCAGAATCTCAAACCCCGTTCGGAGACATTCCATGTCCATTTCGTGCGCGCGCACCGCGCCTCTCTGCCTTGCCGCCGCTCTGTTCGCGAGCCTCGCCGGCCCCGCCTTCGCCCATGTGACTTTGGCCGAGGGCCAGGCCACCTCCGGCACCTCCTACCGTGGCGTGCTGAAGGTGCCGCACGGCTGCGGCGAGGCTGCCACCACCGCCATCAAGGTCACCATTCCCGAGGGCGTGGTATCGGTAAAGCCGCAGCCCAAGGCCGGCTGGACCCTCGCCCTGGAGAAGGGCCCCTACGAGAAATCCTATGAGGTGATGCACGGCGGACCGGTGAAGGAAGGGGTGAAGACCATCACCTGGTCCGGCGGCAATCTGCCCAATGCCTATTATGACGAGTTCGTCTTCATCGCCTATCTCGCCCCCCAGGCGCAGGCGACGAAGCTTTATTTCCCGGTGCTGCAGAGCTGCGAGGGCACCTCGGCCGACTGGGCGCAGATTCCCCAGGAGGGCGGCCCGCGCCCCGAATATCCCGCCCCGGTTCTCAGACTCGCCGCCGCCGCCATGCCGGCCGCCCCCTCAACCTTCAAGGCCGGGGCCCTGACCATCGAGCAGCCCTGGGCCCGCGCCACCCCCGGCGGCGCCAAGGTGGCTGGCGGTTACCTGAAGATCACCAACACCGGCACCCTCCCCGACAAGCTGATCGGCGGTTCCTTCGAGCGCGCCGGACGCTTCGAAATGCATGAAATGAGCATGAACAACGGCGTCATGACCATGCGCCCGGTCGCCGGCGGGCTGGAGATCGCCCCCGGCGCCACCCTCGCCCTTGCGCCGGGTGGCTATCACCTGATGTTGCAGGATCTCACGCAGCCGCTGAAGCAAGGCGAGAGCGTGAAGGGCACCCTGACCTTCGAGAAGGCGGGCACCGTGAACGTGGTGTTCGAGGTGCGCGGAATCGGCGCCGGTGCACCCGCGAGCGCCCCCGCCGGCGGCGAGATGGGCGGCATGGGCGGCATGGAGCATCAGCACTGATCGCCTGAAGCGGCGCGGCTCAGGCGGCGGCGAACAGCGGCCGCTCGCGCTGCAATTCCTCGCGCATCACCTCCCGCGCCAGCTCCAGCGCGGGAGACAGGCTCTCGGCACGGGCATAAAGCGCAAAATCCACGCACGGCAGCGGCGCCGTGCCGAGCCCCGTCACGCTCACCATATCGGCCCGCCGCGCGCGGGCCGTTCGCACAGTTACCCCGACCCCCGCACCGACCGCCGCGAGCAGCCCCGGCAAGCTCGGGCTGGTGAAGGCGATGCGGAATGCCCGCCCCGCCGCGTTCAGGGCGGAAATCGCCGCGTCCCGGAACACGCACGGCGCCTCGAATACCAGCAGCGGCACAGGTGCGTCGGCGGCGAGGCGCAGGTCGCGCGCGCCGAGCCATTCCATGGGCTCGCGCGACAGGTCCAGCGCCGGAAGATCGCTTTCGCCACGAAACCCCGCCGCAAGGTCGAGGCTGCCCGCCTTCAGCCCCGCCATCAGGCGCCCGGTGGAGGCCACCTGCACGGTCAGCGGCGCGCCCGGCAGCAAGGCGGAGACGCGCGCCAGAATGCGCTGCAACGCCCCCTCCCCCACATCCTGGACAAAGCCGAGACGCACCGGCTCGGATGCCGCGCCGGCGGCATGATGGCCGAGCACCCGGTCGTTGAGATCCAAAAGCGCGCGGGCATCGTCGAGGAATGCCGCCCCGCGCGGCGTGAGCGCGACGCCCCGGCCGCGCCGTTCCAGCACGGCAAAGCCCAGCATGTCCGAGAGCCGGTCCATCTGGAGGCTCACGGCCGATTGAGACCGCCCCACCCGTGCGCTGGCGGCCGAGACCGAGCCGAGGGTGGCGACGGCAACGAAGCTGCGGAGAAGATCGAGATCGAGCGTGCGCGTCATTCTATGAGAATATCGAAATTATCACTCATGATAAATCAATTTTTCTCAAATGAAAGGCGGCGCTAGGGTCGCTTCATCCCTCACGGAGACGCAACCCCATGCCCATTCTTCAAGTGAAGCTCTCCGGCGCCAGCGATGCCGCAAAGGCCGCCACCGCCGCCGGAACCCTTTCGGCCCTCACCGCCAAAATCCTGCGCAAGGATCCGGCCCTCACTTCGGTGGCGGTGGATTTCCTCGATGCCGGCTTGTGGTTCGTCGGCGGGCGGAGCTTGGCCGACGCCGGCCTTGCCAGCTTCTGGCTGGACATAGCGGTGGTGGATGGCACCAACACCAAGGACGAGAAAGCGGCCTATATCGCCGCCGTGTTCGCCGCCATGGGCGATTTGCTCGGCCCCCTGCACCCGGAGAGCTACATCCTGGTGCGCGAGGTGAAGGCGGATGCCTACGGCTATGGCGGCCGCACCCAGGAAAGCCGCTACGTGGAAAAAGCCCTGAAGGTGGCCTGAGCCCCTGCGCGGGGGCGGAGGCTCAGCCTCCGAGTTCCTCGCGCAGAATTTCCAGACGCAGCCATTCTTCTTCCGCCGCGTCCAATTCCTTCTGCACCTTGGCGAGCGCGGCCGAAGTGCGCTCGAACGAGCCGGGATCGCGCTCGTACAGCACCGGATCGGACAGGACGGCGCCCAGCTTGTCGGCCTCGTTGCGCAGCTTGTCCAAGGTCTTGGGCAAGGTCTGGAGCGCATGCTTCTCGTGGAAGGTGAGGCGCCGCTTCTTGCCCTCATCGGCGACGGCGGCCTTGGGCACGGCTTTTCCCGACCCCTTCGCGGGCGCGCTCTCGCCGCGCTTTTCCTTCGCCTGAACGCCGTGGCCGCGCTGGTTCACCATGTCGGCATAGCCGCCGGCATATTCGGTGAAACTGCCCGCCCCTTCCGCCGCGATCACGCTGGTGACGGTGCGGTCCAGGAAGTCACGATCATGGCTGACGAGGATGACGGTGCCGGGATAATCCGCCACCATTTCCTGCAACAGGTCGAGGGTTTCGAGATCGAGATCGTTGGTGGGCTCGTCGAGGATCAGCATGTTGGACGGCAGGGCCAGCGCCCGCGCCAGCATGAGCCGCCCCCGCTCGCCGCCCGACAGCACCGAGAGGGGCGAGTTCGCCTGGTCGGGCGTGAACAGGAAGTCCTTGAGATAGCCCATGACATGCTTGGGCACGCCGCCCACCAGCACCTGGTCGCTGCCGCCGCCGGTGAGGGCGTCGCGCAAGGTGGTGTTGGGGTCGAGGGCCGCGCGCTTCTGGTCGAGCGAGGCGATTTCCAGATTGGCGCCAAGGCGCACCGTGCCGCTGTCGGGGGCGAGTTCTCCCGTCAGCATCTTCAACAAGGTGGTCTTGCCGGCGCCGTTCGGGCCGACGATGCCGATCCGATCGCCGCGCACGATGCGGGTGGAGAAATCCGTGACGATGGGCGTGCCGTCGTAGGATTTGGAAATGCCCTTGGCCTCGATCACCAGCTTGCCGGAGGTTTCCGCCTCGGTGACGGTGATCTTCACATTGCCTTGTGCGCGCCGCTCGTCGCGCCGGTCGGTGCGCATGGATTGCAGCAGGCCGAGGCGGCGCACATTGCGCTTGCGGCGGGCGGTGACGCCATAGCGCAGCCAATCCTGCTCGGCGACGATCTTGCGGTCGAGCTTGTGGCGGTCGGTCTCCTCCTGCTCCAGCACCTGGTCGCGCCAGGCCTCGAAGCTGGAAAAGCCCTGGTCCAGCCGGCGGGTGGTGCCTCGGTCCAGCCAGATGGTGGCGCGCGAGAGATTCTGCAGGAACCGCCGGTCATGGCTGATGACCACGAGCGCGGAGCGCAGCGACTTCAGCTCGCTTTCCAGCCATTCGATGGCGGGCAGATCGAGATGGTTGGTGGGCTCGTCCAGCAGCAGCACATCCGGCTCCGGCGCGATCACGCGCGCCAGAGCGGCCCGGCGCGCCTCGCCGCCGGAGAGATGGGCCGGATCCTCGTGGCCCGTGAGGCCGAGCTGGTCCAGCAGATATTGCGCGCGATATTCCTCGTCGCCCGGCCCGAGGCCGGCTTCCACATAGGCGAGCGTGGTCGCGAAGCCGGAAAAATCCGGCTCCTGCGGCAGGTAGCGCACGGTCGCGCCCGGCTGGAAGAAGCGAACGGCGGCGTCGGCCTCGATCAGGCCGGCGGCCACCTTCAGCAGGGTCGATTTTCCCGACCCGTTGCGCCCGACAAGGCATAGCCTTTCACCCGGCGACACGGAAATTTCCGCGCCGTCGAGCAAGGGGGTGGCGCCGAAGCGCAGATGGACGTCTTGAAGCGAAATCAGCGGTGGAGCCATGGCGTCGGCTTAGTGGGTTTTGCCGAAGGATGGAACCCATCCGCTCCGGCAAACCCACCAAGACACGCCTGGAACACGGCGGAGTGCGCGTCCGGACGGCAGTTGCGCCGAAACCGGGACGTCCGTTTGATTTGGCTTAGTGTACGGTCGCTTCGCCGCGGAGCCGGGCGATCTGGTCCTTCAGCAGGAGTTTGCGACGCTTGAGCTCGACAACCCGCAACGGGTCGCTGGAGGCGTGATTGAGTTCACGTTCGATGGCCATCTGAAGGGCTGCGTGACGACGCTTCAGCTCTTCGAGGTGCGACTGGACGGACATGCGTTTCGTCTCCCTGTCTGCAACGAAGGACAGTCTGTCATGGAGGCGGCAAAGAGTCCAAGGGCTATTTTTGCACCCATTCCAGCCTGCGGCGCCGTGCGGCTTGCGGCGTAGGGAGGCGGTGCGGTATTCGAGAGAAGGCAGCTCGGACCGCGACGGATATGGCATGACCAGTGACGAGGAACGGGAGCTGAGATTGCTGCTGGAGCGCTTGCGGCAGGAGCATCGGGACCTGGATGCCGCCATCGACGCGCTCACCGCGGTGACCGGCTCGGATATCCTGCAGATTCAACGGCTCAAGAAGCGCAAGCTCCAGCTGAAAGACCGAATCTCCCATCTGGAAGACGAGCTTTTTCCCGACATCATCGCCTGACGGCCGAGGCGCAAAAAAGCCGCGCAAAAAAGCCCCCCGGACGCACCGGAGGGCTGATTTCAGCGGGTCAGGATTGCGTGGATCCGAGGCAAACGCTCAGATCTGGCCCAGCATCGCCTGCGCCGAGGAGACATCCGCCTTGGAGGGCACGTCCTCGACGTTCAGGGACTTCACGACACCGTCTTCCACGAGCATGGAATAGCGCTTGGAGCGCACGCCGAGGCCGGCCATGGAGCCGTCGAAGGTCAGGTCGAGCGCCTGCGAGAACTCGCCATTGCCGTCGGACAGGAACATGATCTTGCCGTCGGCGCCGGAAGCTTTTTCCCACGCGCCCATGACGAACGGATCATTGACCGAGACGACAGCGATGGTATCGATGCCCTTCGCCTTGATCTCATCGGCGCGCGACACGTAGCCCGGAAGATGATTCTTGTGGCAGGTGGGCGTGAAAGCGCCGGGAACGGCGAAAAGAACGACGCGCTTGCCCTTGAAGACATCATCGGTGGTCTTGGGAACCGGGCCGTCTTCCGTGGAAACGCGGAAGGTCGCCGCGGGCAGGGTATCGCCGACTTGGATTGCCATGGGTGGTTTCTCCGCAGACTGATCGGCGCTCTTGGGCCGAATGCGGCGCAGAATAGGCAGATTTGCGCGCGAGGAAAGGCGCCACAGCCTTTCCCCCCGTCATTTCCTCTTGAGCGGGACCAGCGCCTCGACCGATTTGCCGGAATCCACCAGGGTCAGGCGCACCTTCTTGCCCTCCCAGGATTCCCCGGAGGGCAGCCCATCGAGTTCCAGGGTAAAGCGGGCTTCCCCATTGGGGCCAAAGGCGCGGCTCGGCAGTGGCAGCGCCCAGCTGTCGTCCGGGCCTTCCACGAACAGGTCCGCCTTGTCCGATGAGACCGTCGCCGTCACCACCAGAAGCGGCGCCGGGGAACGGGCTTCGCCCGGCTTGACGTCCGCGGGCAAGGCTTCCTGTTCGATCACTTCCGCCGAAAGCAGCGCCGGAGCGGGACCGGCGCCGAGCACGGCAGGTGCCGGCACCTGCGCCCGCGCCGCCGCGAGCGCAGAATTGGGCGCCTCCCCGCCGGTCGGAATATCAAGGCTGGCCTGGGCATGGACCGGCACGCACAGCGCTTCGCACACCGCGAAATCCAGCGAGAGGTCGAGCCGTGCCGCGCGTCCGGGCTCGGCGAGCCGCACCTTGAGCGGCAGCAGCACGCTGCCGCCCTTGTAGCCGATGGAAAAGCCGCTCGCCCCATCCGAGAAGCGCTTGGGGGCGGGAAATGCCACATCCACCCCCGCGACATTGCGCGAGCCGCTCCAATCGAAGCGGGGCGGCACGCCGCTGTCGCCGGGATAGCGCCAATAGGTCTTCCAGCCCGGCGTCAGGCGGATCTCGATCCCGGCTTCCAGCACGCCATCGGCCACTGCGCCGGAAATCAGGCGCACGTCGGCGTTCTGGGCGCGGCTCCACGGGGTTTCGGCCGCCGCCAGCGGCGCCGCCGGGGCCAGCAGGGCAAGCAGGAGGGCCGGGGCCAGCACCGGCGATCGGGGACGGGGAAAGTTCATAGTGTGCGCCTACAGCCTCGGCCCCGCGAGCGCAAATGGGCGACGCGCACTTTCATGTGACGGCACAAGGACGTGACCGCCGATCCCGCCAATGTGGCTGCATCCCCGCCCGGTTCACCGTTTTCAAATCCGGGCGGTCGGGTTAGGCTGTGGGAATGATGGTCGATCGCAAGGCCTTTTCCCTCGGCACCCCGCCGGATTTCCTCGACGGGCAGATGCTTATTGCCATGCCGTCCATGCAGGACGAGCGTTTCTCCCGCGCCCTCATCTATGTCTGTGCCCATTCCAATGAAGGGGCGATGGGCATCATCGTCAATCAGGCGGCATCCAACATCAATTTCGCCGATCTGCTGGTGCAATTGGATGTGGTGCCGGAGGACGCCCGCATCCTGCTGCCGCAGCGCGCGGGGGCGGTGAAGGTGCTGCGCGGCGGGCCGGTGGAAACGGGGCGCGGCTTCGTGCTGCATTCCTCCGATTATTTCATCGAGAATTCCACCTTGCCCATCGACGGCGGCATCTGCCTGACGGCGACGCTGGATATCCTGAAAGCCATCGCCGGCGGCACCGGGCCGCACAGCGCGGTGCTGGCGCTCGGCTATGCCGGATGGGCGCCGGGCCAGCTGGAAACCGAGATCCAGGCCAATGGCTGGCTGCATTGCCCGGCCGATCCGGACCTGATCTTCGGCGAGAGCGTCGAGACCAAATACGATCTCGCCCTGCGCAAACTCGGCATCGACCCCGGCATGCTCTCCAGCGAGGCCGGGCACGCCTGAGGGCCCGTCCACGGCGCGAGGTTCGCACCGGACGGATGGGGATCACAGCACGCCGAACACCCTGCAGCCCTGAAACGCGCGCCCGTCTGCGCGCCTCAGCCCGCGGCCGCGCGGCGGCGGTCCTTGGGGGTGGTGGGCTCGAACAGGGCGCGGCATTCCTCCGTGGTGAGCGGCTCGCCGAACAGAACGCCCTGCGCATATTCGCAGCCGAAGCGGCCCATTTCGGTGGCCTCGGCTTCGCGCTCCAGGCTCTCGGCCACCACTTCCATGCCCAATTGATGGGCGAGCGAAACGATTGAGCCGACGATGATCGGCCGCGCCGCGCGGGCCGCGCCCTTGGCGCTGTCGCGCACGAAGCGCTGGTCGATCTTGATGGTGTCGAACGGGAAGCGCTGGAGATAGGCGAGCGCCGACTGGCCGGTGCCGAAATCGTCCAGGCACAGGCCGGCGCCCAGTTCCCGGATGCGGGCCAGCATCACCGCCGCATATTCCGGGTTTTCCATCACCAGGCTCTCGGTGACCTCCAGCTTGAGCGAGCCGGGCGCAACCGCATTGCGTGCGAGAACCGCCTTCAGATCCTGGATCAGATCGTGCCGCAGCAATTGGCGGGACGAGACGTTCACGTGCATGAACAAAGGCGGGTCCACCCGCACCAAGCGCTGCCATTGGCCGAGTTGGCGCGCCGCATGTTCGAGCGCGAACAGGCCGAGATCGAGAATCAGCCCGCTTTCCTCCGCCACCGGCAGGAAATCGGAGGCCGCCATTTCCCCGAGCGTGGGATGGCGCCAGCGCATGAAGGCCTCAAACCCGCCAATGGCGCGGTCGTGCATGCGCACGATGGGCTGGTAGCGCATGAAGATCTGATTGCGCTCCAGCGCGTGGCGCAATTCGTTTTCCAGCGAGACGTGGTCGATCTTCTGCTGGCGCATGGCGGGGCGGAACACCTCGATGCGGTCGCCGCCGATGCGCTTGGCGTAATACATGGCGAGTTCCGCGTCCTTCAGCACCTCGCTGCGCTTGCTCTGCTCCTGGCCGGGCAGGACAAGGCCGATGGAGGCGGTGATGAACACTTCCTTCTCAGCGAAGGTGATGGGCGCGCGCAGCGAGCGGCGCATGGTATCGGCGAAGGTGGTGATGCGCTCGGGGTCGCGTTCGGACATGAGGATCATGCCGAACTGGTCGCCGGAAATGCGCGCCAGCGTATCCTGCGGCTTCAACAGGCGCATGAGGCGGCGGGCGACGGTGAGCAGGATCGAATCGCCCACCCCCATGCCCACCGAGACGTTCACCTGCTTGAAGCGGTCGAGGTCGATGACCATCACGGTCGGCTTCAGGCTCTCGTCCATCTTGGCGAAGGTGAGCGCCTGGTCCAGCCGGTCGAGGAACAATTCGCGATTGGGCAGGCCGGTGAGATTGTCGCGCACCGCATCGTGCAGCAGGCGTTCGGCGGCGATGCGCTCGCCCGTGACGTCGATGAGCGTGCCGATGCAGCGCACCACCTCGCCGTCCGCACCCACCACCGGGCGGGCGCGCAGGTTGAAGGTCATGTAATGGCCGTCGATGGCGCGCAGGCGGAAATCCTGGTCGATGCGGCCGCGCCGCTGCTCGATGATGCCGTCGAGGGTGGCGCGGAAGCGGTCGCGATCGGCGGGGTGCAGCACCTCCAGCCAGCCGGCGGCCTCGGTTTCCAGCGAGCGGCGCTTGAGGCCCAGCGCCTCCTCCGCCTCGGGCGAGGTGTAGATGCGGTCGCTGTCCACATCCCAGTCCCAGACGATATAGCCGGAGCCCGCCAGCGCCAGCGCGCGCCGCTCAAGATCCGAGGTCGAGCCCTGCACCGCGCCGAGGCCGGCGAAGGCGTGCTGCATCACCGTGAAGCCGATCAGCATGACGATCAGCACCAGGCCGCCGGAGAGCGCCGGCGCGACGAGGTCGTTGGTCACGAGGCCGGCGACGGTGAGGCCCGCCATCACCACCCACACCACCAGCAGCAGCCAGGTGGGGATGATCAGCACCGCGCGGTCATAGCCGTGCTGGGACAGCCAGATGACCACGCCGAGCCCGGCCACCGCGACCGCGAGCAGCGAGAGACGGGCGATGCCGGCGGCCATGGGCGCGTCGGCCAGCGCCACCGCCACCAGCGCGGCGAGGAACACCAGCCAGCCGGCGGCCACATGCATGTAACGCACATGCCAGCGGTTGAGATTGAGATAGGCGAACAGGAACACCAGCAAGGTGGCGGTCAAGATCGCCTCGCCGGCCGCGCGCCAGAATTGCTCGGCAATGGGCGAGAGACCGAACACCTTGGACCAGAAGGAGAAATCAAGCCCGATATAGCCCAGCACCGCCCACGCCAGCGCGGCGGCGGCGGGGAACATCACCGAGCCCTTGACCACGAACAGGATGGTGAGGAACAGCGCCAGCAGGCCCGCGATGCCGATCACGATGCCATGGTACAAGGTGAAGCTGTTGACCTTGTCCTTATAGGCGTTGGGTTCCCACAGATAGAGCTGGGGCAGGTTCGGCCCGGTCAGTTCGGCGACGAAGGTGACGGTCGAGCCAGGATCGAGCGTGACGGCGAACACGTCGGCGTCGGGAGCATCCTGGCGCTCGGGCTTGAAGCCCTGGCTGGGCGTCAGCGAGAGGATGCGCCGGTTGCCGAGATCGGGCCAGAACAGCCCGGAGCCCACCATGCGGTAGAAAGGCGCGACGATCAGCCGGTCGACCTGCTCGTCGGTATTGTTGGCGAGCGCGAAGGTGACCCAATTGCCCTGCGGCCGCCCATCGCTGGTGCGCACCTCAATGCGGCGCACGATGCCGTCGGCGCCCGGGGCTGTGGACAATTGGATGCGGTCATTGTCGGTGTGCTGGCGTTCGACCGCGGGCAGCAGGTCCGTGACCTTGGCATCGAGACGGACGGCGATGGTCTCGACGGCGCGCGCCGCCGGCGCACCGAGCCCGAGGACCGCCAACAGTGCGATGCAAAAGACAATGGTAGAACGCAACGGCAAACCTCCGCACCCGGCTATTCGCCGGGACGAACGCGCATGACTAGCGCTCGGATGCGGCGCGAGCAAGGCGTAGCCGACGCTATGCCTGTTGCGGCGCATCATGCGTGGGCGCTGGCCGTTCACGCGACGATAAGCATGATTTTGCCGATATGCGCGCTGGTGTCCATGCGCGCGTGCGCCTCGTTTGCCTTCTCCAAGGGGAAGCTGCAATCAATCAGCGGCCGCACCGTGCCGGCGGCGATCAGCGGAATGACATGCTGGGTCAAGGCGTTGGCGATCGCCTCCTTGTCCGCCACAGGGCGCGCCCGCAAGGTGGAGCCGGTATGCGTCAAGCGCTTCAGCATCAGGCGCATGAAGTCGATATTCACCTTCGAGCCGTCCTGGAAGGCGATCTGCACGATCCGCCCTTCCACCGCCGCCGCCTCGTAATTGCGCTGGATATAGGCGCCGCCCACCACGTCGAGAATCACGTTCGCGCCCTTGCCGCCGGTGGCGCTCTTCACCTCGGCGACGAAATCCCGCGTCTTGTAGTCGATGGCAAGGTCGGCGCCGAGCTTGAGGCAGGCCGCGCATTTTTCCGCCGAGCCAGCAGTGGTGATGACGGTGGCGCCGAACGCCTTGCCGAGCTGAATCGCCGTGGTGCCGATGCCGCCCGTGCCGCCATGCACCAGCAGAGTCTCGCCGCGCTTGAGGCCGGCGCGGTCGAACACATTGCTCCACACGGTGAAGAAGGTTTCCGGGATCGCCGCCGCTTCCACCATGGACAGGCCGGCGGGCACCGGCAAAGCGGTGGCCTCGTGGCTCAGGCAATAGTGCGCATAGCCGCCGCCGGTGACGAGCGCACAGACCGCATCGCCCAGCTTGAAGCGCGTCACCTCGGCACCCGCCGCCACGACCGTGCCGGCAATCTCCAGGCCGGGAATGTCCGAGGCGCCGGGAGGGGCGGGGTAGAGCCCGCGCCGCTGCACCACGTCGGGCCGGTTCACGCCGGCGGCTTCCACCTTCACCAGAATCTCCCGCGGGCCCGGCACCGGCATCGGCCGCTCGCCCGGCACGAGCACCTCGGGGCCGCCGGGCCCGGTGATGTTGATGGCGGTCATGGTGGCGGGAAGCGAGACGGGGTGTGTCATGGCGCGGCTCCGGGAGGGGGCGACAGGCGCCCGACCGTGACGGTGCGGGACGGGAAAGGACGTCCGGCGGGCACGCCGGGATTGGCCCTACTACCCCATGCGGGGCGCGGAAAAAACGGAAAGATGGACGCGCCGGGCGCGAGCGGCTTTTATCCGCACCGACGACCCGGAGCGGAACGCCCGCCTTCGGGATGCTTTGGGTTCGCGGCCGGCCTTGCACCGGCTCGCCTTACGCCGGCCAGGAGAGCGCGCCATGGACGACGACCGCCCCATCGCCCCGAAACCCTCCCCGGTGCTCGCGCCGGCCGATCTCGACCGGCTGTCGGTGGATGAGATCGAAGCCCGCATCGGGCTGCTGAGGGAAGAGATCGCGCGGCTGGAACGGGCGAAGGCGGCCAAGATCGCCTCGCGCGATGCCGCCCATTCGGTGTTCAAGTTCTGAACCGGGCGCAACGCCTTCGGGGCGAGGAACACCAGACACGGCAAAGCCGGCTCGGATGAGCCGGCGCGAGGGCGCGGCGGAAGATGCCGCGCGCACAGATCACAAGTCGGGGAAGCGGTGCGACCGAGCCCCGCAGGACGCGGGGCCGCACCCCTTCGCGATCAGCCCTTGAGCAGGCCGCCGAACTTGTTCTTGAAGCGGGAAACACGGCCGCCGCGGTCGAGCAGCTGCTGGGTGCCGCCGGTCCACGCCGGGTGCGTGCGCGGGTCGATATCGAGCTGAAGGCTGTCGCCCTCCTTGCCGAAGGTCGATCGCGTCGTGTACTCGGTGCCGTCAGTCATCACCACCTTGATGAAATGGTAATCGGGGTGAACGTCGCTCTTCATGGGTTGCGTCCTTCTCGCCGCGCCGAGCATTCAAGCCCGCAGCGGTATGAATTCGTTTCCTGAGGGAATGAGGCGGGTCTATAACCGAGAGCATCCGTTGACACAAGCCGACACAGCACGCGAACCCGCCGTCGATCCCTCCAAATCGGCCAGAAGCCGCCGCAGCATCGGTCCGCTGCTGGCGCTCGGGCCCTATATTCTGCGCTATCGGGCGCGGGTGTGCGGCGCGCTGATCGCATTGACGGTGGCCGCGCTCGCCACCCTCGCGATGCCGGTCGCCGTGCGGCGGATGATTGATTACGGCTTCGCCGCCGACCATGCCGGCTTGATCGACCGCTATTTCGCGGTGCTGATCGTGGTCGTGGGCGTGCTCGCCCTCGCCTCGGCGTCCCGCTATTACCTTGTGACGACGCTGGGCGAACGGGTGGTCGCGGATCTGCGGGCCGCCGTGTTCGCGCGCCTCACCACGCTCGATGGCCCATTTTTCGATACCGCGCGCGCCGGTGAACTCACCTCGCGGCTGGTGGGCGACACCACGCAGATCAAGGCCGCCGTCGGTTCCTCCGCCTCGGTGGCGCTGCGCAACCTCGTCATGTGCATCGGCGCCGTGATCATGATGGTGGTCACGAGCCCGCGGCTGTCGGGCCTGGTGCTCATCGTCATTCCCTTGATCGTGCTGCCCCTGGTCGCCTCCGGCCGCAAGGTGCGCGCCCGTTCGCGGGCGGCACAGGACACCCTGGCGGAGGCCTCCGCCTATGCCTCGGAAGTGATCGGCGCCATGCGCGCGGTCCAGGCTTCCACCGCCGAGGGCTCGGCGCGCGCCCAGTTCGATCGCGCGGTGGAAAAGTCGTTCGAGGCGGCGCGCGGCGCCACGGCGGCACGGTCCTGGCTCACCGGCGTGATCATCTTCCTGGTGTTCTCCAGCGTTGTCGGCGTGCTCTGGGTGGGCGCCCAGTCGGTGCTCAACGGGTCCATGTCATCGGGCCAGCTCAGCCAGTTCCTGCTGTTCGCGGTGCTGGCGGCGAGCGGGCTCGGGGAATTGTCGCAAGTGTGGGGCGAGGTGTCCGCCGCCTCCGGCGCCGCCGAGCGCATCGGCGAATTGCTGAAGGAAGAGCCGAAGGTGAAGGCCCCCGCCGCGCCGGTGGCGCTCGGCCGCGTGTCCGGCGCCATTAGATTCGACCATGTGGGCTTCACCTATCCCACCCGCCCCCATGCGCCCGCGCTGCGCGATGTTTCCTTCACCGTCCGCCCCGGCGAGCGGGTCGCGCTGGTGGGGCCGTCCGGCGCCGGCAAGAGCACCGTGTTCCAATTGCTGGAGCGCTTTTACGACCCGCAGGCCGGCGCCATCCTGCTGGACGAGATCGACGTGACGCGTTGCGATCCTGTCGCGGTGCGGCTCAATCTCGCCTTGGTGCCGCAGGATGTGGCGATTTTCGCCGACACGGTGCGCGAGAACATCCGTCTGGCCCGCCCTGAGGCGAGCGATGCCGAGGTGGAGGCCGCCGGCCGCGCGGCATTGGTGGACGAGTTCGTCACCCGCATGCCCGGCGGCTGGGACACCATGGTGGGCGAGCGCGGGGTGACGCTTTCCGGCGGCCAGCGCCAGCGCATCGTGATCGCCCGCGCGATCCTGCGCGCGGCGCCCATCCTGTTGCTGGACGAGGCCACCAGCGCGCTGGACGCCGAGAGCGAGACGCTGGTGCAGACCGCGCTGGAGCGCTCCATGGAGGGGCGCACCACGCTCGTCATCGCCCATCGCCTCGCGACCGTGCTCTCCGCCGACCGCATCCTGGTGATGGAGGATGGGCGGATCGTGGACGAAGGCACCCATTCCGAACTGGTGGGCAAGGGCGGCCTTTATGCCCGCCTCGCCGCGCTCCAGTTCAACACGGCAGCCTGAGGGCGCTTCAGCCCACGACCAGGTCGGCCACCTCCGGGTGGCGGGCGGCCCATGCGGCCATGAAGGAGCATTGGGTCACGGCTTTGTGCCCGTCCTCGCGGATATGCGCGAACACGCCGGCGGCGAGGCGCGAGCCGATGCCTTGTCCCGACAGCGCCTGCGGCACTTCGGTATGGGTGAGGATCACCCGGTCGCCGTCCAGCTTGTAATAGGCAAGCGCCAGTTCCTCGCCCACCTTCAGCTCGAAGCGGTTCTGGGCGGGATTGTGGATGACGTCTGTCGGCATGGGGACTCCGTTCTATGTGCGATGCGTTGATGAAGCATAAGCCCGAAGAACGGCGGATCGCAGCGGCGGGGCGCCATCACTTTCCCGTTGTGCACGGCGGCGTTCGGGCGGGCATAGGTAAGGCTCAGGCGGCGGGCCGCCATTCCATGCGCCAGATCGCCCGGCCGGACATGGGATTTTGCCCGGCGGAGGCGATCGTGAACCCGAGCTTCTGATAGAAGGCGACGGCGCGGGGGTTATCCTGGTTCACATCCAACGCGATGCCGGCGGGCGCGCGATGCTGGGCGGCGGCCATCAGCGCCTCTGCCGCCCCTTGCCCCCAATGGGCCGGCGCCACCGCCAATTGGTCGAGATAGCCGGTGTTCGGATCAATGATCACGAACCCGGCGGGCGCCCCAGCGGGCGCATCCAGCGCCACATGGGTTTCCGCGCCCTGCCCGTGCAGCTTGGCGATGTGCTCCAGGAGCCAGGGCCGCCGCGCTTCGAAGTCGATCTCGGGCATGGTCCTGGCCCAGGTCGCGACCCAGAGATCGGCAAGCGCGGGCAGATGGGCGGGCGCGAAGGGCACGACAATGAAGGACGAGGCCATGATGCGCCTTGCTGAGGGAGGGTTAGGCCACTCTAGCCCGTCTCGGGCCGGCGCGTCATGGCGCGTTGCGGGACCACCTGCCGCGATCTTATGGCGGGCCCGGCGCCCGCTTTGGGAAAAGGGCGGGGAGGGGTAAGGTCCAGGCGGACGAGACCTGTCCGGCGGAGGCAGCCGGCCCCTCCCCGGGCGCGCATCGTCTGCGCGCAGGGGAATTTTTGTCGCGCTCAGTCCGGCAGCACGAGGCGGCCGGCGGCGTCGAACGGGAAGAAGGAATTGTGCGCCACTTCCCACAGATGCCCGTCGGGATCGGTGAAATAGCCGCTATAGCCACCCCAGAACACGCATTGCCCGCCCTTCACCACCGCCCCGCCCGCTGCCTGTGCGGCCGCAAGGGTGGCATCCACCTCGCCCGGGCTGGCGACGTTGAAGGCGAGCGCGATGCCGGAAAATCCGCCCGCGCTGGTGTCCGCAAGTGTCGCATCGGCCGCGAGCGCCGGGCGCGGGAACAGGGACAGCACGGCCCCGCCGGCATCGAAGAAGGCAACGCCTTCCGTGCTCCGATCCCGCCGCGCCAGGCCGAGGGTTTCATAGAAGGCGATGGCGCGGGGAAGATCGGCCACCCCCAGCGTCACCAGATGCAGGCGAAGCAGCGGCGCGCCGGAGCCGCCTGCGTCGGGGGCGGAAAGGGGCGTGGGGAACGTCATGGGGGCGGCCTCAAGCGAACAGGGACAATTGCTCACCCACCTGGGTGGCGCGCTTGAAATGCTCGGTGGTCAGCTTCAGCCCGCGCCCCACGAGGCCGAGCCGGCGGGCGGCGATCTCGAACCGCCGGCCGATGGTCCAGGCATAGGGCCCCTCCCCCCGGCCGCGCTTGCCGAAGCCGGAATCATAATCCTTCCCGCCGTGCATCTCGCGCACCAGCGACATGATGTGGCGCGCCTTCTCGGGGAAATGGGCGGCCAGCCATTCGCGGAACATGTCGGCGATCTCCAGCGGCAGGCGCAGCGTCACATAGCCGGCCTCGATGGCGCCGGCCGCCTTGGCGCTGTCGAGAATGCGCTCGATCTCCATGTCGTTGAGCGCGGGAATGAGCGGGGCGGCGAGCACGGCGGTGGGAATGCCCGCCTCGCTGAGCCGCCGGATGGTCTCAAGCCGCCGCGCCGGGCTCGCCGCGCGCGGCTCCATCAGGCGGGCGAGCTTGGGATCGAGGGTGGTAATCGAGATCGCCACCTTCACCAGCCCGCGCGCGGCCATGGGGGCGAGAATGTCGATATCCCGCGCCACGAGGCCGGACTTGGTGACGATGCCCACGGGATGGCCGAAATCCCGCAGCACCTCCAAAAGCCGGCGCGTGACCTCATATTGCCGCTCGATGGGCTGGTAGGGATCGGTATTGGTGCCCATGGCGATGGTGCGCGGCGTGTAGGTGCGGTGCATCAGCTCGCGCGCCAGCAGTTCCGGCGCGTCCGGCTTGACGAACAGCTTGCTCTCGAAATCGAGCCCCGCCGAGAGCCCGTGATAGGCATGGGTGGGCCGGGCGAAACAATAGATGCAGCCGTGCTCGCAGCCGCGATAGGCATTGATGGAGCGGTCGAAGGCAATATCGGGTGAGGTGTTGCGGGTGATGACGGTGCGCGCGCGCTCCTCCACCACCTCGGTGCGGAATGCCGGCAGGTCCTCCAGGCTCGCCCAGCCGTCGTCGAACAGGATGCGGGCGGCGGGCTCGAAGCGCCCGGCGGCGTTCGAGACCGCGCCGCGCCCCCGGCGGCGGGCTTCGTCCACCTGCGCCAGCGGGTCCACATCCACCGCCGTCAGCATGTGGTCGGGCCGCGCCGATGCCGCTGCGGCAGAGGCCGCGAGAGGAGCATCCGGCGCCGGCGCGACTTCCGCTTCGGCATGCGCCTCGGCCACGGCCCGCGCCCGGGCGGCGGCGCGCTGGCCGCGATCGCTGGTCAAGCGGCCAACAATCTGGTCGCTTTTGTTGCTTTTTTTTGTCGCGGAAGCGACGGAACGCTTCGCCTGGGCCCGCGCCGGCCGCGATGCGGACTCGGCGGTCGTGGCGCCGGCAGAAGCTACCGGTAGGGCAGAATCGCGCTGAAAATCCATGATTTCATGCTACATCAGCCTACGAACAAAACAAGAACAAATGCGGGTTCGGCCGTTGCGTTTTTGGCCTTGAACCTTGGCGTATCTGGTATATTGTCCACCAGCGCGAGTTGCCACAGAAGCCCTTCTCCGCTAAAGGGCCAAGGCCACCGTCAGCTGAGGGGGAACGCCAATGGCCGAGCACGGCTCGATTGAATATGTGACAGCCGAGGGCAACGATTACGCCGAGCATGCCCGGACGTTTGCGCTCTTTACGCAGCTCACGAAATACGGCGCGATCACGGTCGCCGTCATTCTCGTCCTCATGTGGATTTTCCTGCTCTGAGTCACGCACTCGGACTTCGGAGACGTTTCAATGAAAATCGCTGTCCCCGTCGAGATTGATCTCGGCGAGCCGCGGGTCGCTGCGAGCCCCGATACGGTGAAGCGCCTGACCGCGCTTGGCGCCAACGTCGTGGTCGAAAGCGGCGCCGGCGTGAAATCCGGTATCCTCGACGCCGATTATGAAGCCGCCGGTGCCACCATTGCCCAGACCGCCAGCGACGCGGTGAGCGGTGCCGATGTGGTACTCAAGGTGCGCCGTCCGACGGAAGCTGAACTTTCGTCCTATAAGCGCGGCGCCCTGGTGTTCGCCATCATGGATCCCTACGGCAACGAGGCCGCGCTGAAGGCCATGGCCGATGCCGGGGTTGCCGCCTTCGCCATGGAGCTGATGCCCCGCATCACCCGCGCGCAGGTGATGGACGTGCTGTCCTCCCAGGCCAATCTCGCCGGCTATCGCGCCGTCATCGACGCCGCCGAACAATTCGGCCGCGCGCTGCCGATGATGATGACCGCCGCCGGCACCGTTCCCGCTGCCCGCGTGTTCGTCATGGGCGCCGGCGTCGCCGGCCTCCAGGCCATCGCCACCGCCCGCCGCCTCGGCGCCGTGGTGACCGCGACCGACGTGCGCCCTGCCTCCAAGGAACAGGTCGAATCCCTCGGCGCGAAGTTCGTCGCCGTGGAAGACGACGAGTTCAAGCAGGCCGAGACCGCCGCCGGCTACGCCAAGCCCATGTCGGCCGAATACCAGGCCAAGCAGGCGGCTCTCGTCGCCGAGCACATCAAGAAGCAGGACATCGTCATCACGACCGCCCTGATCCCCGGCCGCGCCGCGCCGCGCCTGGTGACGGCGGCCATGGTGGCCTCCATGAAGCCCGGCTCCGTGCTCATCGACCTCGCGGTCGAGCGCGGCGGCAATGTGGAAGGCGCCGAGCCCGGCCAGGTGGTGGACGTGAACGGCGTGAAGATCGTCGGCTATCTCAACGTCGCCGGCCGCATCGCCGCCTCGGCTTCGCTGCTGTACGCCAAGAACCTCTATGCCTTCGTCGAGACCCTGGTGGACAAGTCGGCCAAGGCCCTCGCCGTGAAGTGGGACGACGAGCTCGTGAAGGCGACGCTCCTCACCCGCGACGGCGCCGTGGTTCACCCGAACTTCGCCCCCAAGGTTGAGGGAGCCGCCCAATGAACCCCATCACTGCCCAGACCGCCGCTGACGCCGCCGCCCAGGCGCGCGCTGCCGCCGAGGTGGCCCGCCAGGCCGCCGAAGCCGCCCAGATCTATGCCGATCAGGCGGCCACCGCCCTCGGCGCGGTCGCCCATGCCGCCACCGGCGGCGCCATCGACCCGTTCGTGTTCCGCCTCTCCATCTTCGTGCTGGCCGTGTTCGTTGGCTATTACGTCGTGTGGTCGGTGACGCCGGCGCTCCACACCCCGCTGATGTCCGTCACCAACGCGATCTCCTCGGTGATCGTGGTGGGCGCGCTGCTGGCGGTTGGTGTTTCCACGGTCGGCGATGCCGGCCATTCTCTGTGGGCGCGCGGCTTCGGCTTCATCGCTCTCATCTTTGCGTCGGTGAACATTTTCGGCGGGTTCCTCGTGACCAGCCGCATGCTCGCCATGTACCAAAAGAAGAAGTGAGGGCGGACCCATGAACGCCAATCTGGCCGCGCTTCTTTACCTGGTTGCGGGCATCCTCTTCGTGCTCGCGCTGCGGGGGCTCTCGCATCCCACCACGTCGCGTCAGGGCAATATGTTCGGCATGGTCGGCATGGCGATTGCCGTGCTCACCACGCTCGCGCTCTCGCCGCCCGCCGACATTCTCGGCTGGGTGCTGGTGATCGCAGGCATCGGCATCGGCGGCGGCATCGGCGCGGTTGTCGCCCGCCGCATCGCCATGACCGCCATGCCCCAGCTGGTCGCGGCCTTCCACTCGCTGGTGGGCCTTGCGGCGGTGCTGGTGGCGGCGGCGGCGCTCTATGCCCCGGCGGCGTTCGGCATCGGCGAACCGGGCAACATCCACGGCGCCAGCCTGATCGAGATGACGCTGGGCGTCGCCATCGGCGCGATCACCTTTACGGGCTCGATCATCGCCTTCGCGAAGCTCAACGGCAACATGTCCGGCAAGCCGATCATGCTGCCCATGCGCCACTTCATCAACGGCGGCCTGGCGCTGCTGCTGGTGGTGCTGATCATCGCCTTCGTGATGACCGGCTCGATCCCGCTGTTCTGGATCATCACCCTGCTCTCGCTGGTGCTGGGCGGCCTGCTGATCATCCCGATCGGCGGCGCCGACATGCCGGTGGTCGTGTCCATGCTCAATTCCTATTCGGGTTGGGCGGCGGCCGGCATCGGCTTCACGCTGGGCAACACCGCGCTCATCATCACGGGCGCGCTGGTGGGCTCCTCGGGCGCGATCCTGTCCTACATCATGTGTAAGGGCATGAACCGGTCCTTCATCTCGGTCATCCTCGGCGGCTTCGGTGGCGAAGTGGCGGCGGGTGCCGGTGGCGCGGTGGAAAGCCGCCCGGTGAAGCAGGGCTCGGCTGATGATGCCGCTTACATCATGAAGAACGCCCAGAAGGTTATCATCGTGCCGGGCTACGGCATGGCGGTGGCCCAGGCCCAGCACGCGCTGCGTGAAATGGCCGACAAGCTGAAGGAAGAGGGCGTCGAGGTGAAGTACGCCATCCATCCGGTGGCGGGCCGCATGCCCGGGCATATGAACGTGCTGCTGGCGGAAGCCCAGGTGCCTTACGACGAGGTCTTCGAGCTGGAAGACATCAACTCCGAGTTCGCCCAGGCCGACGTGGCCTTCGTCATCGGCGCCAACGACGTGACCAACCCGGCCGCGAAGACCGACCCCTCTTCCGCCATCTACGGCATGCCGATCCTGGACGTCGAAAAGGCCAAGACGGTGCTGTTCATCAAGCGCGGCATGGGCTCCGGCTATGCGGGCGTGGAGAACGAGCTGTTCTTCCGCGACAACACGATGATGTTGTTCGGCGACGCCAAGAAGGTGACCGAGGAAATCGTCAAGAACCTCTGATCTAACCTCTGATCTCTTGAAGCGTCTCACCCTCCCGCTGCTGCGAGACGGGATCAAAAGAAAGGCCGCCGGACGCAAGCCCGGCGGCCTTTTCATGTGCGGTGACTTTACGTACGGTGACTTCATGTGCGGCGACAGTGCGCGCGCCAATGGCGCGATCCCCGGGCAGGCGGCCATCGCGGCGCGGTCTTGCCCGTAGCGGTCTTGACCGTAGCGCTCAGGCGGCCGGGGGCTCCTTCGGCGTGGTGTCGAACCGGGCTTCGCCGATCTCATGTCCGTGGCGGGAAATGAAGCGCGCGAGGGCGAAGGCGCCCACCACCGTCACCGCCAGGATCAGCGCCAGGAAGCCTATGTCCCCGCCGTCCTCATGAAGCTTGGCGATGGCGGCCATGCCGGTCAGCAGGATGACGCTCACGCCTCCGGTCACCGCCCAGCTGTTGGACCGTTGCGGCTGCGATTGCGGCTCGGGCGTCGGCATTCTCGGCATCTCCTGGTCCCCATCCATGTGGGTGTCCTCCCCCGCGTGCGGGAGAAGAAAAGATAGAAGGAATTGCTCGTCCGCGACACCGCGCCGGGTCAGCGACGGCGGGCGGACCGCCGCTCAGTCCGCGAAGAAGGCGACGAGACGGGGAATGACCTTCTCCGGCGCCTCGTCCATCAGCCAATGGCCCGAGCCCTCGACCACGACGCCCTCCACGTTTTCAGCCACCAGCCGGCCCTGGGCGATCAGGAATTCGCCGGAGGCCTTCTCTCCCGTGAGCACCAGCATGGGCATGGTGAGCTTGGCTTCGGCGAAGCGGGCGAAATCCGCCGCGTCGCGCTCGAACGCGCGGAACACCTCGAACCCCGCCGCCATGCCGCCGGGCTGCGCATAGGCCGCCGCATAAAACTGGCGATCCGCCTCCGACACCGAATGGGCGGGATCGGCGGCGAAATCGTTCCAGAAATGCTCGAAATAGATGCGCTCGCGGCCCTCGACGAGCGCCAGCGGCGTCTTGCCGTAGAAATGGAAATGCCACAGGTCGCGCATCAGCCAGACGTGCGTCCAGTCGCCGACACCGGGGAGGAAAGCATCCATCAGCGCGATGCGCGTCACCGCCTCGGGATATTGGGCGGCATAGGCATAGGCGACCATGAGCCCGATATCGTGCCCGACCACGCCCGCGCGGTCGATGCCGAGCCCCGTTGCGAGAGCGCGCACATCCTGCGCCATCGTGGCCTTGTGGTATCCCGTCTCCGGCTTCGAAGACTCGCCGAAGCCGCGCAGGTCGGGCGCGATCACGCGGTGGGTCCTGGCGAGTTCGGCGATCAGCGGCCGCCACATATGGCTGGTCTGCGCATAGCCGTGCAGCAGCAGCACGGGATCGCCCTCACCTGCCTCCAGATAGTGCAGGCGCAGCGGGCCAAGCTCGACGAAGCGGCTCGCGATGTCCAAGCCCAGGTCGTCTTCTCCCGGCGTTCCCGATGTCCCTTGGTCCGCAGTCATCTCGGCGTCCTCCCCCCGCGTGCAGGAGGAGAAATGATAGCAGGAAACATGCGCCCCGAACCGGGCGATGCACGTCCCGCGCGCGCCCTCCCGCGCTTTCTTCGCGCGGGCGTCGCGCCGCTCAGCCTTCCTTGAAGCCGTATTCCGGCGTGCCCTGCTCGGCGCCGTAATATTTGTACGGCAGGAACTTGCCGGTCATGGTCAGCTTCACCCGGTCGCCCTTGGGATTGGCGAGGCGCTCCATGTCGATGTCGAAATCGATGGCGGACATGATGCCGTCGCCGAATTCCTCCTCGATCAGCGCCTTGAACGCCGGGCCGTTCACCATCACCATTTCGTAGAAGCGATAGATCAGCGGGTCGGTGGGGGGCATGGGCGTGCCGCGATAGGGCACCTCGTTCAGCATGCGCTCCTCGACCTCGGAGAGGCCGAACAGCTCGGCGGCGGCCTTGGCCAGCGGCTTCACCAGCTTCATCTGGCCGAGCAGCGCGCCCACCACCAGCATCGGCGACATGCCGCCGATCTCATCGGTGATGTACTTCCAGGTCCAGCCCTTCTCGCGCTTGATGTCGAGGATCTTCTCGGTGAGTTGTTCGCGCTTCATGTTCTTCTCCTTGAGTCTTGAGCGTGTGTGTCTTGAGCGTGTGTGTCTCGGGCGCTTGTGTCCCGGGCGCTTGTGTCCCGGGCGTTTGAAAACGAGGCGTCACGCCGCGCGCTTGTCGCCGTCGGGCGAGGGCTGGGGCGCGGCGGTGGGGCGCACCACCGGGGGATGGCGGTGGTCGTATCCGGCGGGGCGCTGGTCCTTGAAGGTCTTCGAGCGCTCCACCAGGAAGTCGATGAGATGGTTGCGCACCGCGTAGAAATCCGCCTGCTTGTGGATGTCGAGGCGGCGGCGCTCGCGCGGCAGGGGGTTCTGCACGATCTCGGCGATGGTGGCGTTCGGGCCGTTGGTCATCAGCACGATGCGGTCGGCGAGATAGATCGCCTCGTCCACGTCATGGGTGATCATGAAAACGGTCTGCCCGGTCTCCAGGCAGATGCGGCGCACCTCGTCCTGCAACGTGCCGCGGGTGAGTGCGTCGAGGGCGGAGAAGGGCTCGTCCATCAGCAGCATCTTGGGCTCGATGGAGAGCGCGCGGGCGATGCCGACGCGCTGCTTCATGCCGCCGGAGAGTTCCGACGGGCGCTTGCTCTCCGAGCCCTTGAGCCCGACCACCTCGATGAAGCGCATGGCGTGCGCGCGCACCTGCGCGCGGCTCCAGCCCTTGTGGCGGGAGGAGACCGCATAGGCGACATTGCCGAGCACGGTCAGCCAGGGCATCAAGGCGTGGCTCTGGAAGATCACGGCGCGGTCGAGCGCCGGCCCCTCGATGGCGGTGCCATCCACCACCACCGCGCCGTCGTCCGGGCGGTCGAGGCCGGAGAGGATGTTCAGCACCGTGGTCTTGCCGCAGCCGGAATGGCCGATGATGCAGGCGAACTCGCCCTTGCTCATGGAGAACCACAGGTCCTCGAACACGGTGGTGGTGCGGCCGCCGGCCGCCTGGAAGCGGCGGGAGATGCCTTCGATGGAAACATAGCGGGGCTCGTTCATGCGCCTCACTCCGGAAACGTGACGAGGCGGGCGACGAAGGCCAGGATCTGGTCGAGCAGCATCCCCATGACCCCGATCACCAGGATGGCGATGATCACATTGGTCAGGGAAAGGTTGTTCCACTCGTTCCAGACGAAATAGCCGATGCCGGTGCCGCCCACGAGCATCTCGGCCGCGACGATCACGAGCCAGGCGATGCCGATGGAAATCCGCATGCCGGTGAGGATGGTCGGCGCGGCGGCGGGCAGGATCACGGTGAAGGCGCGCTTGAGCGGCCCCACCTCCAGCGTGCGCGCCACGTTCAGCCATTCCTTGCGCACGCTGGCGACACCGAAGGCGGTGTTCAGCAGCATCGGCCAGACCGAGCAGATGAAGATGACGAACACCGCCGAGGTGTCGGAATCCTTGATGGTGTAGAGCGCCAGCGGCATCCAGGCCAAGGGCGATATGGGCTTGAGCACCTGGATGAAGGGATCGAGCGCCTTGCTCATCAGCGGCGACATGCCGATGACGAAGCCGAGCGGAATCGCCACCAGCACCGCGATGCCATAGCCCAGCAGCACCCGGCCGAGGGAATAGGCGAGCTGGATGCCGACGCCCTTGTCGTTCGGCCCCCGGTCGTAGAACGGGTCTGTGAGGACGTTCCAGAGGCCCTTGCCCACGTCCACCGGGCTCGGCACCGCCGATTTGCCGGTGGAGGCGGTGAGGCCCATCAGCTTGGCATATTCCGGATCCATGCCGGAGGCGGCACCCGCCCCGGCCCCGCCGAAGCCTGCGGTGCTCCCCTGCCAAACCAGCAGGAGAGCGACCAGGAGCAGCACCGAAACGAGCGCGGCGCGCAAAGTCAAAGTCGACGACATCCGCTCAGGTCCGCTTGATGGCGAAGCTCTCGACATAGGCGTCGGGCTTGGCGGGATCGAACGGCTTGCCCATGACGACGATGGTCTTGGTGGGCGCCGGCGGGGTCAGGCCCATGTCCTTCATCACGGCGGCGCATTCGGTGGCGAGGAACACCTGCTTGGCGATGCCGGCATAATCCACGTCGCCCTTCACCTGGCCCCAGCGCTTCATCTGGGTGAGGATCCAGATGGCGAAGGAATCGTACGGGAAGGGCTCGAAGGTAACCCGGTTCGGGTCCTTCTTGATGTTGCCGAGGCCGTCCGCATAGGTGCCGGTGAGCACCTGTTCCAGCACCACCGGGGGCGCGTTGAGATAGTTCGCGGGGGCGATGGCCTCGGCGATCTGCTTGCGGTTTTCCGGCTTCTGGGCATAGGCGCTGGCGTCGATGATGGCGCGCAGCAAAGCGGCGTAGGTGTTGGGATTGGTGGTGACGAATTCCTTGCTGGCGGAGAACGAGCAGCAGGGATGCCCGTCCCAGATCTCCTTGGAGAGGATGTGGATGAAGCCCACCCCGTCATAGACCGCGCGCTGGCAGACATTATCCGGCGCCAGGAAGCCGTCGATATTGTCGGCGCGCAGGTTGGCGACCATTTCCGGCGGCGGCACCGAGCGCAGCTGCACGTCCGCGTCGGGGTCGATGCCGTGCTCCGCCAGATAATAACGCAGCAGGTAATTGTGCATGGAATAGTCGAACGGGATCGCGAGCTTGAAGCCCTTCCAATCCTTCGGATCGCGCTTGTCCTTGTGCTTCATCGCGAGGGTGATGCACTGGCCGTTGATGTTCTCGATCGCCGGCACGGAGAAGGGGATGGGATTGGAGCCAAGGCCCATCGAGATGGCGATGGGCATGGGCGAGAGCATGTGGGCGGCGTCGTATTCCTTGTTGATGGTCTTGTCGCGCACCACCGCCCAGCCGGCGGTCTTCACCACGTCCACGTTCAGGCCATGCTTGGTGTAGAAGCCGAGCGGGTGCGCCATGATGATGGGGGTCGCGCAGGTGATCGGGATGAAGCCGACCTTCAGGTCCTTCTTCTCGATCGGCCCGGTGCCCTGCGCGAAGGCTTCCGTGAC
Source organism: Roseixanthobacter glucoisosaccharinicivorans (assembly GCF_043195095.2). NCBI lineage: Bacteria > Pseudomonadati > Pseudomonadota > Alphaproteobacteria > Hyphomicrobiales > Xanthobacteraceae > Roseixanthobacter > Roseixanthobacter glucoisosaccharinicivorans. Next base: position 4,777,120 of record NZ_CM195538.1, on the reverse strand, counting down.
CATGCCCATGGGCAGGAATTGGGCAAGCGCTGCCGCCACCGTGGTGCCGCCGATGGCTTTGAGGAAGGCGCGGCGATGGGCATCCTGCGGAAACAGGGCGTGCAGCACCGTCTTTTCCACCAGGCTGCCATAGCGCGCTTCCTCAGAGGCGCGGGCCGCGGCCTCGTGCTCCGCGGCCGAGCGGTGCCGGCCGCACGCGCAGCCGGAAAACAAACGGGAAAAGCGCCGGAAGGTGTCTTTGCTCGTCATGGACCGCCTCATGCTGGAAGACCGGGAGGGGAAGCTCTCCCCCTGACGTTAAGCAAAGCGCATGCCACCACCGGACACCGGAATTTTTCCTGACTTATCAATGGCCTGCGAAAATCGCTGGATTCACGAGTTTTCGTGATTTATGATTTTTCGTAATTCAACTTGCGAAAAATCGTAAATGGACGCCCTCGACCTGCCCCAGCTGCCGCGCTTCGGCCCGTTCGGTCCCGCCTTCGACGCGGGGATCGAGGCGGAATTGGCGGTCGACACCGAAACCGCCCGCATCCTCGATGCAAACCCCGCCGCCTGCCGGCTGCTGGGCCATACCCGCGAGGCATTGAAAGCCATGCAGATCTTCGATCTGCATCCCGGTCAGGCGTCCGCTCTGGTGGTGTTCACCCAAGCCGTCATGGATCGCGGCGCCCATTGGACGCGCTCGCTCTCCCCCCAGCATGCCGACGGGCGGCCCCTGCGGCTGGAATATGCCGGCATCCAGGTCACCAGCCCGCGCGGGCGCACGCTGCTGATCACCCTGCACGATCTTGAGGCACGCCATCGCCGCGACATTGATGCGGATGCGGATTCCTTCATGCGCGAAGGCATCGCCGAATGGCAGCGGGTGGACCGCTTCTTCCGCGACATCGAGCGCGAGAACCGCCTGATCCTCCATGCGGTCGGCGAAGGCATCTATGGGGTGAATTCAGAGGGCAAGACCACCTTCGTTAATCCCGCCGCCGAGCAGATGCTGGGCTGGACGGCGGAGGAGCTGATCGGCCGCGACATGCACACCATGGTGCATCACCACCATCATGACGGCAGCCCCTACCCCCACAAGACCTGCCCCATCTATGCCGCGTTCCGCGACGGCGCGGTGCACCGGGTGGAGAATGAGGTGTTCTGGCATCGTTCCGGCACGCCGGTCTGGGTGGAATATACCTCCACCCCGATCCGCGACCGGGGCGTGCTGATCGGCGCCGTGGTGGCGTTCCGCGATGTCACCCAGCGCCGCGAGGCGGACGAGAAGCTGCGCGCCGCGCTCGCCGAGGTGGACAGCCTGCGCGAGCGGCTGGAGCTGGAGAATGCCTATCTCCAGGAGGAAATCCGCGCCGAGGGCAGCCATCGCGGCGTCATCGGCCGCAGCGAAGCCATCAAGAAAGTGCTGCGCCAGGTGGAATTGGTGGCGCCCACGGAAGCGAGCGTGCTCATCACCGGGGAATCCGGCACCGGCAAGGAATTGATCGCCCGCGCCATCCATGAGGCCAGCGACCGGCGCGAGCGCCCGCTGATCCGGGTGAATTGCGCGGCCATCCCGCGCGAATTGTTCGAGAGCGAATTCTTCGGCCATGCGCGCGGCGCCTTCACCGGCGCGCTGCGCGACCGCATCGGCCGGTTCGAACTCGCCGATCATGGCACGCTGTTCCTCGACGAGGTGGGCGAAATCCCCATCGAGCTGCAAAGCAAGCTGCTGCGGGTGCTTCAGGAAGGCCAGTTCGAGCGGATCGGCGAGGAGCGCACCCGCTCCGTGGACGTGCGCATCATCGCCGCCACCAATCGGGACCTGCGGGCCGAGGTGCGCGCCGGCCGGTTCCGCGAGGACCTGTTCTACCGCCTCAATGTCATGCCCATCGAATCCGCGCCCTTGCGCGAGCGGCGGGAGGATATTCCCGCCCTCGCCTTGCATTTCCTCGGCGGCGCCTCGCGCAAGCCGCTTTCCGGCGCGCTGCAATTGAGCGAGGGCGACATGCGCAAGCTCGTCGCCTACGACTGGCCGGGCAATGTGCGCGAGCTGCAGAATGTGATCGAGCGCGGCATCATCCTCGCGCGCAACGGCCGCCTCATCATCGACCTGCCGGAGCCGCACGAAGATGCCGCCCCGCCCCCCGCGCCGGGCGCCCTGGAGGGGCTGGAGACCGAGGGCGAGCGCCGCGCCCGCCATCGCGCCAGCATCCTCGCCGCGCTGGAGGCGGCCGGTGGCAAGGTGTCGGGGCCGGGGGGCGCGGCCGAGCGGCTCGGCCTCAAGTCCACCACCCTCGCCTCGCGCATGAAGAGCCTCGGCATCGCCGCACCCAAAGCCGGGCCGCTCAAAGCGGGGGCACGCGAGCCGGGGGCACGCGACCGGGCGCGTTAGACGAGGGGCGCGGGGCCGGCCGGAGGGAGAGGGCGACGCCCTGGCGCGCGTCCCGGATTCATGGACGGCGAAGGTGCGCCCGAAATGCCGGATTCATCGCCCGAACACGCGCGGACGAGCGCTGAGATCTCCCACAAAACCGACGTTCGTCTACGCTAAGCCATTGTTTCACGTGAAACATTTTGGCGGGACCGGCGGGTCGGCGCGGGGAAAACCTTAATAATCCCATTGGGCGCCGATGCCCACTTCGGTGCCACCATCGGCCCCCGTCGCCCCTTGCAGGCGGATGTTGCGGGTGATGTCGATATCGACCGTGGCGGCGCTGGAACCCGAGGTGGTGCCCTGCCGCACGCCCAGATAGATGCGGTCGTTCAAGCGCTTGCCGATGCCCAATTGGCCCCCGGTGCCATCCGCGTTGGTGCCCACGTCCAGGCTATCCACGCCGAGCGAGCGGCGCAGCGAGGAGAGCGCGGCATTGCCGCTTCCCGAAAGGGTCGCCACCGTCTGCGCCACCTGCAAGGCCTGCCCGGCGCTGAGCTGGCCGGCCGAGCGGCCGAACAGCAGGCGCGCCACCACCTCATCCTGCGGCAGGGTCGGGGTGGAGGAAAAAGTGATTTCCGGCTGCGAGGCCCGGCCGGAAATGGTGACGCGGGCGGTCACGTCATTGGCGGTGCTCTCGGCGATGAAGTCGAGATCCGGGTCCGTGGTGCCGTTGAAGGTCACGCGGCCGCGGGTGAAATCCAGCCGCCGGCCGATGATGTCGAAGCGCCCGCGCAGCAGCTCGAACCCGCCCACCGTCACCGGCGCCGCGCTGGTGCCGCGCACATTGAGCGTGCCGGAAAGCTCCGCATCCACCCCCATGCCGCGCACGAACACGCGGTTGGGCGCGTTCACGCTCAGATCCAGGCTCGCCAGGAACGCAGCGGCGCGGGTGTCCTGCCCCCGCCCGCCCGGCCGCCGCGCGGGCACGGGCGGCACCGTGAAGGTCTTGCCCGGCGGCACGTTCACATGGCGCACATTCAGCGCCCGCGCCCCGCCCGGCAGACGGTCGGGAATATTGATGTCCAGCGCCCGCACATTGATCTGCCCGCCGATGGTGGGCCGGGTGGCGAAGGCGCCGCCGATGGCGATCTGCCCGTCGGCCACGAAGCGCACGATCTCGCTGTTCACGAGGCCCGCATTGTTCAGCGTCAGGTCGAGCCGGCCGGGGAAGCCGGCGGCGGGATCAAGCGTGACCGACCCGTTGCCCTGGATCGACCCGCCGTTGAGCGTCGCGGCCTGGAAGGAGGAGAGCGTGACCGAACGGTCGGTGCCGGTGACCACGGCCTGGATGCGATCCAGCGTCACCCCGTTCACCGCGTCCTCATAACGCCCACCGCTAATGCGCACGGTGCCGCCGGCGCGCGGATCGGCGAGGGAGCCGCGCACGGTCGCGTCCACCGCTGCCGTGCCGGTTGCCCGCGCGCCCGAGGTCGCGAGCAGCGCATTGGCGATGGCGAGCGAGATGTTCCCGCGCATCGAGAGATCCAGCCCATTGCCCTGGAACGGCACGGTACCGTTGATGGCGACGCCGGACAGCGCGGGCCCGGAAATGGTGGATGCGATGCGCACGCTGCCGCCGTCGAGCGTGCCGTTGGCGCGCAAATCGAACGGTCCGGCGCCCGCGCGCGCGATATCGGGGCTGGTGGCGCGGAGCACGGTGAGATCATAGCGGCCCGTGGGGGCTGTCGCGGGGCCGGTGATGCGCGCGCTGGCGTTCACCGTGCCGGAGAGGTTCAGCGCCGGATCGGCCAGCGCCGCGAGCGCCAGCGGCAGGGCGCGAATATCCACCGTGAGATCGAGCGCATCGCCCGCGCTGCCTTGCACCGTCACGGTTCCGCCGCCGGTGGCGAGCGCGAAGCGGTCCACCGCCACCGTGCCATCGCGCACCGTCACCGTGGCGGGTGCGGAGAGCGTGACATTGGTGCCGGTGCGGGCGATCCGCAGCGTATCGAGGCGGAAGGCCTGTTCCTGCCCGGAGGCGGTGAGCCGCCCGGCGGCCGCGATGGTGGCGCCCTGGGCATCGGCATTCAGCGTCAATGCGGTGCCGCCGCCGGCCTCGCTGGCGACGATGCGCGCCCGCGACACCTGGAGCGAACCTGAGGAAATGCCGGTGGCATCCACCGTTCCACGCAGCGCCCCGGTGCCGGCGCGCGGGTCGGCGATGGACAGGTCGATGCGGGCGCCCTGCACCCGCTGGCCGGCCACCAGCACATTGTCGAGGTCCGCCCGCAAGGCGATGCGCTGGGTGCCGGCCATCTCGTCGAGCACGATATTGCCCTCCGCGCGGCCGGCAAGTTCGGTGAGGGCGAAGGCGGACACATCCGCGAGATTGCCGGCGGAGAACGAAACCTGCCCGGTCAGAAGGCCGCTCGCGGCGGCGATCAGCGCGCCTTGGGCGCTCACGGAGCCGACCGCGAAATCAAGGCCACTCAAGGCGCGGCTGCCATCGGCGCCGGTGGCGAGGGTCGCCGAACCGCGCGCCGGCTTGCCGCCCACCTGGCCGGCGAGCCGGGCATTGCCGCCGATCCGGCCGGTGAGATCCTTCAGGTCCGCATCCAATGTGAGGCCGGAGATCGGCTGTCCCATGGCCTTGCCCTGGTCCACCGACAGGCGCGCCGTCACATTGAGCGCATCGAGCGTGCCGGAGAAGGCCGCGCGCCCGTTGGCTGCGCCTTCGAGCCGGGAATCCAGCCGGGAAAGATTGCGCAGCGCCACTTCGCCGATGAGATCGGCGGCGCGGCGATCGACCTTGCCGTTCACCGCCAACGTGACGCCGGCGGCATCGAGCTTGAGGTCTTGAACCGTGAGCGCCCCGTCGCCCGCATAGGAGAGGCCGCCTGCCACCTGCGCCGCACCGCCCACGAGGCCGTCGGCAGCCGCGATGCCGGTTTCCACATCGCGGGAGGAGCCGTTCAGCTTCAGGGCGATGGCGCCGTCCGACCCGACGCGCTTCACCTCGGCATCGAGGGCGATCACGCCGCGCAGCGGCTGATGGGCGAGCGGAGCCAGCGCGGCGAGATCGAGGCGCGGCATGCGCACCGTGCCATCGATCATGTCGGCGCCCGCGCGGCCGGTGAATTTCAGGTCGAGCCCGTTCAGCGCCACCGCGAGATCGCGCACTTCGGGCGCGCCGACCTGCGGCAGCACGCCGGACAGCGCCAGCGTGCCACGCGGCCCGAGCGCCTTGGCCACGGCGGGATCGGCGGCGGACAAGCCGTCGGCGGCGGCATCGGCGCGGAAGGTCAGGCCGCCCGCACCGTCATCGGTGGTGCGGGCCGTCAGGGTCAGGATTTGCGCGCCATAGCCCGCGCCCGTGATGCCCTGGGCGGAGGCGGTGACCCTGGCGCGGGGCGCCGCGAGCGGTCCGCTCACCATCCCGTCGGCCGTCAGCGCGCGCCAGCCGATGCCGGGAAGCAAGACGGAAAAGGCCGCAGAATCGCCGGCGGTCGCGGAAAATTTCACATCCGCCGTCCCCTCGGCGGTCTGGAAAGTGCCGCCCAGGGTGGCCGAAAGCCCAGCGGAAGCCAGCGTGAACCGGCGGATCGAAACGGTCAGCGCGGGATCGACCAGGACCGCGGCGGCAAGCTCCGTGCGGCCCGCAAACAGGGACGCGACATTGGCGGGGAGCGCTTTTTGCAGATCGCCGGTGAGCGCGAGCGTGGCGAGATGGGAAGTGCCCTGCGCCACGATATCGGCGGTCCCCTCCAACCGCAGCACCGAGCCGGCGGTGGCGTTCAGCGTGCCGCTCCATTTTTCCAGCGGGCCGGAGCCTTTCACCTGGGCATCGAGCGGCGGCAGCCCTTCCAGCGCCGCCATGCGGGCGACGAGGCCGCCGGCCGGCTCGCGGGCGGTGAGGTCGAGGTCGAGCGTGCGCGCCTCGGGCACATAGCGAATGGAACCGCCGACCGAGCCCGGCTCGTCGCGCCGCTCCAGGTCGAACTTGAGCGAAATGCCCTTGGCGGGCTCCATCAGGCGCAGGCCGCCTTCGAACTGCAATTGCGCCTTGCGGCCCAGAACCGGCTCGGCCAGGTCGATGCGGTCGAGCGCGAGGCGGTCCACGATCACGCGCAAGGCCACGCCGCCCCCCTTGCCCGAAGGCGAAGCGGGCGCCGGAAGATCGGGCGCGCGCAGCACATTCACCCGCGCCGCCTGGACCAGGGCGACATCCACCGTTCCCGACAGCAGCGCGAGCGGCGACCAGCGCAGCCGCAGGTCTTCCAATTCCAGGAAATTGCCCTTCGGATCGGCCAGTTCGACCCGTGCGAGCGCGATGTCACCGGGCACGAAGCCGGTGAGGCCCGTGAGCGTCACGCGCAGCCCGTTCGTGGAGGCGAGCTCGGAGGCGAAGCGGGCGAGAAACGCCTTGCCCGGCGGGGTCTGCACGATGCCGAAGGCGAGCAGGGCGAACGCCACCACCGCGATCAGCGCGACCGCCACCACCTGCGCGATGCCTTTCAGGATGCGGGAGAAGAGCGCCATCAGAAGGACTGCCCCAAGCTGACGTAGAGGCCGTAATGGGTGCCGGCCACCTGCGGATTCACGGGGAAGGCCAGATCGAGGCGGATCGGGCCGATGGCGGTATAATAACGAAGGCCGATGCCATAGCCATATTGCAGCTCCCCGAAGTCCGGCGTCTCCGAGGCGAAGGCCGCACCCATGTCGAGGAACGGCACGATGCCGATCGTATCGGTGACGCGGATACGCGCCTCCACCGAGGCGGCGAAGAAGCTCAGGCCGCCGACGATATCGCCGAAGGCATCGCGCGGGCTCGCAGACTGGTAATCATAGCCGCGCAGCGTGCCGCCGCCGCCGACATAGAACAGGCGCTGCGGGGGCGCGTCATAGAAGTCCGCGCCGACGATCGAGCCGGCCTGCACCCGGCCGGCGAGAATATAGCGCTTGTCCTCGTCGAAGGCGTGGTAGGCGGCGATCGAGCCCTTCATCAGAACCGGGCCGGCGCCGGATTGGCCGAACATGGCGAACGGCTCGATGGTGGCGCTGGCGCGGATGCCGCGGGAGGCGTCGAGCGGCGAATCCGTGGTGTCGTAATTGGCTTCGACGGGCACGCCGACGATGGTGTAATCGCGCAGGCTGACCGCGTTCTCCACCTGCGACTGCTCCAGGTCCACGCCCACCTGCATGTTCAGCGTATCGTCGAAGCGATGGCGAATGCCGCCGACGAAGGTCTCGCCCTGGCGCACATAGGCGTTGGTCACTTCCCGCAGGATGGCCGCCTGGGCAACGAGATCGTCATTCGGCGTGATGATGCCGGGCTTCATGAAGGTCGCGGCGAAGCGATAGCCGAACGGGTCGGCGTTCGGCACCGAATCCGGCTCCTTGCCGAACCAGGACACCTGCCCGTCGAGTCGCAGCGTCTCGCCGCCGCCGAACAGATTGCGGTGGCCCCAGAAGACATTGGCCGCAGAGCCGTCGGTGTTCGAATATTTGGCGCTGAAGCCCACATAGCGCGGGTCGCGCTCGCTGATCTCCACCTCGATGGGCAATTGGCCCTGCGCGTTCAGCCGGTCCGCCTCCTTGAAGCGCACGCCGGCAATGATCTCGAAGGTCAACAGCCGCTTGCGCAGCGCCGCGAGGCGCGCGGGCGAGAACGGCTCGCCGGGACGGATCTCAATGCGCTCGGAAACGAATTCCGGCTTCAGCGTCTTGGTGCCGGAGACGGTGAAGGGCCCGAAGGTCGCCACCGGGCCGGGGGCGACCAGAAAGATCACGTTCAGCGTGTGCCCGGCATGGTCGGCCACCACGTCCTTGCCCACCACCTTTGCGAACGGATGGGCGGCATCGCGCAGGGCGGAGACGATGGCGCCCTCGGCGCCCAGCACGGCCGTGGAGCGCGCGGGCTCCCCCGCGATCAGGCGCAGGCGGCGCGGCGGCGGCGCCTCGGCGAGCGGGCGCTTGGTCGCCGCATCCAGAACCTGGATGGTGCCGAAGGTGAAGCGCGGGCCGGTTGCCACCCGCACCACCACCGGCACCGGGCCTGCCGCCCGCGCCGCATCGACGGCGGGAAACACGTCCAGCGCGTCAGGTGGGCGGCCGGCCACGAGAATGGTTATCGTGCCGGCATAATAGCCCTGCGCGTACAATGCAGCGATGATGCGGTCGCGATCCGCCAGCGCCCGCCGTACCAGGCCAGCGGCGCCGGAGGGTGCGTTGCGCTTGAGGGATTCGAGATTGGATGCGGCCGACACGTTGGATTTCAGGTCGGCATCGCCGGTGACGTCGAAGGTCACGGTATAGGGCACCGCATCCGCCGCCGGTGCCTCGTCCTTGGCGCGGTCGGGATCAAACCAGGCCATGGCGCGGTCGAAGAAGGTGGCGGCGTTATCGGCCGGCGCGGGCGGGGCGGCTTGAGACGGCGGGGCGGATGGCGCGGAGGGGGCCTGGGCCAGGGCGGCGGACGTAAAGAAGCATCCCAGCAACAGGAGGCCGGAAAGGCAGGACCCGCGGAGCGCCGCCGCGCAAGGGGCAATGTTTCGCGACATTGGCCGCCATGGAGCATTCCGCAAAATGTGCTGCCCGTCAGCCTCCCTTTTCGCGGGCATTGTACCGGCGCGGGCGCCGCGCGTCCATCCACGGGGGCAATCGCGCTTAACGTTTCATGAAGCTAAAGCTCTGGAAATGCTGGCGTGCCATTTTGGCCACCCTGGCGCGGACAGTGTCGCGCACCGCCCAATTGGCCGCGCAAACGGCTCGACACAATTCAACGGGAATGCAAATTTCGCAGGGCCTGTGGGGGGCAGCCGGCGCTTGGACGCCGGCCGGGGATTGGGGGACGGCGTGAAGCACAAACTCACGGTCTATATCGGCATCGCGATGGTGCTCGGCATCGTCGTCGGCTACACCAATCACATGCTCTGGCCCGACCCTGACACGGCCCGCCAGATCGCCGATCACATCTCCCTGCTGACCGAAATCTTCCTGCGGCTGATCAAGATGATCATCGGCCCGCTGGTGTTCACCTCGCTGGTGGCCGGCGTCGCCCATATGGGCGACATGAAGACCATCGGCCGCGTGGGCGGCAAGGCGATGGTCTGGTTCATCACCGCCTCGCTGGTGTCGCTGTTCATCGGCCTCATCATGGTCAACCTGCTGCAGCCGGGCCATGCGCTGAATATTCCGCTGCCGGCCGTGAACACCGCGACCGGCGTGCAGGAGGCAAACTTCTCGCTGCGCGATTTCATCAAGCACGCGGTGCCCGATAGCGCGGTGGGCGCGCTCGCCAATAACGAGGTGCTGCAGATCGTCGTGTTCGCGATCCTGTTCGGCCTTGCCGCCGCATCCGCCGGGCACAAGGCGAAGGTGCTTGTGGGCTTGATCGAGGAAGCCTCCCACGTAGTGCTGAAGATCACCGGCTATGTGATGGCGCTCGCGCCGATCGCGGTGTTCGCGGCCATGGCGGCGACCGTCACCGAGCATGGACCGGGCATTTTGTTGAGCTACGGCCGATACATGGCCTCGTTCTATTTCAGCCTGTTCATCCTGTGGCTGGTGATGGTGGCCGTGGGCTATGCGATTCTCGGCAAGACCGCGCTGCGGGTGGTGAGCCTGGTGCGCGCGCCGTTCGTGGTGGCCTTCACCACCGCGTCGAGCGAAGCCGCCTATCCCAGCATGATGCGCCAGCTGGAGAAGGTGCCGGTGAGCGAAAAGATCGTCAGCTTCGTGCTGCCGCTCGGCTATTCGTTCAATCTCGACGGGTCGATGATGTATTCGACCTTCGCGGTGATGTTCATCGCCCAGGCCTATGGCATGGAGATTTCCACCACCCAGCAGATCGTCATGCTGCTGACGCTGATGATCACCTCCAAGGGCATGGCCGCGGTTCCGCGCGGCTCGCTGGTGGTGGTGGCGGCGACGCTGGAGATGTTCCACCTGCCGGCGGCGGGCCTGCTGCTGGTGCTCGGCGTGGATCAGTTTCTCGACATGGGGCGCTCGGCGACCAACGTGCTCGGCAATGGCATCGCCACCACCGTGGTCGCCAAATGGGAAGGCGAGAATGTGGACGCCGGCACCACCGACGAGGACGAGGAACTGGCCGCGGCGGCCTGAGGGCGTGGGCCTTCGGCGCCCGCCATGGCAGCGGTCAGGCGGACGTCTCCGCCTCCGCAAGAGCGAGCAATTGCGCGTGCACGCCCTCCAATATCTCCTGGGATAAGGACGCATCGCTCCTGGCGACCGCGCGGGCGAGCGCCATGCCGCCCACGAGGGCGGAAACCATGAGCATCGCGCGCGCCCGGCGGCTGGTGTGATTTTTCGCGCCGTTCTGCGGCAAAAGGCTTTCGAACGCGGCGATATAAGCCTCAATGCCCGTGGTGAAGCCCTGCTGCACCTTGGCGTCCTGCTGGTCCACCTGGGTTGCGACCGCGGCCATGGGGCACCCCTCCTGCGGGGCGTCGCGATGGGCCAGGGAGAGATAGGACTCCAGGTAGCGCGGCAAGCCCCCGCCTCCGGGAGCGGCGCGCGCGGTAACTCGCTTCACACTGCGCGCGAAGGCGGCATCGAACGCCTCGACTGCGAGCGCATCCTTGGACGCGAAATGACCGTAGAAGCCGCCATGGGTAAGGCCGGCGGCGCGGGTGATTTCCGCCACGCCCACGCCGTCGAATCCGCGTTCGCGGAACAGGCGCGCGGCCGCGGCGATGATTGCGGCGCGATGTTCGGCCGCCCTCTCCTTTGAAACCTTCATAGGGACACCCTCCCCTGCGCCACCTGCCTCCGCAGCCAGGGCCGCGTTCTGCGGGGAACGCTCGGCTTGACTTTAATCATTATATTCATAATTTATACTCAAACATGATGCTTGTCATCATTATTCCCGTGCGAGCCGTCTCGCCGTCGCGGAGCCGTCCTGATGCTGTCAAACCGCCTCGCCGCCTATCTTGCGGCCCGTAACATTCATTATGGCTGGGTGGTCGCCGGCGTCACCTTCCTCACCATGCTGAGCGCCGCCGGCGCGGTTGGGGCTCCGGGGGTTCTGCTGCTGCCGCTGCAGCGCGAATTCGGCTGGTCCACCTCCGAGATATCCGCCGCGATGGCGGTGCGGCTGCTTCTGTTCGGGCTCATGGGTCCGTTCGCCGCCGCGCTGCTCAACCGCTTCGGCCTGCGCCGCATCGTTCTGTGCTCGCTCGGCCTCGTCGGAGCCGGATTGCTGCTTTCGCTGGCGATGACGCAGGTGTGGCAATTGATTCTCCTGTGGGGCGTCGTGGTCGGCTTCGGCACCGGCATGACCGCCCTGGTGCTGGGCGCGACCGTCGCCACCCGCTGGTTCTCCCACCGGCGCGGACTGGTGATTGGCCTGCTGACGGCAAGCTCGGCCACCGGGCAATTGGTGTTCATGCCCGCGCTCGCCATGCTCTCCGAGCATTATGGCTGGCGCGTCGCGCTGGCGCTGCTGTGCTTCATGCTGGCCCTCGCCGGGCTTGCTGTGCTTGCTTTGATGCGCGATCGCCCCTCCGACCTTGGGCTCTTCGCCTATGGGGACACCGGCCCGGCGCCCGCGCCCCTCGGCCCGCCCCGCTCAGTGGCCATGGCGGCGCTGGAGGCGCTGCGTCTTGCCGCGAAATCCCGCGTATTCTGGGTGTTGTTCGCGACATTCTTCATCTGCGGCGCCAGCACCAACGGCCTGATCCAGACCCATCTCATTCCCCTGTGCGCGGATTTCGGCGTTCCGGAAGTCAGCGCGGCCAGCATGCTGGCGGTGATAGGCGTGTTCGATTTCATCGGCACGGTGGGGTCGGGCTGGCTATCGGATCGCTATGACAACCGCTGGCTGCTCGCCTGGTATTACGGCCTGCGGGGCCTCTCCCTGCTGTATCTGCCGTTTTCCGATTTCACCTTCTACGGCCTCTCCATTTTCGCCGTGTTCTACGGGCTCGACTGGGTGGCCACCGTGCCACCAACGGTGAAGCTGACCGCCGAGCGCTTTGGACGGGAAAAGGCGAACCTCGTGTTCGGCTGGATCTTCGCCGGCCACCAGATCGGCGCGGCGACTGCCGCATTCGGCGCCGGCGTCTCGCGCACCGTGCTTTCAAGCTATCTGCCAGCCTTCTTCATCGCTGGCGCGCTGTGCCTGATCGCGGCGGCGCTGCTGGTGACCCTCAAACGCAGGGGCGCGGACGTGATCCCCGCCCCGGTTCCCGCCGAATAGGACTTCGGCTTGCAACGGAGGCCGCATCATGCCCGCCCATTCCGATCCCATCGTGATTGTTTCCGCGGTTCGCACGCCGCTCGGCCGCTTTCTCGGCGCGCTCGCCCACGCCCAGGCGCCCCAGCTCGGCGCGCATGTCATAAGTGCCGCGCTTGAGCGATCTGGCCTTTCAGCCGACCGCATCGACGAAGTGCTCATGGGCTGTGTGCTGCCCGCTGGGCAGGGGCAAGCGCCGGCGCGCCAGGCGGCGCGCGGCAGCGGCCTGCCCGATGCAACCGGCGCAACCACCATCAACAAGGTGTGCGGCTCGGGCATGAAGGCGACCATGCTTGCGCATGACCTGATTGCCGCCGGATCGGCCGAGATCGTCGTTTCGGGCGGCATGGAATCCATGTCGAACGCGCCCTACCTGCTGCCGAAGGCGCGCGCCGGATATCGTGCCGGCCATGCCCAGGTGCTCGACCATATGATGCTGGACGGGCTCGAGGATGCCTATGAAGGCGGGCGGCCCATGGGCGATTTCGGCGAGGCAACGGCGCAGGCCTATCAATTCACCCGCGCCGACCAGGACGCCTACGCGATCGAGACCTTGACCCGCGCCCGTCGCGCCATTGCCGACGGCGATTTCAAGGCGGAGATCGCCCCGTATGCGTTGAAAGCCAAGGGCGGCGACCTGCTGATCGAGGACGACGAAAATCCCCTTAAGGTCTCGCCCGAGAAGATCCCTGGGCTCAAGCCAGCCTTCCGCCCGGACGGCACCATCACCGCCGCAAGTTCCTCGGCAAATGCGGACGGGGCTGCCGCCTTGATCCTCACGCGCCGCTCGATCGCCGCGCGCGAGGGCCTGCCGATCCTGGCGGAAATCAAGGCCCACGCCACCCATTCCCAGGATCCGGCCTGGTTCACGACCGCCCCGATACCGGCGATCCGAAAGCTGCTCGCCAAGACCGGCTGGAGCGTGGAAGATGTGGACCTGTTCGAGATCAACGAAGCGTTCGCCGCCGTCGCCATGGCGGCGCAGCACGATCTCTCGATCCCGCGCGAGAAGCTCAATGTCAACGGCGGCGCCTGCGCGCTCGGCCACCCTATCGGGGCCACCGGTGCGCGGTTGATCGTCACCCTGCTGCATGCGCTGGAGCGGCGTAGCATGACGAAAGGCGTCGCCGCTTTGTGCATCGGCGGCGGCGAGGCGACGGCAATTGCGGTCGAACGGGTGCAATGACGACCGCGCGCAGCGGATCCAACCGGGTGGACCGCCTCAGCCACTGCCAATGAGGATGCCGGCGGCGAGCACCAGTGCGCCGCCGAGCACGACCTGGAACACCGCCCGCACGAACGGCGTCTCCATATATCGGTTCTGAATCCAGGCGATGGCCCACAATTCGATGAACACCACGATGACCGCGAGGGAAGTGGCGGTCCAGAACTCCGGGATCAGATAGGGCAAGGCGTGCCCAAGCCCACCGACCGCCGTCATCACCCCGGATGCGATGCCCCGCTTGATGGGCGAGCCGCGGCCTGAAATCACGCCATCGTCGTGGGCGGCTTCGGTAAAGCCCATGGAAATGCCCGCCCCGACCGCGGCTGCAAGACCCACCAGCAAGGTGGTCTGCGAATTCTGCGTGGCGAAGGCGGTGGCAAAGATTGGAGCAAGGGTGGAGACCGAGCCGTCCATCAATCCGGCCAGGCCCGGCTGCACCCAGGTCAGCACGAACTGACGCCGGGCGCGGCCCTCTTCCTCGGCCTTCACGTCGTCGGGCCGGTTGGCGGCCTCGAGTTCTTCCGCAATGGCCTGATGATTTTGTTCCTGGGTAGCGAGGTCTCCGAGCAGGCGGCGCGTGCCGGTATCGCTCGCGCGTTTTGCGGCTTCGAGATAGAAGCGGGCGGAATCCTCCTCCATCTTGCCGATCTCGGCGCGGATGCGCTCGATTCCGAGATTCTTGATCAGCCAGACCGGCCTACGGGCATAAAACCCGGCCACGTGCTCGCGCCGGATGAGCGGAATGTGGACGCCGAAGCGGCGCTCGAATTCTTCAATCAGA